>CATNCP010000029.1 GCA_950096615.1 uncultured Kangiella sp. | reverse complement strand
GCGATGAATGTTGGCCCTTTTAGTCATGGTAGTGCAACGCACACTGATATCATGAAAACTCAAGGACTTAAGCAAGCTTTAGACCAGTACCAATTCGATGCGGCCTTTGGTGGAGCGCGTCGTGATGAGGAGAAAACTAGAGCGAAGGAGCGTGTTTACTCATTCCGTGATAAGAAACATCGTTGGGATCCTAAAAATCAGCGTCCCGAGTTGTGGAATATCTTTAACGGTAAAGTCCACAAAGGGGAAAGCATTCGAGTTTTTCCTTTGTCAAATTGGACTGAGCTGGACATTTGGCAGTATATCTATTTAGAAAAGATTCCAATCCCTGATCTGTATTTTGCTAAGGAGCGCCCAGTCGTTGAGCGTGACGGCACTTTGATTATGGTAGATGACGATAGGATGCCTTTGGAAGATGGCGAGAAGCCGATGATGAAGAAAGTTCGCTTCCGTACCCTAGGTTGTTACCCGTTAACTGGAGCTGTAGAGTCTGAGGCAGATACGCTTCCGGCTATTATCCAAGAGATGTTACTTACCAAGACATCTGAGCGTCAGGGCCGAGTTATTGATCATGATAGTGCTGGCTCAATGGAAAAGAAAAAAATTGAGGGCTATTTCTAATGTCACATGCATCACCTCTAATTGAAAACGACATTCTTGCTTATTTAGAGCAGCATGAAAACAAAGAGTTATTGCGCTTTATCACTTGTGGTAGCGTGGATGATGGTAAAAGCACGCTAATAGGACGTTTACTGCACGACAGTAAAATGATTTTCGAAGATCAGCTTGCTGCGGTGACTGCTGATAGCAAAAAATCTGGAACAACTGGCGATAAGGTTGATTTGGCTTTGTTGGTTGATGGCTTACAGTCTGAGCGGGAGCAAGGTATTACGATTGATGTTGCTTATCGCTACTTTTCTACTGATAAGCGCAAGTTCATCATCGCTGATACGCCTGGGCATGAGCAATATACTCGAAATATGGCGACAGGCGCTTCGACATGTGACCTAGCTATTATTTTGGTTGATGCTCGACACGGGGTACAAACCCAGACACGTCGACATAGCTTTCTATGCTCTTTATTAGGTATTAAGCATGTCATCGTGGCTGTTAATAAAATGGACCTGGTAGATTATTCGCAAGATCGGTATAAAGAAATCCAAGCACAATATTTAGAGCTTGCAGGTTCCTTGGACATTCCTGATATCCGTTTTGTGCCAATTTCTGCACTTGATGGCGACAATGTGGTAAATCCAAGTGAGAATATGACTTGGTTCCGTGGTTCGCCGTTGATGCATTACCTTGAAACGACGGAAATCGCGAGTGATATTAATTTAACCGACTTTAGATTCCCTGTTCAGTATGTTAATCGACCACATCTCGATTTTAGAGGTTTTGCGGGCACGATTGTTTCAGGCACTATCGCTAAAGGCGATACTATTCGTGCTTTACCGTCAGGAAAATTAGCCAAGGTGAAGTCGATTGTAACGTTTGATGGTGAGCAGGAAGAAGCCGCTGCACCAATGGCTGTTACTTTGACCCTTAACGATGAAATCGACATTAGTCGTGGTGATATGATCGTTAAGAAAGACAATTTGCCAAATGTCTCGAATCACATGAGAGCTAAAGTTATTTGGATGCACGAGACTGCACTGACGACGCATCGCGAGTATTATATTAAGTTTAATAGCAAGCTAACGACTGGTGAGTTCGAAGAAATTCATCATCGTATTGATGTGAATACGATGGCTGAACATGATGCTGGTCAACTTGAACTGAATGAAATTGGTCTCGTTGATTTGTCTGTGAATGAGAAAGTCATGTTTGATGATTACCGTAGTAATCACAAAACTGGTGCCTTTATCATTATCGATCGTTTAACCAACGTTACCGTTGGTGCAGGCATGATTGAGACTGCCTTAAGTGATACTAGTGATGAGGTTAGTACTCATGAGTATAGCGAGTTTGAGCTTGAGTTTAATCAACTTGTCCGCAAACACTTCCCTCATTGGGGTGCTAAAGATATTACAAAGAGTTAATTAATGGATTACGCGCAACTGTATGTTGTAGCGGTGATTCTAGCCATGCTTGGTGGGCTTATCGTCAATATTGCTCGTCCTGCATGGCTTTTTTCTTTGGCCGCCTTAGCATTGTATTTTCCAGGTTTTGTCGAACCTGAGAGAATGTTTAGTCATGCGGTGAATCCAGCCGTTTTAACTTTAGTGCTGTTATTGATTAGTTCGCTAGCGCTTGAGCGTACGATGTTACTTAGTTGGATCAGCCGACGGTTATTCGCTAAAAGCCAATCGTTAACGTTACTGCGTATGGGCGGACTGGTCGCGTTCAGCTCAGCTTTATTGAATAACACGGCTGTTGTTGCTTCGTTAATGAGTGCTGTTAGGAAAAATAACTCTCACTCGTCTAAACGACTGCTTATCCCTTTATCTTATTTTGCTATTTTAGGGGGCACTTTAACGCTGATAGGTACTTCAACTAACTTGATCGTGAATAGCTTTTTGGTTGATTACGGGCAGGCTAGCTTAGAGTTTTTTGACTTTCTCCCCGTAGGATTAAGTATCTTATTAGTTGCTGGAGTTGCGGTAATTATCAGTAGTTACTGGATCAGTGGCTCGGTTTTGCCCAAGGAAATTAGCAAAGATTATTTTCTGGAAGCAAATATTGATCCAGATGGTGTCATCATTGGCAAAAGCATACAGCAGTCAGGGCTTGCGAGCTTATCAGGTTTAACTTTAGTTGAGCTTGTTAGAGAAGACCAGGTTATTTCTATGCCTGATTCTAATGAAAAGCTTAGAGCTGGAGACCAGCTGATTTTTGCAGGGAATGTCTCGCAGGCAAAACAGCTTGCAGCAATCAACGGCATTAGCATTTTTGCTGAAAATACTGGCTTGTTAGATAAGTATTTAACAGAAGTTATTGTGAGCCCTAACTCAACGTTGATCGGTCGTTCATTAAAGCAAAGTAGCTTCAGAGCACACTTCGATGCTGCCGTTGTTGCGATCGGACGTAATGGTTCCAGACTAACTGGTACTATTGCGAATACAGAGATTAGAGCGGGCGATAAGTTGGTTTTAGCGATAGGTTTGGATTTTTATAAGCGACCCAATATCGATCGGAATTTTATCCTACTAGATAAAAAAGAGTTACATCCGCCCTTAAAAACGTATCAAGAGGTGGCTTCGATAACTGGTTTTTTAGGGATTGTTATTTTAGCAGCGACTGGCATTTTAAGCCTGCTATCGGGGTTATTTATTTACCTGATGGGTTTATTTGTATTAAAGATACTAAGCCCTACAGAAGTGAGGCGTCGCTTACCGTTTGAAATTTGGCTTGTTGTTGCGTCGGCATTGGCTATAGCTGATGTATTTAACCAGGTTGGAGCCGCTGAGTTGTTGGCCAGTTTGGTACAGGCTTTACTCTCCGTGGAGTCTGCAACGGATTATACTGGGGTATATTGGGCTTTTATTGTGTGCTACCTGCTAACTTGGTTAATTACGGAGGTGGTTACGAACAATGCTGCTGCAGCATTAATGTTCCCTATGGCCTACGGTTTAGCAGAGTCTTTAGGCGTTAACTACATGCCTTTTGTTATGGCGGTTGCTTATGGAGCGTCGGCAAGTTTTATTAGTCCATTTGGTTATCAAACAAACTTGATGGTCATGAATGCGGGAAACTTGAAGATTTCTGACTTTGCAAAAGCAGGCTGGTTGGTTTCTCTTAGTTTCACAGTAGTGGCTTTGATTATGATACCAATAATATTCCCGTTTAATTAATAATTAATGATGTGAGGTAGTTTTGAGCGAAAATATCATTTGGCATCAACACAATGTGAGTCACGCAGACCGATGTGAGCAGAAATCGCAAAAACCGTGTGTATTATGGTTCACGGGGTTATCCGGTTCTGGAAAGTCGACTGTGGCGAATGCTGTTGAGGCATTATTATTCAACAATAACAATCATAGTTATTTGTTAGATGGTGATAACGTTAGACATGGGCTTAATAACGATTTAACGTTTAGTGATGATGATCGTGTAGAGAATATTCGTCGGATAGGTGAGGTTGCTAAACTTTTTGCTGATTCTGGCCTGATTGTATTGTCAGCGTTTATCTCACCTTTTCGTTCTGATCGTCAGCAAGTGAGAGAGTTAATCCCGAGCGGACAGTTTATAGAAGTGTTTGTAGATACGCCCCTAGAGATTTGCGAACAACGTGATCCAAAAGGCTTGTATAAAAAGGCCCGTGCGGGCGATATTAAAAACTTTACTGGTCTTGATTCTCCCTATGAATCCCCAGAAGCGCCTGAAATTCACCTAGAAACTGAACAACAGGATATCAAAGAGCTCGCCCAGAAAGTGGTTAGTTACTTGAAAACTAATGGTTTTATTAATATTTAGAGTGGTGAGAGAGAAGGCAATTTATACTTGCAACGCCGCTAACTTATGGGTAGAATTCCCGCACTCAAAATAGTCGCGTAGCTCAGTTGGTTAGAGCACCACCTTGACATGGTGGGGGTCGGTGGTTCGAATCCACTCGCGACTACCAAATATAAAAAATGCCGCTTTGAGCGGCATTTTTTTGTTTCTGAGGCCTCTGTCTCTGTAATTAATATACCTTTAACTCGTAGTAACCAGAGCCGTAGTATGAGTGGACGATAGCTCTATAGTAGCCCTGCTGCATTGTATATTGGATAGTCTCTGATGAAGTTAAAGACTGTGATGCAGCAACATATACCCATTTATTACCATTCCACTCCTGAAGATATAGATCAAAGTCTGCCGTGCTTGGCCCTTCTAGAGTGAAAGTAAAGGTACCACCTTCTGTATAGAACCAGCCGCCATGAGGCTCGACTCTCAGTTCATTATGATAAAGGTAGTTATTGTACTGGTAACTTGCAGTTGGTTGTGTTTCAGAGCTTCCTCCCTGACCAACGGTAAAACTCATGGTTGGAGATGCTAAGCTGATGCCATGAATATATAGTCCTGACTCAGAACCATCAGACCACACTGAGTTAGTTTGCCCAGAACCACTGGTAGGTGTGTTGTAATCAAAGCTTCCACCTGCAAATAAATCAGTACTATCACCTTGGTTTGAAGCATTTTCAGGATCTTGCTTGCCATCAGCATGCTCCATTTGCACAAATGGTAATGCTTCGTTGTTATTGTCTCCATCAGGATCTACATGCCAGACTGCTAGACCTGAATCAGGTTGGAATTCATTGAGGCCGCTTTGGTGAATATTCTCAATGTAAAACGCTTCACCAGGTCGGTTTGGGTTAGACCAGCGGTAGATATCGCTTCCGCTCGATGTATGGCTGAACTGACCTGAAGCCGCCTCTGGATTTGAGTCTGGGTTAAGCTCAGTTGCATCTACCCATCCAGCTAAGTAGCGGAAATAACCGTTAGGAGAGACAGGATTATGCTTAGTATCAGCTTTTGCTGCGCCTAAAGCCATTAGCCCGAAGTCAGCTACTGAACCGAATGAGGAGCCGTCATAATCAAACAAGTCAGGCCAGCGGAATAGAAGATGAGCTGTTTCGTGTACAAATGGTCCTAGCTCTAATTTGTTACCCATATTTAAAATTTGATAGCGGTCGGTGCATACACCGTCAGCGCAGAAGCCAGGTACTAGCTTGCCCATGTGAGGCCATAGACCGCGTGACCAAGAGCTATCTGTTTCACCAGCATAAAGCACGTTTAAGCCCATAATTTTATTATTGGCATCAGTGCTTATCGTAGAAAAATCGAAATTCTCAGTATTTTCCAGCCATTCTAAGGCCTCAGTGATTAGTTCTCGTGAGCGCACTGTAGAGCTGTTATCGCCATCAGTATAATACGATTTATTGTTCTGAGCTGTGTAAATCCGAGTAACTGTATTGGTGTAGTTAAGGTTACCGTTAGACGACTCATGGAAATAATCATTCACTGAAGAGCGGTTGCCAAACTCGGTATAATTGGCACTATTCAGGAAGTTCTCTACCTGGGTTCGCGTTAAAGTGCTAGGTTCATCAGGGAACTGAATAAGAATGGTTAAACCTGAAACATTGCCAGCTGCGTAAGTTGCACGCTCTTTGAGTTCCTGCTCGCGAGTCTTGATAATCAATTGCTGCGCTTCTTTCTCTTCGCCCAGCTTTTCTTTTTTATTTTCTTCAGAGCCTTCTTTCTTCTCGCCAGAGCTGAGACCTCCGCGACGGACATAACGGTTGGTCTGAGGGTTGAAGTCCGTGGAGTCAACGAGCTCGCCAGTAGAAATCAGTTCAGTTCTGTCTTCGTTGACGGTTGCGTATGCCAAGCCTCCGAGCGACTCGTCATAAATAACTAATTCACCCGTTCGGCTGTGCTGTTCGCCAAAATAATCATGACCATTTAGGTAGATAGTGACGACATCACCATTCGGTTGCACGTATTCGTATTCGTGTTCAATATAAGGTTTGCCAGCTAACGCTCCTGTGCTCCATGCTAGAACGCCTACCCCTAGTAGCAATCTATTAATCATCGTGATTTCCTGTATTTCGAATGTATTTGTTGCTTAATTGACCGTGTCTCTATAATAAGTATTTACTAACTTTTTGTGCCTAGTATGCAGAGAAATCAGGGTCAACTTATGTGATATTTTTCACATACAGCGTCTGAGTATATCAAAAGTGAGGCAAAGATCACTTATTGATCAAAAAATATACATCTGATAGGAGCAGTGGGCGCTTTATTGGCTTTATTCTGAGGTTTTATCCTTAAATTCGCACAAATCTTCAATAATACAAGAGCCGCAGCGAGGCTTGCGGGCTACGCAAGTGTAGCGGCCATGGAGAATCAGCCAATGGTGGGCATCCAGCAAGAATTTCTTGGGAACAAACTTTAGCAAGGCGTCTTCGACCTTTCTAACCGTTTTGCCAGGAGCGATTTTGGTACGGTTTGAAACTCTGAATATGTGGGTATCGACTGCCATGGCTGGTTGACGGAAAGCAGTGTTGAGGACCACGTTCGCTGTTTTACGGCCGACGCCAGCTAGTGCTTCGAGGTCTTTGCGGTTGTCAGGTACAACTGAGTCGTGTTTTTCGATTAGATCTTTACAGCAAGAAATGACGTTCTTAGCTTTGCTGTTAAATAAACCAATTGTCTTGATGTATTCCTTTAGTCCGTCTTCGCCGAGTGCGTAAATAGATTCTGGCGTGTTAGCGACGGGGTAAAGCTTGCGCGTGGCTTTATTGACGCCGACGTCTGTAGCTTGTGCTGAAAGAATCACCGCAATAAGCAGCTCAAAGGTCGAGTTATATTCGAGCTCAGTCTGTGGGTTAGGGTTTTGCTCACGAAGACGTTCAAAGATTTCTTGGCGCTTAGCTTTATTCATTAGTGACGATATCCCCACTGATATTTTGATTATTGGTTCTTTGTTTTGTTTTTTCCGCAGCTCGACTGTCGATGATGTTTTTAATCGCGATTAATACGCCAAGCGCAACAAAAGCGCCGGGCGGTAATATGGCGAACAAGAATTTTGCATCGGTTAAGTAGAATGAGATTTCTAAATGGCTCGCCCAACTGCCGAGAAGTTGTTCCGCGCCCGAAAAGAGGGTGCCTTGGCCAATCATTTCGCGTAAGGCGCCTAAAGTACACAATACGGCTGTGAAGCCAAGACCTTGCATGATGCCGTCAAGAAGCGATGGGAAGAAGGTGTTTTTTGAAGCAAAAGCTTCGGCTCGCCCAATGATGGCGCAATTAGTCACGATCAACGGGATGAATATACCGAGTGTTAAATACAGGTCGTAGGTATAGGCATTCATCAATAAACCAATATTGGTCACAAAGCTGGCAATCATCATCACGAAAATAGGGATGCGGATGTCTTTTGGAATATAGTGTCTGACTAAAGACACTGAAGCATTCGAGCCGGCTAGGACTAGCAGAGTTGCTAAACCAAGGCCGAGACCATTGATAAATGTATTGCTCACGGCGAGAAGAGGGCAAAGGCCAAGCAACTGCACTAGCGCTGGGTTATTGTCCCAAAGACCATTTTTTACTATCGTTCTATTATCAAGCTCACTCATGACTGACCTTTTGCTTGGTTTGATTGAACACTGC
This sequence comes from uncultured Kangiella sp., assembly GCA_950096615.1. GTDB lineage: Bacteria > Pseudomonadota > Gammaproteobacteria > Enterobacterales > Kangiellaceae > Kangiella. Next base: position 30,858 of record CATNCP010000029.1, on the reverse strand, counting down.
AATTTTTCGGCGCATTAAACAGCGTATCTTTATGTTCGCTAAAGTATTCCAGAGTTTTCGCGACTTGCGCCACTACCGCTCGTGGCGTGATGGTGGCGCCAGTGAAGGCATCAAAAGCCCCCCCATCTTTAGTGACCTTCCACTGCTCAATTTGCGGGTTGGCTAAAGACTTGCCTTCGAAACCTAATATCCAGTCGCTTTTTTTGACCTCTACCTTGTCGCCTAATCCTGGCGTTTCTTTGTGCTCCGCTACCCTGAGTCCAGCAATGGTACCGTCGTAATAGACGCCTAATACCATGCGTATCTTTCCGCTGTAACCGTTAGGAGCGACCGTCTCCATAACTAAAGCCACTGGCTCATCATCATTAAACATACGGTACACTTGGCGTGGATTAGCGTTTCCTAAGTCTGAGTTGGCCGGGATCAGTGTGCAATCGTGGTGCACATCGTTGTTGTATTCGTCAGCGGGGACTAATTCGTCAAGAGTGCGTGCCAGTGCTGCCTTCATCTCGCCAGCAATAGTATCGCGCGTGATGAAGTAGGTCACGGCGATCAAGCCGACACAAACAGCGGCAAACGCGGCTAAGATGAGAGCGTTTTTACTGATGACTTTACTCAGCATTATTTAGCTCCTCCACCAGCTTTGTGCTTTTTATCGGCATGGCCATAAGTTCTCGGCTTCGTGTAGTAGTCGATCATGGGTACAGCCATGTTCATCAGCAATACCGCAAAAGCAATCGCGTCGGGATAGCCGCCGAAGGTTCGAATGAGAACCGTAATGGCTCCAATTCCTAGCCCAAATATCCAGCGCCCTTTGGGGGTGGTTGAGGCGGTGACTGGATCGGTAGCGATAAAGAAGGCACCGAGCATGGTCGCACCGGCAAAGCCATGAAACATGGGGAATAAGTAATAATCGCTGTTTGCGAAGAACAACGGTAGTGAGACTAGACCCATGCCAAGTAAAACTGCGATAGGGATTTGCCAACCAATGACTTTTTTGAACATCAAGGCCAAGCCACCCGCGAGGAAAGCAAGATTAACCCACTGCCAGCCTGCGCCTGACAGACCTTTGATAATTGGCGCTGTTTCAGCCTCAGGAATACGGTAGCCTTGAGCCAGTTCGGTTTTGATATGATCAAGCGGTGTTGCCATGGTGTAACCGTCAACCCCTTGTTTAAGCATATCAATAGTGGCTTCGTTCGACGCCGCGCCAGTAAAGATGATGCTAACAGCCTCAATGAGGCCAACAGGATTTTCCGCCAATGACTGAGGCGGTAGCCAAGTGGTCATTTCGAGTGGAAACGAAATCAGCAGTAAGACATAACCCACCATGGCGGGGTTAAAGATATTGTTGCCGAGTCCACCATAGACATGCTTGGCGAAGATGATGGCGAATGAGGTGCCCAACACGGTCATCCACCAAGGCAGAAGGGGAGGTAACGCTAGCGCGAGTAACCAAGCGGTTACTAGTGCACTGCCATCCCACAGTATCGGCACAATAGGGCGTTGACGTAACTTGAGTACGAATGCTTCGGTTACCAAAGCTGTTGCGCAGGCGATCAACAGGTTAATCAGCACACCAAAGCCGAAGAAGTAGATCATAACCAGTAAGCCAGGCACAGTCGCGCCAATCACCCACAACATCATTCGGGTAACAGAGTTTGTTTTCTTAGCAAACGGCGATGACAGTAAGCCCATTAATTATTTCCTTCTGAATTGTTGTCGTCAGCTTTGCTCTGGTCAGCTTCGTTTGTGTCAGACTGCTGGGCTTCTTTTTTTGCTTTGACTCGAGCAAGTGCTGCTTGCACCGCAGCTTTTTTTGGATCTTTTTTACCGGCTTCTTCGGCGGCTTTTTTGCGAGCTTCGGCAGCTTTACGATGGCGCTCTGCTTTCTCACGCTTGACGCGTTCAAGTCGCTCCTGTCGTGCCTCATAACGCTCGCGGGCTTTTTCGGCTTTGATTTTTTCCACGCGGTTATTGCGAATCGTCGATTTCGCATAACGGTAATGTTGAACCAAGGGGATGTGGCTCGGGCAGACATAAGCACAAGCGCCGCACTCGATGCAGTCAAACAAGTCATACTCTTCAGCCTTATCAAACTCATCCGCTTGAGCATGCCAATAAAGCTGCTGAGGCAAGAGTGATGCTGGGCAAGCATCCATACAGGCACCACAGCGAATGCAGGGAAGGGCTGTTTGATCCATGCCTAATTCGCCGTCCGCTGACATAATGATGCAGTTGGTGGCTTTGACAATACCGACCTCGGCACTTGGCAATTCATAACCCATCATGGGGCCGCCCATGATTAACCGCTTTGGTGTCTCTGAGTTTGTTGCTTGAATTAAGTGCTCAACCGGTGTGCCAAAAGGAATCCAGTAGTTGCCGGGTTCTTTGCAGTTATCGCCGGTTAGCGTGACCAGACGCTCAACTAAAGGCTTACCTTCCGTCAATGCTTGCTGGATGGCGTAACAAGTGCCAACATTGTGCATTACAAGACCTAAGTCGGCTGGCAATTTGCCATGAGGGACTTCTTTGCCCGTGAGCAGTTGTATCAACTGTTTTTCACCGCCACTCGGATATTTAGTCGGAACCACGCCCAACTTGATATTGCTTAACCCTAGTTCCTGGCGAGCTTGCTTAATCGCGTCGATGGCCTGCGGTTTGTTATCTTCAATGCCGATAATAATATCGATATCCTGATAAAGCTTACTGATAATTTCTGCACCCAGCAGGACGTCTTTAGTGTGCTCCTGAAGCAGTTTATCGTCGCAGGTAATATAAGGTTCGCACTCAGCAGCATTGATGATGAGGGTATGAATGCCTTCATGCTGCTTTAGCTTAATATGACTCGGAAACGAAGCGCCACCAAGACCAACCACGCCTTTCTCAAAAATTTGCGCCAGTACCGCTTCTCTGTCCATATCCTCAAGATGAGTCACTGGCGATAACTCACACCATTGGTCCTTGCCGTCGGGTTTAAGCACGACACAGAGGTCGTCTAAACCAGAAGGGTGGGCAATGGTTCGGTTTTCTATCGCGATCACTTCACCAGAAGTCGGCGCATGCTGATAGGCACTGAAAATACCGTCGCATTCAGCGATAACCTGACCTTTGAGAACCGTGTCACCAGCCTTTACGACAGGAAGTGAACGGTTGCCTGCTTGGCCTTTGAGATTGATTACCAGCTCATCTGCTAAAGGCAGGCTTCGAATATCGGCTTGGTTAGAACGCGTTTTATGTTCCTCAGGATGAATGCCACCCGGAATTTCATAAATGGGTATTTCAGAGGCACGGCTCTTAGGCGTAGGGTTGGAGTGCTCCATTAGCTTGCCTCTAATTCTTTAACTGGGATCATTTGATCGGGCTGTTGCCACTTCCAGCTTGAAATCGTCTGCGGCAGTTCAACCATATCAATACAATCCACAGGGCAGGGTTCGACGCACAAATCACAGCCAGTACACTCGTCAATGATCACCGTGTGCATTAATTTAGGCGCGCCAAGAATCGCGTCCACAGGACAGGCCTGAATGCATTTAGTGCAGCCAATACACTCGTCTTCACGAATGTAAGCAACACTCGGCGGTTTCTCTTCACCACGCTCTTCATCTAAAGGAATGACTTCGCGGCCTAATAAGTCTGCTAAAGCTTTGACGCCGGCTTCACCGCCAGGAGGACACTTATTAATTTCATCGCCGTTAGCAATCGCTTCAGCATAAGGTTTACAGCCAGGGTAACCGCATTGACCGCACTGGGTTTGTGGCAGAATTTCGTCAATCTGCTCAACAATGGGATCGCCTTCGACCTTAAACTTGATAGAGGCGAAACCAAGCATCCCTCCAAAAACAAGGCCAAGCACTGCGAGGATAATAACGGCAGTAATTAAGTCCATAACAAACCTACAACTTAACCAAGCCAGAGAAGCCCAAAAAGGCCAGCGACATCAAGCCAGCAGTAATCATGGCGATAGAAGCGCCCTTAAAGGGAACTGGCACGTCTGCCGCAGCTAAGCGCTCACGCATGGCAGCGAACAAAATCAGGACTAATGAAAAGCCGACGGCGGCACCAAAACCATAGACTACCGACTGCACAAAGTTGTGTTGCTCATTAATGTTAAGCAAGGCCACGCCTAAAACTGCGCAGTTGGTGGTAATCAGTGGTAAAAATATTCCCAGCAGGCGATAAAGAATTGGGCTCGTTTTATGGATGATCATTTCAGTCAGTTGCACCATGACGGCAATGACTAAAATAAAAGATAGCGTTTGCAGGTACTCCATTCCCATGGGCGCGAGAATGTAGGTGTTCACGATATAGCTCAGAGCAGAGGCCAGCGTTAGTACAAAGGTGGTGGCGACCGACATACCAATAGCAGTCTCAAGCTTTCCAGACACGCCCATAAAAGGGCAGAGTCCTAAAAACTTCACCAACACAAAATTGTTGACTAAAACGGTACCAATAAAGAGCAGTAAATAATCGCCCATGAAAAGTAAAAGCCTTGTTTTTGCTAGACTTTTTGCAAAATCTAAGTAGGTCTCAAAAGTCCTTATATTATGCTAGATAGCGTCGCTTGAAACAACCGCAACTGTGTGCCAGCTCCTTATTAGCAAAGTGAATAAGCATAATGCTAATAATGAGGATGAATTTTGCAGTGTGGCTGGTTAGACTAATGCAAACGCTGAATTCCTATATTTATTTATGAAGAAGTTATTACTAACCCTAACCAGCACTCTTTTTGTTGCTCTTAGCTCACAGGCCGTGGCAGATAACAGCCTGCCCAGCATTATTGATTATAAAAGTAGTCATCATCCTACCGTAGCGGAAAACGGTATGGTGGTAACTCGTCAATATCTAGCGAGCAGAGTTGGCCGTGATATCTTGCAAAAAGGCGGTAACGCTGTCGACGCGACCATTGCTTCTGGGTTTGCCTTAGCGGTGGTGTTGCCTGTAGCCGGTAATATCGGTGGTGGCGGTTTTATGTTAGTCCATGACGCCGAAAGCGGCGAAACAGTCGCCATTGATTATCGTGAAAAAGCGCCAGCTAAAGCCCACAAAGATATGTATTTAGATAACGACGGTAATGTAGATCGACAAAAAGCGCGCTTCAGTTATTTATCAGTCGGTGTTCCGGGTACTGTGGCGGGATTTGAATTGGCGCATAAAAAGTATGGAAAATTGCCTTGGAAAGATCTTGTCGAGCCTGCGATTCGTTTAGCCGAAGACGGCTTTGTCATGAACTGGGACCTAGCGTCTAAATTAGACAGAAGACGCACGCACTTAAGCCAGTCACAAGCGACAAAGCAAGTTTTTTATAAAGACGATGGATCCAACTACAAGCTCGGTGAGCGCTTTGTGCAGAAAGATTTAGCTTGGTCGCTGAAACAAATTCAGAAACATGGTGCGAAAGCTTTTTATCAAGGTGAGGTTGGAGAAAAGCTAGTCGCGGCTATGGAAAAGCATGGCGGGATTATCACTAAACAAGATTTACTGGATTATCAACCGAGCATCCGTGACGTGATCAGAGGGACTTATCGTGACCATGATATTGTTGCGATGCCGTTACCAAGCTCTGGTGGTGTCCATATTGTGCAAATGCTGAATGTGCTAGAGCATTTTCCGTTAGCGCAGCTTGGCTCGAATACCGCTAAAACGATTCACTTGATGGCAGAAAGCATGAAGTATGCGTATGCCGATCGCAGTAAGCATTTAGGTGATAGTGATTTTTATGATGCTCCTGTCGATTGGCTCACCAGCAAAGAGTACGGCAGCAAAATTGCCAAGAAAATCAGTCTCGATAAAGTGACGTCCTCGACCGATATTCAGCCGGGCGTTCCAGCAGCGCCAGAGAGCCCTGAAACCACACAAATCTCAGTGGTCGATCAGTGGGGTAATGCCGTGTCCAACACTTACACCTTAAATTATTCGTTCGGTACCGGACTGGTTGCTGAGGGTACTGGTATCCTTTTAAATAATGAGATGGATGACTTTTCTGCAAAACCTGGTACGCCAAACGGTTACGGCCTAATTGGTGGTGAAGCAAACGCCATCGAGCCGAATAAGCGGCCACTCAGCTCAATGACCCCTGTGATGGTGTTCAAAGATGGTAAATTGAAATTACTGACAGGTAGCCCAGGCGGAAGCCGCATCATCACGGCGGTACTGCAAATTATCAGTAATGTGATTGATCATGATATGAACATTGCATCTGCGACTCATACGCCACGCTTTCATCACCAGTGGCTACCAGACGTGCTGTTTGTGGAGCGAGAGCTAAACCAAGATACTGTCGAATTGCTCGAAGGTATGGGGTACAAAGTTAAGCGTAGCAGCACCATCGGTGCTACTCAGTCGATACAGGTAGAAGATTATATTTATGGTTCAGCTGATCCGAGAAGACCTAATGCTGAAGCAGCAGGGTATTAGTCATTAAAGGTCATCGCCGATGGTTGGCTCTACAGGAGTCGCACCACGGGCATTCCCTTCGGTCTCCATCGGTTTTTCTTTATTAGGAACTTCTTTTGAGGCTTTTTCTTTTTTAGGTTTTTCTTTCTTTCGTGTCGAGCCATTCGTTTTATCAGAGTTGCTTTTATCTTTACGTAAGAAACGAACCAGTAACCAAGCACCGACACCAACAATAAACAAAACTCCCCACACCAATACAATAAACTTGATGTCAGTCATGAATTGCTCAGTATTGCCGTCAAATAACTCCACCATGGTATTGAGAATCAGGGGGGAGTAGGTTTCGACATTGTCAGCTGGGTGGCCGAAACATAGGGCTCCAGCCAGAATCACAGAGGCGAAAAACCATTTCAGAAGAAAGTGCTGTTTGCGGAATGCAAACCAAACCAAGCCCGCGAGCAACAGTGTTAATCCAATATACAGTCCCCAAGCCATACCGTAGTTCTCAAACGTGGTGATAACGGTTTCAGCTTCTAGCTGCATTGGTTGAGTAGAGTCGTTAATCATGGCTATTCTCTTTTACTGTTCTCGCAAAGGCTTCTATTGTTAAGGACGTTACTTGACGCGCATACCTGGTTGCGCACCGTCGTCTGGGTTCATTATCCATAAATCTTTACCGCCCGGACCTGCGGCTAAGACCATGCCTTCTGACATGCCAAAGCGCATTTTACGAGGTGCTAGGTTCGCCACCATCACGGTTAGCTTGCCTTCTAAATCTTCAGGATTATAAGCAGATTTAATACCCGCGAAAACTTGCTTGGTAACGCCTTTGCCTAAGTCTAACTGAAGTTTTAATAGTTTATCAGCGCCTTCGACATGCTCCGCTTTGGCGATTTTGGCAATTCTTAAGTCAATCTTATCAAAGTCACCGAATTCAATTTCGTCCTTGATTGGGTCGTCCAGCTGAGGCTCGTCGGCTTGGTTTTTATCAAGTTGGGCTTCTTCTTGTAAATCTTCTTTAGAGTCTTCAATCATGGCTTCAACCTGCTTCATATCAATGCGCTGCATCATTGGTTTGAATTTATTGATTTCGTGGCCAGTAAGGACATCTTGCGCGCTTGCCCAATCAAGGCTATCTACTTTCAAGAAGTCTTGTACTTTGCCTGCTAATTCTGGCAAAACTGGCGCTAAATAAGTCGCTAATACTTTAAACATGTTGATGCCTAGACTGCACACTTGATGCGCACGTTCTTTGGTATCGTCGTTCTTCGCCAGCTTCCATGGCTCTTCATTGGCGATGTAGGCATTAGCTTTATCGGCTAATGTCATGATGTGTTTTATGGCGCGGCCAAACTCACGGTTTTCGTAATGCTGTGCGAGCTCTTCCGACGCGCCAGTAAATTCGCTTAATAACTCAGGCTCAATGATGTCGTTGCTTAAGGTGCCATCGAACTGCTTGGTAATAAAGCCTGCGCAACGACTCGCGATATTAACCAGCTTACCGACCAAGTCTGAATTAACGCGCTGCACGAAGTCTTCAAGATTTAAGTCGAAATCATCAATGCGGCTCGATAGCTTGGCTGCATAATAATAGCGTAAGAACTCAGGGCGGAAATGCTCTAAGTAGGTTCTGGCTTTAATGAATGTGCCTTTTGATTTCGACATTTTATTGCCGTTAACCGTGACAAAACCGTGTGCCCAAACTGCGCTTGGTGTGCGGTAGCCAGCGCCATTCAATACTGAAGGCCAGAATAGGGTATGGAAATAGATAATGTCTTTACCGATGAAATGGTAAACCTCGGCATCGCTATCTTTGCCCCAGAAGTCTTCAAAGTTGAGGTCATCACGCTTGCTGCAAAGATTTTTGAAGCTCGCCATGTAACCAATTGGTGCATCCAGCCACACGTAGAAATACTTGCCTTCTTCGCCAGGGATTTCCCAGCCGAAGTAAGGGGCGTCGCGGGATATGTCCCACTTACGAAGATCGTCTAGCCATTCGTTCATTTTGTTCTGTACTTCGGCTTGAACGTGCGGCACGCCTTCGCGTGTGCCAGTGCTTAACCACTCGCGTAGAAAGCCTTCGAATTCTTTTAGGTCAAAGAAAAAGTGCTCAGACTCTTTGGTGATCGGTGTTGCACCAGAAACCGCTGACTTCGGGTTTTTAAGCTCAGCTGGCGTATAGGTGGCGCCACAATTATCACAGTTATCACCGTATTGATCGTCTGCATCGCACTTAGGACAAGTCCCTTGAACGAAGCGATCCGGCAAGAACATGTTTTTTTCTGGATCGTACAGCTGATTAATCGTTTTTGAGCTGATATGACCTTTTTCTTTTAGCTTAAGGTAGATATCTTGAGTCAGCTCTTTCGACTCTTCGCTGTGAGTTGTGTAGTAGTTATCAAAACCGACCAGCGCGTCAGCGAAGTCTTTTTCGTGAGCGGCATGGCTTTCTTGAATGAATTCTTCAGGCGTTTTGCCTTCTTTTTGGGCACGAAGCATGACTGGAGTGCCGTGGGTATCATCAGCGCAAACATAGATACACTGGTGACCACGAGACTTTTGAAAACGTACCCAAATGTCGGTTTGTACGTATTCAAGTAAGTGCCCGATATGGATATCGCCATTAGCGTAAGGCAGGGCGCTTGTGACTAAAATTTTTCGTTGCTTCTGTTGGTTTTCAGCAGTCATGAACAATACTTCGTCGAATTCAGTTGTAAGTTACAGTTATAGCGGTGAATCTTACTTGTTTTAGGTCACTTTTTCATTAACTAATTGGCCTTTTATCCTTGGTTTTATGCCCCAAAAGACTTAGACTTTGACTCAATTATTCAAAATTCCAAATGCTACGACTTTATGGTAACTGAAGAGCAAATCCGCGAATACCTTTCTGAGTACCGTGACCCATTCCTTAAAGAGGACTTGGTCGACGCTAAAGTTCTGAAAAATATAGAGATTAAGGGCGATATAGTCCACATTTCATTAAAACTTGGTTTTCCTTTGGGAGAGTACCAAAGTCGTTTAAAGGCAGAGCTGGGTGAGTTCTTAGCGAATAAAGAGCCTGCTGTTAACTTTGAGCTCGACATCAGCTGGCGTGTGGATGCGCACGTTCATCCGGCAAAAGTCCAAGCGATGCCAAATGTTAAGAACATCATTGCCGTGGCATCTGGCAAGGGTGGTGTGGGTAAATCGACTACATCGGTCAATTTAGCGCTAGGCTTGAAGGCTTTAGGCGCAAATGTCGGTATTTTGGATGCTGATATTTACGGACCGAGTATGCCGATTATGTTGGGCATGCAGGGTAAAAATCCAGAAACCATTGATAAGAAATCGATACTACCGATTGAGAGCCATGGCCTTCAGTCGATGTCCATCGGTTACTTGGTAAAGCCTGAGCAAGCGATGGTATGGCGTGGCCCTATGGCGAGCGGAGCCTTGCAACAGCTGATTAATGATACTCAGTGGCAAGATCTGGACTACCTAATCATTGATTTACCACCGGGAACTGGCGATATTCAGCTCACTATGGCACAGAAAATACCGGTGACAGCAGCGGTGGTTGTGACCACACCACAAGATATTGCTCTGGCTGATGCGCGAAAAGCCGTGACTATGTTTAATAAAGTTTCCGTTCCGGTGCTGGGTGTGGTAGAAAATATGGCGATGCATACCTGTTCAAACTGTGGCCACGAAGAGCACATCTTTGGACAGGGTGGTGGCGAGGTCCTAGCACAAGAAATTGGCGTAGAATTGCTGGGTAGCTTACCGCTATCGCTTAACATTCGTGAGCAGACGGATGCTGGTGAGCCGACGGTGGTTAAAGAGCCAGAATCAGACGTGACTAAGCGTTATGTTGATATCGCACAACGTATGGCGGCGAAGTTGTCGTTAGAGGCGAAGGATTTTAAGGCGAGTTTTCCGTCGATATCGATAGAAAACACCTGATGTCAGAAAAAGTTAAGTGGTTATACTGGTTAAAGTGGTCACTGATAATGACCGCTACTTTAATAGTAAGTTATGTTATTACTGTAATTATCATTTTTGAAGTTATATTTGAAGATGTTGAGGAAAGTGCGAAACTAACTTGTGATCAGTTTAATGTGGGTGATAGCTGGGAAGAAGTTATAAGTATTAGCCACCGGAATGACTTTAAGCCAGCACTTGATAAGAAAAATGCCATGGTTAGTTTCTTCTTCGATGGTGACTTTCTGGATATTGCTGGCTGTGAATTATTTTTTGAAGATAATATATTGACCAAGAAAAACGTTTGGGTTGATTAAGAATAAAATAGAGTAGATAGATTATGAGCATAAAATCAGATAAGTGGATCCGTCGCATGGCGGAGAATGAGGGGATGATTGAGCCGTATGAGCCGGGTCAGGTTCGTCACGTTAACGATCAAAAGATCGTGTCTTATGGCACATCAAGTTATGGGTACGACGTTCGTTGTTCTGACCATTTTAAAATCTTTACCAACGTCCATTCGAGCGTAGTTGATCCAAAGAACTTTGATGAGAATAGCTTTGTCGATGTTAAAAGTGATGTCTGCATCATTCCACCAAACTCATTCGCACTAGCGAGCACTGTTGAGTATTTCCGTATTCCGCGTAGCGTTTTGACTGTATGTTTAGGCAAGTCTACTTATGCTCGCTGTGGCATTATCGTTAACGTCACACCGCTAGAGCCTGAGTGGGAAGGGCACGTCACGCTTGAGTTCTCGAATACAACGCCGTTACCAGCAAAAATTTATGCTAATGAAGGCGTCGCGCAGATGCTGTTCTACGAGTCAGACGAAGTATGCGAAACGTCTTATAAAGATCGCGGTGGAAAGTACCAAGGACAGCGTGGCGTTACATTGCCAAAAACATAAATCAATGCTTTCTATTCAGTTTTCATTCATGTAAATTCACCATAATGGCACTCACTGAATTGTTCAGTTTATTAATGGAGAAAATAATATGAAGTTTAAGCTAATTACAGCTGTAGTTGCAGCAACATTTGCGGGCAGCGTAGCAGCGAAAGATGTATCTTATAACAACGCAAGTATCGGTTGGGCTCAGTCTACATTTGACGTAGACGGTGGTTCTGACGTGGATTTAGATGGTATCAGCGGTGGCTTGTCTTTTGATCTAGCCAAGAACTGGTACTTAAAGCTTGATGCAACCAAGCAAAGCGGGGAAGAATCAGGTATCGATCTAGATATGGACTTGACAACAGTAAACCTAGGTTTTAATACTGCAGTATCAGCTAATACAGACTTTATTGCTGAACTTGGTTACGCACGATCGGATGTCGAAGCTAACTTTGGTGGGTTTTCATCTTCGGAAGACGACAGTGCTGCTAACGCTGTACTAGGTTTCCGCGGAATGGCGACGGATAACTTCGAATGGGGTGCATCGGTTCAACACATGGATTTTGATGACTCACTAACATTCTTAAACCTAGAAGGCCGTTATTTCTTTACTGATACTTTCTCTATTGGTTTAGAAGGTAAGTTTGAGAGCGATGTAAATATCTACGCTCTAGAAGCTCGTTTCGATTTCTAATAGATATCGAAATCATATAAAAAAGCAGCTTCGGCTGCTTTTTTTGACTTTATATAAGAGAAATGTAACGCATCCTCGGTGCTTAATTTTTTGGCATTTGAGGTCTCATGCTTGCGGTAACTTCTATCTCTTCAGCAGGTTTCCGCAAGTTAGTATCAATGACCACAGTGTTAGCCATAAAGTCATGAAATGCTCTTCTTTTTTTATTGAAAAGCATAGTTATTATTTCAAGTAACAGCCATAGACCATACATGTAATTAATCATGTTAAAGAGTGACTCGTATCTAACAAAAGTACTTGTGTCGCCAGCTGTATAAATACTTGCAAAACTGTAAATGCAGAACATTACGAGCAACAAAGGTACAATGTCTCTTAGAGTTGCTTGTAGCATATTAATACTCTTTTCATCCGAATTTCTTACTACTTTTATACGAAGTAATTTTTTTCCTAGAGTCCACCCTAGAAAACCATGCATAAGGATGGAGTAGAGTATTGGGGTTGCTACTATGATTGAGAAGAAAAGAATTTGATTTTCACCACTAGGAGAAAATAATTGTGACTCAAACCATATGGTTAGAAGCCCCATTATAAAGCCGTCTGCCCATGCAGCAAAAAATCGTTTCAAGCCTGTTTTATATTTGTTTTGATTTTCCATCTTTTTATTCCAGTAAGTATTTTTAGTGTAATGTTAGCCTTTACCAGCCGCCACCTCCGCCGCCGCCTCCACCGCCACCAGAGAAGCCGCCACCGCCAGAGAATCCGCTACTCGAGTTTGAGCCGGAAGGGGCTGCTGCAGATGAAACCGTGGTAGAAAAACTATCTGACAGGCTGTTAGTTAGATTTCCAAAGCTTAACCCTGTTGACGATGACGCTAGGTACCATGCTGGGATCATGCTCATGCTGACGTCTTGTTTATCTTCTGATTGTAATTGCGGTGATAGCACATGATTGAACATATCGCCCCATGTTTTTTCGATATCAAGCGCGAAGGCGTAGGGCAGGTAACGCTCAAATGATTGCGGCGTTTTATCAAGAGGGTATCGGCTCCTTAGTGAGTCTGTTTCTGCAATAGTTAAGTAATGTTTTAGGCCTTCGGCTTTATCCATGAACTGCCGACCGATAGCTGTTGGTGCTTTGAGTAATATCCCAAAGACGATATTCATCAGCATGAGGACTCCACCCGCCACAATAAACGATATTGCGATTGAGGCGAAAGGGTGTTTTAGGTTGATGCCGAGCAAAATCGTGGCTGCGGACAAAACTAAGCCCCACGCTATATACTGCCCGTTAATTTTGAAGTAAGTTGATTTGTAATCTGAAGCTAATGATTTTTTGTGGGCTACCATTGCAGCTCTAAACGCAGCTTTATCGCTAGACGACTTTGTGCTTACTTCGTCGCTTTCGCTAAATAAAGCTTTCTCTAGACTGGACTCCCCAGCTGAAAACTTCACGAACGAATTCTTTTTATGTCTTTTGATGACATAGTTGTCGTCGTCTAACTCTTGGATTGTAATGTAGCCTTTAACGGCAAGAGATAATAAGCCCGTTGTAAAGGTTTTGGAGTCATAGCCACTGTTAAGAATGTAGCGCATTGCTGCTGGAGATTCTTTCTTCGGTGGATCGTAAAGCGGAATGATGACGCCGGGCTTTGGATCACGACCGTGCTTTGACCAAACGTAGTAGTAATATGCGAAGGTAATCAATATACCGATAAAGAATATTAGCAGGTGTTTGTTTTGTGACATTAGTCTAAGAAACTGATCGAATCCGTTTGGTGCTGAAATATATCCTTTGGGTAGCCCTAACTGGATCGTAAAGCCCTGGCTAGGTAGTAAAGCTTTAGTTGTTTCTATAGTGATACCGGTATTGGTCAAGGATGTCAGTTCAACGTGGCTATCGTTACTGCCGTAATAGCCTGTGAAAGCTTGCTGCTTGATGGTTTCTTTTGGGATCTCTGCAGGGAAGTTTACGGAAACGGATGCGTCGAGTATTCTAAACTTCCAGTCATTACCGGTGACATTCCAGTAGAGTTGGTCGACATCTTCATAAAAGCCTAACTGATTGTTGGTGTTGTACTTGATGCGGTAGGTATATACTCCTGATTGAAGATACTTATCTGCATCGCCAATGTAGAGCCTTACGCCGTTTCTCAAGTCTTTGGTGGTCCAGTCAACCGGTTTGCCATCTTGCGTCACCGATTCAATATCAAAATCTGCTTGATAGTTATTACCAAACTTATCTTGATAATTCGTTGGGAACTCACGGTATATGCCTCGGCGTATGTTTATGCCTTCTGCTTTGACTGTGATTGTTTCGGTGACAGTGAGTGTGGAGTCTTCGTGAATATCAATCACGCTATCGAAGCGGCGAATTTCTTCTCTCGCTTGAACGCTGTTTGCTAAAAGTGTGGAAGCCGCAATGAGCAATAGAGCTATAAATTTAGTCATTCGTTTTGACCTCAATGGCTGCACGAATATCTGGTGATGCCACTTCAAAGAATTCGGCGTCTTTGAAGCGAAATAGGTTGGCAATAAGGTTGTCGGGGACCTGTTGCAGTTTGGTGTTATAGACTTTGACACTGCCGTTGTAGTAGCGACGGGCGTACTGGAGCTTGTCTTCCGTATCAGCAAGCGCCTGCATCAGTTCCAAAAATGATTGATTGGCTTTAAGTTCAGGGTAAGCTTCTTGAAGTAGAATCAGTTTGCCAAGCTTTTGATTGATCTGAGTTTCTAAGCTTTCTTGTGAAGATGGAGAGTGGTTATCTTCTGCACTTCTCAGTAGGGTCGTTAATTCAAAGGTTTCCTGCTCGTAGTCCTTGTAGGTTTGAACCGTTTTGACTAATTGTGGGATTAAGTCGTGTCGTCGAGTGAGTTGTACGTCAATATCGCTCCAGGCTGAGCTGACCTGGTTTTTAAGCGTTATGATGGTGTTGTAGCTCCATAGCCCCCATAGAGCGATGGCTACGATTATAAAGATTAGTGTTGTCATCCAGATGCTTCCCTAAAAGAGTCACCTAGATAATAAAGTGATAGGCGACTGATTTCAATTGAGAAAGCAGCCGCATTAACTCGCGACTAATTACGTGTGTAGACTTTTAGAATAGGGAACTTGCTACTATTGAAGGTTAAAGTCAGCGTTTGCGTCTCTTTGCCTTTAAAGCTAACTTTTTCTTCGAAGGGAGAAACTCTTTGACCATTGGCATAAAGTGCCATGACTTGGTCGCTGACGAAAATACGGTTTCCAGTGGAGCTGTTATGTATGGTAATAGTAACTTTTCGCTCACCGAATTCATTACTCATGGTGACATAGTTAACGACTTCAAAGTCACTGACCTCTGGGAAGATGTTATCGTCATTAGGGAACTGGAACTCGATATCTTGATGAACGCTTTTATCAATAGTTAATGCATCGCGTTCATAATTATTAGCTGCTAACGCTGATGAAAAAAACAAAGCGGTAAGAGTGAGGGCTATATTTTGTTTCATTAAGATTTCCTTCTACTTTTTAAATTTCCAACTACTTTTAAAACTACCAATCTTGGGCAACAAGTTTTGCTTGTTCTTCGCCTTCTTTAATTCGTTGAACTTGTAGGGGGAGCATGTTGTCTTCAAGGGAAAACCAGAAATTGGTTTGGCGATCACGCTTCTTTTCGTTGAGCTGAACTTTGGCTGTCATAACATCGCCTTTGCCAGTTTTTATTACTTCCTGTCCGATAACCTTAAATTCATGGTGACGGATACTGCCGCGATAACTAATATCAATAGCAGGAACAGGTTTTTGAGTCATCAAGTGCTCACGAACTAACGTGATCTGGGTTAGCTGATCTAAATATCCAAGCTTTAAAGGTTGAGTCCACTGGTCATCTTTATAAGAGCCCTGTTCTATTAAGTTGTCCCAGTCAAAATTTTGTAGCAAAGTCGTATCCGAGCGTAAGCTCGTTTCTGAGTTACGTTGATAGACCAGAGGTAAAATTTGTCCATTCTCATTTAATGCGAATCGACTGGTTTCTTGACGTTTGTCAGATAAAAAGTAATAGCTAATATCAGACTGCATTGAAATTTGCCACTGACCGTTGCTGAGCTGAGTCAGTTGCCGTGAAGCTGTGCCTACGTCGTCGCCGTCGTGTATTACTTGGTACTTGATTGAGTAGGGCGCTAGTGCCGAAGTGGTATCTTCAGCTTGACCCAAGGGAGAAATGAACAGTGCTATTACAAAGAATAGTAAGCTGCTAAGCGAGTAAAGACGGCTGTTGGATTGGTTGTCCATCCAAATAGGCTTTACCGTTTTGGTAGCTGAGTCGCTCATTGCAGAAGCGTGCGACCACTTCTGGGTAGAGCTGATGCTCTTGTCGCTGTACTTTTTGCTGTAAACTTTGCTCGGTATCACTATCTTCCACCTTAACTGTTCGTTGGGCGATCACTGGACCACCATCTAGCTCGGCAGTGACAAAGTGAACGCTGACGCCATGTTCCTTGTCACCATTCTCTAATGCTCGCCTATGTGTATGCAAGCCTTTGTACTTTGGCAATAGAGAAGGGTGTATATTGAGCATTTTACCTTCGTATGGCTGAACGAACTCTGAATTTAAGATACGCATAAATCCAGCCAGCACAATTAAGTCAGGTTGAAGCTCATCAATGGTTTTAGATAGTTCAGCTTCAAAAGGTTCACGACCATCAAATTGACGATGGTCGATCACAATTGATGGAATATTGGCATGGGCTGCTCGAGCAAGGCCTTGAACATCAGGCTTATTGCTAATTACAGCAACAATTTGGCCATTAATAGCGCCCAGTTCAATGGCGTCAATTAAGGCCTGCATATTAGAGCCACTACCTGAAATCAGGACAACAATACGCTTAACGCCTATCGAGCTAGTATGTTGAGTTGACAATGGAGTTTACCGTTATAGAACGACTGAGTCTTCGCCGTCTTCTCGTGTTTCGATGTGGCCAACGGTGTAAACTGTCTCGCCCATCGACTCCAGCATATCTTTTGCTTTTTCAGCATTTTCTTGGCCGACCACTAAGATCATTCCAATACCACAGTTAAAGGTGCGATACATTTCTAAGCGATCGACATTACCTTCTTGCTGTAACCACTGGAACACCTTCGGTAAGCTCCAAGCGCTGGTGTTCACCACAGCTTTTGCTTGTTTTGGTAGAACTCGAGGCAGATTTTCTTGCAAGCCGCCGCCAGTAATGTGTGATAAAGCTTTAATCTCAACCTCTTTGAAGAGGCGCAGAAGAGGCTTCACATAAATTTTGGTTGGCTCTAACAAGGTTTCACCCAGTGTCTTACCGTTGTCGAACTCTTCGTTTACATCGGCGCCGCTGACCTCAAGAATTTTGCGGATAAGCGAATAGCCATTAGAGTGAGGGCCACTAGAAGCTAAGCCAAGCAGGACGTCGCCAGACTTAACTTTGCTGCCATCGATGATTTTTTTCTTATCAACGATTCCGACACAAAAGCCGGCTAAGTCATAGTCGTCGCCTTCATACATGCCAGGCATTTCCGCTGTTTCACCGCCAATAAGCGAGCAACCTGATTGCTGACAACCCTCGGCAATACCAGTAACAACATCTGCAGCGACGTCGACGTCTAGCTTGCCTGTGGCGTAATAGTCTAAGAAGAATAGTGGCTCAGCGCCTTGCACGATAAGGTCGTTTACGCACATAGCGACAAGGTCGATACCGACCGTGTCATGTTTGTTTAAATCTAATGCCAAACGTAATTTTGTCCCTACGCCATCAGTTCCGGCTACCAATGCTGGTTCTTCATAACCACGAGGTAGATCAAAAAGAGCGCCAAACCCGCCGATATTACCTAATACTTCTGGGCGGTGAGTTTTTTTACAAACGTCTTTAATGCGGTCAACCAAGGCATTACCAGCATCGATATCAACACCCGCATCTTTGTAACTTAGAGACTTTTTGTCGCTCATTGAACTTCCTAAAAACTAATGACTGTAGAGTAAAGTCGCAATTTTACTAGAAGCGGGCGGCTATAGAAAGCCAGATAAGAAGAAAGATACATAAAAAAAGCGGCCGAAGCCGCTTTTAAGGGGGAGAAAGTCTGGTTTAAACAGGGGTAGATACCAGACTTTGTCAATAATTGCTTAAACTATCTGAATTAACGCGGTTCCTGAGGGATAATCGTTAACTCAACTCGGCGGTTCTTTGAGCGTCCGCTTGAGTTTTCGTTCGAAGCGATAGGATAGCGCTCACCGAACCCTTTAACATGTAAGCGAGCTGCTTGAATTTCACGCTGGCGTAAGTAACTTGCAACGCTTGAGGCACGCTTTTCAGATAAAGTTTGGTTGTAAGCATCTGAACCTACTGAGTCAGTAAAGCCAGCAACCTCAAGGTCTGTATCAACATATTTGTATAGGACCTTTGCCACAGAATCTAATACTGGGTAGAAATCAGCGCTAACGTCATGACGGTCAGTATCAAAAGTGATGTCGCCCGGCATAATTAATTGAATTTTATCGCCATTACGTTGAACACCTACGCCTGTACCAGCCAACTCTTCACGAAGTTCAGCTTCTTGGTGATCCATATAAGCGCCAACACCGGCACCAATAGCACCACAACCAAGGGCTGCGTTACGAGCATGCTTGCTGTTTTCCGTTGCACCAATTAAGCCACAAACAACAGCGCCAACAGCACCATACTTTACAGCTTTACTGGTTTTTTCTTCACCCGTATAAGGGTCTAATACGGTACAGCCAGAAGCAACTAACGCTGCAAGCGTAGCTGTAACGAATGTTTTCTTCATAGAGGTAAATTTCTTCATTGGTAATATCCTCGTGTTTCCCCAAAGTTTGATTGCATTATAAAAAGATTAGGTGAATGCAAACTGAATTGAACTTACTATATCAATTGACCGTGAAAATTATGTGGTAACAGAAGGTTAACTGTGACGCAGGCCACAAAATATTCCCCTGAATTTACACAATTTCAAGAAGTTAGGACTTCAGTGCGTAAATGGCAGGTAGGTTTCGGTATAAACCCTGATAATCCATTCCACAGCCAAAAATATAACGATTCTCAACCTCTAATCCAACAAAGTCAGGCTTAAAGCCACTGGTTGGCTTTATGTGATGCAACTTGTCAGTCAAGACGACAGAATGAACGCTTGCAGCGCGAAGGCTACGGCACTCTTTATCAATAGCTTCAAGGGTTAACCCTTGGTCGAAAATATCATCTAGTAATATGACGTGGCGACCTTCAATATATTCTTTGGTTGGGCAAACGGCCCAGTGTAGTTCTGAGCCACTGGTATTGTTGCCGTACCTAGAGGCGTGTAGGTAACTCAATTGTAGAGGGAAGCTTAAATAGCGTAGTAATTGGCCAGAGAAATAAAGGCCCCCGTTCATGACACAGTAGGCTACAATCGTCTGATCGCTAAACTCTGGTTGATTGAAATAATCATTAAGCTGTTTTGCCAGAACTATAATGGCTTGGTCAATTTTGTCTTCACTGATGATCAGGTCAGCGTCGGTTTCTAAATTCAGGTTCAGCGTTTCTTTTTGATTCACGGTATCTATCACGATCTTTGTGATTGAGTGTCATGGGGCTAGTATAAACAACTGGTGTTGAAGCTTCGATGGTTTTTTAGATGTGTATTGAAAGCGTAATAAATTTAAAGATCGACGAGCATGGCCTAGCGTCAAACCTAAAAGCTGATAAAATAGCCGGTAAATTCGGGCTTATTGGCTAGTTTTACCCATTATTTCAAATAATTAGCCCCGCCAATCAAAGTGCAAAGACCGGTAGGATAAGGGATATGATAGATTCTCGCTTAAAGCTATTACTCGTGGCCAGTATGACTTTTATAGCATGCTTGGTTGCCATGCCTGCTAAAGCTGAAAAATTAAGTGATTTATACACGGCAACTTGGCCAGTAGATAGTCAGGCGACCTCAGCTCGAACTCAAGCTATTAAAAATAGTCTCCAGCAAGCCCTGATCCGAGCCAGCGGTAGTAAAGATGTTGTGCGCTCGCCAGCCGTTCAATCGGCATTATCAAATGCTGATAGTTACCTTCGTCGTTATTCTTATCAGCGGTTATCAGCTGCTGAACAGATGATTTATGAGAAGCCACTGCTGCTTAAAGCAACCTTCGATAAACAGTCGATTACTAGCTTACTGAAATCTGCATCGTTACCTATTTGGGGCGAAGATAGACCGTCCGGAATTTTTTGGATTGCATTAGACAATGGTGAAGAACGCCGAATTGCCAGTGATGAAAACCGTTCAATTGCAGCTGCTTTGGATATTGCAGCTCAGAGTCGAGGATTACCAACCTCTTTGCCATTGATGGATATAGATGACCAATCGGCGCTCGAGGTTGCTGATGTTTGGGGCCGTTTTGAAATGCCTATAGAGGCAGCGAGTAAACGTTATGGTAGCGATTACTGGGTTGCCGCTAGCCTGTCCAAAGGTACTGATCAGTGGCAAGCCACTTGGAAAGTCAGCCTTTACGGGCAAACTCAAAGCTTCACTACCAGTGGGCTAACCGCTTATGAAGCAATTCAAGGCGCAGTGAATCGCGTCGCCGATGCTTTAGCTTCGAAGTTAGCGGTAGTGTTGTCAGAACAAGCTCAAGAGGTCTTGATTTCGATTGAAAATATTCAGGATTTTGAATCATTCGCGAAAGCACAAACATTCCTGAATTCATTAGGAATGGTTCGCTCGGCAAGCGCCGTAGAAGTGTCGAATGACCGAGTTCTTTTTAAAGTAGAATCACTTACTTCTCCACAAAACTTGATCGAAGCGATAAAATTAGGGAATAATCTGCAGCGGTCTGAACCGAGTTTTGGTGGTTACGACATGACTAATGAACAACTAAGAGGCGACTTCCACTTTGTTTGGGGACAGCCTTAATATAAAAATAAGTTAATAAAAACATGGGTTTAAATACAATTCCGAACATTATAACCGTTATGCGAGTGGTGCTCATTGTGCCGTTCGCGTACTTTATGTGGCAGCAGGAATATGTCACAGCATTGGTTATATTCCTTATTGCCGGCGTTTCAGATGGGCTAGATGGCCTATTGGCCAAACGTTTTAATTGGCAAAGTCGCTTCGGTTCAATTACAGATCCTTTGGCAGATAAAGTTTTATTGTTTGTGGCCATTCTATTGTTGGTTATGAAGGGGCAGTTGTCTTGGGCTTTACTGTGGATTTCTACTGGACGTGATATTTTTATTGTTGGTGGAGCGACCGCTTATCATTACTTAGTGGAGCCCTATGAAATGCGCCCGTCGTTGATTTCCAAGTGGAACACGGCGCTGATGATACTTTTAGTATTGCTGGTACTGGTGCATCTGGCATGGTTCGCATTACCCATCCAATTATTGGAAACATTAGAAATATCAGTCATCTTGACCTGCATAATTAGCGGTCTGCACTATACTTGGTTAGGAATTTGTCATTACCGTACTCGCGACAGTCGAAGCTCGTTAAAAGCGCAGGTACAAGGTAAAGATGGAGTATCAGGTAAGGCTGCAGGGAAGGCCGTTGAAAAAAGCTGATTCAGGAACTGATAACGATGCAGCAACTTCCTCTCGACATTGAAATTAAAGCTGATGCCACCTTTAGCAATTTTGTGACAGGCGGCGATGATAATGCTCAGTTGGTTTCAATGCTACAGCAGGTAGCAGGAGGGGAGCCTGAATTTGTTTATCTTTATGGGGAGCCAGGCACCGGAAGGACCCATCTTCTGCAAGCTTTTACACAGTGTTATTCTGAGTGCCAGCCACAAGCTTTAGTCGCTTATATCCCGCTAGACAATATGCAGTTGGTACCTGATATGGTTGAAGGCCTAGCTGGCTTTGATGCTGTTTGTATTGATGGGCTAGAGCGTTGCTTAGGGGATAGGGCATGGGAAACTGCGCTTTTTAACCTTTATAATCAGCTTAAAGAACAAAATAAAACCTTCATTATTGCTGGTAAAGAAGCTCCGCAACAGCTTGAGGTCAAATTAGCAGATCTGAAGTCACGTCTAAGTGCGATGTTAATTCATGCGATTCAACCGCTCTCTGATGTCGATAAGCGATTATTGATACAAAAGAAAGCCGAAGAGCGAGGTTTGGAGCTAGCAGAAGAAGTGGCCATTTTTTTACTGTCTCGTCAGCAAAGAGATTTACCCTACCTATTGGGAATGCTAGAAACTCTCGATCAAGCGTCTTTGCAGGCAAAGCGTCGCTTAACGATTCCGTTCGTTAAGCAGGTTTTAGAACTTTAGCCGTTCGCTTCGTTAAATAAAAACTCTAGGCTAGTTTTTGCATGACGCAAATGTGGAATAACGATAGAGCCGCCCACTAACATAGCTACGCCCATCGCTTCATCCAACTGTTCTTTATTCCAGCCTTGTTTCACTGATTGCTCTAAGTGGTAATCTATACAGTCATTACAACGCAAAACCATCGACGCAACGAGGCCAAGAAGCTCTTTGGTTTTACTGTCAAGTTGACCTTCGCCATAGGCTGTTTTGTCGAGTCCAAAAAAACGCTTAATCAGCAAACTATCAGTATCTAAAGCTTTTTCATTTCCCGCTTCACGTTCGGCGCGAAACTGTTCAAAAGGGTGGAGACTCTTGTCCGACATATTCATTCATCCAAAACCTAAAAAAGTCATTGTACAAACTTGATTTATAAGCACAAGTAAAAGCCATGCTGGAAACTGTTTTCAATAGGTTTTCTATGGTATAAAAGGGGGTGGTTTGGGAGAGCTATGAGGAAAATTGCTCGTATGAGTGACGCAAATGAAGAACTCTATAATATTTTAGTTCAAGGCGCTGATGTTTGGAATAAGTGGCGCAAGGACAATGCAAAAGAAGAAATTATTTTAGATGGACTAGATCTACGGGGACTCGACTTGTCAGATTGTGACTTGTCTGAGGTCAGCTTTGTCGGAACGAACATTGCCTACGCAGATTTAAAGAATTCTGTATTAATTGCTAGTAACTTGACGGATGCAAACCTTTGTTACTGCAATCTTTCCAATGCGAAATTAATTGCAGCCAACCTAAAGCAAGCAAACATGAGTCATGCCAACTTGCTTCATGCTAATTTGCTGACAGCAATTTGTCATCGTACGGATTTGTCGAATGTTGATTTGCGCGATCATGATCTACGAGGCCAGGACTTGCGAGAAGCCAACCTCAGTGGTGCCGACCTGCGAGGACAAAACCTTGAAGGGTTGGATATGCATGGTGCCAAATTAATAGGCACCAAGATGGAACGTGTTAACCTTCGCGATACCAATCTTAATGGAGCTGACTTGTCCGATGTGGACCTGTCGAACTGTAATATTGATGGGGTTACATTTAAGAACGCTAACTTAAGTAATGTTAATTTATCCTCGCAAAATTTAGCGGGCTTTAACTTATCCAAAGTTAACTTGCAGGGTGCAGACCTACGAAGTGCGAATTTATCAAAAGCAAACCTTGATGGAGCCAGATTAAGCTCTAGTAAGCTTTGGCAAGTGCAGACAAAAGGTTGGTCTATTCGCAACATTGAGTGCTCTCACGCAAGCTGGGATCAGCGTGGCCGTGACTTCACTCATTATTCGCCACATCAGTTTGAGAAGTTATTCTCTGACAAAATTACTTTTACCCTTCGTTATCAGCGAATGCTGTCTTATCAAGATTTGGCCACCTTGCCGTTTTTGATTGAGCATCTCGAAGCAAGCTACTGGGGTTGTAAGTTGCGAATTCGTGACATTCGAAACGAACCGGGCGATACGCGAGCGGTATTAGTAGTCGAGGATACTGGGGGATTGAACCCCTCTGTGCTTGAAAGCAGCTTGCAACAAGAAGCAGATAAGCTTCAGTCCATTCAAATCAGTTTGCAGTCGGAACGAAAACTTCAGTTTGAAATTCGCGAGTCGCTTCAGGCGATTAAAGATAAATACTGGCCAAAGCTGTTGGAGTTATCGGAAATTGACAGTGACGCTAAAACTCGTCGTTTAGCTGTGCTATTTACCGACCTCAAGGGCTTTTCCAACTGGAACGAAGATGAACGAACCGATAAATTATCCTTGTTCAGGGGCTTGTTGAAGCCAGTACTCAAGAAATGGAATGCCAGCTACCCGAATATGGAAGGTGATTCGTTGAGGGCAACTTTCCAGTCAGTCGAGCAATCGCTACATTGTGCTGCGATGATGCAACGAGTATTGGCTGGAGCGGGATTCTCGTTACGAATTGGTTTAGATATCGGTGAGGTTAAGATCACGCACAATGAAATTACCGAACAACTCGATATTGAGGGCGATGCAATAAATTTTGCGGCGCGCTTAGAAGGCATGGCTGATTCTGGGCAAGTGCTTGTTTCGGAGAATGTACGTCATTATGCGATTCAGTCTGATGCCCCGTTTGACTTTAAAGAGCATCGTTTAGCTCTGAAAAAGGCTGTCGGCGATAAGCAGGCGGGCGATACAATCGTGTGTTATAGCTCAACTAGCGTTTTAAAGGAACAGTAAGCAATGAACCGATTCCCTAACTTTTTTAAGCAGAGCTCCTTAGCTTGTGGGCTTTTTGCAGCTCTAGGTTTAGCTCAAGTAGCTTCTTCGCAGTCGCAAGACATTATGATTCTACCTTTAATGGATGGCTCTGATGGAAAGTATGTATCATTAGAACCCACACACGTTACTCAACGTGAAGGTTATGACAACCAACCCAAGTTTGGTCCTAAGGGTGATGTTTTGTACTTTACACGTATGCTCGATAAGAAGTCTGGTGATGGGCAGCAATCTGATATTTTTAAATACCAACTTTCTGATGGCTCTTTTACCAATATCACCCAGACTGAAGATATTAGTGAGTATTCCGCGACTCCATTTTCGGAAGGCTTTATCTCAGTTGTCGCCGTCAACCCCGAAGGACAACAGCACCTTAGGCTAGTGAGCACGGTTAATCAAGAGCAAAAGGTTCTGCGTGAAGATATTGAGCCGGTGGGTTATTACGGCTGGTTGAGTTCAACAAAAGCCGGTGTTTTTGTCCTTGGTGACACCATGACGTTACAGATCCTTGATACGGAATCTAGTGCACCCCCATTAGTCATAGCTGACAATATTGGGCGCTGCTTCGAAACGGTTGCACCAGGCTTAGTCACCTTTACTATAGAAGAAGAGGGCGTTCATCAGCTTTATGCGCTGAACCATGAAGGTGGTTTTACTTCGGCAGAAACTAAGCTTCCGGAAGGCGTACAAGACTATGCGTGGTTTGATCAGACGCATGTCGTTGTTGGGCAAGATTCAAAGTTATTGTTGGTTAATGCTGCTAAGACAAAAGAGCTTGTTGACCTAAAGAAACTAGGAGTGTCAGGTATAACAAGGCTCGCATTAAGCCCTGATAGAAGGAAAGTTGCTATTGTTTATGAGCGAGCAGAATAATCGCTCTGAACAAATAAATACGACCGACGCAATGCAAAAAAAGCCGCTAAACAGCGGCTTTTTTGTTTTGTCGTTACCGACTAAAGTCAGCAATTAAACCTTTGGACCTGCTTTGATTAATTCCTGAGCAGCTTCGTTGTCAGCAAAACGGTTAAAGTTTTTGATGAACATAGAGGCAAGCTCTTTTGCTTTAACTTCCCACTGGCTAGGATCTTTATAAGTGTCTCTAGGGTTTAGGATTCCTGTATCCACACCGTTTAGTTCGGTCGGAATGGCTAAGTTAAAGTATGGTAGGTTGGCAAATTCGCATTGTTCGATAGAGCCATCCATGATGGCATCAATAATACCGCGAGTGTCTTTAATTGAAATTCGCTTACCAGAACCGTTCCAGCCAGTGTTTACGAGGTAAACCTCTGCGCCAGAAGCTCTTACGCGCTTCTCAAGGACTTCTGCATATTGAGTCGGGTGTAAGCTTAAGAAAGCTTCACCAAAGCACGATGAGAAAGTTGGCGTCGGCTCTGTAACACCACGCTCAGTACCAGCTAACTTAGCAGTAAACCCTGAAAGGAAGTAATATTGCGTTTGCTCTGGAGTTAGCTTAGCTACAGGCGGTAATACCCCAAATGCGTCAGCGCTCAAGAAAATAACCTTGTTGGCGTGACCTGCTTTAGACACTGGCTTGACGATATTATCGATGTGATAGATCGGGTAGGAAACACGAGTGTTTTCTGTTTTGCTGTTATCATCAAAGTCGATATTGCCTTTCTTATCCACAACAACGTTTTCTAATAATGCATCACGTCGAATAGCGCGGTAGATATCTGGCTCATTGTCCTCAGATAGGTTAATTGTCTTTGCATAACAACCACCTTCAAAGTTAAAGACACCGTTATCGTCCCAGCCGTGTTCATCATCACCGATAAGCGCACGCTTAGGGTCTGTTGATAAAGTTGTTTTGCCAGTGCCAGAAAGGCCGAAGAAAATAGCAACGTCGCCGTCTTTGCCAACGTTCGCAGAGCAGTGCATGGAAGCGATACCTTTCAGCGGAAGTAGGTAGTTCATCATCGAGAACATACCTTTCTTCATTTCTCCGCCGTACCAAGTTCCGCCGATCAGCTGAATTTTCTCAGTTAAGTTGAAAGCAACGAAGTTTTCCGAGTTCAAACCGTGCTCTTCCCACTTGTCGTTAACCGCTTTTGAACCATTCATTACGACGAAGTCTGGCTCAAAATCCTTAAGCTCTTCATCGCTAGGGCGGATAAACATGTTCTTCACAAAGTGCGCCTGCCAAGCGACCTGAGTAATAAAACGAACTTTAAGGCGAGTGTCTTCGTTAGCACCACAGAAGGTATCTACGACGAATAAACGGCTTCCAGACAACTGCTCTGTAACCGTGCCTTTTAAATCATCCCACACAGCAGGAGTAATCGGCTTGTTATCGTTAACACCGTTTTTAGACCACCACACTGTGTCACGAGTAATATCATCTTCAACGATATACTTATCTTTTGGAGAACGGCCTGTGAAAATTCCTGTATCGACCGTTACGGCCCCCATATTAGTGACAGTACCGCGCTCATAGCCGCTAATGTCATCTCGGGTTTCTTCTTCGTAAAGTGTGTCGTAGGAAGGGTTGTAAACGATTTCGTGGACTGAATGGATGCCATATTGGCTCAAGTCAACATCGCGCGACATGTGGTACTCCTCATTTGCAAAGCTGGGCTTTGCGCTGCAATAGTTTAATAACAATTTGCTATTTGAAAATTGCACGTAATTATGCCAAAAAAATTGGGTACTGGCGAGGTTAAATGAAACTTATTTGCAATATTTCGATGGTTTTTTTGATCGGCTTGATGCTGTGACTGAAATATACCGCTGCAAGATAATTTTTCTAATAGTTGCAGCCCTAGGTTCTTAGCGAAATGAGGGCTGTATTGTATTGAAGATCTAAAACGAAGTTAGCCGTTTCTCGAAAGAGACTAGCTATTTCTGGAAAGTGACAGCTTGGCAAGTTCGACTAAAGCTGTTTTAAACTTGCTATCAGGTAGCGGCGTTAATGCGTCGATTGCTCTTTTCACGGCTTTTTCCGCCGCTTGGTAAGTGTATTCGATAGCATTTGTTGACTTTACAATGCTTAGAACTTGTTCCAGGTCGTCCAGACCGCCTTGCTCAATGGCTTTGCGGATTAGTGCTTGGTCTGAATCGTTAGACTGAGTTAAAGCATAGATTAACGGGAGAGTCGGTTTACCTTCAGCAAGGTCATCACCCACATTTTTTCCCATGTCTTCAGCGTTGGCCGCGTAATCAAGGGCGTCATCAATGAGCTGGAAAGCAATGCCTAGCTGTAAGCCATATTGGCGTAATCCTTTTTCAACTTGGTCTGAGGCACCACAGAGCACAGCGCCTAACTGGGTTGCTGCCGCGAAAAGAATTGCAGTTTTGCGTTCAATAACTTGATAATAGGAGTCTTCACTAACTTTCGGGTCGTTGATGTTCATCAGCTGCAAGACTTCACCAGCGGCCACTTCGTTAGTGGTGTCGGCCAAAATGTTCAATACTTTCATATTGTCTACTTCAACCATCATCTGGAACGAGCGGCTATAGAGGAAATCCCCAACTAAGACTGATGCTTGATTGCCAAAGAGTTCGTTAGCCGTTTCTCGACCACGACGCATGCTGGAGTCGTCCACAACATCATCATGTAGCAGAGTAGAAGTATGGATCAGCTCAATGACAGCGGCTAGCTTTGCGTGATCGTTACCTTCGTAACCCAATGATTTTGCAGCTAAAAGAACGAGCATGGGGCGCAGTCTTTTGCCGCCTGCCGCAACAATATAATGTCCCACTTGATCAACCAAAACCACATCAGACTTGAGGCGGTCTAAAATCATTTGGTTTGTGGCCTCGAAGTCTGCTTCTACCAAGGCGCGGATATCGTCCAGAGTCATTGTCTACCTTATAATTTATCGACAATTGCCGTTCAAAGTGACCGTAAAAAAGTGTTAAGATCATGCATCTTAAGACTTGGGTCACGCAAAAACTGCCAACTGCTTTAAAATAATTGCTTGGCAATCCTAGTTAGGGGAGGCCTTCGGGTCAAGCTTTTCTGGCGATATTTTTCAGCTAACAACGGCTCGTCTATAGCTCTTGAAGCATCAGACTTTTGGGCAGAAAGACGTAAATATAGGATAAAATGGTTGTTTCCTCCTTTTTTGCCCTTAAAGCCTTGCTTTGTAGGCATATTTCGCTTAAAATTCGCGCCCTCAAATATGAAAGCCATTGAGCAATACATATTAACCTTCTTGTTGAGATATATAAGAGGGTCTAAAACCGGAGAATCAATATGTACGCAGTAATTAAAAGTGGTGGTAAGCAACACCGCGTAAAAGAAGGCCAGGTAGTGCGTCTTGAGAAGATCGAGGCAGAAACTGGTGCAACAATCGATTTTGAAGACGTTTTAATGGTCGCTGACGGCGATAACGTAACTTTAGGTACACCAGTTGTTTCTGGTGCTGTGGTATCAGCTGAAGTTGTTAACCACGGTCGTGCTAAGAAAGTAAACATCATTAAGTTCAAGCGTCGTAAGCATCACATGAAGCGTCAAGGTCACCGTCAGTGGTTCACAGAAGTGAAAATCAACGGTATTGCTCTTGATGGCGCTAAGAAGCCTGCTAAGAAAGCAGAAGCTAAAAAAGCTCCAGCGAAGAAAGCTGCAGCAAAAACAGACGGTGATGATTTAACTCAATTATCAGGCGTAGGTCCAGTAATCGTTAAGAAATTGAACGAAGCTGGAATCACTACATTTAAACAAATCGCTGAGTGGACTGCGAAAGACGTAGAGCACTTTGACGAAGAATTAAGCTTTAAAGGTCGTATCGAGCGTGAAAACTGGATTGACCAAGCTAAAGAATTGATGAAAGGAGAGTAAACGATGGCTCATAAGAAAGCTGGTGGTAGTACTCGTAACGGCCGCGATTCCGAAAGTAAACGCCTTGGTGTTAAACGCTTTGGTGGTGAAGAAGTAAGCGCGGGTAGCATCATTGTTCGTCAACGTGGTACTAAGTTCCACGCTGGTAACGGTGTTGGTCTTGGCCGTGACCATACAATTTTTGCAAAAGTTGATGGTAAAGTTAAGTTTGAAGTTAAAGGTAAAGACAAACGTCGTTTTGTTTCTATCGAAGCTTAATCAAGCTTGAGTTTAAGAAAAAGCCTCAGCCTTTGCTGGGGCTTTTTTGTATTGTATAGCTGATGCTCAGATGTTCAGTTAGGATATTTGGCGAATATTAGTCCTTCTATGGCACAATAGAACTATGAAATTTGTAGATGAAGTAGCAATAAAAGTAAAAGCAGGCGATGGCGGTAACGGCATCGTGAGCTTCCGTCGTGAGAAATATGTTGCCCGAGGTGGGCCTGACGGTGGTGATGGTGGCGATGGCGGTAACGTCTATATTGTTGCTGATGAAGAGATGAACACTTTAGTCGATTACCGTTATGTTCGCTTTTATCAGGCGACCCGTGGTGAAAATGGCCAAGGGCGTAATATGACTGGCTCTAAAGGCGAGGACCTCGTCTTGAAAGCCCCTATCGGCACACAAATTACGGATAAAGAGACTGGTGAGATCGTTGGGGATTTAACTAAGCCGGGTGAAAAGCTTCTAGTAGCAAAAGGTGGTTTTCACGGTTTAGGCAATACTCGCTTTAAAAGTTCGATCAACCGAGCTCCCCGTAAAGCAACACACGGTACTCCAGGTGAAATGCGTGAATTGCGTATGGAGCTAAAAGTATTGGCGGATGTTGGGCTATTAGGTTTACCTAACGCCGGTAAATCAACTTTTATTCGTGCGGTCTCTTCGGCTAAGCCAAAAGTTGCAGGCTATCCTTTTACGACCTTGATTCCTAACCTTGGTGTTGTTCGAATTGATACTGAATCAAGCTTTGTTGTGGCTGATATTCCTGGTGTTATTGAAGGGGCAGCAGAAGGCGCTGGTCTTGGTATTCGTTTCTTACGCCATTTAGCGCGTACGCGAATCTTGCTACATATTGTTGATTTGATGCCTTATGATGAATCTGATCCTGTCGAAAACTTTAATGGCATCATGAATGAGCTGTATAAGTACAGCGAGAGTAAGGATATTTCACTTAAAGACAAGCCGGTTTGGTTGATTTTCAACAAAACTGACTTGATGAGTGAAGAAGAGACACAAGAAAAGATGAATGATGTTCTGGAGCGCCTTGATTGGGACGGGCCAGTATTTAAGATGTCTGCGATTAAGAAAGAAGGTACTCGCGAGATTTGTAACTCGATTATGGATTACCTTATTGAGCATCCTCAAATCCGTAAGTTTACGGCTGAGAAAACTCAGGAAGACTTCCACTGGCCTGAACCTGGCTCGATGGATGAGGCTGAGGATGATCCATTCGAAGGTTTGGAGCCAGAGTGGGTTGAGGATTTTGAAGATGACGGCGTGGAAGTTGTCTATGTCGACCCTAACCAAGAGCCTGATGACAAGAAGTAATT
>CATNCP010000028.1 GCA_950096615.1 uncultured Kangiella sp. | reverse complement strand
TGCTTATATCAAAGCCAAGCAAGCCGTTCACTATGCAGGACAAGGCAAGGTAACGTTTGGTCATCTAGAAAGCGATTCAAAACCGAAGTTTCTTACCCAGCAGATCTGTGATGCGCTTAATGCCGAGTGGCACTCCACTATTAACAACATCCTTTGGCAGAAGCTATTCATTAACGCAGTGGTTAATCCATTAACCTCGATTTATCAGTGCAAAAACGGAGAATTGCTTGATAGCGACAAGTGGCCTAAGGTTTTAGCTTTAATTAATGAAAACCAGCGTTTAGCAGATACTTTAGCTATTAACCTTGATGCGCCCCTAAAAGAAACAATCGTAAACGTCATCGAAGCAACCGCGAACAATCAATCATCAATGTTGCAAGATGTCCTTAAGGGAAACTTGACCGAAATTGATGCCATTAACGGCTACTTGCTCGATCAAGCCTCAAAGTATGATATTCCCGTTCCTCACAACTGGAGACTTTGGAGTGAATTCCATATCGCCTACCCGCCATTAAAGCAGTTAGCTCAGGCAAACATTAACAACCTTGATCCCGCAACGTTTCATGTCACTCAACAACATGGTACCGAGCCTCCTTTTTCAGGCTCTTACAACCTACATCATGAGCAGGGCACTTATCATTGCGTCTGTTGCGAATCGCCATTATTTAAAGATGACTCCAAATTTGACTCAGGCTGTGGCTGGCCTAGCTTTGATCGAGCTCAAGATAATAAAGCCATTGCTTACAAATCAGACGACAGTCATGGCATGAGTCGTACTGAAATTCTTTGCGCCCAGTGTGGATCTCACCTTGGCCATATCTTTGATGATGGCCCGACTGAAACCGGCCAGCGGTTTTGTGTAAATTCCGTTAGCTTACAATTCGAACAGGAAAAATCATGACCTCGAAATTAACGTTACTTATAATGATGGCTGTTGCTTTATCGGCCTGTAAAACAAACTCGTCACATCAACAAAACGAACACTCCCCAAGCCGCTTCGAAAAACATATGGATGCTGCAGGCCCCATCACCATTGATGAACTGCAAAGTAACTATCCAATATTTTCTGTTAAGCGCCATCAAGAATTAAAGCTGTCAGCCGTAGAACAGTTGAATGCAGTCACAACACCAACACAAATCATCGCTTATTTTGGTACTTGGTGTCATGACAGTCAGCGTGAAATTCCGAACTTGATAAAGCTAAAAAAACAGCTAAATAATCCCAACATACAATTGCAGCTTATCGCTTTAGATAGAAATAAATCAGACAGTCAAGGATTAGCAAAAAAAGCGAAGGTTAAATACACACCAACAATTGTTGTGTATCAAAACCAAGAAGAAAAGGGACGTATCGTAGAAAGTACCTCAGAGCCTATCGAGGTTGAGCTGCTTAACATTATTGAAAGTTCATCAGACTAATCGACAATAAATTTCTGTAAAGAGGCGCCTTTTCGAACCCAGGGAGATATCCCTAATTGGCGCCCTTCTATTTCACGAGCAAATTGTTCGGCTTCAGACTTTTGCGAAAAACCAGTAGCCACCACCGTAAAGTAAAAACGTCCTCGAACTTGTGTTTTAAAAACATCGCCCTGCCCCACTTTTTGCACTAGCTCATCAGCAGCTGCTTCCGAACCATAAGCTCCCAATTGAACCACCCAGGTAGATACTGTGGCTTGCACGGGGCTTTTGTTCTCAGCCATACTCTCAGCCATACTAGTCTCTGATACCCGCTCAAGATCCATGTCGAGACGTTCAGTTTCTTCAGCTGGAGCGTCAAGTAACTTGTCTACAGTAGCGCTAGAAGCAAGTTCTGGCTCTGATACTGCGTTACTTAGTTCAGCTGGCCCGGTGTACTGAGTTGATTTTTCTTGAACTGAGTTTTCTTGGGCTGAGATGTCTCGTTCTGATAGACGCTCGGGCTGTTCCGCTTGTTCATTGGTCAGCTCTTTTGCGATCAAGGTGGGGCTAGTTAGGTCTGTGTCAGTATCAACCGGAACAGTCGATTCTTTCTGCTCTTCTTCGACGAATTTATTTTTTTTTGCTAGTTGCTCGAACTCACGCTTAGACTCATCGCAAGACCAGTCATCTTCACCTTGTGGCGTACAAAACCAACGTTCTTGGTTTTCTTTTAACGCAAAGGTGTCTGTTTTGCTAGAACAGCCAGATAGGCCTATAACAATATAGCCAGAGATTAGACAAAAAGTAGTAATTGTTCGGGATAAAACCATAAACCTGCCGTTTAATAAGCTCAACAAACAACTTGTTGATTTATTTAACAATATTACTTAAGCAGGTCTTCTTCAAGTGGTTTTTGCTGATGGTAACGCTTTAGATGCCCCTGATAATACTCAATCAGATGCTCTGAGCAGTGCTGGCAGTCTACTGACCGTGCCAGCGATAACACTCGCTCCTGAGTTTCAATAGCCGCTTTAAAGTCTTTATTTGCAGCATATGCAGCAGCCAATGTATCCAGATAACCATGGCTGTTGGGGTGTTTTGCTACAACCTTTTTGGCCAGCTCGATCGCACCTTCTGGATCAAACAACTCACTATCTCGAGCTAGAGCTTTTATCCAAGCAAGGTTGTTCATGGAGCGAACGTTACCCTGCTCTACGGAAAGCTGATACCAGTATGTGGCTTCATTCGGACTTGGCTTCTGATCAACATAGCCAAACAGAAACACATTCCCCATCCAAAACTGCGCAACATCATCTCCGCTTTCAGCAAACTGTTGCATTTGCTGTATGGCTTTTTTAGCCATGACTGCTTCAACATCCTTCGACAGCAATGTCCAAACAGTGCTATGGAAAACCGCTTTCTTGAAACCGGACTCAGCAGACAGTTTAATCAGCTCACGTCCTTCTTGCTGCTTACCGGACTCAAGATACATTTTTCCTAAGAAGTACTGCGACGCGCTATCACCCTCTTCTGCAGCCTGTTGGCAGTGCTTTAATGCGATTTTATAACTTTGGGTGTTGAAATGTTTTTCACATAGATTAGCGTGTTTTTCCGAGTCGCCACAAGACGCCAGAAGCAGCAGACAAAAAAGGCCTGCGACTGCAACTTTGTAAGCTGATGTCATGAAATGGTTAAAATTCATCGGGATTTACTAAAATTCACGCTATAGATACCTTTATTATGGTAAAACAATCGGTAAAATGCATCATAATTTCATAAATTATAGAGGAAAACATGTCTGAACAGAGCAAAAAACACGCAGAGCCATTGAGCCAAGACGCCCTAGACACCTTATTTAACGAAGCTCGTACTTACAATGACTTCGAAGACACTGAGGTTTCAGACGAATTACTTCATAAGCTTCACGACTTGGTCAAAATGGCCCCAACATCCGCTAACTGCTGCCCAATGCGCGTGGTTTTCGTCAAAAGTGACGAAGCGAAAGAAAAGCTCAAACCGTGCTTGATGGAAGGTAACGTCGACAAAACCATGAGCGCCCCTGTTTGCGCCATCATCGGTATGGATATGGAGTTTTATGAAGAACTTCCAAAGTTATTCCCACATACGGATGCAAAAAGCTGGTTTGTAGGCAATGACAAGTTTATCGAATCGACAGCTTTCCGTAACAGCTCGCTACAAGGTGGTTACTTCATCATGGCAGCTCGTGCGCTTGGTTTGGACTGTGGCCCAATGTCAGGTTTCAGCCCTAAGAAAATCAATGAAGCGTTTTTCGATGGCACAAAAACCAAAGTTAACTTCTTATGCAACCTAGGTTACGGCACGGAGAAAGACTTATTCCCACGTAGCCCACGCTTTGATTTTGATGAAGTAAACTCAATCATATAAGGGAAAACATTATGGATAATAATAACGAGTTTATTCACGAGGACGAACAGCAACCAAATAACTTTGAGCCTGCGCAAAGCCAAACCGTGTCGCCTTTGCGCGGTTTCTTCTGGCTGGAACGAAGCCTTAGTGATATTTATGTGCCGAACTTTAAAGGGTGGTTCATTGCAGCCTTAATATACTCTTTTATCACTAACTTTATTCCAGCTTTATTACCTGCGACAGCTCTTATCTTAGCAATTGTTAACCCGATATTTATCGCGGGACTCTTGCTTGGCGCTCACCATGTCTATAAGCAACAAGGTGAAGTCAAACCGCTACAAATGTTCGAAGCCTTTAAGCACCAAACCATTGGTCAGCTGGTACTTTATACCATTGCCGCTATTGTGTTGGTTATTGCAGCGATACTAATTCTAATGTCGATCATTGGCTTTGACACTCTTAATGGTATTGATGTGGCGAGAATAGAAGCTGGTGATGAAGTTTATGGAATGTCTGTCTTAAAAACAATCTCTCACGTTATACCATGGGCGGCACTACTAGCAATCTTAGTATCGTTAGCGACTTGGTTTGCTGTCAGCTTGATTTTATTCAGCAACCAAAAGGCCATTCCAGCGATTGGTAATAGTTTTGTTGGTGGCTTAAAGAACTTCTTCGCAGTGCTGGTTTTTGTCATTGTACTGATTGTTTGTATGATTGTTGTTGTATTGATTTCATCATTGGTGCTGTCAATGTTTGCCCCTCTCATCACAAGCTCTTATGCATCAGTCTTAATTAACACCGTAATCAACGCATTAGCGATACCAATCTTCATTGGCGTAACTTATATTGCCTATCGTGAGATTTTCTTAGGCGATATTACCAAGTCTGATAAAAGCCTATAGGTTAATCCCTATATTTTTTACCCATAAAAAAAGAGGAGCATTTGCTCCTCTTTTTTTTCTTTGAAAGTCTGAACTAGTCTTTCAAGTTCTCTTCGAACAAGTAATAAATACGTTTGTATTCATCTAACCAACTTGACGGCTCTTTAAAGCCATGCGGCTCAATAGGATAAACTGCGGTTTCAAAGTACTCGGTTTTTTCCAGCTCAATTAAACGCTGAACTAAACGTACCGTATCTTTAAAGAACACATTGTCATCAACCATACCATGGGCAATCAATAGCGGCTTGTTCAAACCTTCCGCAAACTCAATCGGTGAACTACGCTCGTAAGCTACCGGGTCCACTTCTGGTGTGTTTAAGATGTTCGACGTGTACGGATGGTTGTAATGCACCCAGTCCGTCACAGGACGTAATGATGCCCCCGCCGCAAATTCTTCTGGCGCTGTAAACAAGCCCATAAAGGTTAAGAAACCACCATACGAGCCACCATAAATGCCGACATTTTGACGATCGATATTTGCATTAGCTTCCATCCAATTGGCTCCGTCAATTAAGTCCACCACTTCAGGCGTACCCATCTTACGGTAAACAGCCGTTCTCCAGTCACGGCCATAGCCAGCCGAACCACGGTAATCGATATCCAGCACCACATAACCCTGTTGGTTTAAGAAGGTGTGGAACATGAATTCACGAAAATAACCTGACCAGCCTTGGTGAGCATTCTGTAAGTAACCAGCGCCATGAATAAATATCACTGCAGGGTATTTGTCGGCACGCTCAGCATCAAACCCTTGCGGTTTATATAGGCGTGCATAAATCGGCTGATCCACTTCTCGCGAAGGAATCTCGACATATTCTGGTTTCGACCAAGGGAACGATTTGTACTTATCAGAGGTGGTAAAGGTCACTTGCTTAGCCTCGCTCCCAGATACCGAAGCCACATACAGCTCTGGTGGGTTTAAAGCTTCAGAGTGACTAATAATTAACTGCTGCCCGTTTGGCGATAGCACATAGTCATTCTTACCGCCCAGATCCGTAACTGCCTCTGAATCACCACCGGACGCTTTTACGCGATACACTTCATAAATCCCAGGGTGTTTCTTGTTGGCGCGATAATACAAATAATCACTGTTTGGATCTTTGCTGACGCTATCGACCACATAACGACCTTGGGTTAACGCATCAGGACGATCGCCCAACTCTTTGACGTATAAGTGACTGTAGCCAGTATCTTCCGCTGTGAAGTAGATAGTCTCATCATCTACCCAACCAAAATCATTAAAATTCCAATCATTGACCCACGCCATATCACGCAAATGATGCTCGGTGTTCAACTCTTTATCCTCAGTATCGACGCTCACTAACCAGCGGTCTTTATTATCATCGGAATAAAGCATGATGATTGCCGAGTCACCGCTCGCATTCCACTCAATGCCACCATTAGCAATCCAGTCGAATACCGCCACGCCACGTGGTTTTTTGTCCGCTTTATATTTCTCGCCGTTACGCTTTGCAGTAGCGCGCTTAATATCCGCTAAGGGATCATCATCTAACTCAGGCAAGCGATCATATTTTAGCTCTGACTTTTCACCCGTGGTTAAATCTAATAAATACAAAGTTTCATTACGAGGAGTATAAGTGCCGACTAAAGGGCGAACTTCTTCGTTCTTAACATAACCATCTTCAGTCACAAAACGAGGCATGTTGTCACTCTTGCCTTTTTTGTCAGACTTCTCATAAGTGCCGACCACCACAAACTTTCCATTTGGCGACAAGCTTAAAGTATGAATTTCCTTCTTACCTAAATACCAAGGGTCATTTACCGAACGTGAACTGCTGGCAGCAATGTCTTTCTGACGTTGTTCGTTGTAATCACGCTCTTCTTGTTGCGTGCGAATATAGTCAAAGTAACGCGTTTGTTGCTTTTCTAAATAGCCTGGTTCTTTTTCTTTATTCGGGTCATCCTTTAAACGGATATCAACCAATTGCGACACTAAGCCCGAGGATAAGTCGATGCTGTAGTAAGAATTATTATCACGATACGTAACCGTATCGTTACCAATAAACTGTGGGCGACCTTCATTGGCATGTGTTTTCGTTAATTGGCGAACATCCCCAGAGTCGAGGTATTTAACGTATAAGTCACCGCGCAGGTTATAAACTTTCAGCTTTTTATTTGGGCTGATATCACCGCCACGGCTGTCCACTTCAAATAACTCTTCATCAGTGATTGCTTGCAGATCATTTGCCGCTAAGTCGAGTTGCCATAATTTTCGTTCGTTATGACCTTTAACTTTCTGCTGATAATAAATTGATTGACCATCATCTGCCCAATAAGGTGACTCAGGCGCATTGCCAATCCAATCAGGATCAGCCATAACCTGCTCAAGGCTTAATTGAGTTTTTACAGCATCTTTGGCTCCGGCAGTTGCCGCAAAAGAAACCGCAGCAGCAACGCCAGCCGCCACAACCCATGATTTAATTGATTGTTTCATGACCACTTAACTACTCCACACATAACAAAAGTGTACTAAGCTTACCCCCATCGCCGTCACAGTCAAGTCAAAGGAAGCCTCAGTTAAGCTTAATATTAGAAAATTCTAATTTAGATGCTCATTTCGAGCTCAAAACATTGAGATTCCTTCGCACCATGGGTAATATGAGCCCACTAAATCACTAAAAGGTAGCATTATGAAAAAAACAACCTTGAGTTTATCCGTTGCTGCGCTTTTGTTAACGGCTTGCGGCGATAAAGAATCAGCTAAAACTGACAAAGCACAAACCGCTGAAAAAGCCCCTGCAAAAGTAGAACAGCCAAGCAAAGCAACCGAAAACAATGCAGGTAAGCACCAGAACAATTTCCTCACGGCTTATGACAATATCGATCTCGATATCTATAAAGAGCGTGTTAAAACGCTTTCTAGCGATGAATTCGAAGGCCGCAGCCCAGCCACAGAAGGTGGTCGCAAGACTTCTGAGTACCTTAAAGAGCAATTCAAAGCGGTAGGCGCTGAACCGGGGAATGGTGATAGCTACTTCCAGCAAGTACCTTTGATCAGTATTGAAGCTGATGCTGACATGGCGCTTCAGCTAGGCGACTCTACGCTTGAGTACAGCAAAGACTTTGTTGCTGGAACTTCACAAACCGTCGAATCTATTAGTTTGAAAGACTCGGATTTGGTCTATGTCGGTTACGGTGTGGTTGCTCCAGAGTATGACTGGAATGACTATGAAGGCGTTGATATGGAAGGTAAAACTGCCGTCATCCTAATCAACGACCCAGGTTTTGCACAACCTGACGCTGGTATTTTCCAAGGTAAAGCAATGACTTATTACGGTCGTTGGACTTATAAATATGAAGAAGCCGCACGCCAAGGTGCTGCTGGCGCCATCATCGTTCATGAAACGGCCCCAGCTTCATATGGTTGGAATGTGGTTTCGAGCAGCTGGTCTGGGCCACAATATCATTTACCAAGCACTGGTAATGTGCCTAAGTTAGATGCAGAAATGTGGATCACGTTAGATCAAGCCCATAACCTGTTTAAGCAGTCGGGCTTAGACCTAGTAGAGCAACAAAAAAACGCATTAAGCAAAGACTTCAAACCAGTTCCTTTGGATAGCAAAGCGTCGGTCGATATTAAGAACACGATTCAGGAATCTCAGTCGGCGAATGTTATCGCAACGATTCCTGGCAAGAAACGCCCTGAAGAACACGTGATATACATGGCTCACTGGGACCACCTAGGTTCTCGCGATGGCATGGAAGGCGACCATATTTATAACGGCGCTATCGACAACGCCACGGGCACAGCAGGCATTATTAGCATCGCTCAAGCATTCAAGCAGCTTCCAGAAGCTCCTGATCGCAGCGTAACGTTCGTCGCTGTCACGGCAGAAGAGCAAGGCTTACTGGGTTCTAAATATTTCGCCGCAAACCCTACCGTTCCTCTAACTAACATCGTTGGTGCTTTTAACATTGATAGCATGAATGTCAGTGGCCGTATGAAAGACTTTACTGTGGTGGGTTATCCAAAGTCAGAAGTTGAGACTTATGTTGAACAAGCGGCTAAGCGTCAAGGTCGTGAATTACGTCCAGAAAGCGCTCCAGAGCGTGGCGGTTATTATCGCTCTGATCACTTCAGCCTAGCTAAATTTGGTGTTCCGGCAGTTTACGGCGGTGGCGGTACTGAGTTCCGCGACGATGCTGATAAAGAAGCAGCTGATAAGTGGACTAAAATGCGTGGTGAATGTTACCACTCACTGTGTGACGAATATCATGAAGACTGGGTATGGCAAGCAGCGCTTGAAGATATCCGAATCTTCTTTGAAGCTGGCTACTTATTAAGTAATTCAGAAGCCTTCCCGAACTGGTATGAAGGTACTGAGTTCAGAAGTATTCGTGACGAAAGCATGAAACAGAAATAAGTCTGTTACAGATCTGCTTACAAACTAGGGGGAGGATAAAGCTCCCCCTTTTTTATGATTCAACTTTAATAAAAAGTCATATAACAAAATATTGACTGAAATAAACAACTTACAAAGGTTTTGCAAAGCTTAAGGGATTGACATAGTATGCCAATAGGAGGGCGTGTTATTTATCGTTTACTGTTTACCCTACTCTTATGTATCCTCAGCCTTCTTAGCGCTGATAAGCTCTCTGCTAATCCAATTCCAGCAACACCCCACATAGAACTTAATGACTACTGGACCTTGTGTGTTAAAGATGAGTCTCAGCGAAGTGTTGAGTGTGAAACTCAAGAGACCGTCGGCTCCATTGAGCATAACTTCGATAACTTTAATGGTTTTGCCATATACAAAACCGACTTTACCCTCGATGATACTTACCAAAATACACCGCTAACGCTTTATATTCCTCACTTGCGAGACGCCGACAAAGTTTTCTTGAATGGTAAGCTGATTGGACAAACAGGCCAGTTCCCACCGAACTTTGAAAAAGCAACACTGTATTCGCGCAGCTACCACCTGCCAAGCTCTACGCTTAGATTTGGAGGGAGCGAATTCAATGAATTAGTTATCAGCGTCTATAATCATGCACGTCAAGGTGGCTTAAGTAGCGGTGCACCAGTCATCAAAAGTTCACAGGCTATCACTAATGAACAAGTTGCCTCTGAAGGCTTATTAATGCTTTACGTGGGTATCATGCTCATCATCGCAGCCGTTCAAGGGTTTTACTTTGCAGCACAGCCTCAGAGCCGTGACCACCTCTACTTCGGATTATTCTGCGTTGCAGAAGCGGTTTATATTTTAACTTACTCACACTTTGCCTTTGTTTCTGACATACACCTCAATATTATCTTTAGAGCCAACATTGTATTGTTTGGTTTATTAACCCTGTTATTTTTTATGTTTATGACGTCCTTCTTCAAACACCGCGTCACAAACTGGTTTAAGGTCCCACTGGTGAGCTTTTTAGCGCTCTACTGCTTAGTCGCGCTTTTTATTAATATTGATCATATCTACCATCTTGTGCACCTGCTTCAAGCAGTCAGTGTTTTTGTATTGATACCTTTTTACCTTTACCTATTCTATCGAGCCATAAAAGAAAAGTTACCTTATGCAAAATTTATGGCTTGGTCACTGGTAGCATTTTTAGTTGCGGTACTCTTCGATATCTTAGTCGATATTCAAATGCTCCCAGCATTTATGAGTGAACTAGAAGGTCTCATATCACCGATATTTTTAATTGGAATTTTTATCGTTCTAACTCTAATTTTGATCCACAAACACTGGCTTTATTATCACAATGCAACTTACGATTATTTAACTAACTGCTTACGGCGTTCAGCATTTATCGAGCGCCTGAATGAAGAGCTTCATCGCATCCATCGCTCCGAAAACACACTCGTTCTTGCATTACTGGATTTAGATAATTTCAAACTGATTAATGATAAGTACAATCATATTATGGGTGATAATATCTTACGCGCCGTCGCAACACGAACACACGATGCTTTGCGCGAGTTCGACTTACTAGGTCGCTATGGTGGCGATGAATTCATTATCGCTGCACAAGTTTCGGGGGAGCAAGATGCCGCTCAACTTCTGAAAAGAATCCACACCAGTATTACCGAGAAGCCCGTTATTAACGGTGACAAAGAACCCTTGTTTGTCGCGGTAACAATTGGTGGTGTGACGACACATCCCGACGAGCCTATCACCGCTGAAGCCTTGATTGAGCAGGCTGATGAGATTTTAGTGAAAGGCAAAGTGAAGCAAAAAGGGCGAGTACATATTTAGCCACTTCCTAAGCTCTCACATGATAACTTGCGCTATGTTACTTTTGCTTTACGCACAATTCTTGCAAACATTTTTGGGAAGAAGCGCTTTAATAATACCGCGTGAGTTTCCCTGCCTCCGATGTAAGCTTCGGCTTTGCCGCTTTCATAAGCTTTAATAATTTTCTTCGCGCATAGCTCAGGTGCCATGCCCTCTTCTTGTGCCCTATCCATTGAGTTTTGTTCCGAGCCATCACCTAATAATGCTTTATAAGTTAAGTTAGTACGAATAAAGCCTGGGTATATCGTGGTGAATTGAAGCCCTTTGCCGTGCAGCTCAGCTCGCAAGCTATCCATATAGGCGGTAATAGCAT
This sequence comes from uncultured Kangiella sp., assembly GCA_950096615.1. GTDB lineage: Bacteria > Pseudomonadota > Gammaproteobacteria > Enterobacterales > Kangiellaceae > Kangiella. Next base: position 27,902 of record CATNCP010000028.1, on the reverse strand, counting down.
GTTTAGATGCAGAATATGCAGAGCGAAGTGGCGTAGCAAATTTCCCCACCAAAGAACTGACTGTAATCACTCCCCCACTGCCCTGTAATAACAAATGCGGCAATATAGCCTGGGTTAACGCTACCGTGCCAAAATAATTTACTTCCATGATCTTCCGATGCACCTCTAACGAGGTATCCATGGCTAAAGCTCGTTGACTCAACCCAGCATTGTTAATCAATAAATCCACCCCGGAAACATCCTGCCAAACCTGTTCAACAATCGCATCAACACTATTACTCCCAGCAAGATCAAGCGCCACGATTTTATGACGCTGACTGTTTTTACAAGCGCTGCGCACACGCACTAATTCATCCTCTCTACGTGCGGATAAAACCAAAGTTGCATCTCTCGAAGCTAGTTCGTAAGCCAGAGCCTCACCTATGCCGGATGATGCCCCGGTAATCCAAATAGTCTTGTTTTTCAGTTGATTCATAACAGTTTTCTTATCGACTAATTTGCCTTTGTTATAACGAATATTTATTACTCCGACCAGTAATATTTACTTTTCCCTAATTTTATATTCGTTCCAGCACGTGTTATAACCTTGTCCACTATTCGCAAACACTGAATTCAAGGAATACCTCATGTCCGAACAAATTTATCAGGATGCGTTAGCTCGTGTTCGTGAAATTGGTGAAAGTGCTGGTGTTAACGCAGAAGTTATTGAAAGCTTAATGCACCCGATGCGAACCATGACTGCATCACTACCAGTTCGTATGGATGATGGTTCTACTCAATACTTTACGGCTTATCGTTGCCGTTATAACAACGCGCTTGGCCCGACCAAAGGCGGCATTCGTTACCACCCAGAAGTCAATCAGCCTGAAGTCCAAGCATTAGCACTTTGGATGACTATTAAGTGTGCGGTTGTTGGACTGCCTTATGGCGGTGGCAAAGGTGGTATCACCATTGATCCAAAAAAATTATCACGCATGGAGCTTGAGCGTTTATCACGCTCTTACGTGCGCCAGATGGCCGATATCATCAGTCCCGATCGCGATATTCCTGCACCTGACGTTTATACCAATGAACGTATCATGGGCTGGATGATGGACGAGTATGAACACATCACACGTCAGAAAGCCCCTGGAGTTATTACAGGAAAACCCATTAGCCTAGGTGGAAGCGTCGGCCGTGATGATGCGACGGGGCGTGGTGCTTACCTGTGCATTCTCGAGCTTGAGAGAAAGCATGGTTGGAACCCATCGGATATTAAAGTTGCGGTACAAGGGTTTGGTAATGGTGGCTATCACGCTGCACGCCTACTGCACGAACGTGGTTACAAAATTGTAGCGATCAGCGACTCCCGTGGTGGCATTCATTCCGACACAGGTTTTGATGTTCCGAGCGTTTATGAAGAAAAGCAACGCTCGCGCCAAGTCAAAGCAGTTTATTGCACCCAGTCGGTCTGTGAGCAAGTGGAACATACCAGTATTTCTAATGAAGAACTGTTAGAACTTGATGTCGATATTTTAATTCCGGCAGCGCTGGATGGCGTTATTGGTAAACACAATGTCGACAATATTAAAGCAAACTATATTGTTGAGGTCGCTAACGGCCCTGTGTTGAGTGACGTCGACGCAACACTTCATGAGCGTGAAATCCACGTTGTGCCAGATGTTCTCGCTAACGCAGGCGGTGTAACCGTTTCTTACTTTGAGTGGGTACAAAACCGTTCGGGTTATGCGTGGGATCTCGACACCGTTCATCAACGTCTTGGCGATATCATGTCAAAAAGCTTTAATGAAGTATGGGACCTAGCTCAAAACGAAAAACGTAGCATGCGTAATGCCGCTTATACCCTAGCCTTCCGCCGTATCGGTGAAGCAGTGAACGCACACGGTACGCGCGACTACTTTAATTCAAGTGATTAACTCAAGCGATGCTTAACCCTTGTAGACCCTGTACAAAAAAGAAAAAGGCGCTGTATTCAGCGCCTTTTTAATTGCTCATGATTTAGTATTAATCACTAGTACAAGACTTCATCGTCCACGTCTTCGTTAACCTTCGACAGCAACCATTCTCTGAAAGCAACAATTTTAGGTCGGTCGTGTGAATTTTCAGGGCAGACCAAATCATAAGAATGACCACTATCCACAACAATATCAAACGGAGCTACCAATCGAGCAGTATCTAAGTCCATCTGCGACAAGACACTATGCCCCATGGCCACGCCTTGTCCATGACGAGCAGCCTGCAACACCATGCCCGAGTGACTGAATACAGGACCTTGGTCTGGGTTAACGCCCTGCACGTCAGCATGCTTAATCCAAGTACGCCACTCATCAGTTGTCGCATCGTGCAACAAGGTATGATTGGCTAAATCTTGCGGGCTATTCAAGGTTCCCGACTCTGCAAGAGCAGGCGAGCATACAGGAGTCAGATGCTCCTGAAATAATTGGTCACAGTGCAAACCAGCATATTCGCCTTTACCGTAGTAAACCGCAATATCAACATCTTCACGAACAAAGTCTACCTCAGTATCAGAAGCCTTGATGCGGACATCAATTTCTGGATACTGCTGGCTAAACTCAGCCAAACGGGGAACAAGCCATAAGGTTGCAAAGGTCGGAATGACGCTAACGGTCAATGATCCTGTTGCACCTTGAGCCTTTACTTGCTCAGTAGCATTAACTAACTTCTCGAAAATATCACGAATCTTAGGCCAATAGAGCTGACCTTCATCAGTCAATAAAAGCTTCCGGTTCCTTCGGATAAACAATTCAACACCAAGATAATCCTCTAAAGCCTTGATTTGGTGGCTAATAGCAGCCTGAGTAACAAATAGTTCCTCAGCCGCTTTTGTAAAACTTAAATGGCGCGCAGCAGCCTCAAAAGCTCTTAGGCTATTCAATGGAGGTAACCGTCTAGGCATCACCGCTCCTTATCATTAATTTTTCTAATCTAAACCATGAAAATATATCGTTTGAATCTGGTCGTACTACTGTTTATTATTTGACCTGCCTTGAGGGGCAATACCAAACCAACTTTTAAGGGTGGCTTGGTCTAGACAAATATCGGCCAGATGCGTCTATTTTGTCAAAGTCTCTTATCAAAAGGCAAACACTTTGTTAATTTTTTTAATGATTAAAGGAATTAACTCTGTTGGTTTTAAGGAATAAGCCCTGCTTATTCCAGTCAGAGACTTACTTCTGACAAGTTGGTAATTGTTTAGTTTCATAGACTGACTCCTTTGGTTAGCGAGCGGGACATATTTTATATACCTACCCCCATTTGGTCCTAATGACCCGCAGATTGCTAATATACGGCTTGCACATTGCAAGCCTTTTTTTTATCTTAGCGCCACGTCTGACAATTTCCGCGTCCTATGTCTCATACCACTAGCTCTATTATCATGGTTCCACCAGTCGATTTTTGCTTTAATCAAGAAACGGCTCAAGATAATGAATTTCAACAAAAAACTGACCAACCGCACTATGTGGTCAAAGAAAGCGCCCTCGAAGAATTTACCCTTATGGTTAATCAACTTCGGGACAACCACATTGAAGTGTTGCTGCTCAATAAACACCATGGCGATACCGAAATGCCCGATGCAGTATTCCCCAACAATTGGTTCTGTACACGGCACAATGGTGAGCTTGATATATTCCCGATGAAAACCCCTAACCGCCGTGCGGAGGCTCGTCCAGAAGCCCTCAAGAAACTGCTTACTCACAACGGCTATAAGATTACAGATATTAATCAAGACAAAAATACTGACAGTGCCTTTTTGGAAGGGACTGGAGTAATGATCTTCGATCATCGCCATACAAAAACTTATGCCGCTCTTTCCGAGCGTTGCGATGCTAATTTACTAGCTGCTTATAACCAAGAGCGTGGGTACGAGACGGTCTCGTTTAATAGCTCAAGTAGCCAAGGCAAAGCTTTTTACCATACCAATGTCATGATGAGCGTCGGCGAACAGTTTGCCGTGATTTGCCTTGAATCAATTAAAGATCCGCAGCAACTAGCAAGCGTTGAAGCTAATTTAAAGAGCGACCAAAAACAAATTATCGACATCAGCCTAGAGCAAGCAGAAAAGCACTTCTGTGCCAACTTAATTCAACTGCGAAACCTCAGGAATGAGCCACTGATTGTTTTATCCGAATCTGCATACCATGGCTTCACTAAAGAACAGCGTAAACAATTGGAAGCGCATGGAAAACTGATCCCATGCGACATACATACCATCGAAACGATTGGTGGCGGCAGCGCCCGTTGCATGATTGCCGAGAACTTCCTTCCTAAGCAATAATTTTAAAAACCAGACACAAAAAAAAGCGGCCCAAGAGCCGCTTTTTTCTTACATGTTCGATAGTTGAAGGCTTAGCCAGCAACAATCATCCGCATCATCTCAGCGGTTAGGTAAGCACCAAAGGTACCCACGGCGTAACCAAGAATCGCTAGTAATACACCAACCGGAGCTAGTGACGGGTGGAAAGCGGCTGCGACCACTGGCGCTGAAGCGGCGCCACCGACGTTAGCTTTACTACCCACAGCGATGAAAAACGCTGGCGCTTTAATCGCTTTGGCTACTGCGAAGAGTAGAATGATATGAATCAGCATCCATACCGCACCGACAAAGAATAGCTGCCAGTTGTGGTAAATTTCGCCAAGATTCATCTTCATACCGATACTAGCAACTAGCACGTAGATAAAGACGGAACCAATCTTCGAAGCACCTGCATGCTCATATTCGCGTGTGCGGGTGAATGACAAACCAATACCCGCAAAGGTCGCTGTCAGAATTAACCATAAGAAGTGGCTATCTAGGCTGTACTCTTTGGCCCAGTCAAACTGACCAAAGAAAGGCCCTAACCAGCTGCCCATTAAGTGGCCTAAACCGACTACGGCAAAAGCAATGCCGAGAATAATCATGTAATCATTAAGGTAAGACACACGCTCGTTTTCACGTGTATATTTCTCTACGGTACGTTTAAGGTCCTCAATTTTTGAGTTATCAGCGCCCAGCATTTTATCCATGCCGTCTGATTTTTTGGCCATAATAAGAAGACCAATCATCCAAATCTCAGCAACCAGTACGTCTACCGCAATCATTGTTCCGAACAAGCTTTCTTCAACGTTATACAGCTCTTTCATCGCAGCCTGGTTCGCACCACCACCAATCCAGCTACCTGCAACCGTCGACATACCTTTCCAGACATCACCAGCAACCCACTCTGGGCTTATCACGTGGAACAACCAAATGGCCAATGGTCCACCGATAATGATACCGACTGTCGCGGTGAAGAACATCGCTAGTGCGCGCCAGCCCAGACCAAAAATCTTTTTAAGATCAATGCTCAAGGTTAATAAGAATAAACTGGCAGGAAGTAAATAACGTGATGAGATGTGATAAATACTTTCTCCAGCACCTTTCGTGAAGAAACTATAATTATCAGGAACCCAAGGCAAAATACCAATGGAATTTAATAGTCCTGGAACAAAATAGCACAGCAACAATGCCGGAATATGCTTATAAAATTTATGCCAGAAACCGTGTTGACGGCTTGATGTGTAAAAAATAAGTCCTAATACCGCCATAATTAAGCCAAAGGCTACGGCATCAGACTGAACCAGTGCTACTGTCTCAGTAGTTTCGGATACTGCCATGAGTCAATCCCCAAAATTGCAAGCGAGTTGAAAGTTATAAATATTAAGAAATTATATGGATTTTACGCAAGAAATAATTTGCTTCCCACGCAGGTCCCACTAATAAAAATAATAAATCTTTAAAGAATGAAGGCTTCTTACCTTCAATGTGATGCCCAATAAACTGTCCAATCCAAGCAATGACGAACACCACTAAAGCTATCTGCCACAAGGCAAATGGCGAAATTTGCTCTAACCACGCGGTAAACCACAACATGCCGACACTAACCACTAACATAGTGACGAAAATAGCCACGCCGAAGGTTAGATAAAACAATTGCGCTACCACCACAAACAAGGTTGCCCAGTTAGCCCACGGATGAAACTGAAGCGCTTCTGGCACTGGAATTGACCAGAGCAAAGCCAATACCGTCCACATAATGGCTGGTACACAAATCCAATGCAATAGTTTATTGGTAGGATTTCTATGGCTTTCACTATATTCAGCTATCCACTGTCGGCCGCTTCTCATGGCACCCTCATTTCAGCAAAAAAGTTATCATATCATAGAAGAATGTAAAATTAGTGGTAAATAAAAAGCTTTGCACTCCCCTAGTTCACTGACCTGTGGTATTAATAAATAGTTTTGCCCTATCGGCTAAAACAGAATAATAATCTTAACTAATACAGAGGACATTTTATGGGTATGATGAGTGAATTCAAAAAGTTCGCTATGAAAGGCAACGTCGTTGATATGGCCGTGGGCATCGTGATTGGCGCTGCTTTTGGTAAAATCGTCAGCTCTTTTGTAAATGATATCTTAATGCCGCCACTTGGCATGTTAATCGGTGGTGTCGACTTTTCTGAGCTTTCATATACTTTGCAAGAAGCCGCTGGCGAAGAAGCAGCCGTCGCCATTAATTATGGTAGCTTCATCCAAACAGCGTTGGACTTCATCATTATCGCCTTCGCAATCTTTATGGTGGTTAAAGGAATGAATCGCATGAAGAAAAAAGAAGAGGCGAAGCCAGCGGAGCCGCCTAAGCCGACAAACGAAGAAGTGCTACTCGCTGAGATCCGTGATTTATTGAAAAAAGACTAACAGTCGATATACACTGAGAAGCCCGCCACGAGCGGGCTTTTTTTATTCAACAAGAAGAAAACTAAGCCATGAACCATTTAGAAGAAAAGCCTCTCGGAGAAAAAACTCTCCAAGAAAAAAATTACCTGTGGGAACATTTTAAGTTTAACGCCGAACAACGCTTAAGAGCCTTTAACTTTTTTGTCACTCTATCCATGTTCGCCAACGGTGGCGCCTTCGCGGCCTTTGAGAAAAATGTCCACTCTGTGGTTTTATTCTTAATTGGCGGCCTTATTTGTATCTTGGCTTTATGTTTTGCAGTGCTAGATGCCCGCAGCCAAGTGCTATTACGACTGACGGTTCCGGGACTGATGCAGTGCGAAGAGACGTTTTCGAAAAGCTCAAGACTGTTTGCATTAGACGAAGCGAATCTGAGCCGATACCTGCGTTACACCTTTATTTTCAGAATGTTATTTGCACTTCAGGGGGTGTTTGGACTGACTATCATCGGCTATTCGGTCTATCAATTAGCCTTTACGTCGGCCCTGTAACCCACCGGTATGTATTACGAGGACTTTACTGCCAGCTAACAATTTCCTCTGCTGCAGCCAGTGCTGCAATGCCAGAAAGACTTTGCCGTTGTACACAGCATCCAGCTCGAAAGTGTTTTCCTGCTGGATGGATTGAATCAGTTGCTCCAGATCTGGAGTGCTCTTGGCAAACCCGCCACAATGATGCTCGGTGTCGATAACCCAATTATTAACTTGCTCACCCAACAACGTACTCAGGTCCCCGCGCAAATATTCCGCACCCGAGAATGCCGCCACCCCAACAACACGACTTTGCGGAAATGCTCTCGTTAAACCACACACGGTAGCTCCTGAACCGCATCCAACAAAGATGTAGTCATAATCAAGCGCAACTTCTGACTTAATATCTTCAACTCCCTGTATCGCTAAAGGACTAAACCCACCTTCGCTAAGCCAGTAGCTTTCAGGGTATTCGCAGCTAAAAGCGTTCCAACGGATTCTATTTCGTAATTCTGCATAAGTCTTTCGGTCGGTAAACTCCAAGGCCATGCCCCACTCTTTACAGTCCAGCAACGTTGGCGTTAATTCCTGGCCTGGGTGCGCCCTGACAAAGGCCCGTGTTTTAAATCCCATGCTGTTTCCCGCAAAAGCCAACGCATGAAGATGATTTGACCAATTACCTCCCATGGAAAGTAACTCAAGGGACCCTTTCTTTCGCGCATCCTCCATTAAATACTTCAGTTTACGCCACTTGTTGCCGGAAATAACCGGGTGCAGCAGGTCGTCACGCTTAATATCAACTCGCACCGACAAATCGTCGGCCAGCTTCCAGTTAACATTATGGGTCGGTGAAGAGTTTACGGTAATCATTAAAGCCTCATTAATATCTGCACGGATATTCTAGCAGAGAGGCTATAAGAATTAATAAAAGACACAATAAAAAAACCGGCTGACCTTCTCAGGTAGCCGGTTAAAGTGTTTCTAAGGGGTAGAAATATGACTTATTTTGAAAGCTTCTTCAATTGCATTTCAGCAACTTTAGCAGGTAGTGGGATGTAACCATCTTTAACCACAACTTCTTGACCTACTTTTGAAAGTACCATTTTCAAGAACTCTAGCTCGATTGGAGAAAGAGGCTTGTTAGGGTGCTTATTTACATAAACGAATAACTGACGACCTAGCGGATAGTCACCAGAGATTGCATTCTCAGGAGTCGCTTCGACGAAGTTAGTGTCGTTTTTCTTAGTTAATGGAACAGCTTTAACGCCTGAAGTTTTGTAACCGATACCTGAGTAACCGATACCATTTTTAGACAAGCTTACTGACTGAACCACTGACGCAGAACCTGGTTGCTCGTTGACAGAGTTTTTGAAGTCACCTTTACATAGTGCTTTCTTCTTAAAGTAACCGTAGGTACCAGACACTGAGTTACGACCATAAATTTGAACATCGCCTAGACCGTCAACATCAATGTCACTCCAGTTTGAAATGTCGCTATCAGCGCCACATTTGCGAGTTGAAGAGAAGATTGAATCAACTTGTGCGATAGTCAAACCTTCGATTGGGTTATCTTTGTGTACGTAAACTGCTAGTGCATCAATAGCAACCGCAACTGGAGTAGGCTTATAACCGTGCTTCTTTTCGAAAGCTTCCAGCTCTTTGTCCTTCATCATGCGGCTCATAGGACCGAAGTTAGAAGTACCTTCCGTTAATGCCGGCGGTGCAGTAGAAGAACCTGCTGCTTGGATTTGGATATTAACGTTTGGGTATTGACGCTTGAACTCTTCAGCCCAAAGAGTCATTAAGTTAGCTAGAGTGTCAGAGCCAACGCTTGAAAGGTTACCAGAGATACCGCTTGTTTTTTTATAAGTAGGTAAATTTTGATCAACTTTAGCTTCAGCGAATGCGCTTACCGATGCTGAAAGCGAGAAAGTTGAAACTGCTGCCGCTAGGGCAACTTTTTTGAACAAATTCATTAGAATTCTCCAAGTGAGTATGATTAACAGACGCAGTAATTATGGAGTTCTAATGTTAAGGCCTTGTGACTGCAGTGTGACGCTTTTGTGACAAGTCGAATTTGCTTTGCGTTTAACTTTCACGGCAAAGGATTCGAAGAATAATCTCTTATATTTCAATAATTTAAAGGTTTTCTGCAAGCTATCTGGAGTTAAGGGCAATGCCGAATTTAATCGGCCATTATATTAGGAATTAGCAAGAACTGAGTTAAACAATCTCTGTGTTTGTGACAATCAGCGTGCCATCCCATAAGAGGCCTAACTGGGCTTAGGAAAGTAACAGGAGAACTCGCTTCCTTTTCCGACAGTACTTTGAATATCGAGGTAACCGTTGTGCACTTCCAGCACGTGTTTCGCAATAGCGAGCCCTAGCCCTGTTCCGCCTTGAGAGCGGTTACGGCCAGAATCTACTCGATAAAATCGTTCCGTTAACCTTGGGATATGTTCCGCCTCAATACCCTGCCCATTATCGCTAACGCTCATAACTAAATGCTGATCAGTTTCTTTCCAGTAAATATCAATCCTTCCATCTTTCTGAGTGTAGCGTACGGCATTAAAGACTAGATTCGAGAAAGCGCTGCGTAATTGTTTCTCAGATCCCGTTAACGTTTGGTTGCTGTGAGAGTGGAAAAGAATGGTTTGGTTTTTATCACCGCTTAGCACTCGTGCTTCAGCGCAGAGGCTATCAAGCATAATATTAATGTCGACCTCTTGAGGCGCGCCATTTTGAACCGGCTCTTTTCCATCAAGCCTCGATAGCAACAGTAAGTCATCCACGAGATGCCCCATGTTTAATGCCTGCTGACGCATCATTTGCAGTGGCTTCTCAACAGTGGTGAGCTCTGGGTACATATCAGGATCTAACATCTCTAAGTAACCATTAATCACCGTCAATGGTGTGCGTAACTCGTGGGATACGTTTGCAACGAAGTCCTGACGCACTCGCTCCAAGTGATGTTTTTCAGTTACATCACGAATCATCACCAAACGCTGGTCATTATTATAAGGTGTGATATGGATGTTCAAGATCAACTTGTCATTTGCAGGAGAGTGGATCGTCAATGGCTTCTCATAATCTCGAGCTTGTTCGTATTCGATAAAGCTCGGGTGGCGCAGTAAGTTAAATAAACGTTGTCCGATATCCGTACTGGCTTTTAAGCCCAAAAGTTTCTCCGACGCTTTATTGAACCAACGGATTTCGCCTTGGTTACTGATAATAAGCGCGCCCTCTCTTAAAGCAGAGGTAGAAGCCCTAAACTCAGAAATAATCCCTTTGAGCTTTTTGAGTTCTTTGCGGTTTTTGCGTTGTAACACATAAAGATGATTAAAGATTTCACCCCAAATGCCAGGCGCCGATGGTGGATATAAAGATCGCGACTTAACTAACCATTTATAAAGCCTAGAAAGCTGTATCAAGTTCCAAACAAGGTAAGCCAGAATAATCACTGCAATACAAGCAGCGGCTCGATCGAATAATGATCCAATCAAGCCCATTACGACAATAATAAAAGTTAATGTCCAAAATTCTGCCTGCCAGTAACGGTTAGTCCACATGGGCGAATGCCTTATTTACTTGAAAATCGGTAACCAGAACCTCGAACGGTTTGCACGTAATTTTCTACTTGGTGTTCAGCCAATACCTTGCGTAAGCGACGAATATGAACGTCGACGGTTCGCTCTTCTACCACCACCTGCTGTCCCCACACAGAATCTAACAACTGGCCTCGTGAAAATACGCGCTCCGGATTACTCATAAAGAAATGCAGAATTTTATATTCTGTCGGACCTAGGTGAACCTCTGAGCCACTAATTAATACTCGATGACTCGCTGTGTCTATCTGAATAGAACCGTGCGATAGCTGCTCGCTGGCTTGTGCCGCTAAGCCACTACGACGTAATACCGCTTGAACACGAGCTAGAAGCTCGCGGGGTGAAAAAGGTTTCACCACATAATCATCGGCTCCAACTTCTAATCCTTGAACTCGGTCATCTTCCTCGCCGCGTGCAGTCAACATGATCACTGGCACTGACTGCATATCTGGATCTTTTTTCAGTTTTTTCGTCAGCTCTATACCAGAAGCTCCTGGCAGCATCCAATCCACTAAAAACAAGTCAGGCTTGTAGCCGTCCTTGATTAAACCAAACACCCGCTCTGCTGTTGCCGCTTGCTCAACCTCATAACCCGCTTGAGACATGCAGAACGCTAACATCTCACGGATGTCTCGTTCATCTTCTAATATGAGAATATTGGCACTCATTAACTGTATAGACTCCTTTTTACACGGATAATAGCCTTAGTTACAGGCTATTACCAGTTAGTTACGCTTTTTTACCAGTCTGTGTATTTCGTCCCAGGTCAAGTGACGTACATCTTGGCCTTGAACTAAGTAGACAATGTACTCACAAATATTGTGAGCATGATCACCAATACGCTCTAAAGCCCGCGCCGCCCACAAGAAATCCAACACCTGTGAAATGCTACGTGGCTCTTCCATCATATAGGTCATAAGCTGACGCGAAATCGCATCATACTCTTCGTCTGCTTTTTTATCTTTCTTAGCGACTTTAACCGCAGACTCTGTGTCCATTCTGGCAAATGAATCCAAAGCTTCATGCAACATAGTTTTGACCAAGCTGCCTAAGTGCTGTAACGCACCATAATGCAATTTACCATTAAGCGGTGAAGCGTCTTTGGTTTCAGCAATATCCACCGCCATACGTGCAATTTTTTCAGCTTCATCACCGACTCGCTCTAAATCCGTAATGGTTTTAAGTACCGTCGACACCAAGCGTAAATCACTCGCAGCTGGCTGGCGCTTTGCCAAAATTTTGACACAAGCTTCATCAATATTAATTTCAAAGTCATTAACCTTGTCATCATTTGCGATAACGTCATTTGCCAGCTCAACGTCATGCTGATTTAATGCTTCTAATGCTTTGGTTAACTGCTCTTCAACCAAGCCACCCATCGCTAAAACTTCTTCGCGGATATTTTCCAAGTCCTGATTGAATTGCTTAGAAATATGTTGTCCTAAATCTTCAGTATCCATCGTTCATTACCTCAATTAGTTATTTCTTAACCGTAGCGACCAGTAATATAGTCTTCGGTTTTCTTCTGCGATGGGTTAGTAAAGATTGTATCAGTTTGATCAAACTCTACCATATCGCCCATATACATAAACGCAGTGTAATCGGATACACGAGCTGCTTGTTGCATGTTATGCGTTACGATAACAATGGTGTAATCATTCTTAAGTTCGTGAATTAACTCTTCAATTTTTAATGTTGAAATTGGGTCCAATGCTGACGCTGGCTCATCCAGTAATAAAACCTCTGGCTGAACAGCGATAGCGCGAGCAATACATAAACGCTGTTGCTGACCACCGGACATACCTAACGCATTTTCGTGCAAACGATCTTTAACTTCGTCCCAAAGCGCTGCGCCTTTTAACGCCCACTCAACCACTTCATCGAGCACTCGGCGCTTGTTAATTCCCTGCAAGCGAAGACCATAAGCAATGTTTTCATAAATCGACTTAGGGAACGGGTTTGGCTTCTGAAATACCATCCCAACGTTACGACGCAACTCAGCAACATCAATACCTGGCTTATTAATGTTGTTGCCATGTATATTGATATCACCTTGCGTTCGTGCAATATCGACCAAGTCGTTCATACGGTTAAAGCAACGCAGTAGCGTTGACTTACCACAACCAGAAGGGCCGATAAAAGCCGTCACCTTCTTCTCAGGTATTTTCATATCGATGTCATAAAGCGCTTGTTTATCTCCGTAGAACAAATTGAGCTTTTCTACTTCAATAGAAATCTTCTCTTCTGCTAAGCGCTGTTCGATGGTCTTTTCTTCCAATACTTGTGTCATTTCAATTACCTCAATGGAATTCTTTACTGCTCAAGCGATTTATATTTTTCGCGCAGGTTATTACGGATCTTAATAGCTGCAATATTTAATAAAATAATGATCAATACTAAGAGTAATGCTGTCGCATAAACTAACGGACGAGCAGCTTCGACGTTCGGGCTTTGGAATCCAACGTCATAAATATGGAAACCAAGGTGCATAAATTTACGCTCTAAATGTAGGAACGGCGCATTAGCGTCTAGCGGTAAAGTTGGCGCCAGCTTCACAACACCAACTAACATTAACGGAGCCACCTCACCAGCAGCGCGAGCTACCGCTAAAATCAAACCAGTCATCATCGCAGGACTTGCCATCGGCAATACCGTTTTACGCAAAGTTTCAAACTTCGTTGCACCTAGCGCCAAGCTACCTTCACGGATTGATTTCGGAATACGCGCCAAGCCTTCTTCAGTAGAGACAATCACAACGGGTAATGTCAGCAACGCTAAAGTCAACGATGCCCAAATCAAACCAGGCGTACCAAACATCGGAGATGGGCTGACCTCTGGGTAGAACAGTTCATCAATTGAACCGCCCAAGAAGTACACGAAAAATCCTAAACCGAACACACCGTAAACAATGGATGGAACGCCCGCTAAGTTATTGACCGCAATGCGAATGGTACGAGTTAGCGGTCCTTGCTTAGCGTATTCACGCATGTAAACGGCTGCGACAACGCCAAGAGGAGTTACTACAATCGACATCAGCAATACCATCAATACCGTGCCAAAGATTGCAGGGAACACACCACCCTCGGTATTCGCTTCTCTTGGCTCATCAAAAATAAACTCACCAATTTTCGAGAAGTAATGGCCAAGCTTTGCCCAGAAACCCATCTGATTTGGCTGGAATGCTCGAACAATATTGCCTGCGGTTAAAGTGATTGTCTCACCACCGATTAGAGTAAACTGAGCTGTATCTCGCTTGATGTCAGCATACAGCTCTTGCAGTTGCTCTTGATAACTCAAGAACTCTTCTTGCAACTCAGCTCTTTGCTTATCAAGTTCTGCTTGAGCTTCTTCCGTTAGCTCATCGTCGAGCTCTAACAGACGCTGATCTAAACGAAGCTGTTCCATCGCATAATTAATAGCGCCGATATCGCCTGTCTCAATATCACGAATTTCTCCGTGAATCTCCAAGGCCCGCTCAATAATATCCTGTAGCGCTTCTGGGTCTTCCTTATAAACAGTGCCGTCTTTGGTCACTGATGTCAGAAAGCCATACAGATTACCCCACTCACGACGCTCAACAACAATAGCGTCTTCATTAACTGTGGTGTCGGTAATACTCTTAACGTCCAACCATTTAAAGTCTAAGCCATAAACATCACGATTACCCATCTTCAACAGGTATTGTTTACGCTCTAAACCATCTTGAATATCATCTTCAATGTTGTGGATTTCACCCATAACTTGAACGGTTTCTTTTTCTTGAACCACTTCAAAGGTTTTTACTTCTGCTGGCCAGAAGTGGCTCAATCCGCGCACAGCAATAAGTAGTAATAGACCGACGACCATAATGATAGAAATACTGATCGCCCCGGCGTTTAACCAAACCCAATGTTGTCCACTGTTAAAGAATTTTTTACTCATCGTTCATTCCTCCTACAGTGAACCGTATTTATTACGCAAACGTTGACGAACCACTTCCGCAATGGTGTTAAATGCAAAGGTGAATAAGAACAGTACAAATGCAGCCAGGAACAAGACTCGATAGTGAGAACTGCCCACCTCAGACTCAGGCATCTCAACCGCAATATTTGCAGACAAGGTGCGCATACCTTCGAAGATATTCATATCCATTACTGGTGTATTACCTGTTGCCATCAGAACAATCATGGTTTCACCTACCGCACGGCCTAGGCCAATCATTAACGCAGAAAAAATACCTGGGCTTGCTGTTGGAAGCACCACTCGAGTCAATGTCTGCCACTGACTTGCCCCCAATGCCAAAGAGCCGTTGGTTAAATGTTTAGGTACACTGAAGATTGCGTCTTCAGTAATAGAGAAGATAGTTGGAATCACCGCGAAGCCCATCGCTAAACCAACCACTAACGAATTACGCTGGTCATAGTTAAAGCCATTAGCATCTAACCAACGAGGCATATCACCATCAAACAACCAGGCTTCGACAGGCTCACCAATCCAAAAAGAAAACACTGTTCCAAGCACAATCACAGGGAGCAATAACGCTGCCTGCCATCCATCAGGGATCCTGTGGCGAATGCTGCCTGGCGCTTTATTCCAAGCTAAGCCAAAAAGTATGGTGAATATTGGTAACAAGATAATGGTTAACAAGAAACCAACTAAGGTTTCCTCAATAATCGGAGCTAACCACAAACCGGCCAAGAAACCCAAAATAACCGTTGGTAAAGCTTCCATAATTTCAACGGTTGGCTTGACCATTGAGCGCATTTTTGGCGCCATAAAATACGCCGTAAAAATAGCTCCAAATATCGCTAACGGAACCGCGAATAGCATGGCGTAAAACGCTGCTTTTAAAGTACCGAAGCTTAATGGCATTAACGAGAATTTAGACTCATAATCATTAGTCGAGGCTGACGACTGCCAAGTGAAGGTCGGCTCTTTATAACCTTCGTAGAAGACCTGGTTCCACAACGAAGACCATGAAATTTCAGGGTGCTCATTTTCAATAAAGAAAGTATTCGCTAGACCATCTTTACCAACTACTAACAACTTATTGCTGCGAGAGTTGATTGATAGTGCCTGAATCGGCTGCCCAAAACTAAACTGCTCCAAAAGGCGCTCAGAAGTGGTGTAGAAAATACCAACTTCACCAGCGTTATCAGCTGCAATAAAGCCTTTTCGTCTTACTTCAGGTATAAATAGAGCAATAGGGTTGTCCGATAATTTGAAGTCTCTGATATTGGTTAAGGTAGAAACGTTATCCTCATCAGTAACCTGGAACCATTGGCTGACCACACCATTGGAATCGCCTATCATTAAAGAAACTTGGCCCAACAAAAAGTTTGCCTGAGTGACTTCCACGCCGTTTTGAGTCAGCTGCTTAGTTTCTTGTAGCTTCCACTCACCCGACTTAAAGCGGTACGCACTCATCTGGCCCTGCTTGCCTATGGCATATAACCAGTCCGGCCCTTGCGTCGCTAGCAGATACTCAGGCTTAAAGTTTAACTGGATAGTGGCTGAATTTGCCTCATCCAGCTCTAACCCTTCCCCCAGAAAAGACTGCTCAACATAATATTCCTTAGTAATAACCTGGTTATCATTGGTCACGCCAGCCAGTAATAAACCATCTTCCCACATTTTTCCGTTCAGCAACCTTACTTCAGTATCTGCGAAAGACACTGCATCTTCACCAAAAGGATACTGGATGCTTGGGGTTAATTGTCGTTGGTTGTCTGGATAGCTGATAGCGTAGTCTTGCTGCAGTAACTGCACACTACCATCTGCATAAGAAATGGCCATCATGCCTTTTAGATCCAACTGCGCAAACGCTGTAATATTTTGCTGTTGGGGCAGCTCAAAGTCAGCAATCGGTTGATTTGTTTCAACATCGGTAAATTGCATTGAGCCGTTAGCGCCCAAACCAAAGGCAATTTCACCGTACTCCTCCACCTCTAAATGCATTAACTGTTGCTGAGACCACGAATAATCCTTTTCGAGTTCCACCGAAGCTGGCTTAAAAATTGGTAAAACAACCCATAATAGGTAAAAACAGATAAGAACAACCGCAACAATAACTGACATACCGCCTACCGCTATACCGTAGCGAGCTAATAGGTCATTTATCTTGCGCCTTTTATGCTTACCACTTTGCGTCTGCTGGTCTAACAGCTTACGCGTGGTGTCTTTTATTGAGGTACTCATGGCAAACCATTTCTATAATCATGCGCAAATTATAAGTAAGCAATATGACACTATTGTTAAAGTCCGGTAATATTCACCAAGAATTATGACAGCCGATATATAAGTAACTGATGATTAAGAAATAAGGATAAAGTTTCCGTTATAAGGTCTGTTTCACAAACCCTTAGCGTTTCTGTCATGTAACTGTCATATAATGACCGTAAAATCCTCATCGTCTTTTAATAAAACCCTCTTTTTGGAGATGACAATGAAATTAAAATTATTAGCAGTAGCTGTAGCAGCTGTAATTTCTACTCCAGCTTTCGCAGAAACTGAAGTAAAAGCTAAAGCTGGTGGCGGCGCAAAATTCAAGACTGACGACGTAAGCATTAAAGTTGGCGGTCGTTTAATGTATGACATCGACTGGTTCGATGACGAAGCATTTACAGGTAACACTGGCTCAGGTTCTGACTCAGAATTACGTCGTGCTCGTATTTACGTTAGCGGTGAGTTCGGTAACTGGGAAGCGAAAGTACAAGGCGACTTTAAAGATGATGGCGAGACTGGCCTTAGCGACGCTTACATCCAGTACAACGGTTGGGACGATCTTGAGCTGGTTCTTGGTAAGCACAAAGAGCCTTTCGGTCTTGAAGAGCAAACATCGTCTAAAGACATCACAGCTATCGAGCGCACGATGGTCACTAACGCGCTTGCTCCAGGCAAGAACTACGGTGCATCTTTAGGCTCATTCAGCAACGAGTTCACATGGATGGTTGGTTTGTATGACCATGGTGACGAAGGTGGCAACATTGCTACTGGCGTTACAGGCCGTATGACTTTCGCTCCAATGGTTACTAAGGATGAAGTTTTCCACTTAGGTTTCGGTTACCGTCAAAGCCGTTTAGCAGGTAACGAATATAAAGACGCTGACCAGCGTTTAGAAATCCACACTGCTGACGAGAAAGTCGGTTCAGGTACTATCGTTGGCGAAAGCATCACAGCTTACAACTTCGAAGTTGCTTACGCTGCTGGTCCTTTCCACGCACAAGCTGAGTACTTCGACGCAGAAGTAGACGGCGGTATCAACGCTGATACTGATATCTCAGGTTACTACGCTCAGTTCGGTTACGTATTAACAGGTGAGTCGCGTCCATACAGCAAAGGTAAATTCAAGCGCGTATCGCCAAAAGGTGATAATGGTGCCTGGGAAATTTTGGGGCGTTTCAGTCACTATGAGCCAGGTTCAGACGAAGCTGATGCCTTCACTCTTGGCTTAAACTACTACGCAAGCAAAGCGGTTCGCGTTGGCGTTAACTACGTTCAAGGTGACTTGACTGAAGGTGGCGTTGATAAAGATGGTAACGCTATCGCAGTTCGCTTCCAGTACGTATTCTAAGTTCTCTCCAAAAGAGTAACTCATACGAAGACTAAGGGCGCTTTCGAGCGCCCTTTTTTATACCTTGTATAAAAGTATAATTCTCCTACCTCACAATCCCCAGCATTGTTAATAATGTTAATTAACCTGTTTCTATCATAAGCATAAGCCAATGGTCGTGGTTGCATGATTCCTGCAATTCTCTATGATTGAGATAATCATCACTCAAGGATTTCACAATGCTAGATTCGTTCCACTTTGATTTATCCGGTATTTTATGGCCTATAGCGGTTCTATCGATAGGTTTTATCTTATATCAAGGCCTGCAAAAAGCTTTCAGCCTTAGCGATAAAAAAAGAAGCAACCTAGTACTGCAGAAGCAGATCACCAATATTCTTTTTATATTGTTGCTGATCATCATTTTCGTCATCGCTTTACCCATAAAAGACAACATCAAAAATCAAATCATATCCTTAATAGGAATTGTCCTTTCAGCCTCTATTGCCCTCAGTTCAGCGACATTTTTGGGCAATATTATGGCGGGGATTTGGCTACGATCTGTTCGAAACTTTAAAACGGGTGACTTCATTGAAGTTAAGGATATGTTTGGCCGCGTCTCTGGACGTGGACTGTTACACACCGAATTACAGAGCATAGATCGCGATTTAATCACCTTACCCAACCTTTTCTTAGCAACCAACCCAGTCACCGTAATGCATAGTGACGGCACCATTATTTCTACCCAGTTATCTCTAGGTTATGACGTTGATCACTCTATCATTGAGCCAATACTGATTAAGGCCGCTGAAGCCGCAGCTCTCGATAAGCCCTTTGTTTATATTGACTCACTGGGTGATTACTCCATTGTTTATAAGGTTCATGGCCTAGCCAAAGACCTAAAAACGACACTGTCATCACGCTCAGCACTGAATAAGTGCGTACTCGATGCACTCCATAAAGCTGGTGTAGAAATTGTGTCACCGACCTTTATGAATCAACGACAAGTCAATGAGCAAACCTTTATTCCGAAAGAGCGCAATAATCGCATCAAGAAAGAAACGGATAAACCAGAAGATGTCATCTTTGATAAAGCTGACAAGGCTGGCAAACTTGATGAAATGAAGAAGCAACACGAAGAACTTATTGAGCGAATGGAGCAAGCTAAAGAGGCCATTAAGCATGCCGATAATGCTGAAGTAGAAGAAGAGCTCAAAAAAAGTTATGAAAAACTTAAAGCACGAGAGGCACAAATGGCTGAGTATTTGGACAGTAAGTCAGAAGAAATCAGCCGAGAGGGTAAAGAAAGCTCCTCAGAGTAAACTCCAGACAATAAAAAAGCGGCTCAGAAGCCGCTTTTTTATAACTTATCAGTAGTTACTCATCGCCTGACATAAACAAACGAAGTACATACCAGAACATCATCGCGACACTGGCAAACAACTGTAGAGAAGCACCAACATAACGATCTTCAGGATAATGATGTAGAACGTTTGAGGTATCATAAAGGATTGCTGCACCAGCCAAGCCAATCATTCCTACGCTAAACCAAGTGCCTAGCTGGAAACCGAAAATGAACGCCGCGCCAATAGCCAATAGTGCTAGACCGCCCGCCCACATTAAGATACCGCGTAAAAATGAAAAGTCTTTACGTGTGTAGAAAACGATAGCCGTCAAGATACCAAAACCAACCAAAGTCACCGTCGCTGCACTTTGAATAACGCTGCTAGCGTAATTCGCCGCGATTAAAAGCATAGGGGCAAAAATAATTGCCTCAGCAATCACAAACCCTATCAGACTTGAGTATTGAGTTACCTTAGATTGAGACGTATGCGCTAAGTGTGTCGCGGCCCAACTTGCGGCAATAAAACCACCCAGTAAAACCATCCAGCCCGCGCCGAATGAGAAGACCCATTGCGCGATGGCCTGAGAAATACCAGACTGATAAAAGTAGAAGCTAATGGCGACGAAAGCAAAAATTGCCCCTAGCAAATGGTTATAAGTCTTCGTAATAAATTTCGCGCGATCGCCTAAGCCTGTACGGCTAACCGCAGACTCTTGTTGTTCAATATCTTGATAGCTCATTATTATCTCCTTAACTCCAGCTAATCTTACTTATACTAATTCTAACGTAAAAATATGTTACTAGGATGACTCTCGATTAGAACGGAATATCGTCATCAAAATCATCATCCATAGCAGGGGCTGGTTGTGGCTGTTGGTTTTGCTGCTGCGGACGTGAGTTATTACCGAAAGAGGTATCTCCGCCCCCACCACTACGACCACCTAACATCTGCATCTGCCCATTAATATCAACCACAACTTCAGTGGTGTACTTGTCTTGACCAGATTGATCCTGCCATTTACGCGTTTGCAATTTACCCTCAAAGTAAACTTGCGAGCCTTTTCGTAGATATTCACCGGCAATTTCAGCTAACTTGCCGAAAATCACCACACGGTGCCATTCGGTTTTTTCTTGCTGCTGACCTGAGTTCTTATCTTTCCATGTTTCAGAGGTTGCAACCGTAATGTTAGCGATTGCACGACCATCCGCTGTGTAGCGAATTTCAGGGTCTTTACCAAGATTACCAACTAAAATAACTTTATTAACGCCACGACTGGCCATGTAATACTCCTATCTTTATAAATTCTTTAACAATTAGCCTTCATTTTGGCTACGTGGGCTGCGGCTTATTAACGCTCAACAGTCCCTAACGACAACAAATCCTTTTGCTGGACTTTAGATTTATCAACTTGTAAATATACCTTGCCTTCACCGTCATTCGCAATCGCTTCGAGCACTCCAGGCATCTTTAATGCCGATATTTGGGCATTCTTGCTCGAATTTTCTTCATTTGAGTTCAACTTGACGGTGACTTTCTCAATTTCAGGTAACTTGCCTAAAAAGGTCAAAGCGACTCCAGCCATCACCGCCAACACGATATTCATGGTCAAAATCCCATCAACACCAAGCTTAGGGAGTAGGTAGCCAGTCACGCTGCCGCCTAGGAAAGCGCCTAAGAATTGGCTGGTACTAAAAACACCAAGGGCAGTCCCGCGATACTGCGAACCGAATAGATTAGAAACCGTAGACGGTAGCTTAGCTTCTAACAAATTAAAGCCTGCGAAGAATAATGTCAGCACCACTAACCAAAAGGCTATATGCGTAAAGCCCGTAAATAGGCTTGCTAGCGCTAACACAATCACCGCGAACGCTAACTGCATAATCTGGCGATGCATTTTCTTACGTTCAGCACCAAGCATCATCGGTACCATCAACGCGATCGATAACACTAAAACGGTTAAGTAAATCCACGAATGCTGCGCCAATTCATAACCACTTTGCTCAAGTTTCTCCGGCACGATCATAAAAACTGCAACCAGTGACCAGTGGATCACGAAAACGGCCAAGGCAAGAACAAAAATTCGGCCTTTCGCCGTCACATGGCGCCAACGCTCGCCGAAACTCAAATTCAGATGGACTTTGCTCGCTTGCTCGCCACGAGGAACGACTGTCACCGCGACAATAAGAGCAATGAAAGCCAAAGCGGCAATGACAAAGAACAAGCCCTGTAACGACAGCCACTCACTTAAAATAGGCCCTAGAATTAACGAAATAGCAAAGGCCAAGCCAATACTGCCGCCGATCATGGCCATCATTTTAGAACGCTGCTCGGGGCGACTTAAGTCAGCGGCTAATGCCATCACGGCACTGGCTATGGCCCCAGCGCCTTGTAGCGCACGGCCAGCGATAAGTCCCCAGATGGTGTCCGAGAAACCGGCGACCAAACTACCTGCAATAAATACCAACAAGCCACCATAAATCACAGGCTTGCGGCCGATCTTGTCGGACAGAAGCCCTAGCGGTAACTGGAGAATCGCTTGCGACAAACCATAGATACCCAGCGCCAAGCCTAGTAATGGCAGTGTCGCGCCTTCTAAATCCGCACCAAGAATACGAATTACAGGCAATAGCATGAACAACCCCAACATGCGTAGGGCAAAGATACTGGCTAGAGAAACCGCGGAACGACGTTCTACAGAGGTTAGTGGTGAGGACTTCATAGTTGAATCAGTTAATAATCTCTAAAAGGCTTTTCGCAAGGCCTCATTTCACGCTATAGTTAACGGTTTGTGATTCTCGCATTTTATGGCGTAAAGACCAAATTTATTTTCTTTTATCACTAGGGCTTGTCAGCTTGTGCTGATATATATTTCACGCCCGACAACGCACAATAGGTTTGACAGCTGTGATATTCCTATCATTAGCAGTACAAACTACGAAATGCGACAACAACTGAATGTAGAGCAGTAGGAGCTTGATGGATACCATAGACGTCCGCGGTGCAAAAACCCACAACCTCAAGAACATTGATATAACCCTTCCACGTGACAAGCTGATAGTGATCACTGGCCTTTCCGGCTCAGGTAAGTCCTCACTAGCCTTTGATACTTTGTATGCCGAAGGTCAGCGTCGTTACGTTGAGTCTCTTTCTGCTTATGCACGCCAGTTCCTATCATTGATGGAAAAGCCAGATGTCGAGCACATCGAAGGGTTATCGCCAGCGATATCGATCGAGCAGAAATCGACCTCGCACAACCCGCGCTCAACGGTCGGTACTATCACTGAGATTTATGATTACCTGCGTTTGTTATTCGCACGTGTCGGCACGCCGCACTGCCCTGAGCACCAGCTACCGCTACAAGCTCAGACGATTAGTCAAATGGTTGATTTAGTGTTAGAGCGTGAAGCCGGTGAAAAACTGATGCTGTTAGCGCCAGTGGTTCAAAACCGCAAAGGCGAGCATATTCAGTTGATGCAAGAGCTTCAAGCCAAAGGCTTTGTGCGTGCGCGAATCGATGGCGAAGTCCATGAGCTAGCGAATCCGCCAGAACTAGAGCTACGCAAAAAACATACAATTGAAGTTATTGTCGATCGCTTCAAAGTTAAACCAGACTTACAGCAACGTTTAGCAGAGTCATTCGAAACTGCGCTTGAATTAGCGGACGGTATCGCGCGAGTAGCCGCGATGGATAATTCAGACAAAGACGCTGAAGAAATGGTTTTCTCGGCAAAATACGCCTGCCCTGCGTGTGGTCACTCGATTCAAGAACTTGAGCCACGTATTTTCTCCTTCAACAACCCAGCGGGCGCTTGCCCTACGTGTGATGGCTTGGGCGTCGACCAATTCTTTGACCCTGACAAAATCATTACTAACGAAGATATTTCGTTAGCTGGCGGAGCCATTCGTGGCTGGGATCGTCGAAACGTCTATTATTTCCACATGCTGAAGTCTTTGGCTAAGCACTACAAATTCGATATTGAAGCGCCGTGGAGCAGCCTTGACAAGAAAACCCAGAAAGTTATTTTACACGGCAGCGGCACCACCCAGATTAACTTTGAATACAGCAATGATCGTGGTGATAACTATCAGCGTAAGCATCGTTTCGAAGGCATTATCCCGAATATGCAGCGTCGCTACCATGAAACTGAATCCAGCGCAGTTCGTGAAGAGTTACAGAAATACATGACCACACAAAGCTGTTCCAGCTGTGACGGTACTCGCTTGAACGAAAGCTCGCGCAACGTATTTATTGAAAGCACCGCGCTTCCTGAGATTACACGCTGGTCGATTGAAGACAGTTACAATTACTTTAATAAACTCGACCTCCCTGGACAACGCGGTGAAATTGCCGCCAAAGTCTTAAAAGAAATTTGTGACCGCCTGGGCTTCCTAGTCAATGTTGGCCTCGATTACTTAACGCTGGAGCGTAGCGCAGACACGCTTTCGGGCGGTGAAGCTCAACGTATTCGACTTGCCAGCCAAATTGGCGCGGGGCTCGTTGGCGTGATGTATATTTTGGACGAACCGTCGATTGGTTTACATCAACGCGATAATGATCGACTGCTCAAAACATTGATTCACCTTCGCGATCTAGGCAACACCGTCATCGTGGTCGAGCACGATGAAGATGCAATTCGCGCGGCAGACTATGTGGTAGACATAGGTCCTGGCGCAGGCGTTCATGGCGGCGAAGTTGTAGCCGCTGGCGAACTGAAAGACATCTTAAAGAAAAAGGATTCTTTAACCGCCAAATACCTGACAGGCGATTTAAAAATCGAAGTGCCACAAGAGCGCACTCAAGCGGATAAAAAGAAATTTATCTCGCTCAAAGGCGCGACCGGCAACAACTTAAACGAAGTCAGCCTCGACTTACCGGTGGGCTTATTAACTTGTATTACCGGTGTTTCTGGTTCAGGTAAATCAACACTAATCAACGATACGCTCTACCCTATCGTTGCCCGTAAAATTAATAAATCGAGTTTACAGCCGAAGGCTTATGACTCGATTGACGGCCTAGAGCATATCGATAAAGTGGTTGATATTGACCAAAGCCCGATTGGCCGAACGCCGCGTTCGAACCCAGCGACCTATACGGGAATCTTCACACCGATTCGCGAACTGTTCTCTGGTACGCAAGAGTCACGTGCTCGTGGTTACAAGCCTGGACGTTTTAGTTTCAACGTCAAAGGCGGACGTTGCGAAGCTTGTCAGGGCGATGGCGTGATTAAGGTCGAAATGCACTTCTTGCCGGATGTTTATGTGGCTTGTGATGTGTGTAAAGGCAAACGCTATAACCGTGAAACTTTGGAAGTCTTGTATAAAGGCAAAAACATTCATCAAGTGTTGGAGCTGACTGTCGAAGACGCACGTGAGTTCTTCGACGCGATCCCAGCGGTGGCGCGTAAACTGCAAACCTTAATGGACGTCGGCTTGTCATACATCAAGCTCGGCCAAGCCGCGACGACTCTTTCAGGCGGTGAAGCACAACGGGTTAAGCTCTCGCGTGAATTATCGAAGCGCGACACAGGCCAAACGCTCTACATTCTCGACGAGCCAACAACAGGTCTACACTTCCACGACGTCAATCAACTGCTCAAAGTCCTGCATCGTCTACGCGATCATGGCAACACAGTTGTTGTTATCGAGCACAACCTCGACGTTATCAAAACTGCTGACTGGATTGTCGATTTAGGCCCAGAAGGCGGCAGCAAAGGTGGGCAAATCATCGCTACTGGCACACCTGAAGACGTCGCCAAAGAAAAAGGCAGTTATACCGGTAAATACTTAAAGCCGATGCTTTGATTTTAAACCGTTGCAACAAAAAAGCCCGCTACATAAGCGGGCTTTTTTATTATTGATGTACTTACTTAACAAGATCTGATGTCTGACATCTTGAGTAAACCATAATCTCCAGACGACTTGCCAGCCCCTATATAGTCATTGCCATACGTCATAAACATGCCTGAAGCGATAACACATTGTTCATTATAGTCTTGACCCTGTATTTGGTTTGCAGCTTCTTTTGAATCAAAGACCACATCCAAGTAATCGACACCATCGCCTTGATATAAAATACTACTGCCGTCTTCCCGCATGAGAAACTGGCCTCTTATACTAAGAGTCGCATCATTGTATTTAGTGGGTTGCCTGGTTACCGCTTCAATATCCAAGGTCTGAGTTTGCTTTAGTTCAGTACAACTAAAGCAAACTAGTGCAGATAATGTAACGATTACGACTTTAATCATTCGATCTTGTCAGTCCACCGCTAACTACAGAATATCTTCTTGGGCTTCTTGCTCGGCTTTCGCTTTTGCCGCGGCTTCTTTTTTCTTCATAAGGGTCTTTTGGTATTTGGATTGCACGATATCGCTCAGTACCATTACCGCTATCACGAAGTAGAAAGTCGCTTTATTCATTGGTTCAATCGGGTAGCCGAAGAAGTGTAATTCAGATTTATGGCCACCGTCAGCGAGTAGCATAATGCCGACAACCAATAAGATGAATAAGCCTAATACTTCAAACATACGGTTCTTTTGCAAGAACGCTGATACGGTATCCGCCAGCCAAATCATAGCAATACCACTTAAGATAATCGCAATCGCCATAATCCAGAAGTTATCGGTTAACGCCATGGCGCTTAAGATCGAATCGAATGAAAAGACCAAGTTCATGAGCACGATTAGGAAAATAACCTTACCCGCTGATTGAGGTTTACGCTCCTTACCGTCGCCAACTTCCAGCGCCATCATGTGCCAGATCTCTTTAACCGCGGTGTACATAATAAAAACACCACCAAATAAGACAATGATGCTTTCGAGATTAAAGGTTCCCGTCACCACACCTTCCCAGTTAATGGTGAACAGCGTGTCTTTGACATAATCTAGTAACTTCACCAGTAAGAACAATAAAACGATACGCAGGACTACCGCTAAACCGATACCAAACCAACGAACTTTCTTTTGCTGTTCCAGCGGTGCTCGCTTAGATTCTAGGGAGATGTATAACAAGTTGTCGAAGCCTAAAACCGCCTGAAGCACGATCAACATACCTAAGGTAAATAGGTTTTCGATAGTAAATAGTTCCATTCTTTGTTCTCTTTAATTATGATTTACTGATTGCATCTTAGCATAGCCGTTTGATATTTCGAGATCCATAACTATGACCAAATCCACTATCGACATCATTCCTTTTACGCCAGAGTTAGCTGAAGACTTTAAAGTTATCAACCAAGCGTGGATAGAGAAATATTTTGAAGTTGAAGCAGAAGATCAGCGCGTTCTCAACGATCCAAAAAAATACCTCATCGATACTGGCGGACAAATACTCTTCGCACGAAATACCGAAAGCGGCCAGATCATCGCCGCCTGCGCCCTAAAAAAGTGGGCAGACGACGAATATGAGCTATCAAAGATGGGTGTCTTAGAAGGCAACCAAGGCAGTGGCGTCGGCAAACTATTAGCCCTAGCCGTGATTGAAGAAGCTAAAAAGCGTGGCTGTAAACGCTTGTTTCTAGAATCAAACCGTAAACTCACCCCCGCCATGAAACTGTATCAAAGCCTAGGCTTTAAAGAATTCATCAACCACGAATCACGTGTGGATTATCATCGGTGTGATATTGTCATGGAGTTGTTTTTGTAATTCACCTTAATATTTTCTAATGTTCATTTTTTGCGCGAGCAAAAAACTACGATCATAAGCAACAATGTAGTGACTGAAATATTTTGTAGCAGAGAATTACCGGATAGCACCAGTTATCCCCATAATATTGAGCTGTGTGGCTCTGAAAATATAGCAATCAAAA
The DNA here is from genome assembly GCA_950096615.1 of uncultured Kangiella sp. GTDB lineage: Bacteria > Pseudomonadota > Gammaproteobacteria > Enterobacterales > Kangiellaceae > Kangiella. The sequence goes on along the minus strand of CATNCP010000028.1, from coordinate 377 downwards.
TCGTGGATGATTTTGATAAGAGTTTTCAGCACAAGGACGTGCTGTAAACTCTGGTGCGTTAAATATTTTAAGAGTAACACAGGGAGTCATTCTTTGAATGACCTCAATATTGGGGTGTGCTTCTCTTTGGTTCCTTTCTCTTACACATCTAAGAGAAAGGAACTCGACGAGTGTCGAAAAACAGCCTTGAAGATTTAGTTTCCAACTAAATTAGCCTTAATAACCTTATCATTCTGCTCCAGCTTAATGGCAACGCCCATACCATCAATAACTTTACCGAAAATAGTGTAATTACTGTCAAGGTGTATGTTTGGCGCTGTGTTAATGAAGAATTGTGCACCACCAGTGTCTTTGCCTAAGGTTGCCATGCCGACTGT
>CATNCP010000027.1 GCA_950096615.1 uncultured Kangiella sp. | reverse complement strand
CATATCACATAAAAGAACAACGGCCACTCAAACTGATTCGACAAATTCGCACTAATACGCGGTTCAATTTCAGCCCAGGACTCCTTCTTCGACTGAATAAAACCCCACACCGCCGGCGCACGCACCAACGTAAGCAAAACATACAAAAAAGCCACCCACAAAACGTGAGCAAGCATTGGGTAAAGCAATAGATTACTAGATAACATTCTGCACCACCTTGCACTTTGGATAGGTCGAGCAGCCCCAGAACTTACTGCCCTTAGCCCCCCCTCGTTTGGCGGTACGAAGAACCATGTCTTCTCCGCACTTAGGACACTGACGAGTTGAAGTTAGATCGGAGCGTGTTCTTAGGCGCTCCAAGTGCTGGCGATCGGTTTCCCAAGATGGTTTCAGCCGTTCTGTTTCAATCTTTGACAATATATTTTGTATGCTCGTCTCACTTAACACTGGCTTAGTAAATGATTTGATGTATGTAATGTAGCTACCACCACTGGTTACGTTGGCAGGCATAGGCGACTTGAGTGTGCTGTCACCTGCAAAAACAACAACCGAGTGCATAACGTCAAACGACAGGCCAAGTATGGACTCAAGAGCCACTAAATGTTTGTAATTCTGACGTAATGGGTTCTGAAATTTAAATGATTTCTTGTAGATCTTCTGCGTCCATTGAGCCTGCTTTTCTCCCCCAAAAATCCATCCTTTCATATACTTTGTTTCAACAACAAAGACTCCGAATCGTGATACAAAAATGTGGTCAATCTGAGTGGTTCCATCAGGTGTAGGTAAGGTGACATTGTGAATTCTGTGGTACATATTCGCTGGAAGTCTTAGCTTCGCGATCAACTTAACTAGAAACTCACCGAGAAGCCCTTTAAACCAAGGGGATTGGGAAAAGCTGATTATCAATATAACCGGAACTAACCACCAAAACATAGCCAACCCATCGCTAACTTGCAAAAAATAGTCCATAAAGCACTGTCTCCCTGTAACTTTATTCTACGAATTCTTACGTTACATACTAACTTCGAAGGATATTTTTACAAGTGTGGCTAACTTTAAGAGCCAGAGCCAAGTTAAAAACTAGCACTAGAACTAGCTCGGGTAATCAGGTTTACAGAAAGTCACTGGATACCGCGGTTAAACCGCGATATGGCAAAAAACAGTAAGAGCTACTAGTACTCCACTCTCGCCTCGACACACCCTGGTATATGCTTCAACGCAAAGACCAGTGCATCAGCGGGCTGTACCGCCCATTCAGGCGACAGTTTATAGTCTGCGGATAACTTGGCTTGCTGATACTGTAAATTGACCACGACTGGACAGCCGCCGTCTTTGTGCTGGTTGAGCTTTTCGTGAAGCTCAGTCATGGTGTCAGGGCCAGTAACGGTGTCGGATACAGTAATGACGATTTTCTTGCAATATTGCTCACGCGCTTGCTCGAAGGATAAAACGCTGTTGGCGCTGACGCTGGTGCCGCCAGAATAATCATCATGGCGGGCTTCGCCATCAATCACAACCACGCTGTCTTTGGTGAGTACATCACGATAGCGCTCGAATGTTTCGGCATACACAGTCACATCACACCGGCCTGACTTATCATCAATGGTTAAAATGCCCATTTTATCGCCACGCTTCGTCGTCATGACGCGCATGGCAATTATCAAACCAGCCACGCGAGCAGTTCTACCGCGCCCAGTAGGCTGTAAGTCACGTAAGCGTGTGACATTCATTTGCTGGATTTCTGGCACGTAACGATCAATCGGATGACCTGTTAAGTAGAGACCAAGAGTATCTTTCTCGCCTTGCAGCACTTGTTCATCAGTCCAAGGTCTCACTCGGACATACTGATGCTGTTCGCTAGCCGTTGTCGCGACAACACTACCAAATAAGTCGTCCTGCCCTACTTCTTGGCTTTTGTTGAACTGTTCGGCAGCTTTAATCGCCTCGTCTAGAGAAGCCATCAAAGTAGCGCGATTTGGACCCAATTCATCCAAAGCGCCGGCACGAATCAAAGACTCGAGCACTCGACGGTTGGCTTTTTTCAGATCAACACGGCTACAAAAATCGAACAAATCTTCGTAAGGGCCATTGGCTTCGCGATCTGTAACAATACTTTCGATTGCGCCTTCACCCACACCTTTTATCGCGCCAATGCCATAAACAATACGGCCTTCTTCATCTACCGAGAATCGATACTGACCTTTGTTGACGTCTGGTGGGGTAATGGTGATGCCCTGCATCTCAGCATCTTCGACATAAGTCACAACCTTATCGGTATTGTCCATATCCGACGACATTACTGCCGCCATAAACGATGCCGGATGATGAGTTTTGAGCCATGCAGTTTGATAAGCAACTAAGGCATAAGCGGCTGAGTGTGATTTGTTAAAACCGTAACCCGCGAACTTTTCTACCAAGTCGAAAATCTTCATGGCAAGATCGCCATCAACACCGTTCTTCTCAGAGCCTTCTTTAAAAATGCTCCGCTGCTTCTCCATCTCCTCGGCTTTTTTCTTACCCATCGCACGACGAAGAATATCAGCGCCGCCAAGCGAGTAACCCGCTAAGACCTGTGCGATCTGCATTACCTGCTCTTGATACAGAATAATGCCGTAAGTTGGGTCAAGAATTTCTTTAAGCCATTCGTGCTGATAGTCAGGGTGTGGATAGGAAACTTTATCCAAACCATGTTTACGACGAATGAAGTCATCCACCATGCCCGATTGAAGTGGGCCAGGACGGAACAAGGCAACCAGAGCGATAATATCTTCAAAACGGTTTGGCTTTAACCGCTTAATCAAATCTTTCATACCCCGTGATTCCAGCTGGAATACAGCGGTAGTATTGGCGACTTGGAGCAGCTTAAAGACTTCAGGATCTTCGGTGTCAATTTTTGCGATATCGACTGGCTCTTCGCCTTTTTTCTTTAAAATACCGTTAGTGGTTTCAAGTGCCCAGTCGATGATGGTGAGTGTTCGCAAACCTAAGAAGTCAAACTTCACCAGGCCAGCACTTTCAACATCATCCTTGTCGAACTGAGTCACCACATTCGCGCCAGTTTCATCACAATACAGTGGCGCAAACTCTTCTAAATCATTCGGTGCGATAACCACACCACCAGCATGTTTACCGGCGTTACGCTTGACGCCTTCCAACTTACGCGCCAAATCCCACACCTCACGGAAGTCTTCATCTTCCTCATACATCCGTGGCAACTCGGGCTCTTGTTCGTAAGCTTTCTCCAACGTCATCCCCACTTCAAAGGGAATCAGTTTGGCAATCTTGTCAACGAAGCCATAAGGGTGACTTAAGACACGCCCTACGTCTCGTATTACAGCTTTCGCTGCCATGGTACCAAAGGTAATAATCTGCGATACACTGTTACGCCCGTAGCGCTCCGCTACGTAATCAATCACTCGATCTCGCCCTTCCATACAGAAGTCGACGTCAAAGTCGGGCATGGATACACGCTCAGGATTCAAGAATCTCTCAAAAAGGAGATCAAACTCCAGCGGATCCAAATCAGTAATTTTCATGGCATAAGCCACTAAAGAACCCGCACCAGAACCACGACCAGGACCTACTGGTACACCGTTATCTTTTGACCACTGGATGAAGTCACCAACGATGAGGAAGTAACCCGGGAACCCCATGGAGTTAATAACGTCTAGCTCAATCTGTAAACGCTCATCATACGGCTTGCGGACTTCAGCGAAGTTATCAGCATTACGATCATACAAATGATCAAGTCGCTCTTCTAAACCGTCCTTTGATACTTGCTCAAAATACTGATCAATCGTCATTCCCTCAGGAATAGGGAATTCTGGTAAGAAGTATTCACCTAACCGTAAGTCCATATTACAGCGTTTGGCAATTTCAACCGTATTCTCGATAGCTTCAGGAATATCATCAAACAGATCGACCATTTCGTCTTCGGTACGAAGATATTGCTGATTCGAATAATCGCGCGGACGTCTAGGATCGGCTAATACTCGGCCTTGGTTAATACATACTCTCGCTTCGTGAGCATCGAAGTCGTCTTTCTGTAAAAACCTTACATCGTTAGTGGCTACGACCGGGGTGCTAGAGCCTTGTGCAAGGCCAATAACTTGGTGAATGTATTCATTCTCGTAAGGGCGGCCTGTTCTTTGTAGCTCAAGGTAGAAACGGTTGGAGAAATGATGGTTCCAAAAGCCTAAACATTCAGCAGCAAGATCCATTTTTCCGGCCAGTACGGCTTTACCAATATCACCTTCCCTGCCCCCCGAAAGAATGATAATTCCTTCGTTAAGTTCCGCCATCCATTCTTTCTTAACTAACGGCAAACCACGATGTTGATTCTTTAGATATGCTCTGGAAATTAAATACTTAAGATTGAGATACCCGCCGGTATTCATGCACAAAGCGGTGACACGAAAAAAACTATCTTCGTCGTCGGGATCTTGAATCAGTAAGTCAGCACCTGCTATCGGCTTAACACCTGACTTCACGGCAGTGGAGTAAAATTTGACCAAACCACACATATTCATTTGGTCAGTCATGGCTATGGCGGGAACTTCTCGCTTTTCACACTCGCCCAGCATAGGTTTTACTCTAACTAGGCTATCGACCATAGAGTATTCAGTATGAACTTTTAAATGAACAAAGCGAGGTGCCATATTTAAGGTGCCGTCATTTCTTGATATTTATTGTTTAGTCTTTCGTTGTGGCGCCGGCAGACCTGCTCGACCACCACTGTCCTGATATTTTATCACCTCCATTATAAGGAGGTCGAAACAGCTTTGCAGTAAGATTCTTTGGTCAATCGTTTGTCGAGTGTCTCAAACTAGAATCTTATCCTTGGCTTTGAATTATAAATTAAGCTGCTGTTGAACTGGGGCGTATGATTTTCGGTGTATCTCAGTAATTCCAAGCTTTATGATAGCTTCTCTATGCTGCTTGGTAGGATAGCCTTTGTGCTTCGCAAAACCATATCCAGGGTACTTTTCTTCCATCTCAACCATTTCATTATCGCGAGCGACCTTAGCTAAAATCGAAGCAGCGCTTATCGCAGGCTCTTTGCTATCGCCTTTAATAATTGCTTCCATAGCACAGTCTAGCTTTGGGCAGTGGTTGCCATCAATTAACGCTAACTCTGGCTGGTGTAACAGACTTTCAACACTGCGTTTCATCGCTAATAAACTGGCTTGCAAGATATTGATCTGATCAATTTCTTCAACTTCAGCGCGGCAAATCGACCAAGCTAAAGCCTTCTCTTTAATTTCTAACGCTAGCGATTCACGACGTTTCTCAGTCAACTTTTTAGAGTCAGCCAATCCTTCAATGGGCTTATCGGGATCTAAGATAACCGCCGCAGCCACCACAGGACCAGCTAAAGGGCCACGTCCTACTTCATCCACTCCCGCGACTAGCAGTGGCCGTTTCTGTAAAGTATCAATCACGTCCTAGACTCTCCTGTTGGCGAATACCATTCTCGCTCCACCAGTGTGCTATAGAATTAGCGGCATAGACATTGGCGTCTTTCTTGAGAGAATGATGTAATTCAACAAATGCATCATGAACTTCTTGCCAGCGCTGCCCCTGATTATTTTCATCATCGCCAACCCAAGCCCTAACTTCTGCAAATAAATTATCAGGCGTACAGTCTTCCTGAATCAGTTCAGGCAATAATGACTGCTTTGACAGTAGGTTAGGAATCGCAAAAGTATCTATTGTTAATAATCGCTTAAAAATTTTATAACTAATTGATCCCACTTTATAAGCAACCACAGTTGGGCGTTTTATCAGCATTGCTTCTAGTGTCGCGGTTCCTGATGCCATGACAACATAGTCCGACGCAGCCATAGCCTTACGCGAATTACCTTCAAGCAACTCAATATCTGGCAAAGTTTGATGCTTCACTTTGGCGTCTAATAGCTGCTGCTCAAACTGTGAGCGTCGTTTGAAATTAGCCATAGGAGCGACGAAGTTCATGTCTGGGTAAAACTGTCTTAGTAAGACTGCCATATCAATAAAGTCCGGGCCTAACATCTTCATTTCTGAGCCACGACTACCGGGCATAAGACAGACCACTTGCTTGTTGTGTTCCAAGCCTAACTCATCACGCGCATTATTTTTATGCGACTCAACAGGAACTTCATCCGCCAAAGGGTGGCCGACACAGAAGTTATCAATAGCGTGATGCTGATAAATATCTTGTTCAAAAGGAAATAAGCAAAGCATCAAGTCGACGGCTTTCTTTATCTTATGGATGCGCTTAGGGCGCCACGCCCAAACTGATGGACTGACATAATGAACCGTTTTAATACCGTTCTTTTTGAGTTTTTGCTCTAAACCAATATTAAACTCTGGTGCATCAATACCAATAAATAGATCCGGCTTAGTATCAACCCAATAACGAGCTAAGTCAGCCCTCATCTTTAATAATTCTGGGAGCTTTTTTAGTATGGGTAGAATGCCCATCACCGATAAAGACTCCATCGGGTATAAGCTGGCACAACCTTCTTGCTGCATCAAAGGACCAGCCACTCCCTCGAAGACTGCGTTTGGATACTTTTTCTTAAGCTCAGAAATTAATCCTGCACCTAAAATATCGCCGGAGGCTTCCCCGGCGACAATAGCAATTCTTTCAATAGATTTTACGGGCAACATGAAAAGGCCACTACCTTAAAATACCGCGCTCTACAGACTCTAAAAAATTGATGAGGTGATCAACATTGTCATCTTCAAGCTGAGACATTTCTGCGATTGCTTCATCCATTTTTAAGGATTTACGGTATAAAAGTCGGTAAGCTTTCTTTAGAGCGCTAATAGTTTCAGCGGAGAAGCCACGGCGCTTCAAGCCTTCTGCATTCAAACCATAAGGCGCATTTTCCGCAACTAACACAAATGGCGGAATGTCTTTGCTAATGGCGCAATCCATTCCAACAAAGGCATGATCACCAATTTTGCAGAACTGGTGAATTTTTGCGAAGCCTGACATTATGACAAAGTCACCGACTTTAACATGACCAGCTAGAGTGGCGTTGTTAGACATGATGATGTTATCGCCCAAAGAGCAATCATGCGCAATGTGCGTGTAGGCCATAAACCAGCCGTTATCTCCAATCCGAGTTTCACCACGATCTTGGACCGTGCCCCGGTGAACAGTACAGCATTCACGGAAAACATTACCATCGCCAATAATTGTTTTCGTTGGCTCGCCAGAATACTTTTTATCTTGGTTTTCTTCACCAATCGAGGAAAACTGATATAAGCGATTGTTCTTACCAATTTCTGTATGTGAACCGATCACTACATGCGGCCCAACGACAGTACCTTCGCCAATAGAAGTATCGGCTCCAATAATGGAGTAAGGGCCAATTTCAACGTTATCCGCAATGCGTGCGGTTGGGTCAATAATAGCGGTCTGATGAATCACACTAAATCCTTACACGATATCTTTGCGGGCACACATCAATTCAGCTGAGCATACGACTTTTCCGTCGACACTCGCTTTTGCGCTAAACTTCCACATGTCACGCTTACGCTTAATAACTTCCACTTCCATCAATAACTGATCGCCTGGCTCTACTGGCTTCTTGAAGCGGGCACTATCAATACCAACGAAATAATAAAGAGAGTCGTCGCTTGGCAAGTCTTCTGTCGTTTTAAAGGCAAGAATCCCTGTCGCTTGAGCAAGGGCTTCTAACATTAGCACACCTGGAAATACTGGACGGTGCGGGAAGTGCCCCGGGAAAAATGGCTCATTTACCGTCACATTCTTTATTGCTGTTAATTTTTCGCCAGGAGTGTAATCAAGGACGCGATCAATTAACAAAAACGGATAGCGATGAGGCAGGTGCTTCATCACTTCATAAATATCCATACTATTCATTTCATTCGACTGGTTGTCATTACTCATCTTCAGTATCTCTGTCATTTTTCAATTGAAGCACTTCTTTTTCTAACTGCTTCATTTTACGCCACATCGAATCCAGTTGACGGAATCGAATTGCACTTTTTTGCCATTCTTTATTATCTTGGTGTGTCGTACCCGAAGAATACGCACCCGGCTTAGTAATTGATTTATTTACAAAAGTTGTCGCTGTGATATGCGCTTTATCGCAAATACTCAAGTGCCCCAAAATACTTACGCGTCCTGCAATTGTACAATATTTTCCAATGACCGCACTACCAGCAATCGCAGTACAGCCTGCAATCGCAGTGAAGTCACCAATTTTCACATTATGGGCTACATGAATATGATTATCCAGTATAACGCCATTGCCGATAACTGTGTCTTCCAAGGCGCCTCGGTCGATAGCCGTATGAGCACCAATTTCGACATTGTTGCCAATAACGACACCACCAACCTGGGGAATCTTTACCCACTCACCTTGATCATTCGCGTACCCAAAGCCGTCCGAACCAATCACCACATTAGCATGAATGATACAGTTTTCGCCTAAAGTCACGCCATGATAAAGCACAGTATTAGGATAAACTCGAGAATGTGCCCCAATCTTGCTGCCTTGACCGACATAAGTCCCAGCCTCAATAACTGAGTAGTCGCCAACCGCCACACCATCGGCAATAACCACGTTAGGGCCGATGTAAACATCCTTCCCTAAAGATACATCATCGCCAATCTGAGCGGTTGGGTGAATAGCTGCTTTTGGGCAGGGAGTAATGTCAAAAATTTGTGCAGCCTTAGCAAAACCAAGATATGGGTTTGCCATGACAAGCAAGTTTCCAGTCGTTTCTTTTGCAACTTCAGGAGTCACAATTAAAGCACCAGCTTGGCACTCGCTTATTTTGCTGAGGTATTTAATATCACTGAGAAAGCTGATGTGGTCTTTTTCAGCCTTATCTAACGGCAAAACCGCAGTAATGGTTAACTGCGGTTCTCCTTGAAGCTCAGCGCCTAATTGCTGAGCCAACTCTTGAAGCGTTTTTTTCAAAACAACTCCTCAATATTATTACTTAGACATTTCTTGCAGAACTTTGTCAGACACGTCAGTAACTTTTGGTCCCATGTAAGGTACTGCGCGACGGTCAACAAGCATATCGTAACCACCTTGCTTTGCAATTTTTTCAACTGCAACTTGTAACTTTTGTCCGACCTTTCTCATTTCTTCCTGCGTACGACGTTGGAAATCTTCTTTGTACGCATCCTCTTTCAACTTAAAATCCGAGGCGCGCTTTTTCAAATCACGCTCTGTTGTTGTACGTTGAGACTCAGACATCGTCTTTGCATTATTCATGTATGCCGTTCTGTCATCTTCAAGCTTTTTAAACTCTCTTTCTAATTGACTTTTGCGGCCTTCAAACTCTTTGCTCAACGTTTGCCTAACAGTATCGCGCTCTGGGCTTTTAGCCATAATGTAGTTTGTATCTATCACAGCAACTTTCATTTCTGCGCTGGCCAAAGCAGGAAGCATCATTAAACTTATTAAAAATGTAAAAACTAACTTTTTCAAAACAAATCTCCAATTAATTAAAATGTCTTACCAATAGTAAAGGTAAAAGTTTCAGTATCGTCATAAGGTTCATTTTTGAGAGGACGTGACAAACTAAACTGTAATGGTGCGAAAGGTGAGTACCACTGAAGAGAAATACCATATGACGCTCTATAATTAGTAGCATCACCAAAATCAGGCACATCGCCTAACACACTATTGGGATCAATTTGCAAACCTTCAAACCTACTCTGGTCAAATTCAGTATCCCACACATTACCGGCATCCACAAAGATGCTAGTCCTAACATTTGAGCTATCCTCTAAAAAAGGTGTTGGGAATATCAGCTCAAAAGTATTAATGGCCTTAGCGTTACCACCTATTGAATAGCGACTTACAGCAATTCTATCAAACTCTTCAGGTAAATATACGGTTGTATTACCCGCTCCCGGGATAGGACCAGGGACATTGATTGAGGTTCTAATTCGCTGTATGTCTCTAGGGCCAACGGTATTGCCTTCAAAGCCTCTTACAGAATTACTACCTCCTGCATAAAAGTTTGAGAAGTAAGGTAACGCTGGAGTATCTCCTAGACCGTCCCCATAAGCTAAACTACCTCTCCAAGAAAAAATCCAATCATTATCATTAGTTAAAGGGAGGTACAAACCGTAGTCATATGTGGCTTTATAAAACTCAAGATCACCAATATCCGTTCCAACTTCTACATTCCAACGGTGATCGACACCTTTGGAAGGGAAGATTGCTCTATTTAAACTATTATACCTAAAGCCAAAATTAACTGAGAAAATATCAAAATCAACCTCAGAGTCAGTTCTGGCATTAGCCCCTAGCAACTCAAAGAAATCGATTACTCGTTGAGAGCTCGTCAAGGGTGAAGTTAATGAATTCTGAGAAATTCGCGCACCGGCACTAAAATTTGAGAACTCTCCGGTTGGGAAATATAGGGTTGAGCCTAAAGCGATGGTATCCAAACTCTGAGCAATGAGATTCAACTTACCATAATCAGTTTCACTATAATTTAGAGAGGTGTTTAAACCAATTCCACTTTGAGTAAAGTAGTTGTCTGTATAGCTAATATTAGCACTCTTAATTGCTTTGTTAGTACTAATTCCTATTGAGGCTGAATTACCTGTACCCATAAAGTTTTGATGAGATAACTCACCATTAATGCTAAAGCCATAAAAATCGTTATAGCCAAAGCCACCACTTATTTGAGCAGCGTTTCGCTCCTTAACCTCAAAGTTTACATCAGCTCTATCCGTGGTCCCTTCTTTTTTAACAGTATCCACTGTCACTTCTTCAATGAACGGTAGCCTTTGCAACCTCAACTTTGAACGCTCTACCAATGCTGATGATAAAGCGCTTCCTTCTAGAACACGAGCTTCACGCCTTAAAACATTCTCATCGGTAGTAACGTTACCTTTGAAAGAAACATTATCAACATAATGTCGTTCACCAGGGTCAACAAAAACCGTTAACTTAGCTTCAGCGGTATCTTCAAGTACTTCTGGTATCGTTCTGACTTCAGCGAACGCATAACCATACAAACCAAGTACTTGTTTAATTTGCTCTTCCGCAAAGGTTATTGCTGCCGCAGAATAAACGTCACCACTTTTTAAAGGAATTAGTCCACGAATAACACTTTCATCAATTGTGAAGTCACCTAAAATATCAATTTCGGAAACATTATAGATTTCACCTTCAGACATCCCTATTGTAATGTAAATGTCTTCAGCGTTTTCTGACAAAGATATATCAGTAGAGTTAATGTTAAATTTTAAATAACCTCTATCTTTATAATATGATGTGAGAGTTTCTAAATCTTTTTCTAACTTTGTGCTCGAATACTTATTGTCATCTGTAATAAAGGTGAACAGACCGCCTGTAGTGAGTTCAAACTGTGAGATTAGCTCCTCATCGTTGTATACGTTATTCCCGATAAGGTTGAATTCTTTAATTTTGGCAGAACCGCCTTCTTTAATCGTGATTCTAAGCTGAACTCGGTTACGCGACAACTCAACCAACTTTTTTTCTACTGTTAGATGATAATGTCCATTTGAGTAGTATTGATTTGAGATCTCTTGCTCGATTTTATCCAAAACAAAACTGTCTAAAACTTCACCCTTAGCAATTCCAGCATTTTTCATGCCTTCTTCAAGTTGCTCGGTTTTAAGGACTTTATTACCATCAAGTGTGATATCAGAAATAATTGGACGTTCAACCACAACTACTTTTAATACTGAGCCATCTTTTTCCAGTTTGACGAAATCAAAGTTACCAGTACTGTAAACAGCACGTATAACGGAAGGGGCTCGTGCATCATCAATCCTCTCACCGACACGAATTGGTAAGTCAGTAAAGAAGGTTCCGAGGGAAACACGTTGTAATCCTTCAACTTGGATATCCTTAACTACAAAGGGCTCTATGGCCTGAGCTTTGGAGAATAACCCCGCTAAAACTAATGCAGTTACCGTTTTTCTTATCAAATGCATCTAATCTTGTCTCTATTGGTTTAATCGGTCTATGTCAAAAAATAGCGCTACAGCCATTAACGTAAGCAATAATATGATGCCAACACGCATCCCAAGTTCCATAAATCTTTCAGAAACTGGTTTTCCGCGTACTAACTCGGCTAAATAATACATCAGATGCCCACCATCGAGCATGGGGATAGGGAGTAGATTAACGAAGCCTAAGTTGACGCTTATCATAGCGAGATAAAGCAAGAATGCAACCATCCCTGCCTCAGCTGTCTGCCCTGCCCCTTGTGCGATTCCGACTGGTCCGCCAATGTTTTTTACCGACAGCTTACCGGTGACCAACTTCCCTAGGAAGCTGGTTATCCGTTCAACCATCTGCCAAGTCTCTTCTGAGCCCTTGCCTATAGCCTCAAAAAAGCCATAATCAATGGTATTAAAACTTTGGAAGCCTGCTCCAATTCCGATAACACCGGTACTTTCTGAGCCCTCCCGCTGTTCTGGGGTAACCGTTATCGACACAACTTCCTGATCACGCAAAACCTCAAGCTTTAGCGGTTTATTCGGACTTTGCTCAATAACATCCCCCATGGTGCTCCAATAAGGGGTATCGACGCCATCAATACTCAGAATTGTGTCACCTTCTTTAAGTCCAGCCTTTGCCGCCGGCATGCCCTCAGCGACCATACCGATTAATGCTGGACCATCATAAGCACCGAAATCGACACCTAATGCTTTAAATAAGTCTTTTTGCGCTTCAGGTTCTTGCCACCCACTAATATTTAACGTGACCGTTTTTGGCTCTTGCCCAACCGGCTTCACCAGAACCTCTAGCTGAGTGTCATCACCAATATGGTCTAAGAAAGCAAACAGCGTATCTTGGGTACTTTTAACGGACTCACCGCCAACTGCCAGTACCTCACTTTTAGCCGGGAAGTTGGCATCTGCCGCAGGTGTGTTTGGATACACCTCAGTCACGAAAGGCTTGCTCACAGCAATACCCAGCATAAAAACAAAGGCATAAATCAGTATGGCTAGCAAGAAGTTGGCCATCGGCCCAGCCAACACAATCATGATCCGCTTCCAAACAGGTTGCCGATTAAAGGCGTATGGCAGATCCTCTTCGTCAACCGCCCCTTCACGCTCGTCAACGAACTTAACGTATCCTCCCAATGGAATGGGCGCTACACAAAATTCAGTTCCGTGCTTGTTATAACGACTCCAGATTGGCTTACCAAAACCAACCGAAAAGCGCAGCGCCTTTACGCCTAGCTTTTTAGCGACCCAATAGTGCCCCCATTCATGGAACGTCACCAGAATGCCAAGCAATATCAATAAACCAAAAATACTCCAAAGAGCTGTGGTCACTATGTCATCTCCAATAATTACTGTTTAGGACTGTGCTGTCATCTTTACAACAAGCTGTTGCGCACGCTCACGCGCTTCTTTGTCGGCAGCTAACACTGCCTCTAATGACGATACTTCAGCATACTCAGTTGATGTTAACGTTTGCTGAATTAGCTCTGCGATTTGAGTAAAACCCAATTTTTCATCAAGAAAAGCCTGAACCGCCACCTCATTAGCCGCATTTAAGCGTGTTGGGCTATTACCACCCTGCTTCATGGCCTCGCTCGCCAGCGCGAGGCAAGGGTAACGCTCTTTACTAGGGCGATCAAAGGTTAACTGAGAAATTTCCATAAAATCCAATGGCGCCACACCGGCATCAACTCTGTCTGGAAACGCCATGGCATGTGCGATTGGTGTGCGCATATCTGGATTACCCATCTGTGCTAGCACCGAACCGTCGTTATAACGCACCATCGAGTGAATAATACTTTGTGGGTGTAAAACAACTTCAATTTGCTCGGGTTTTACATCAAACAGCCAGCAAGCTTCGATTAATTCGAGCCCTTTATTCATCATAGTTGCTGAGTCTACCGAGATTTTACGTCCCATGTCCCAGTTAGGATGCGCACAAGCTTCGTCCGGCGTTATGGTTTCGAACTCGGTTAGTGTTTTCTTTAGAAAAGGACCGCCAGAGCCAGTTAATACGATATTATGAATACCACACTCTTCAATGCCTTTTTCCACAAAATGCTCAGGCAGGCACTGAAATATAGCGTTATGCTCACTGTCGATAGGAAGTAAAGTCGCGCCATGCTTCTTCACCGCATCCATAAAGATAGCACCCGACATGACCAGGGCTTCTTTGTTCGCCAACAAAACTTTCTTTCCAGCCTTAGCTGCGGCTAATGTTGGCAGTAGTCCAGCAGCACCAACAATGGCGGCCATAACGGTATCCACGTCCTCATGGCTGGCCACAAAGTCTAAACTGTCGACGCCATGTAACACCGTAATATCTAACTCTTTATATTCGATAAAAGACTGAAGCTCTTGCGCTAACTCTGCTTCAGGCAACACCGCATATTTCGGCTGAAACTCAAGGCATTGGAGCTTTAACTGCTCAATGTTCCGATGAGCTGTCAGTGCAAATACTTGATATTTATCCGGATGACGTCGAATGACATCCAAGGTGTTGGTTCCTATAGACCCCGTAGCACCTAAAATGCAGATTGCTTCCGGCTTAATTTTAACGATCTCTTTCATGCAGCCAGCCTAAAGCGTTACGCTAATAATTCCAACCATAAGACGCCGGCGACGAAAAATGGTGCGACTGATAAAGTACTATCCAGACGATCGAGTAAACCGCCGTGGCCAGGAAGAATATTACTACTATCTTTAATGTTTGCCTGACGCTTCAACATGCTTTCGAAAAGGTCACCAAAGACCGATAAAACCACCATTACGATCACGAACACGGTGAACTTAAGCCAATCTAACTCTAGCGATAATAAAGATGCGACAGCCATGCCAACGGCAACAGCTAACACTAACCCGCCCAAAGCTCCTTCCCAAGTCTTATTAGGACTGACAACTGGGGCTAACTTGGTTTTACCCCAAGTTTTACCGGCAAAATAAGCACCAACATCAGCGCCCCAGATAATGACTAGCATCAGCAGTAACATCCAAGCACCTAGTGTGTAATCCACATTGATCAGTAGGCTTCTAATGACCACAATCGCTAACCAAGCAGCTGCAAGAATAACAATACCAAACAAACCACGAAGCCAAGGACCACGGAATAAGGTTTTAGTGGTCTTTGGATAAAGTAGCACGAAGATCGACGCTACAACCCATACCAATAAAGCCACAATAAGCAGTTTAAAAGGATAAGCGTCGTACCAGAGCAAGGGTAAACTGGCTTCGCTAAAGAAATCTTGTTGATACAGCTGATAAAACAAACCACCAACTGCGGCTAATGACAACACTATGAAAACGCTTTGTCCCGCTTTGCCGGTTTGTAATAGACGTGACCATTCCCACACCAAGATACCGAATATAGGGACTAGAATTGCTGAAAAGGTCAATAAATCAGGTAGAAACAGTAAGCAGCCAACCAGTGGCAACAATAATACAGCTGTAATAATTCTTTGTTTTAACACATTATTCCCCTAAGGACTTTCTGTAGCGACCTGTTCGCCAGTTTTTCCAAAACGACGCTGCCGCTGATTAAAGTCAGCTATGGCTTCTTTTAAGGCATCGCCATTAAAGTCTGGCCACAGTCGATCGCTAAAGTATAATTCTGAATACGCAGCCTGCCATAATAGAAAATTACTGATACGCTGCTCACCGCCCGTGCGAATCAACAAATCAGGCTCAGAGCCGTCTGCAGTCATTAATTCAGACTGTAACGCCTCTTCCGTGATCTCTTGCCCCTTTGCTGCCAAGGTCTGAGCTGCTTGAACGATATCCCAGCGGCCACCATAATTAGCAGCAATTTGTAGATACAGACCATCATTGTCTTCAGTTAGCGTTTCCGCTTTATCAATTGCCTTACGCAACCTGCTATCAAAAGCATCTTTGTCGCCGACAATGGTGAGCTTTACGTTATTCTTATTGAGTTTTTTCGACTCATTCTTGAGGCTGGTAGCAAAAAGCTCCATCAGAAAACTGACTTCATCTTTCGGCCGGTTCCAGTTTTCGCTACTGAAAGCAAATAGCGTCAGGTATTTAACACCTAACTCACCACAGACCTCAGCCATTTCACGAGCACGCTCCATGCCAGCCTTATGCCCCATAACACGCTTTTTACCACGCGCCTGAGCCCAGCGACCGTTGCCGTCCATAATAATGGCGATATGTTGCGGAACACTCTGGTTAGAGTCGCTCTGTTCTGAAACATTCTTTTTTAACACTAAGCCAACCTGCTCATTAATCAGTCGTATATTATATACGAAAACGCCGTGATAAGTTTCACGGCGTTTCAGCACTATTAACAATCAATGCAATGAATTAAATTTCAATTAACTCTTGCTCTTTCTCTTCTAAAAGCTCATCAATTCGCGCCACTTTCTTGTCAGTAAGCTTTTGAATTTGCTCTTCCGCGCGACGTAAATCATCTTCAGAGATTTCTTTCTCTTTTTCCAGCTCTTTTGCTGAGTTATTAGCGTCACGACGAATGTTACGAACCGCCACTTTTGCATTTTCAGCTTCACCACGAACGACTTTAATCAGCTCTTTACGACGCTCTTCGTTCAAAGGCGGCATGGTAATACGGATCACTTGGCCAGCAACGTTTGGCGTTAAGCCAAGATCAGACTTAAGGATAGCCTTCTCAGTATCTTCAATAGCGCCTTTATCAAAAATTTGAAGCACTAGAGTACGACCTTCTTGTACGCTGATGCTCGCCACCTGGTTAATAGGCGTATCAGAACCATAGTAAGGAACCGTAATATGCTCAAGCAAGCTAGGATGTGCGCGGCCTGTACGAACTTTAGCAAGATCATGCCTAAATGACTCAATGGTCTTATCCATACGCTGATCGGCATCTTTTTGAATGTCATTAATCACAGAGATATCTCCTACAATTGCTTGTTATAAGTCTTGATGTGGCTATTATGCCTTATTACACGCCTGATTCAATCTTCTTAAGGTGAGTCACTCTTAAGGATGGATCAAGGTGCCTTCGTCTTTGCCCAATACGGCTTTCTCTAATGAGCCAGCTTGAGTCATGTCGAATACACGAATATTCTTTTTATGGTCGCGCGCTAAACAGAATGCTGTAAGGTCCATCACCGCCAGCTCTTTATCTAAAGCTTCTTTATAGCTCAAGCGATCATACTTCACTGCATCCTTATCTTTCGCAGGATCAGCAGAATAAACACCGTCAACTTTGGTCGCTTTAAGAATAAGCTCGGCCTCGATCTCAATACCGCGCAAACAAGCAGCAGTATCGGTCGTAAAGAATGGATTACCCGTTCCAGCACAGAAAATCACTATACGCCCTTTCTCTAGAGCATTAATGGCACCGCGACGGGAAAAGCCCTGACATACGCCATCAATAGGCATTGCTGACAACACTTTTGCAGGTTGCTCAATGCGCTCGAAAGCATCTTGTAAGGCTAGAGAATTCATCACAGTCGCCAGCATGCCCATGTGATCACCGGTCACACGGTTCATGCCAGCTTCTGATAATTTCTGGCCACGATAAATATTACCGCCGCCAATCACTACGCCGACTTCAACACCTTGCTCACTTAACGATTTAATTTCATTAGCGATTCTTTCCAGAACCTGAGGATCGATACCGAATGCCTCACGCCCCATTAAAGCCTCACCACTCAATTTTAATAAAATACGCTTATAAGCTAAGTCGGCCATAGTGTTTCCTTCTTGTTTCTTAAAAAGTCAGTTTGTCTAAGGGTTACTTAGCCAATTACTTTTTCATTTGAGCAGCTACTTCAGACGCAAAGTCTTCTTCTTTCTTCTCAATACCTTCACCTACTTCGAAGCGAGTGTAAGAGATAACTTTTGCGTTTTTCTCTTTAAGAAGCTGGCCAACAGTTGTTGAAGGGTCTTTCACGAAGCTTTGACCTTCAAGAGTGATCTCACCAACGAATTTCTTGATACGACCAACCATCATTTTCTCAACGATGTTTTCAGGCTTGCCTTCCATATCAGGTTGAGCTTTGATGATTTCTTTCTCTTTCTCAATAACTGTAGGGTCTACGTCGTCAGCTGTATTGAACTGAGGGTTGCTCGCAGCAACGTGCATAGCAACGTCTTTAGCCAAGTCTTCGTCACCACCGTCTAAAGAAACGATAACACCGATACGACCGCCGTGAACGTATGCACCAAGCGTATCGCCGTCTACTTTAGCAACACGACGCACAGTGATGTTCTCACCGATTTTAGCAACTAAGTTAGCACGTGCTTCTTCAACAGACTCGCCAGAAGGCATAGCAGCAGCATTTAATGCTTCTACTTCAGCAGTACCGTTAGATAGAGCTACGTCCACAACTTCGCTAGAGAACTTTTTGAAGTTATCGTCACGAGCAACGAAGTCAGTTTCAGAGTTAACTTCAACTAGAACGCCTGTGTTGTCGCCTGATTTAGCCAAGATCACACCTTCAGCAGCGATACGACCCGCTTTCTTAGCCGCTTTCGCTTGGCCAGATTTACGCATGTTATCGATTGCAGTTTCGATGTTACCGTCAGCTTCAACCAACGCCTTTTTACATTCCATCATGCCAGCGCCAGTGCGCTCACGTAATTCTTTAACTAATGCAGCAGTAATTGCCATGATAGTATCTCCGATAGATTCCTCTGCTTTTTAGAACAGCAGAACATATAAACTAGAATAGTATAAACGTATGTTTTTAAACCTTTATGAAGCTCTATAGCTTACTGATAACAAAGGTTTATTTTGCAAAGTGCTGTAACTTAGCACGCTGTTGAAACCCAGCATGGCTCAACTATTAAGTATCTTTCAAAAAAGGGGGCCTCGCCCCCTTTTTCAACACTTTGCGAGATTAGCGATTACTCTTCGCCAGCCTCTTCAACAAACTCGTCGCCTTTATCAGCAACTGTGTTGCTTTGCTTGCCGTCAAGCACTGCGTCCGCTACTGCACCGCAGTATAAACGAATCGCACGAATCGCATCATCGTTACCTGGGATGATGTAATCAACGCCTTTCGGGTTAGAGTTTGTATCAACAACAGAAACAACTGGGATACCCATTTTGTTTGCTTCTGCAATCGCGATAGCTTCATGATCTGCGTCAATCACAAACAATACGTCTGGAAGACCGCCCATGTTCTTGATACCGCCGATAGACGCTTCAAGCTTGTTCATCTCACGAGTGCGCATCAACGCTTCTTTCTTAGTCAAACGCTCGAAAGTACCGTCTTCAGACTGTTTTTCTAAGTCTTTCAAACGGTTAATAGAACCACGAATCGTTTTGTAGTTAGTCAACATACCGCCTAACCAACGCTTATCAACGAAGAACTGACCACAACGAGTCGCTTCTTCTTTAACGATATCCGCTGCAGCACGCTTAGTACCAACAAAAAGGATTTTACCTTTGTTAGAAGCGATTTTACCTAAGTAATTCAACGCGCCGTTGAACATAGGTACTGTTTCTTCAAGGTTGATGATGTGGATCTTGTTACGCGCACCAAAGATATATGGACGCATTTGAGGGTTCCAGAAACGAGTTTTGTGACCGAAGTGCACACCCGCCTGTAGCATGTCACGCATACTAACTTTAGACATAATAAATTCTCCGAATTTCGGGTTAAGCCTCCGCAAATCCCATTTCCCGACCCCAACCAATCTCTTAAAAGAGTGTCTTTCTGGCGGAGCACCCCGGCAAATGTGTCGATTTGCGTGTGGATTTTAAATAAATAATCGTATTTGCAGCTCAATAATTATGCGGGTTTAAACGCACTTTCGAGCCACGGCGCGCTTTATACCATTTTTCAGGGGTTGAGGCAATGTTTTTGGGTGATTTAGGTGTTTTTGTCGTCATTGCGAGGCTTTAGCCGAAGCAATACCCTATCTTTGCTTCCCCTTTAGTTTGCGACTAGCCCATCACCCTACTAAACAACTAAATTATAGCTTGGCTTGACATGTAACCTACAAGTTACTAAAGTAACTTACAGGTTACATTAATCAATAATTAAAGATAAGGGATATTCTATGGAACTCAATAAAGTAGACAAACTGGTTCACTCAAGAGCTAAAATATTAATTTTTGCGGCTTTTGCATTTGCTCTATGGCAATTTGCTTGGATAGGTTCAGATATCATTAAAGGTACCGAGAGTAGCATTATTCATCTAATTACAGGGTTAGTTATACTCGGCTCAATGTTGTGGGTGGCTGCCTGTTATTTTTTCTACTCTTTTAGCAAAAAAGTAAAGAAAGCCAATGCATTTGATGCTCTAAATGATGAATTAACTCATAAAAATAAACGACAGGCCTTTATGGTAGGGTACTTCACCCTTTTTGGCATGATCTGGCTACTGATACCAGCAACGGATTTTTGGGACTTGGATCTGCTGTTGTTCATAAGAACTATCGCGGTACTAGCAATTGTTGTTCCGATTCTACTCTTTTCATATTTAGAGTTAAAAAACGACCAAGGAGCTGAATAGTGCAAAGTGAGCAAAAGTACTTTGCCAACCACCTAAAAGTGTTGCGAGCTCAGCGTAACTATACACAGGCTGATTTAGCAGAGTTAGTAGGCGTTACGCGTAAAACTATTAACACTATTGAAAACCGTGTTTTTATTCCTTCGGCTTTTTTGGCGCTAAAATTAGCAAAGGCTTTCGAGCTTACGGTTGAAGATATTTTTTATATTGAAGAACATTAATAATGAATGGTGGCTACCTCATCATTCATTATTACATCAGGTCAACCTACGGGTGATGACTAGCTGCTTCTAAGTCACTATTATGTGCGCTTGTGTTGCAATGTTTTAAAAACCGCTCTACTCTCAGTCTAAACCTACAGGGCTTGGATATTATAATGACAACAGAACTTAACTCAGTACAAAGCGCCCAGCGAGACATGCGTGTCGCTTACGCCAACGGCTCAACTGGCTTAATTGCTTCTGGTTTAGTGTGGATCATCGCTGGAATTGTGGCCTGCTACAGTATGCCCATCCATGCGGTGCTGGCTTTATTCATCGGCGGAATGTTTATTTTTCCGCTATCTATCGTGATCTGTAAACTGATGAAATGCTCTGGAAACCACTCTAAGGATAACCCTCTAGGATCGTTAGCACTCGAAGTCACGTTTATGATGCTGGTTTGCCTGCCTATTGCATATGTTGTCTTTACCCATACCGCTGAATGGTTCTTCCCGACAATGATGCTGGTCATTGGCGCACGTTACCTCACGTTCTCAACGCTCTATGGACTCCGCACCTATTGGCTGTGTGGTGGAGCGCTTATTGCATCTGGTTTTGCATTGGTGGCGTTAAAGGCTCCTTTTATCACTGGCGCTTTTGTCGGTGGCGGACTTGAGCTACTTTTTGCCGCATTTATCTATCCACAAAAACGACATGACTAAAACTGATAAGAAAACTGAAAAGCTGATTGTTAAAACCTTAACGGATGCCTGCCATGTGCTGACGGACTCGGTTGAGGGTTTTGAGTGGTTAACTCATTTTGTGGATTACAAAGCATTCCCCGAGTCACTAGAAATAGTGTGTATTTTTGATACCGAAAGCTCTTTATCAAAAGCTTTGCAAGAACACCAAGATAGTTTTATTGGCTCTGTCATCAGCGATAAACTTCAATCGATCAAAGTACCTTTAAAGAACAGTGCAAAACAGATCAATTTCGACTCAGAAGAAGCTTGTGAAAAAGAACATAAAGGCAATTGGGCAAGGCGGTTTTTATCTCAGTGAGACTGCATAAATAAATTAAATATAAGTGGACAGGGGACAAAAAAGCCTATACTCTGCCGATCAGCTAGAAAGAAGTCTCTATTTTCATCCTACATTTCATTGTTTTAGTATTAATTCTTTGTCCTGCAGTTTCTAAATATCAGTCTCTATTTACAGCTATTCAAGCCTCTTGAAGGCACCCTTATATTTAAATTACAGGATATTATTATGTCTAATACAATTACAGGAACCGTTAAATGGTTCAACGAGTCTAAAGGTTTTGGTTTTATCGAGCAGCAAAATGGTCCAGACGTGTTCGCACACTACAGCGCTATCAGCAGCTCAGGTTTCAAAACTTTAGCTGAAGGTCAAAAAGTTGAGTTTACGGTAACTGACGGTCAAAAAGGCCCACAGGCTGAGAATATCGTAGCGGTTTAATCACTAGCTTAGAATATTCAAAGGGCAGATCTTTCGAGGTCTGCCCTTTTTTATTTCCTCTACAAATCATTTCAGTAAAGCTCCCCAAAGATAAAACCTTTAAAGTTTGAAGTATCTACTTCAAATCTTTTGATCGTCATATTAAACTTGGATATCGATTACTGCCAAGGGAAGGTTTATGTCACTCACCGTTTTAATCATTGGTTGTTTTTTGCAGTTTATGTTTGCAGGCTTCCAAGCGATGTTTGTTATATTTAGTGCGTCGGGGGCTGTGAATACTCACACTATCAAAGGCATTAAGCTCACTTTATTGAATGCATCGATATTTGTTTTGCCACTGGCGAGTATCATCACCGTTATTTTACTCATTACTTTTTACGTGAATAACTCGCCCTATCTAACGAATTGGTGGCACGCATTCCCAGTGGCATTATCAATAGTCTATTTGGTTTATGTCACTGCGCTTACAAAAGGAGAGTCTACGATCAATAAACAGCCGGGGACTGAGTAGGTGGTCTCTACATCCAGTCTCTCGGAAGTCGTCGTTCATAGCCTTCCCCAAGACTTAAAAGCATCGATTGCAAACGATAAGAACGTCGTAGAATTTTGGGAAGATATTACTCCCCTAGCGCGCAACGAATGGATTTGTTGGGTTGAGGATGCGAAGAAAGCCGAAACACGACAGCGTAGAATAGCTCGTGTTAACTCGGATCTTAAAGCGGGCAAGCGCAGGCCATGTTGTTGGCCCGGCTGTCCTCACCGCCAAAAGAAGTAGTTACTCTTCTTTTGCTGCAATAAGCTGCTCATCAACCTTCTTAGCAGCCATAAAACCTGGACGCTTCGACACCCTCGCAGCATATTCTTCAAAACCTGGTCGCATTTCCATGCTACCGAAGTGTAATCCCCATAAAACATGTGAGCCAACATAGATGTCTGCGGCTGTGAACTGGTCGCCTGCAACGTAGGGCGAATTCAGTAGTTGCTGTGACAGTGTATCCAGAACAAGGTCGTAATTACCATAACCGACCATGCGTTCTTGATCTTCTTTGACATCAACGCCTAAAGAACGATTCACGATAGCGGCTTCTAGCGGCCCTGCGCTAAAGAATAACCAGCGGTAATACTCAGCTCGATTGTCTAAGTTCGGCGCGAGTCCTGACTCTGGGAACGCATCGGCAAGATAGGCACAAATAGCGGCGCACTCTGTGATGACTTTGCCGTTATGAGCAACCGTCGGCACTTTGCCCATAGGGTTAAGCTTTAGAAACTCTTCCGACTTCATGGCGTCGCCATATTCAAGTATCTCCTGACGGTACTCTGCACCAACCTCTTCCAGCGCCCAGCGCGCAATCTGTCCGCGTGACTGAGGGTTGGTGTAAAAAATCATTTCGCAATCGGTTGAGGTAGTAACTGGCATAAGCAATCCTTCTAAAGTATCTTCAAGGCTTCACTTTAACTGAAACTCACATACAAAAGCCACTCCATTAAGAAGCTACACCTAAGCCTTTAATCAATGGTAAAGTTAAGTCTATGAAAAAATTCAACAGCACAACGCTGATCACCATCCACCGTTTAAACGATGACGCCTTTAAGAACGTTAAAGGCTTAACGGTATCCGATGAACAGGTTGGTTTTGTTGAACCGATTGAGCAAATCCTTAAGAATCTAAGTAACCAAGTGCATGGGCATGTTATTAATGATACGCGCGGAGCTGTAGGCTTTTTCTTGATTGATACGCAGTACGCTAATGATTATGAGTTTTGCAGCCAAGACAGTATCGGCTTACGCTCCTTTTTTATCGATAAGCGTTATCAGGGTTGCGGTTACGGCAAGCAAACAGTTCGGCTACTACAAAATTACTTGAGTGATATTTACGATAGCTATGATGATGTTTACCTAACGGTCAACTGCAAAAACCCAGCGGCTAAGCACTGTTATGAGCAAGGAGGTTTTATTGACATTGGAGAGCTTTATTTCGGGGGTGATTACGGACCTCAACATATTATGAAGCTTTCATTAAAGGCTGAACTCGTATGAAACAACCGATTACCGGCTATCACAAAGACGAACTAGACGACTGGGTGGCGGAATTGGCATGTGGCCATTTCCAACATGTTCGGCATAAACCACCCTTCTTTAACCGCCCCTGGGTCGTGACGCAATCAGGTCGAGAATCAATGCTTGGCGAAGAGCTTAGCTGTAAGAAGTGTGACGAAGGTGCGCCGAAAGACGCTAAGTAATTAAAGGCTGAGTAATTAAATCCTACCTAAAATAAGCGAATTCACTATAATGACCCAACTTTTAAAAACAGGCTTTCATAATGAGCACGCTACCTAACTGTCCACAATGCGATTCAACTTACACCTACGAAGACCAGGCTATGTTGGTATGTCCTGAGTGTGGCCACGAATGGTCTAAAGATACGCCTGAGCAGAGTGAATCGCCAATAAAAGACTCTAACGGCAATCCACTCGAAGACGGCGACACCGTGACTGTGATTAAAGACCTTAAAATTAAAGGCTCGTCACAGGTGGTTAAAGTTGGCACCAAAGTAAAAAATATTCGCTTGGTAGATGGCGATCATGATATCGACTGTAAAATCCCTGGTATCGGGGCCATGAAACTGAAGTCAGAATTTGTTAAAAAAGTTTAATCCGCAAATAATCTTAGTTCATTAAAAAAGTAGCGGCTTTTATGCCGCTACTCTTGATTGACGATTAACGTAACCTCGGTCAATATTCATAAATCTATTTACCAAACATATAACCAAAGATAGTTTCTAGCTTTACTCTAAGCTAAACAGGCTATCGTCAAAACGTTGGTTGTAACTAACGTCGGCCTGCATTTCGAAGCCTGAACTGCCGTCCGAAAAGCTCTGAGTGACATTAATTTTCACCGGCAACTGACTGTTTGGGTCAACCCAAACTCTTGTCTCAATTCCACCTTCTTCAAGCAAATATCCTGTCAGTTCAACGCCTGAGAACGTTTGTGTACCGATAGATTGCGCCTGCTCAGGATTCACATCTAGGATTAGCTTGCGCCAATACAAAGGGTCTTCTTGCGCACTTTGAGCAGTATCAGCCGCATCAAAGCTAAATGGCACCGTCTGGTTAGTATCAGACAATTTCATAACTCCTTTACCTTGGCTAACGTCCATAATGTTAACAAACGTCGGCTGGCCATTATTCCCTAAAGCATAACTCTCCATTCGCAACTGACCAGACTCTCGGTAATACACCTTCATATCCATCAAGTGTTGGCCTGAGTTCGTCATGGTCGCACTATAGAAAAAGTTACGAGCCTTCTTAAAGGTTTCCACCATGCTGGCGAAAGACGTCTGCGGTGATGCCGTAAATATAAATATCGCTAAAGCAAAACTCGCGGCAGCACCCATAGAGCCTGCAAGTTTTAAACCAGAAAAATTCATGGTTTCTTTCCACCAAGCAGAGAGCTTTTGAAAAAAGCCTAACTCTTCATTATCTTTCTCTACCTCCATCGCAACCGCTTTTAATAAATGGTCTTGCGCTCGCTCAATATCTTGTGACAAAGGCTCTTGAGTTTTAAAACTTTCAACCGCTTTGTCCAAGTTGTGATCAGCTGTGTGCTTCATGCTTCTCTCCTGTATTCTGACTGTGACTAAGTAAGCGGGCCAATTTTTGCCGAGTTCTATTAAGAATAATGCCGACGTTACCAGACGTTAGTGCTAAGTGTTGCGCGATATCGTCGTAAGACAGTTCTTCCACAAAACGCAAAACAAAAACCTTTGCTTCTTGTTCCGTGACCTTTGTCAGAGCATGTCGAAGCTGTTGAATATCCTGTGTCAAAGAAAACTGCTTTTCAGGTGTTGGTTCTGGCTTGCTGTGAATCGATAAAACATTGTCGCAGGAACCATCCTCAACAAGACTTTGTTCGGATAAACGATGCTTTTTCCTTAATAAATCAAGGCTGGCAGAAGTTGCCATAGTCGTCAGATAAGCAGCCCAGTTATTCACTTTGTCGAACGCCTTAGGTGTCTTTTTAAATAGCTTCATGTAAATATCTTGTGTGATATCTTCAGCATGATGGCTATCCCCTACAATGCGATAAGCAGTAGAGAACACCTGTCGTCCATATTGATTTGCTAATTCAGCAATAAGCTGCTTCTGTTTCTTCTTCAAGGTTCTTCCCCGTTAAGTGGCCTCACTACTATAGACGAATTCAAATTAAAGTTTCTTACATAAATTTTTAACGCATTTTAATATCGATTAATTTTAGTCACACCTAGCTTTCTGATAGGATAAATCAAGCTCTGACTAATATAGGAAGATAACATGAAGTATTTTACTCTAATTATCATCAGCTTATTGGCTATAATGATTACTGGTTGCTCTAGTGATTCAGACCGAACAAACAAAGACGATCATGAGCCTATTAGGGGCAGTCTGGAGTGGTGTTATATGTATTATGACCCAGCTAGCTCAGGTGAGCGCAAGCCTAATGCTGCAAAGTATTGTAAGTCAGCTTTAGAAAAAAAAGATGATCGCGAACGAAATAATTCAATTCTGAATGATGGCGCAAAGGTAGAAATCAAATAATTAACAGCCGGACTATAGGTATACAAAGCAATGCCACAACCTTTTCACTTAGCTATTCCAGTTCATGACTTAGACCAAGCTCGCCAGTTTTATGGGGAGCTACTTGGTTTTGAAGAAGGCCGCTCTAGCGAACACTGGATCGATTACAACTGTTTCGGTCATCAACTTGTGGTCCATTTAGACGAAGTAATGCAGCCACAAGCAGCTAACACCTCAAGCGTTGATGGACATGGCGTGCCTATCCCACACTTTGGCGTTGTGTTAGACATGCAGCAGTGGCGTGGACTGGCAGAACATCTCACCAAACATCGAGTGGAATTTGTAATAGAGCCTTATATCCGGTTCGAGGGAAAGCCTGGTGAGCAAGCAACCATGTTTTTTAATGACCCTTCAGGCAACGCCCTTGAGTTTAAGGGATTTAACAATATGGATGATTTGTTCAAGAAATAGTGCTGACAACACCTGATACTTTTAATCTGGACTAAGGGGAAACCCTTATTTCTTATTTTTCAATAAGTTGCATAATTTATATACGCTCGTTATATTGAAAGTGAACCTTACAATTGACGAGGTACAGTATGAAAGCTCTATACTTAGTTTATATTTCAGCCTGCTTGGCTCTTGCTGGTTGCGCCAGCACAACGGCTTACGCGCCAGCAGAAACAGCGGAAGACTATGGTTACTACAGTACAAAACTTGGAGATAACCGATACCGCATCAGCTTCAATGGTAATACGTCAACCAGCCAAAACACGGTTAAAGATTACGCATTGCTAAGAGCGGCAGAGTTAACGCTACAAGAAGGTGGCTCATGGTTTCAGGTAGTTGATCGAGGCTCTGACAAAGAAACTCGCAACACTCCTCGTACTGAAGTTCGCAGGACAGATGTCATTGAGCGTGATTGTGGGTTGCTTGGCTGTGAAACACGCCGTCGCCCGACTTACACCACAACGATTGGTGTCGAATCTGGAACCGAACGTAGCAAATACAGCAGTTCTCTTGAAATCTTGGTGGGTAGCGGTGACATGCCAAGTGATGACGGCCGATACTATGACGCTAAAGACTTAGCCTCTACTCTTCGCGCAGCGATGTAAGTACTTTTCGATAAAGAGCCAACCTTCACTTAACGCGTCATTCGACGCGTTTTTTCTGCATTGATTTTTTAATTCAGAGGTCTATTATTGGGATAACAATCAATAATTCTTTATACACTATGCAAAACAAACAACCTGAAGGTAACCATGGCACCACCTATGTTGGCGCTTACATCGCCATCGGTGTGGGTATTGGTGCAGCTCTTGGCGTAGCAATGAGCAATATGATCTTAGGCATGGGAATCGGTGTTGCTATCGGCTTAATCATGGGCGTCGGCACTGAAATCAAAAAACGCAAGTCGTCCAATAAAAACTCTTAAGAGGATCTCCGTATGCGCCAAGTTACTACTTATATAACTATTACCGGCTTGGCCTTAGCGTTAATGGCATGCGATAACTCGCACGAGAACTCAGCTAAAAATAATGCTGATGCCTACAACAATGTCACAGAACAAAAGACGCCATCACCATCATTTGATTGCTCAACGGTCTCGGAAGGGAGTATTGAAGCCGTGGTTTGCCAACAACCAGAACTCGCTCAACTGGATAACCAGCTCAACCATGTTTACCAACATGCGTTGAACAAGGTAGAGGATAGTTCGCGAGAGTTAAAGGCCATGCAAAGGGGCTGGCTGAAAGGTCGCGACGACTGCTGGAAAAGTAATGATAAACCACATTGCATTAAAGAAAGTTACCAACAGCGCATCGCTGAACTTCAAGCACGCTACCGCTTAGTCGACTCGAACGGCCCGCTACGATTTATTTGTGACAATAATCCCAAAAATGAATTTATCGTCACTTTTTTCAATACGGAGCCTAGAACCCTCATCGCAGAACGAGGCGACCATACATCGCTTATGTACAATGTTGCTAGCGGCAGCGGTGCCAAATACCAAGGGCAAAACGAAACCTTTTGGGAACATCAAGGCAAAGCCCTAATCACTTGGGGTTATCAAGCACCAGAGCTAACCTGCCAAATGGCCAGCTCCGCTTATTAACCCATTCTATTAAGTTCTAACAAGGGAGCCTATCGAGTTTCCCTTGTCGCATACAATTCGTTAGAATAGACGCCTATTTTGCTAGCCCTCCATTAGGTTAGGGTAGCTAAAACACATTAAGGTACTAACCGGATATTGTATGGGTATTCAGATAAAGACTCCTGAAGAAATTGAGAAAATGCGCATCGCTGGTCGTTTGGCAGCGGAAGTTCTGGAGATGATTGGCGGGCACGTCAAAAAAGGTGCTACCACAGAAGAGCTGGATCAAATCTGCCATGACCATATTGTTCATAAACAAGGTGGTTACCCTGCGACCCTGAACTATGGCGGCTCAGTCTACCCCGTCACTTTAGACAGCGACGGCAAAGCGACGCAGCCTATCGCGACTGATGGCGGCTTCCCAAAATCTATCTGTACCTCCGTAAATGATGTGGTATGCCACGGTATCCCTAATAAAAAGCCATTACGTAACGGCGATATCTTTAATTTAGATGTCACTGTCATTAAAGACGGTTATCACGGCGATACCAGTAAAATGTTTGTGGTCGGCGAGCCAACCCCACAAGCAAAAAAGCTGATTCAAACCACACAAGACAGTTTATACATGGCCATTGATATGGTGAAGCCCGGCGCACGCCTTGGTGATATCGGTTATGCCATCCAGAAATATGCTGAAGGCAAAGGCTACTCTATCGTTAAGGAGTACTGCGGACATGGTATTGGTGCCAAGTTCCATGAAGAACCTCAAGTCACTCACTACGGCCGCCCAGGTACTGGTGTCGAACTACAAGAAGGCATGACTTTCACCATTGAGCCCATGGTGAACTTTGGTAAACGTCACGTTAAGCACAACAAAAAAGATGGCTGGACGGTACTCACCAAAGATCGCTCACTATCAGCCCAGTGGGAACATACACTTCTAGTGACTTCGACTGGCGTTGAAGTTCTTACTCGTCGTGAAGAAGAACCCTTCTAGTACTGGAATCCTGAGTGGCAAGTCCTGATAAATTCAACTATCTTCCCAAAGCAGCCGAGTTACTCAAAAAGAGTCAGTCGGCTGAGGGTCCTGATCGCCTAAGAGTCTATAAAGATTATTTACAAGCCGGCTTAGATGCGCTGACCAAGCAGTTCCAAAAAGGAACCAGTATCATTCAGTTGCTCAGAGCTCGCAGTGCTTTGATGGATCACATTTTGATCACCAGTTGGTCACAGTTTTCCGTCAATAGTGGCTCGGCCCTGATTGCTGTTGGTGGTTATGGTCGTGAGGAATTGCAGCCCTATTCTGATATCGACATTCTGGTATTGCTCACCGAAGAAGATAGCGGTGATGACAGCCAAGACAAGAACCTTGAACTGGAAGCGTGGCTCGCTTTCTTGTGGGACATTGGTTTAGAGGTTGGTCATAGCGTTCGAACCATTGCTCATTGCGAATCACTAGCTCTCGAAGATATTTCAGTTGCCACAAATCTTATTGAATCACGATTTCTTTGCGGCGATCGCCAGCTGTTGAAAGAACTGAACAGCAGAATGAAGGAGCCAGACTTTTGGCCTTCTGAGAAGTTTTTTAGAGCTAAGCTCGACGAGCAAACGGCTCGCCATATCAAGTTTAAAGAGACCTCTTTCAACCTTGAGCCTAATATTAAGTCCAACCCTGGCGGACTGCGTGATTTACAAGTAATTCAGTGGATCACATTGAAGCATTTCAAGAGCAGCAGCTTACACGACCTTATCAAATACGGTATTTTCACTCGACGTGAGTATCGAAGTTTACTGAACGGACAACAGTTTTTGCATCGCGTCCGTTTTGCACTCCATGTATTAAGCGGAAAGCGTGAAGATAGATTGCTGTTTGAGCACCAGAAGAAAGTCGCTGAATGGATGGGGTTTGAGGATCATGACAACAAATTAGCGGTTGAGCACTTAATGCAGCGTTATTACCGCGCGGTCATGATTATTCGCAACCTGAATGAATTGTTCCTGCAGATCTTCGAGCAAGAATATTTACAGGTCAACCAAGATACCGAATACCTGGAACTGGATGATGACTTTTACCTCCACAACCAACGTATCGGCATTAAAGAGCCAGACTTATTTTTAAGGAAGCCTCACGCCCTAATTAAAATCTTTAGGCACATCGCTTTAAACCCTGAAATTATTCAGATTGAAGCTAAGACGATGCGTAAGATTCGTTCTAGCCAGCAAATGGTGAACCGCAAGTATCGTCGTGATCCAATTAACATCAGTTACTTTAAAGAGTTTTTATCAACCAAACAGCTCACCAGCCGCGGCTTTGCTTTGATGAAGCGCACCAACATTCTTGGCGCCATGATTCCAAAGTTTGCCCAAATCGAAGGTCAGATGCAGTTTGATCTCTTTCACGCTTATACCGTGGACGAGCACACCCTATTCTTACTTCGATACATCATCCGATATAACAAACCCGAGTTCCAACATGAGTTTCCGCTGTGCCGAAAAATCATGAAAACCTTGGTCGATCCCACCCCCTTGTACCTAGCCGCGATTTTCCATGATATCGGCAAAGGTCGAGGTGGAGACCATTCAGAGCTTGGCGCGGTAGATGCCTTGGAGTATGCAAACTCTATAGGCCTAGAAAAGCATATCGCAGAACTGATCTCGTGGTTAGTTAAGAACCACCTGATTATGTCACTCGTTGCTCAGCGCAAAGATATTAGTGACCCAGACGTGATCGAAAGCTTTGCCAATAACATTCCTTCTATCCTACATCTGGAATTACTATACGTTTTAACGGTGTCCGATATTCGAGCCACTAACCCAACGTTGTGGAACTCGTGGAAAGAATCACTGCTAAAAGAGTTATTCTTAGCGACCAAGCATTACCTCACTCAGTCGACGCCTCGAGCCAACCAGACTGAAATGATGGAAGATACTCGTCAGCAAGTACTGGAACAGTTTACTAAAACTGGCGACTCTATCGAACCAGTAAGAGAACTACTGGTCGAATTAGGCGATGATTACTTGCTACGATATCACCCAGAACAAATTATCTGGCAAACCGAACAACTATTATCTCAGCCAGAGTTGCCCTATGTGGCGATAAAGAATCATCGCTCTCAGGCTGGAACCGAAGTGTTTATCGCCGTAGAAGATCAACCGGATCTATTTGCCGCGATTACCGCCCTGCTGAGCCAGAACCACTTAAACATTCAAGCAGCGACTTTATTTACCTCGCCCAAAGGCTTGTGTCTGGATACTTTTATTGTGCTAGATGAGCAAGGCCACCCGCTGTCATACGAGCAACGCATTCAGGAAATTCAAGACAACTTAATTGATGGCTTAGGCGATATTAAAAATCGTGGTATATCGGTCAGTAGAGCCGTTCCCACACGCTTAAAATATTTCACGGTGAAAACCCGAATTGAATTTTTCAACCATGATAATAGCCCGTTTACTACGCTTGAGATAACCGCTCTCGATCGACCTGCGTTACTGGCTAATATCGGGCAAGCATTCCGTGATTGCGAAATAGAAATTCACTCTGCAAAGATCGTCACACTCGGCGAAAGAGTAGAAGACACCTTTACCATCAGTGACCGGGAAAACCGCCCTATCACTGATAAGGCAAGAATTAAAGAAATTAAACAACATATTGAAGAAGCGATAAACGCTTAATTCAAATCACGTTAAAGGATCAGTTATGTCGTTACAAAATACTATCGAACAAGCTTTTGAGAATAGAGATACTCTGTCGGTCAGTTCAGCTCCATCGGAAGTAAAAGATGCCGTTACAGAAGCTTTAAATTTACTCGACTCAGGCGAAGCTCGAGTCGCAGAGAAAAAAGATGGCGACTGGGTGGTTAATCAGTGGCTTAAAAAAGCGGTCTTATTATCGTTTCGCTTAAATGACAACAAAGTGATCGATACTGATCTGGCACAATTTTACGATAAGGTGCCAATGAAATACCAAAGCATGAGCGAAGAAGAGTTCAAAGCTGGTGGTACACGTGTCGTGCCACACGCAATCGCTCGTCATGGCTCTTACATCGCAAAAAATGTGGTGTTAATGCCTAGCTATACCAACATTGGTGCTTATATCGACGAAGGCGCAATGGTAGATACTTGGGCAACAGTTGGCTCCTGTGCCCAAATTGGTAAAAATGTTCACCTTTCTGGTGGCGCTGGTATTGGTGGCGTATTAGAACCATTACAAGCTGGCCCTACTATTATCGAAGATAACTGTTTTATCGGCGCACGCTCAGAAGTGGTTGAAGGCGTTATTGTTGAAGAAGGTGCTGTATTGTCGATGGGCGTTTTCATTGGGCAAAGCACTAAAATTTATAACCGTTTAACTGACGAGGTGACTTACGGTCGCGTTCCAGCAGGCTCAGTCGTGGTACCAGGTAGTTTGCCATCTAAGTGTGGCAAATACAGTTTAAGCTGTGCTGTTATCGTCAAGCAGGTTGATGCCAAAACTCGTGCAAAAACGAGCGTTAATGAACTCCTACGTTTAGGCAAAGAACAAGCATAATTCAGAGGTTAGCATGGTTAAGATTTACGGCATCCCAAACTGCGATACGGTTCGAAAAGCAATAAAGTGGCTTGAAGCACAAGACATCGAACATGAATTTATTGATTATCGCAAGAACGCACTTGAACGCGCGACGTTAGAAAGTTGGGATAAGGCCATTGGTTGGGAGAAGTTGCTCAATAAAAGAAGTACTGCTTGGCGTCCACTCGATCAATCCATTAAAGACAATATTGATCGCGACTCAGCAATTGACTTGATGAAAGACAAAGTGACGCTTATCAAGCGTCCGGTATTAGTCAAAGATAATGACGTTTACTTGAGCTTCAAACCTGAGCAATACGAATCCATTTTTAGTTAAGGTAACTCTATGAGCACTGACGTTATAGCATTAGCGAAAAACCTCATTAATCGAGAATCTGTAACACCGATAGATGCTGGTTGCCAAAAGTTCATGATGGAATTACTGGGCCAACAAGGTTTTGAACATGACATCATGGACTTTGAAGATACTCAAAACTTCTGGTCAGTGCGACAAGGGAAAACTGAAGGCCCTGTCTTTGTTTTTGCGGGTCATACGGACGTAGTGCCGGCGGGTAACCTTGAGGACTGGCACACGCCACCGTTCGAAGCAACAGAGTTAGACGGATACCTGCATGGTCGCGGCGCAGCTGATATGAAAGGCAGTCTCGCAGCCATGATAGCAGCCACCGATAAGTTTGTGGCTGACTATCCGGATCATCAGGGCTCCATAGCCTACCTCATCACCAGTGATGAAGAAGGCCCGTTTATTAATGGCACGGTTCGAGTTGTAGAAGAACTCATGAAACGTAAGCAGCCTATTGACTACTGTATTGTTGGCGAACCATCGAGTACCGAAAAGCTTGGTGACGTTATCAAGAACGGTCGTCGTGGATCTTTGACTGGTTTTTTAAAGGTCCTTGGAACTCAGGGGCACGTTGCTTATCCTCACTTAGCCGATAATGCGATTCATAAATCCTATCTAGCGTTAAATGCTTTAACAACAGAACACTGGGATCATGGCAACGACTCTTTCCCTCCAACCAGTTTTCAGATTGCGATTGAAAACGCAGGAACAGCCACGAATGTTATTCCTGGTGAAAAGTACGTTGAATTTAATTTCCGCTACTCCACTGAATCAACTGCTGACGGGTTAAAACAGCGAGTGATTGATATTTTGGATAAGCACGAACTTGATTACGAGCTGAATTGGAAGCTCAATGGCGAACCGTTCTTAACTCCTGAAGCAGGATTGCTTACTGCCGCAAAGAAAGCGATTAAAGAAACTTGTAACATTGATGCTCAGGCATTAACCAGTGGCGGTACTTCTGATGGTCGGTTTATTGCAAAAACTGGTGCTGAAGTTGTTGAGATTGGTCCCGTCAATAAAACGATTCATCAGATCAACGAGTGCGTCAACATTGACGACTTAAAGAAATTGGTTGATGTTTATTACAGCGTACTAAAGCAACTATTGGCTAAGTAATTTTATATGAGCGTTAACAATTCCATGATGACTCCTGAGCAGCTCATTGGCTTAAATCAGGACCACCTACTCAATATTGAGAATAATACCGAGTTACTTGGACAGAAATTTCAGTGCCATCATGAAGTTTTGATTCCGATTGCCAAGCTGATTCGTCAATCTGAAATGGATGGCGTGCCGCTTAGGATTGTCAGTAGCTACCGTAGCTTTGAGCGGCAAGCTGAGATTTGGAATCACAAATTCAATAATGACGTCGAATTAAACCTTCGAGATGGCTCCACCGTCAATGCTTTCGAGCTTTCTCCTAAGGAGCGTGTGGATGCTATTTTGCACTACTCAGCAATTCCCGGCACAAGCCGCCACCACTGGGGGACAGACTTTGACGTATTTGACGCCGCAGCAATTGACCAGGGTTATGACGTTCAGCTAACCGAAGCTGAGTTTGACGAAAAAGGACCCTGCTCTAACCTCGACGAATGGCTGGATTATAACCTTGAAAAGTTTGGTTTTTTTAAACCTTACCGAGAAGACAAAGGTGGCGTCGCATGTGAGCCATGGCATATTAGTTATGAGCCCATCGCAAGCAAAGCTCTAGAAGAGTTCCCGGTAGAGTTTTTAAAAGAGACATTAAGACAAAAAGAGATAGGTGGCAAAGAACAAATCACCTCAAGGCTTGACAGTTTAGCAAGAAAATACGTTTACAATATTTGCACCGACTAAAGGAGTATTTATGTGGGAAGCGATTTTAGTAACACTACTTATTTTCCTCATCCTTGGAGCAACACTGTTTGTTCTAAAACGAAACAATAAGTTTAAAGTTCCTAAGGGCGTCAAACCAAAACCATACAAAGACGATGAGGATGATTACTAGCGTTAGCTCGCAACTTAGCAGGAGTAGCTAACGCCAGCATTAAGTATGGCTATTGATTCAATGGTTACTTTTCTAAGAACTTCTTGAAAATTGACTTAGCTTCTTCGCTACCCAAAAGCTCTGAGAAGCTACGAGCTTCTCTTTCAATAGCCTTACTCACAAGACCTGAATTGGAGCGTAGTAATTGTCGGCTCACTCTTAAGGCATGGGCCGGTTTTCTGGCGAGTTTCTCTGCTTTTTCCTGTGCTACTTCAAAATAGCTTTCGCTATCAACGACATCATTAATGATTCCAAGGTCTTTCGCTTTTGCCGCGTCAAATGGCTCTGCTAACAACAATAATTCCGCAGCTTGGACATATCCCAATTGACGGGGTAATAAGTAACTAGAACCTGCTTCAGGGCACAACCCTAAATCGACAAAAGGCAAACTAAAGTATGTTTTGTCTGTAGCGTAAACAAGGTCACAATGCAGTAGCAGTGTCGTCCCAATTCCTACCGCAGGTCCTGATACAGCAGCTACCATAGGTTTATCAAAGGTAGACACTTCTTGTAAGAACTTGAGAACAGGGCTTCCTTCGTCGAGTACCGTCTGTTGCAAGAAATCGGCAATATCGTTGCCTGCGCAAAAACAGCCCTCGCTACCTTTGAACAGGACAACATTAACCTCATTATTGCTTTTTGCTTTAGCTAAAATCGAGGTTAAAGCACTGTACATTTCCGACGTTAGGGCATTTTTCTTATCTTCTCGATGAAAATCGATATGTAGGACATTATTAACGAGCTGAGAAGTGACTAACTCGGACATGTTACGACCTCTTTGTTTTGAACGGTATTAATAATACAAAAAGATAACACATCCGAGCAGATAGATTCATCTATTTTTGATGGAATCCAGTACCAAAATCACCATTCATTTGCGCAGACAAATACGCAAAGATCACATAAGCTGCTGTATTTTGGCGTAGCGCTTCAGGATCAATCTTATCCAGCGTGTCGTTAGGCGTATGGTGGTAATCGAAGTAGTCCATACCGTCTTGACGTAATGAGAATACTGAAATGCCTTTACCCCGTAGTGGAATTAGGTCTGGGCCACCGCCAGCTTGATTATTACCATAGGCGATGCCTAGTGGCTCCATCAGCTTGGCCATTTGCTTTACAGCAGGCAGCGCATCCTCTTTTACCTTAGAGTCGATACGCCATATCTTACCAGCACCAAAGTCAGACTCAGCAGCCGTAATGATATTCTTAATATTATCTTTGTGAGCTTCTGCGTAAGCTTTACCACCGACTAGGCCTTGTTCCTCATTGGCAAACATGATGACACGAATAGAACGCTTTGGACGCTCGGGTAAACCCATAATCAATTTTGCTGCAGCGGTTGTGATACCTATGCCAGCACCATCATCTAAAGCACCTGTTCCTAAGTCCCAAGAATCTAAGTGGGCACCGATAATGACGTACTCTTCAGGCTTTTCGCTGCCTGTAATTTCACCAATCACATTTTGGCTTGTATATTCTTCACCATTTTTAGCGCCAATAGTCATCTTAACAGTGACCGGCTTACCACGGCGAATCATATTTTCAAGTAAGTCGGCATCAGGCGCCGATAAGGCTGCCGCAGGAATCTTCTCAATGCCTTCCTCATAACGCATGACGCCAGTATGAGCCATACGGTCTGTGTCTGTACCTATTGAGCGAATTAGAATGCCCACAGCGCCTTTTTTAGCTGCTTCAGACGCCCCTTGCCCCCTCGCAGCAACCGCCGGTCCATAACCAGAACCATCTCGCGCACGCTCCATGCGGTTCTTAATAAAAACGATTTTTCCATCAGCGGCATTTTCAGGAGCTTTCGACAGGGCTTCCAAATCATCAAACTGAATAATTTCAGCTGCTAAGCCTTCTTTTGAAGTTCCAACGCTGAAACCTAAAGCCGTGATCACTAAAGGTTGGGGATACGGCGATACCACTTCAGCAGTTTCCACACCACGCTTCCACGTCGGAAAGGTTACAGGCTCTGTCCAAACTTTATCAAAGCCTAACTCTTCAAGTTTAGCCACGCCCCACTTGACTGCAGCGGCGTCACCAGGTGTACCCGCCATTCTTGGCCCAACCTCAGTCGTTAATGATTCGACGATGTCATAATCTAGCGAACTTTTTAACGCCTGATCACGAAGTTGTGCAGCGACTTGAAGGTCATCTTCGTCGAAACTCGGAACTTGTTTGGCCATTGCGCTAACAGTTAGTAGGCATGATGCTACTAGCGCCAAAGGGATATGTTTCAGTTTCATAGCACTCTCTTTGAAGTTATTGATTCATTGCTTTGGTTCACTCGACAGTGGTATCCACTCTGGATTGACAGGCCCAACCACCAAGGCTAGAGTAGCTGAAAGACACTCTCGAGGAAAAATCATGTCTACCATATACGATTACTCAGCAGTTTTAAATAACGGTCAGGAAGTTTCGTTGAGCGACTACCAAGGAAAAGTGTTACTGATTGTTAACACAGCCAGTGCCTGCGGCTTCACTCCACAATACGAAGGCCTAGAGAACCTTTACAAAGAATTTTCAGGCCAAGGTTTCGAAGTTTTAGCTTTTCCATGCAACCAATTTGGTAAACAAGAATCTGGCTCAGATAATGAAATTAAGGACTTTTGTGACCTTAACTTCAACATATCATTCCCACTGTTCCAAAAAGTTGATGTCAATGGTGACTCAGCTCACCCACTTTACCAACACCTTAAGAAAGAAGCCTCAGGCTTTTTAGGCTCTGAAAAGATAAAGTGGAACTTCACTAAGTTCTTAGTAGATAAAGACGGTAAGGTTGTTGACCGCTTCGGCTCAGTCACCAAACCTGAGTCCTTAAAAGATGCAATAAGGAAGTTGCTGTAATGCCTAGCTTGAAAGACAAAGTTATCATCATAACCGGAGCTAGCCGAGGTATCGGTCGTGCTATGGCCCTACGATTTGCCAGAGAAGGCGCCACAATTGTTGTCGCGGCCAAGTCGGATAAGCCTCACCCTAAACTTCCGGGCACCATTCACACGGTAGCCGAAGAAGTTGAACAAGCTGGCGGCAAAGCTATTGCTGTAGCGCTTGATGTCCGTAAAGAGTTACAGGTGAAAAAGTTGTGTGACCGCATCGGAGAAGAGTTTGGTCGAATTGATGCCGTCATTAATAATGCAGGCGCTATCAGCCTAACGACGGTCGAAAATACTTCCCCTAAACGTTATGACTTAATGCAACAAATTAATTCACGAGCCGTTTATTGCTTAGCACACTATGCCCTACCTTATTTAAAACAATCCGATAACCCACATATTTTGAACTTATCGCCGCCAGTAAACCTACAAGAAAAGTGGCTTAAAGACTTTAGTCCGTACACCTTGTCTAAATACGGTATGAGCATTTTGAGCAAAGGCATGGCAGCTGAGTTCAAACCTTATGGTATTGCCGTCAACACTTTGTGGCCCCAAACCTATATCGCCACTGCAGCTATCGAGTTTGCCATTGGGAGCAAAGATACTCTCAATTATGCCCGTAAACCTGAAATTATGGCCGATGCAGCCCATGTGGTATTAACCCACCCAAGCGATAACTATACGGGCTTGTGGTTGATTGATGAAGAAGTACTGAAAGCGGCAAAAGTTACTGACTTTAGCCAGTATGCCTACAATCCGGAGTTTGAAGAACAGATACAAAAGGATTTATTTTTAGACTAAAGCTTGGGGAATAAGTCAGAACAGCTGCGTTACGAACTGATTGAATTCATCAAATAACTGTGACGCAGCTATTGTTAGTGTGACCACAAAAAATATTCCCCACCGACCACTAGGTTGTCGCTCAACCACAGGCTCATTATCATAGCCTAACATTACTGGCTCATCTTGATACGGCAAATCCGGTAATTCCGCACCCAGTTGCTCAGACTCTTCCTGTGTTAATGAACTTGTTTCCAAACTTTGTTCGAGCTCTTTCATAGATACAGCGTCAATGTTCTGTAGCTTGCTGACCTTTGAGCGATCATCTCGTATAAACATAAACCAATGTTACTAACTTTATTGATGTGAATTAACGATTGAACTAAAGTTGCTCGGCAACTGTGAAAGCAATAGCTGTATCCTTTTCATCACTAATGCTTAAGTGAATACTATTGATGCGATGCTTCTCCGCCCAATCTTTGGCATGCGATTCCAGCTGAACAAAAGGTTTACCTAACTCATCGTTACTAATAATGAGTTGTTTAAAGTCAATCCCTTGTCGCATTCCGGTTCCGAGAGCTTTGCTGATAGATTCTTTCGCAGCAAATCGCTTAGCCAGAAAAGTCGCCTTATTCTTTTTTAGCGCATACTCTTCAAGCTCCGATGACGACAAAATACGTTCAGCAAATTTGTCGCCATGACGCGAGAGCGATCGTTCAACGCGCTCGAGCTTTACGATGTCGGTTCCTACGCCAAATATGGCCATTGACGTGCTTCCACCATCAGTTTCTTCATTTCGGCAACAGCACCATCAAGCCCACTGAATAATGCACGTCCAATAATGGCGTGACCAATATTAAGCTCAACGATTTCTTTTATTGCCGCAATAGGTTGTACATTATGGTAGTGCAAACCATGTCCTGCATTGACGTGAATTCCTTGCCCAACAGCGTGAGAGACGGAACGTTGTATTTTAACCAGTTCAAGTTCACGTTGGTG
>CATNCP010000026.1 GCA_950096615.1 uncultured Kangiella sp. | reverse complement strand
TTGTCTTGTTCGTTTGTGTAGCGAGTTTTTGACTTTTTGAAGGCTTCGTATGCTGAGCATCTGCGCTAGCACGGTGAGCGCGAAGTAGAAAGTGATGCCGTAACGACGCATAAATTGGTAAAAGTCGCCTTCGGTGCCGAGGAAGTTGACGTAGAGGATTAAAAACAGTGCGCCGATACTGCCTAGAATGAATATTATCTGGTGTGGTTTTTGTGTGACTTTTTGCAGCCAGATGCTTTGTAAGTACCAGAAAAATACCAGCAAAGCGGCTGTTGGCATCATCAGGCCACGGAATATAAAGATGGCATTACCTTCGCGGGCAGCTCTGCTAATTGAGGTGCAGCCTTGAAGATAAGGAACGCACTCTCTAGCCACACTTCCCATAACCCAAGAAAAAATGCCCCGTGTGCGGCAATGATAGGGATTAAACAAACACTCCAAGCGATATGGTGTGGGCGCAAGTTACCTCCACTGTACATCTTTTTGGGAATGAAATTTGCTGTTAAAAGATATGGGCGACTGAGTCGCCCATCATTTAAATAAATAGGATTACCAAGGGAGATAAGGCCTTTAAAATTGACGCTATATCTATAGTTAATTCTATTTTTTGGGTCTTAAAGGTGAACATGATTTGTTCTCCGTGTAATACCCAAGCCAGCTCAGGTGTAATAACCTAAATTTTACGTCGCTGACCAACGACGCGAAGAGAAGGTTTTGCAATTCCTATACTTCGGTTTAGATAACAGTAAGATTGTTACCATCGAAGCATCTTACCAATCAGGGAACATAGGTATTCGAGTTCAACACGGTTGAGTGTTCGAGCCATTGCTTTAATTGTACTTCTGGACTTACTCGGGGTATCCGCTCCTGCGGGCTCGAGAAAGCTTATATATTGTTATAGTATAGATTTGTTAGTATGTCAACTCATCGGATGAGTTGGTGGCTATAGTATAATTTATGCTAGAAACAAGCGTAGGCTGGGCTATTAAGCCCAACCTATACTAGGGGGAATTAAATCTAAAGCTTTTTCTTCAAACGCTTTTCGACCATCTTCTTTTCCCAGTCGATTTTGAAGATATTAATCACTTCGTAGGCTTGTAGGCCGTGGAAGATAAGACCTAGCGTCCAAGCTCCCCATGGGATGAGCATCTCTGTGATTTTTCCTGAGAAGATGAAGATCACGGTAAAGATGATGTAGAACAATATGTGGCTGTAGAAATCTTTAATGCCTTTAACGTATTCCATGGCGTCCGCCTCTTCGTCAGAGACTTTTTCTACTGGGTGCTCTGTGGCCTCAGTTTGATCATTTGTGCTTGTAGTGTTCATAACAGGCTCCTGGGTTTGCTGTTCCTGAGGTTTGGGTTGTTTTAACTCAGGTGGTTGAAACGTGGTGATATCCACTTCAAACACTGCGGCAAGGGCTTTTTGACTTTCTAGGCTGGCGGGTTGGCCGCGCTCAATACGCTGAATGGTGCGGACGCTAAGCCCGGTCATTTCGGCGACTTGTTCTTGTGACCATCCGTTACGTAATCGTAGTTTTCTTACAATCATGTTTCCAATCCTATCAAGGGTATGTAATTAAGCGTCAAAGCCGTTGTGTTGTAGTGGCTATCGAGTGAGCCTGTATTATCAAAATACACCGGTGAGTATACCACGTCATATATGAGACAGTAGTACAGGTGTCACCTGACAAGAGGGCGACACCTCATATAAATCAATAAGTTATAAAGGTGCTAAATGAGGCTGTAAATGATGAAGCCGCCTAAGATTAAGCACAGAATACCGTAAAGTTGTATGAATTTAATGACGGTAGGAATGACTTTTTGGGCGAAAGTCCGATGCCAACGCCAAGGTAAGCCGACTAGCATGAGCGAGGTGATAATGATGATCCAGCCAAATACTCCGAAGAAATCGCTGAAGGCCATGTGCGGTGCGTGTACCACGATGGAGGCACCAACTATCAGCCGAAGC
This sequence comes from uncultured Kangiella sp., assembly GCA_950096615.1. Taxonomy (GTDB): domain Bacteria; phylum Pseudomonadota; class Gammaproteobacteria; order Enterobacterales; family Kangiellaceae; genus Kangiella. The sequence goes on along the minus strand of CATNCP010000026.1, from coordinate 43,240 downwards.
GTTTGTTCGAGGAAGTGATGCCACGGTGTTTTTACAAAAGCCCTTAGGAACTGAATAGCTTTGGGTTTGGCCAGCAAAATGACGAACTCAAAGGTTATGAGTCCTAAGGCGAAGAGCCATACAATCGTTTCAACGATGAATGTCATAGGGAACCTTGTAACTATAAAGATTCAATGGTTATAGCACGCCTTCGTGTTTGAGTAACCATTCTTTAGCGTTTAACCCGCCAGCATAGCCGGTTAAAGTGCCGTTAGCGCCGATCACGCGGTGGCAGGGCACTATGATAGATATTGGATTTTTACCATTGGCTGCACCGACGGCTCGGCTGGCATTTTTGTTACCGATAGCTTGGGCCAGCTGCCCATAGTTCCACGTTTCACCAAACGGTATTTTAAGTAAGGTGTTCCAAACATTATGCTGAAAGTCTGTGCCATCAGACTCGAGCGGAATATCGAATGTTTGACGCTTTCCTTGGAAGTATTCTTGGAGCTGTATTTTGGTCAAGTTAAGCACCTCGTTGCTTTGCTTAATGACCGTTGAGGCTTCAACTTTTTGCCATGGCTTAAACAGTAATGCTTTAAGGTGCTCATCGGTTGCATAAAGGTGAACCGTGCCAAAAGGACAATTCATTTGTTGGTAATACATTGTCATAATCTTTACAATTATCTCTTATAGCGAGTTCCAAAGGTGCAGCGTGGCGTAACTTCGCCAAGGGCTCCAGTGGTCTGTTTCATTAATATGGTTTGCTTCTAAAGCTTTCAGTACGCCTAAGTCTTTTGCTGGGAAGGCATCAGTATCTTGGCCACTTCTGAGTTTAATGTATTCATAACTCCAAGGGCCAATACCTTTAATATCTAGTATCTCTTCGAGTTCGTAATTCTGTCCGGACTGCTCTTCGTCATAAAACCAAGTGGCGAAATCGGTCAGCGTTTGCTTTCGGCGTCCTGGCATTTTTAAGAAACTAAGATCAGCCTTCATCACTTGCTCTGGAGTTGGGAAGAGTTTGTGTTGGCTATTAGGACGGCCAATATTAGTACTGCCCATATAAGTACTGCCGACATGCTCAATCAGTCGTTGCGTATGTCCGTAAGCCGCTTTGACCGAGACTTGCTGCCCCAAAATAGCTTTGATGCCAGCTTCAAAGGTGTTCCAGCATGCGGGAAGCCTCAACCCTTTGGTCATGATGGGCTTCAGCTTTTTGTCTTTGGCTAAGTGCTTTTCGATAGTGCTGATGTCGCTATCGAGGTCTAAAACTTGCTTAATTTGAGCAATGGCTGGCATTAACTGAGCATTGTCTTGTAATTCTATTTCTACCAGAAAGCGGTTGCTGTCAGGCTGGTGAATTGCTTCAAACCAGCCGTGGCTTCGATTGATGGTAAAGGTACGGCTGTAACTGCTGGCATCAACGCTTTCAATCGGCGCTAGTTCACGTTGCTTCAAAAAGCGTTGCATTTGCGCCCAGTTGTAGGGTGGGCGATATGACAGGTGTAATCGGATATTTACTGCTTTGGTCGCACCATTGTGGGACTTTTTGCGTAATTCGCTGGGCGATAACCTCATGGTTGCTTTAAAGCTATCGTTAAAGCGACGGACACTATTGAACCCTGAGCCTAAAGCAATATCAGTAATTGATAGTTCGGTTTGTTGGAGCAATTGTTTGGCCAGCATCAGGCGGTGATGGTTAGCATAGCTTTGTGGTGACATGCCAAGGTGTTGCTCGAATATTTTGCGTAAATAACGATCGCTAATCCCTAAAGATTCGCTAAAGGTTTGGATAGTTTGATGATTCAAACTGCCAGACTGAATGCGTTGCATAGCCTTGTGCAAAATGGCTTCGTTACCAAGCCAAGCTGGGGATTGGGGCGCTGATTCTGGCCTACAGCGCAGGCAAGGGCGAAAGCCTGCGTCTTGAGCTTGGACAGCGCTTTGGTAGTAAACCACGTTTTTTTCCTTCGGCGGGCTAGCAGGGCAGATCGGCCGACAGTAGATTTTGGTGGTTTTGACAGCAACAAAAAACTTTCCATCGTAGCGCGAGTCTCTGGCGAGTCGTGCTTTTTGGTAGTGCTGATTCATGGCTTTATCATCGGTATTCATAGCAATATGCTATCACTTTTTAGTCATTACACTAGCCAAAATCGGAACTGAATGATAGGTGAGCTATTAGTGTGCGATCGTTTAACGGTTAGGGAACCTGCTGTGACTGGGGAAGTCTTAATGATTAAGCAATCTGTGGGAGCAACAATGGTTAAGCCAGCAATATTAACTAAGGTACTGATTTTAACATTCATGTTATTCAGTGAAGACCTAGAAGCGTTATCCATCGGTGAGCAACTGGTTGAGGCTGCGCATGAGAGGACGGAACACTTTGTGATCTACGAAGGTTCTTACCGCAAGATTGACTACCCAATGGGTGATGTGCCGGAGAACATTGGCGTTTGTACCGATGTTATTATTCGAAGTTATCGCCAGTTGGGTATCGATCTGCAACAGCTTGTTCATGAGGATATGAAGGATAATTTTAACCAATACCCGAAAAACTGGAGTTTAAAGAAGCCTGATACCAATATTGATCACCGGCGTGTGCCGAATCTGGAGCGCTTTTTTGAACGCCATGGGCAAGTTTTAGCGATTAGTGATAAAGCGGAGGATTATCAAGCTGGAGATATTGTCAGTTGGCGCCTGGAAGGCGGTTTTCCGCATATTGGGATTGTGACAGACAAAAAGTCTGATGGCAGCGATAACTTGATGATCGTCCATAATATTGGTCTGGGCCCTAAGTTAGAGGATGTTTTGTTCCGCTATAGAGTGGTTGGACACTACCGCTACCTGCCGAGTACCGCTAAAGTCGCTACCCAATAGGTAAACAAGTGTTTGAGCAAAATTAGTACAGAGTACAGACCAGTGGCAATAGAGAGCAAAGTTACCTTTTATAAGGCCATGATTTTGGGTTAGAATAGAGAAATTACGCCATAAATAAACTAGTTGAATAGGCATGAGTTTAAACTTTTTGGATTTTGAGCGTCCGATTGCAGAACTTGAGGCGCAGATTGATGAGTTACGCTTAACGGGTGAAGATTCTAATATCAACATCAGTGAAGAAGTTGAGCGTTTGCAAAAGAAGTCTAAAGACTTAACCAAGAAAATCTTTTCAGACTTGTCAGCGTGGCAGGTTGCGCAATTAGCGCGCCACCCACAGCGACCGTACACGCGTGACTACATTGAGCATGTGTTTGAGGATTTTGATGAGCTTGCTGGTGATCGTGCTTTCTCTGACGATGCTTCTATTGTGGGCGGCTTGGCTCGCTTAGAAGGTAAGCCATGTGTGGTTATTGGTCATCAAAAAGGCCGTGATACCAAAGCAAAGATTAAACACAACTTCGGAATGTCTCGCCCTGAAGGTTATCGTAAAGCGAAGCGTTTGATGGAAATGGCTGAACGTTTTCATTTACCAGTATTCACTTTTATCGATACGCCGGGAGCTTTCCCGGGTGTGGGTGCAGAAGAACGTGGTCAAAGTGAAGCAATTGCTCGTAACTTAAAAGTAATGGCAACGTTGAAGTCACCTATTATTGCAACCGTTATTGGTGAAGGTGGTTCAGGTGGTGCTTTAGCAATTGGTGTTGGCGATAAAGTTAATATGTTGCAATACTCGACTTACTCGGTGATTTCGCCAGAAGGCTGTGCTTCGATTCTGTGGAAAAGCGCAGAGAAAGCAGAAGAAGCAGCTGACGCCATGGGTATTACCGCCGGACGTATTAAAGAGCTAGGTTTGATTGACAATATTGTTGAGGAGCCGCTTGGTGGTGCGCACCGAAACTACGTTGATATGGCTAAAAACTTGAAGTCTCAATTGATTAAAGATTTAGACAGTCTTGAAGCTATGGAAACGGATAAGTTGCTCGACCGTCGATATGCAAAACTGATGGCTTTCGGTGAAGTAACCGAAGGTTAATCCTTTCATGAATAATCAAGAGCCAGTTGCTACGGCAGTCAGTCGTTTTCTGGCTCAAGATTCATCCCAGTCTTTTTCTTCCTATGTAGTTGCTTTAAGTGGTGGTGCCGATTCCGTCGCATTGTTACACGCTTTTGCCCAACAACTTCAAAAGCAACCGTTAAAAGCAGTTTATATTGACCATCAATTGCAGGAGTCTTCGTCGCAGTGGACCACCTTTAATCAAGTGCTCTGCCAAAAGCTTGGTGTGGAGTTTAAAACCTTCAAGGTTGATGTCAGCGCTGGAGCCAGTTTGGAAGCTGAGGCCCGTAAGGCGCGTTATGAGGCCCTTGCTGGGGTTGTCGGTCATCATGAATGTTTACTGACCGGACATCATCAAGACGATCAAGCGGAGACGCTGTTGTTGCAGCTTTTCCGAGGTGCTGGCCCTAAAGGGTTGTCAGCTATGCCCGAGCAGGCTGCTTTTGGGCAAGGAACTCATGCTCGCCCACTGTTACACGTATCTAAGCGAGATATTTTAAACTACTGTGAGCTTCATAACTTAACGTTTGTTGAAGACCCTTCAAATCAAGACATTCAGCATCGTCGCAACTTCCTTCGTCAAAAAGTCATTCCTTTAATGGAAACTGAGTGGCCCGACATTACCGCAACTCTAGCTCGAGCAAGTGCTATCCAAGCTTCTACGCAGGAGTTGGTAGAAGAGGTCGCCTCGGCTGACTTTGATCAATGTTTTGATAAAAACAAAGGACTGTCTATTTCAGCGACTAAGGAACTGAGTTCAGTACGACAAACTCAGGTGTTCCGGTACTGGTTACAAAAACTTGATCAGGCTATGCCCAGTCAGAAAGTGGTAGAGCAACTTAAACAACAAATGCTGACTTCTGATGTTGATGCCCAACCTTCAGTATCACTTGGCAATGGGGCTATTAAGCGTTTCCAGGGTTATTTAGTGTGGACCAATGAGGTCACTGATGAGCTTGAGCCTGTGCATCAAACATGGGTTGCTGATAGAGATATTGAGTTAAATTGCGGTGTAAAAATTTCGCTCAATTGGTTAAAGCAAAATTCTCCAGAGCTAGTTGGAAAACCGTTACAGGTCATAACTCGACAAGGCGGAGAGCGCTTTCGAAAACGGAACGCACAGCATACCACCAGTCTCAAAAACTACTTCCAAGAAGAGGGCATCCCCCCGTGGCAAAGAAACAGTGTGTTGTTAATTCTGTTTGAGGGAGAAGTCAGGACGCTATACAGAGACCACTTATAATATACCAGCAAGTGCCAGTTAAAAGATTTGGTTTAATTGCTCTAGCGTCCACTGATGGTATTGTGCCCAAGTTTGTATAATAGCTTGATCGTGTGACTTATTCAGAGCTCTAAATCCAGCCGTTTGATTGTTTAAGGCATCTTCTATCGCGAGATTGTGCGCATAAAAAATTGGATCTAAAAACGGCATTAACGTGGGCTCGTCGAGCGAGAAATTCACTGGTTTCTTTTCGGCTAAGATCTCGCTGTCTGAAAAGTTAAATCCAAACTCGTCTTCGGCACCAGCGTTCGCTAAGACTTTGTCTGCAAACCACTCATGTTGATAGCTATGACTGAGGATGTCTTTAATCCCCGTCGCGGTAATAATGACATCTGCTTGCTTTATTGCATCCTCCACCTGTTTCGGTAACTCGGCCGAAATTGCTTCATACCCTCTGGATTCAATAGTAGAAAGCCTTTCAGGTAACATATCGACCACGGAGATATGGTCTGTTTTTTGAGAAAAGTAGTAGGCAATTCCTGTTCCTACTTTGCCAAAACCAAAAATAAGTATGCGCTTGTCCGCTATTGATTCAGGACATAGCTCTGAAACGGCCCGATAAACACCTTCTCCGGTTCCTAAGCAGGTTTCCAGTGACTTCAGTCGTGTATCATCAACGGAGACTATCGGCACCTGGCTGTCACTGATTTGTTCATAACGAATGGCGCCCGTTCGTGTTAGCTCCACGATGCCTTGTGTTGCATGGCACTGCTCGATAAGTTCAGCACCGCAATCCAATAAAAAGTCGAATGAACCTTTCAGTCTATTTAGCGGTACAAACTGAACCCCTTCTCGAGATAAAACGTCGAGACATTGAGGGGAATCTTTGATGAAGCTTGGATTAGTAACGGTAAGCGATGCTCCCGACGCTTTTAAACAAGCAATTTTGAGTAAGGTGGTGCGAGTTAAAGGGACGTTATGAGCAATAGACATGCCAGCGAAAGGTTTTCGGATCTGATAATCTTCCAACATTTTGTGCATGAAGGGCGCAGACGTTTCGGGGTATTGCTTAAAGAAGTTTTGGAAGTTTGTCATGGTCTTGTTTTATTGGGCCTGCTGTTTAAGCTGGCCTTATTCAAAAAAGGCTTGAATATTCGCCTTTTGATTCATCGCATCGTTATAACCCAGCTCAATCAGACTTTGGGTAAAACCTTTATCAAACAACAGATAACTTAGAATGCCTTTACCATCTTCACCATCTACACCGATACGTTTAAAGAAAAAGCGTAAGCCGCGCGGAAGGTTTTTGAAGTATTGGCCAGCCAGTTCTCCAGGTTCGATGCTCGGAGAAATAATAAAAGTATCGACAGTCTTCAAGGGGAGTTGATCGCGAACAGCATCCGACTCTGGAATATGTGCCAGCAAGGAGTTTACGCGCATGAGGCGCTCGATATCGCTTTCTAGGCTATCAATGAAAATACTGTCGAACAGATGCCCACTAATATCACCGACTGAAGGAATGGTAGACTTATGTTCAGGCTCGCCACGTAGCGGTTTTACGGTGACCACAAAAAGTTTATCAGCGCCAAGGTGCAGTGCTGGACTGAGTGGTGTTAAAAAACGCAATGAACCATCACCAAAGTGTTCTTCCCCAATTTTTTGAGAAGGAAACACCATGGGGATTGCGGAGGAAGCTAATAGGTGTTCTACGGTGAGTTTATCTTTGCGGCCGTAGCGTCGAAAACGCTTCCACTCAACGAGATCAGGGTGGCCTTGGAAAAAACTGACTGAGTTACCAGTGTTGTAGTTATAGCAAGTGGTACACACGGCTTTGAGCAGACCGGCTTTATGATTTTTCTCAATATCGTCAAAACGAATAACGTTTTCGAGTAGAGTTTTTAGCGGGGCATTATCCAGCAGAGAAAGCGGTTGTTTAAGGTTTTGTTTTGAGCGAATAATACTCCAAAACCAACGAAGCGCAGATTTAGTTAGTGTTGATAAGCTTGTTTTGTATACCTGGTTTGGTGAAAAGCTTCCCCAAATTTCTTCTAACCGTTTAGCGCCATAATCGAACTGGTGATTATTGCTGGCCACTGCTGCAGCATTAATAGCTCCGGCTGATGTGCCAGTGATGATGCTGAAAGGAGAACGTTTAGGTGAGTTTAGTATTTGATTGACTGCTTTTAGAACGCCGGCTTGGTAAGCAGCACGAGCGCCACCACCCGAAAGAATGAGTCCCGCTGAATTATCACCGAGTTCATCATTCGCGACCTTGCTGTCTGTCATGGCTATAGAGCCCAGCGTTTACGTAAAGCGGCGTAGACTTTGTTCGGGTATTTGGCGCGGCCTCTTGAGCCGTTATATCGGCCCAGCGCATAAGTCAGGTTGCTTTTCTCTCTATCGATATAAAGCTTTAAAATATAGCAGCCATAGCGAATGTTGGTTTCCATATCAAACAATGAGTCATCTGGATGCCCGATTTCCTTCTTCCAAAAAGGCATGATCTGCATCAGGCCACGCGCGTTAGCAACGGAAAGCGCGTAGCGATCAAAGTTGCTTTCAACTTCCATGATGGCGAGCACAAGCTGTGGGTCAACTTGCGCTTCATTAGCATAGCGATGAACTAGGCTTAATATTTTTAAGCGCTCTTCTGCTGGAATATGTGGCGCACGACGTTTGAGCCGTCCTTCCATATCCTTCATCCAGACGGTAGCATCGTACTTATCGGCAAAGTGGTTTTCTTGCTCCATCAACTGTTTCAGCTGGGCAGCAAAAGTCTGATCGGGGCGCTCCTGACTGCTGGCAGTCGCTCCCCACAATATCAGCACCAATGTCGTTAGTACGAGTCGTAACATCCTGAATCTATTGCTTAATTATTGTTAAGTGTTTCTTGAATATAATCGACAACATTTTCAACTTCAAGATCTGCTTTCGCACTGTTGTCACGATTTTTGTACTCAATGGTATTATTTTTCAAGCCTCGGTCACTGACCACTAAGCGGTGTGGAATACCAACAAGCTCGGTATTGGCAAACATCACTCCAGGGCTCTCTTTTTGATCGAGGAATAATGTTTCTATGCCAAGAGACTCAAGACGTTGGTATAAAGCTTCGGCAACCTGTTGCACGCTTTCCGATTTGTGCATATTCATTGGTATAATCGCAACTTTAAAAGGCGCAATCGCTTCTGGCCACATAATACCGCTATCGTCATGATTTTGCTCGATAGCTGCAGCAACTATTCTTGAAACACCAATACCATAACACCCCATCGATAGATGTTTGGCTTTGCCGTTCTGATCCAGTACGGTGCAGTTCATCGATTGTGAATATTTATCACCAAGCTGGAAGATATGACCTACCTCAATGCCGCGTTTAACTTCAAGAACGCCTTTTCCGTCAGGGCTTTTATCGCCAGCAACAATATTTCTTAGATCAAAAACGTCATTGTACTCGGCATCACGTTTCCAGTTGACGCCAGTAAGATGGAAGCCGTCTTCGTTAGCGCCACAAGCAAAGTCACTCATGATTGCAGCGTCACGATCAATTATAACGGGAATACTAAGCCCCTGAGGACCACAAGAACCTGGTGCGCAATTAGCGACCTCTTTGACTTGGTCGTCATTAACCAGCACTAAAGGCTCTGCAACAAGGTTGTGTTTGGCCGCTTTAATCTCGTTAAGCTCGTGATCGCCACGTAGACACAGAGCAATCACAGGCTGCTCTTCAGAGCTACCCTGAACAAACAAGGTCTTTAACACTTGGCTTGTTTCAATTCCCATGGATTCTGCTGCTTCTTTAACGGTGCGACAGTTTGGTGTAGCGACTTTCTCCACGTCTTTTGTCGGAGTCGGCGCTTCACCTTCTGGCGCTAAGCTTTCCGCTTTCTCAATATTTGCCGCGTAATCGCTCTCTGTACTGAAGGCAATGGCGTCTTCGCCTGACTCAGCTAATACATGAAACTCATGTGAGCCACTACCACCTATGGCTCCTGTGTCGGCTAGAACTGGGCGATAATCCAAACCTATGCGATCAAACACATTACAGTAGGCTTGATGCATTTGTTGGTAAGTTTCATTAAGAGACTCTTCATCAATATGGAATGAATAAGCGTCCTTCATAATAAATTCGCGTGAACGCATGACGCCAAAGCGAGGACGTACTTCGTCACGGAACTTAGTTTGTATTTGATAAAAATTAGCGGGCAACTGTTTGTAGCTGCTCAGCTCATCACGAATCACTGCCGTAATGATTTCTTCGTGGGTCGGGCCTAAACAGAAGTCACGTTCGTGACGATCGTGGAAGCGTAGTAGTTCTGGACCAAATTGATCCCAGCGGCCTGATTCTTCCCACAAGTCAGAAGGTTGAACGGAAGGCATTAACATTTCAACTGAACCTGCTTTGTTCATTTCTTCACGAACAATGTTTTCCACTTTGCGGAGAACTCTTAATCCAGTCGGTAACCATGTATATAAACCAGAAGCTACTTTGCGAATCATTCCTGCTCGCAGCATCAGTTTATGGCTGATTAATTCAGCATCGCTTGGATCTTCTTTTAGGGTAGAAAGTAAGTATTGACTACTACGCATTGGAGTCCCTAGTTATTGGTCTAAATTTTCAAAATAGTGGGCTATTGTAGCAAGGTTTAAATTTGCTACAAAGCTGGTAAATCGTATAAATGCGGTGATTTTGAAGATTTTTCTGTATAAATTTTGTACAATAGTGATGTCTTCGTGACAAAAGCGTAGTTGAAATAGTTTTGTGTCTTTTATTTGGAGGATATATGACTAACTTTAAAATACTACTAACTGCTGCATCCGCAGTATTAATCTTTGGCTGTAGCAGTATGTCGGAAAGAGATTATATTGTTAAGTCTTCTGCTGATGAGTATGTATATATTATTGACTATGAAAAGGTCGCATTAGTTGAGCAGGCCAGTAAAACTTCACTGCAAAACGTTGATACATATTGGGTAAACCCTCCAGTGAAGCGTATTAAACGTAGCGAACTAGAGGCAATGCAAAAGCAATAAGCCTAGCACTTACTAGACTTATTGCCGCTGTGAAGTAATCAGTCCTTAGTGGACTCGCTTTCCTTCAATCCAAGTTTCTAACACTTGGACGTCGTCTATTTTGTCCTCTGAAACTGTAAAAATATCTTTATCAATAAGGATGAAGTCTGCCTGTTTGCCTTCTTCTAAAGATCCGATGTTGTTTTCCCAAAAACCAGCGTACGCTGCGTCGATAGTAAAGCTTTTAAGTGCTTCTGCTACTGTTAGTTTTTGCGAAGGTAACCATCCATCTTTCGGTAAATTATCAGAGTCTTGGCGAGTAACTGCAGCGTGAAGCCCAAGGAAAGGGTTAGCCTTTTCTACTGGGAAATCAGAGCCCGAAGCAATAACCACGTCATGCTCTAGAAAGGTGCGCCAAGCATATGCGCCTTCAAGTCTTTCTTCACCCAGGCGATCTCCAGCCATATTCATGTCGCTGGTGGCATGAGTTGGTTGCATTGAGGCGATAACACCCAGCTTAGCAAACATAGGGATCTCCTCAGGAACCACTACCTGAGCGTGCTCGATACGATGGCGAAGTGTTTTTGCCGAACGTTCTTCGTCGAGCTTTGACAGTTCTTCTAGCACCATATGATTGGCAGCGTCACCAATGGCGTGAATATTGGTTTGGAAACCATACTTAGTGATCAGTGCTAAGTATTGGCCTAGCTTGTCCGCAGTCGTAAGTAGCAAGCCTTTGTTGTCAGGCTCATCTGAGTAAGGTTCTAATAAGGCGGCACCACGACTGCCCAGCGCGCCGTCAGTATACAGCTTAACGGACTGAATTTTTAAGAAAGGCTGATTCACTTTACCAAACTTAAGCATCGCCTCTAGTCTAGGGTCAGCACCACTTAGCATCGCATAGACACGAAGTGGGATGCGGTTTTTGTCAGAAAGCTCTAGCATTAATTTATAGGTTTCAAAATCAACGCCAGCGTCGTGAACCGAAGTAATACCAAGGCTAATGAGATGGTCAAAGGCCAGTTTAAGAGCAGTTTTGCGCTCCTTCTTATTCAAAGGTGGTATTTTATTTTCCACTAAGCTCATAGCCGCATCAATCAGCACACCGGTGGCTTCACCGTTTTGATCACGGATAATTTTCCCACCTTCAGGATCAGGCGTATTCTTGTCAATACCAGCGAGTTTTAGTGCTTTACTGTTCGCCCAACCGGCGTGACCATCAATTCGGCTGAGCCAAATAGGGCGATCGGCGATAACCTTATCTAATGATGATTTCGTCGGGAATTCTTTGCTTAGCCAAAGCACTTGGTTCCAGCCTCGACCCAATACCCATCGGGTGTCAGGATTTTTTTCTGCATAACCTGCAACGGCTTTGACTGTCTCGTCTTCAGATTCAATGCCTCGCAAATTGACGCGCATCAGGTTTAATCCCAAGCCCAGTAAGTGGCCATGTGCATCAATTAAGCCCGGCAACAGCGTTTTGCCTTTTCCATCAATAGAAATGCTAAAGCTGTGTAACTTTGATAGCTCTTCCTGCTCACCGGTAGCTAAAATGACGCCATCTTCAAATAATATGCTGTTAAATTGCTGCAACTCTCCATCCGCAAAGGTATAGCCTTTGACATTGTGCAATAGGGTTGGTAACGCCTTAGCAGAGCCTACCCATAGCAAGCTAAGTATTAACAATGAGATGAAGGTTTGAATAGTTTTTTTCATGCGTAATATGCGTTTGTCGATAGATTGACATACTCTAATACAAGTCATTGGCAATATAAAGCAACCTTGTCTATAAACCTGTCTAGATATAAACCATTGATTTTCAAAAGCTAACATCAAACTGTCACATTTTTGTCCTCTCTTTGTCATGCGCCTCGTTTATAAAGGACAAAACAAAAGAGGATAAGTATGTTTAAATCGTTTAGAGGCTTACCTGACCTACCATATGCTATTGCGCCCAGAGAACAGGCTAAATATCAAAGTGCCATTCTTGAACTAGTACAGGAATTGATCCGTCGCCCTTCAATAACTCCAAGCGACGGTGGTTGTACTGAGCAGTTATCAGAACGATTAAGAGCTACTGGTTTTGTGACTGAATACTTCAATAAAAATGGAGTCACTAACCTGTGGGCAAAACGTGGCAGCTCTGATAATAAACTACCAAGCGTGGTCTTCTCGGGGCATACCGACGTAGTACCGCCGGGCAAGAATGCTAAGTGGGAAACCGATCCATTCATGCCAACGATTATAGATGGTTATATTTACGGACGTGGCGCTTCGGACATGAAGGGGAGCTTGGCAGCCATGATTATCGCTGCTGAAAGCTTTGTGAAGAAACATCCGCAACACAAAGGCTCCATCGGGTTCATGTTAACCAGCGATGAAGAGGGAGAAGCGGTTGATGGTACTCAACATATCGTTCAGTCGCTTCAGGCTCGTGGCGAATCGATAGATTACGCCATTGTTGGTGAGCCAACGACCGAGAAGCAACTAGGGGACTCCATTCGGATCGGTCGCCGAGGTTCTATCAACGGAAAAATCGTCATTCAAGGAAAGCAAGGTCACGTTGGTTACCCCGAACAGCTAAGCAACCCCATACATAACTCGTCAAAGTTAATTCATAAGCTAGCTACAAAACGCTGGGATATGCCAAGCCGATACTTTCCTTCGACCAGTTTTCAGTTAGTTAAAGTGCACTCAGAGAGTGGCGCTATGAATGTCACGCCTGCAACCCTGGAAATGGTATTTAACTTTCGTTATTCGCCACGTAACTCCTTCGAGAAAATTAAGTCTTACGTCGAAAAGAAAGCACAAAAGTACGGCTTAGATGCACAGTTCGAGTGGGAGCATGAAGCTTCTCCCTATCTAACGCGCCGCGGTAAACTCAGGAAAACCGTACAAAAAGTCATCCAGCAAGAAACTCAGATGAAAACCAAGCTGACTACTGGGGGAGGAATTTCTGATGGACGTTATATCAAGCAGCTAGCCAAGCAAGTGATTGAGTTAGGGCCTTGTAACAAAACCATCCACCAAGTGAATGAGCGGGTAGCGGTAAGCGAACTAAATAAGCTGTGTCGTTTATACTTTAGGGTATTAGAAGAGTTATTGATAAAGAATAACTCATGAGATCTTAGCGAGAATTCATTGAGCTTTTCTGGAATTAAACTTTCTCCAGCGCTAAGCTGTGGCTATGTACCTATTGTGAAGTTGAATGATGTTAGAAATTGCTGCTATCGACCATATTGTTCTGCGGACTGACAAGCTTGATGCGATGCTAGACTTTTATTGTAACGTTCTTGGCTGTACCGTGGAGCGGGAAACCTCAAAGGAATTAGGGTTAACTCAACTCAGAGCTGGAGCGGCGCTGATTGATCTAGTGACCATTGATGGCAAACTGGGGCAACTTGGTGGTGGTGCGCCCACCCCGAAAAATAGTAACCTTGACCATGTTTGTTTGCAGCTTAAACCGATATCTGAAAACGCTATTTTAGAGCACTTAAAAGCTCACGGGATTCCCGTCGGTGAGTTTGATGAGCGTTATGGCGCACAAGGCTTTGGGCTGTCTCTTTATATTCAAGATCCACAAGGCAACACAGTCGAACTACGCTCACAAATATAGCTTCTAAATGGTTAATGGTTAATGGTTAATGGCTATTATTGATCCGACCAAACCGCCAGCTCGTTACCGCTAGGCTCAGTGAAATGAAAGCGTCTACCGCCCGGGAACGAAAAGATCGGCTTTACAATAGCCCCACCGTTTTCCTCAACTGTTTTTAACGTATCTTCTAGCTGCTTTGTGTAGAGAACCACTAAGACGCTGCCGTTATCGGTACTAGCGCTGAGCTCTGACTTAAAAAAGCCACCTTCAACGCCTGAATCGCTAAAGGCAATGTATTCAGGGCCATAGCTGGTAAAGCTCCAACCAAACGCTTTCTCGAAGAATAACTGTGTGGCAGTTAGGTTGGCTGCAGGAAATTCCACATAATTGATTAGAGTATAACTCATAGCGCGCTCCCTGTATTGAGTGGGGTGGATAATATGAATATTAAAGTTATAGCGCTAAAGTGAAGAAAAGAAAAGCCTGCTAGGCTGATAGGGAGCTTTGCAGGCTAAATGTTTTACGAGAAGTTTATTGTTATGAATATCATGTTTAATCGATATAACGTTTACGCTTCTTCTCTTTAAGCTTCAACATATCAATCCACACAACGCTATCGACGCAATCGCCAAAGTCAGGGTCTACGCCAAAGTCGTAAAACGTCACGCCGCCCGGCTCACACAGATCGCTGTATTGCTTGAACAGAGTTGGAACAGAGACTTCCATATTAGCGAGTTCTTTTTTTAGCACCTTGAAAGCTTCGGGTTGCTCAAGATGGTTAAACAGGCGTTCAAGCTTAGCTTTTTGTACCGGCTTTATGCGATAAGGATTAAAAGAGCGTACTAGGTTGATGTTTGAGCCATAGTATTGGCTAAAATAATACACCAGCATATCTTTAGCGTACGCAGGGTAATCGTTACTTAAGCTGACAGAGCCGAATAGGTATCGGATGTGCGGATTTTGGCGGATATAAGCACCAATACCGAACCATAAATAATCCAAGCTACGCTTGCCCCAATACTTGGGTTGAATAAAGCTTCTACCTAACTCCATGGCTGTTGGAAATTTCTTTTGCAAGCTTTCTTCATAACTAAACAACGTTTCTGAATACAGAGTATCGTCTTCATTGAGCTTGTGAATATCTGCGATACGGTAGCTGCCAACGACTTCCATATCGTTTTTATCCCACAAGACGATGTGTTTGTAATAATAATCGAACTTGTCCATGTCGCGACGATTTCCAGTACCTTCGCCGACTGCGCGAAAAGCAATTTCTCTTAAGCGACCGATTTCTCGTAATAGTGGCGAGTCCGAGGTGTCTTCCAATAGATAAATGCTTTTACCGTCAGCGGTTTCGCCAATCTGCGCATATTGGTTTAATTCCTCAATCAGCACTTTGCGGCTTTCTGGGTGAGCTATTGCGCGTTCGGTTTCGAACAACTCGTCACGTTCACGCTTTAAGCCGTAAACGTGTTGCTTGAAACGGGTAATGCTTTCCTTGCTGCTCGGCAGCATACCGCTGAAGGATGAGAATGGGATCATCTTCCCAACCTTGATCGGAAGAGTTAATGATACATTTTTGAACATCTCACGAACCAAGAATAGTGCACTTAGCGGCTTAGCAATCATAGAAAAACCATAGAAAAAGCGTGAGTTTTTACCTCCAACATGGACTGGCAAAATAGGGGCTTTCGTGTGTTTCGCCATTTTCAAGAATCCTGAGCGCCACTTCCCATCGCGAATACCTTTGTAAGATAAACGGGAGACTTCACCAGCAGGGAAGAAAATAACAGCTTCCTCTGCCTCTAGAGCTTGCTGAATGTTATGAAGTTTGGTTTTTGGATTTTTACCTTTCGCCATATTATTGATGGGTAAAAAGAACGGGCGTAAGGGCGACATCGACCAAAGAAGCTCGTTAACCACAATTTTGACGTCTTTCCTAACGGAATGAACCAGTGCAAGTAGAGCAAGGCCATCAAGCGAACCAAGGGGATGGTTCGCAATAATCACCACTCGGCCTGCCACAGGGATATTCTCTAAGCTGGAGTTAGATACGGTGTAACTTAGTCCTAACCGTTGATTCACTGTTTCAAGGAAGTCCACATGCGACATGTGTTTGTTTTGATCGATGAAGTCATTGACTTCTTCTTGATGGAATAACCGAGCTAGCAGCCGAGTCGCACCAGATTGTAACTTTGGTGATTTATCGAGTTGTGGAAGGAACTGTTCTACCACTTCTTTGCTGTCAATCATGGCATCATCTCCCCAGTTAAGTCGTCATTTAGAGATTTATGACAGTTTCTTTGCAAGTAATTGTTCATATCCGGCATTATCTAAAGAGAATGTGACAGCCGAATTGCAGGCGCAAGACGCTTTTGTGACAACATTTCTGCTGTGGCAGTCGAGTCGTAACTTGCGACAAACCCTTGTCTCACGTACTATATGGCGTCTTTCGGGCGCTTGAAGGAATGGTGCCCAGCAGAGTTTTAAATCATATTGTATTAATCAGACATCAAGCATCAGGCAGAAATTAGAATTATGGCAACTGAAATGCGCAGCCACTACTGTGGTGAATTATCAAAAAATGAAGAAAATCAATCGGTTACTTTATCTGGTTGGGTTCACCGCCGTCGTGATTTAGGTGGCTTAATCTTTTTACAGCTACGCGACCGCACTGGCGTGATCCAAGTGGTTGTTGACCCTGATTTTAAAGAGTTATTCAGTTTAGCCGAGCAGTTGCGTAGTGAGTTCGTGGTGCAGGTTAAAGGGCAAGTTCGTGCGCGCCCTGACGATATGGTTAATAAAAACATGGCTTCAGGCGAGATTGAAGTTCTTGCGCAAGAGATTGAAATTTTAAACCGCGCTAAGCCACCAGCGATTCCGATTGACGAAAACTTAGAAGCTTCGGAAGAGCAACGTCTGAAATACCGTTACTTGGATTTGCGTCGTCCTGAAATGGCGCAGAAGCTAATTTTCCGTCATAAAGTAACTAGCGCCATGCGCCGTTATATGGATGACCATGGTTTTATTGACGTAGAAACGCCGATTCTAACCAAAGCGACTCCAGAAGGGGCGCGTGACTATTTAGTGCCGAGCCGAGTACACAAAGGTTCATTTTATGCGCTGCCACAATCGCCTCAGTTGTTTAAACAACTGTTGATGATGTCGGGTTTTGATCGTTACTATCAAATCGTAAAATGTTTCCGTGATGAAGATTTACGTGCGGATCGTCAGCCAGAATTTACCCAGCTGGATATCGAAACGTCATTTTTAAACCAAGAAGAAATTATGCAGCTGATGGAAGGGCTTATCCGTCACCTGTTTAAAGAGCTGAAAGATCTCGACCTACCAGAGTTTCCTCGCATGCCATACGCCGAAGCGATGGAGCGTTATGGTTCTGATAAACCTGATTTACGTATGGACACAGAGTTGGTCACGGTTGATGAGCTGGTTAAGGACGTCGAATTTAAAGTGTTCGCTGGTCCAGCAAACGACGAGAAAAGTCGCGTGGCTGCTTTGCGCGTACCTGGTGGTGCGCAATTTAGCCGTAAGCAAATTGACGAATACACCAAGTTTGTTGGTGTTTATGGCGCTAAAGGCCTAGCGTGGATGAAGATTAATGGCGCTGGTGCTGAAGGTATTCAAAGCCCAGTGTTAAAATTCTTAGGCGAAGACGTTGCGCTTAAGATTATTGAGAAAGTAGGAGCAGAAGAGGGCGATATTATCTTCTTCGGTTCAGACACCAAGATGACGGTAGCTGACGCTATGGGTGCGCTACGTTTAAAAACGGCTCAAGATTTAGAGTTAGTTAAAGACGAGTGGAAGCCTTTGTGGGTTGTAGACTTCCCAATGTTTGAAGAAATTGATGGTCAGGTTCATGCACTGCACCATCCGTTTACAGCACCGAAAGACGACGATGTTGATGCTGTGAAGAACGATCCGACAGGAACCTTATCAAAAGCATACGACATGGTCCTTAACGGTAGTGAAGTTGGCGGTGGTTCGGTTCGTATTCATAACGAAGCGATGCAAGAAGCAGTATTTGGTATTCTTGGGATCGACGAAGCAGAGCAACGTGAAAAGTTCGGTTTCCTACTAGACGCATTAAAGTTTGGCTGTCCTCCACACGGTGGATTGGCGTTCGGTCTTGACCGCTTAGTCATGTTAATGGTCGGTGCAGACTCGATTCGAGACGTCATCGCGTTCCCGAAAACAACCACAGCCAGCTGCCCATTAACACAAGCACCGAGCAAGATTGATGCTGACTTAACTGATGAGCTGGGTATCGAGATAAAGAAAAAAGGCGAGTAATTCAAGGTTTAAGATTCCGTGTCGCAGCACGGAATGTGACTTTAAAGTAGAGCCAATTGTGAAGAACAGTACAGAAAGAGAACGCTTTGGACTGAAAAGTTCCGAAGCATTAGAGTCACAAAGAAAGATTAATTTAGGCAAGTGTTAAAGAAAACAAGGTCGACTAGATAAAGTTTAATCGAGGCGTAAAGGTGTTTTGTAGCGCAGTTTAGTTATCGCTAAATGAGCACTCAAAACAGCTTTACAACAAAGAGTAAACGAAGGATAGCGACCTGTGAGGAAGGTATTTTATGGCGGGTCACAGTAAATGGGCAAATATTAAGCACCGCAAAGCAGCCCAAGACGCAAAACGTGGAAAAATCTTTACCAAAATCATTCGTGAGCTAGTCGTAGCGGCTCGTGAGGGTGGCGGTGATCCAAACGACAACCCTCGTCTACGTGCCGCCATGGATAAAGCGCTTGGCGCTAACATGAAGAAGGATACCATCGAAAAGGCAGTAGACCGTGGTACTGGTAACGCCGAAGGTGATAACTACGAAGAGTTAAACTACGAAGGTTATGGCCCAGGTGGTGTTGCGATTCTTGTCGAGTGCATGACTGACAACAAAAACCGTACGGTTGGCGAAGTTCGACACGCATTCACCAAGCACGGCGGTAACTTAGGGACTAGCGGCTCAGTTGCCTATTTATTCGATAAGCGCGGTCAATTCGTTTTTGGGGATAACTATAACGAAGATGATTTAATGGAAGCTGCGTTAGAAGCTGGTGCCGAAGACTTTATCGCTCATGACGATGGCTCTTTCGAAGTTTTAACCACCCCAGAGACGTATCTGGATGTCAAAGACGCGCTCAAGGAAGCTGGTTTTGAAGCTGAAAATGCTGAAGTAACTATGCTGCCATCAACTCAGGCAGAGTTAGATGTGTCAGAAGGCGCTAAAGTGATTCGCTTGATTGATCGTCTGGAAGAGCTGGATGATACTCAGAATGTGTATACAAACGCCGATATTCCAGCAGAATCCTACGACAACCTATAGAAATGTTTATATTTGCTGAGGCTTTGTTAAAAGTTTTATAAAAGTGCTCATTTACATTTTGTAAACTCCGCTTTTTATAAAACTTTTGCCGCGCCTCAGCTGCATCTAATTCATTTCTAGTCTACTACGTTAATGCCCAAGAGCTTTTATTATCTATTATCAAAAGTTAAAAGTTATTTGAAGAGTTGGCTCTAACTGTCCCCTTAAATTTAGCCTCATTTTTTAAAATTATAGTGTAAATTGGGCATGGAAAGCCCAATTTAGCAAAGACGAAACATGGATGTTTCGTTTTGCGACACGTTAAGTGATTTTAAAGAATTAGGGAAGTGCGAAGCACCTAACTTTGTGGGGCGAGTTTTTTGGTTCGTTTTTTTGCTCGTTCAAAAAATGAACGAAAGAAGTAAGTCTTGGCAGTAGAAAGTGAGTGTTAGTTGAAAATATTGCTAAAAAATCAGATCAGAAAACCCCACAGCAATAATTTTTAGTCATGGTATGATAATTTCAATTCATGTATTAACTTACCAGACCATGCTTTTTTGGAATTATAAATGCCGATAATTTTAGGAATTGACCCCGGCTCGCGCATTACAGGCTTTGGAATTATCGAAGTTGGCGGTGATATTCCTGCCAATAAACCACGCTATATAACCAGTGGCTGCATTCGTATTAAGGACGAAACTCTGGATCTAAAGCTAAAGAAAATCTTTGATAGTGTGTGTGAGTTGATACTTGAGTTTAAGCCTGATGAATTTGCCATCGAGTCAGTTTTTATGTCAAAAAATGCAGACTCAGCGCTAAAGCTTGGACAGGCGCGTGGTGCTGCGATTGTAGGGGCTTCACACTATGCGCTCCCTGTATTTGAATATCCAGCACGAAAAGTTAAACAGTCAGTCGTAGGGACTGGTGGCGCAGATAAAACTCAAGTGCAGCACATGGTGAAAATGCTTTTAAAACTACCTTCAAGCCCACAAGCTGACGCGGCAGATGCGTTAGCCATAGCTTTGTGTCATGCCAATACTAGCCAAGGGTTGGCCCAGTTAAAAGGGGCTAAAACAATAGCAAGAGGACGATTACGTTGATAGGTCGAATACGCGGAACACTGATAGAAAAAACACCGCCATTTATCATTATAGAAACCAGCGCTGGCGTTGGTTACGAAATTCAGGTGCCGATGACCACTTTTTATCAGCTACCTGATGAAGGGGCTGAAGCTATAGTCGCGACGCACCTTTCTATTTCTGAAAACTTGCATGCGCTTTACGGTTTTATCAGCAATAAAGACAAAACGCTGTTTCGAGAGCTGATCAAAGTTAATGGCGTAGGCCCAAAACTAGCGTTAGCGATTTTATCGGGCATGGAAGCTGACGAGTTTGTGATGACAGTGCATGACGGTAATGTGGATCGTTTAGTGAAACTTCCGGGAGTGGGTAAAAAAACTGCCGAACGATTGCTAGTAGAAATGTCAGATCGCTTAAAAGACTGGTCGGTTTCAGGTTTACCAAACTCAGGCGACACGGATACACCTGTTAGCAACGTACCGAGAACCGGTGACGTTACTCAGGAAGCTGTGAGCGCCTTGGTCGCTCTTGGCTATAAACCTCAGCAAGCGAGTAAAGCCATCGCTCAAGTCGATAGCGAAGGGCTAAAAAGCGAAGAGTTAATTCGTTTGGCGTTAAGGCAATTAGCGGGCTAAAAAAAGCTGCACCGTGTGTGCAGCATTTTTATGCATCCTCAAGACTTTAATCAGAAGATACCGAGCTGTTATTCAGCAGCTTGTTGCTTAATTTCTTTTAGTTCTTGCAGGTCTACTTTGTAGAAAAAAGCTCGGCCATAAACATTTTCATCGATCTTCCAGGTACCTTCTAGGACTGCGCCGTTATGTCGGACGGTTAAGTTGTATTCAACTTCAGTGGTAGAAGGGTCGTAACTTTTAAGAAACCTCATGTATCTTCCTTGGCGCTTTTGGTTTAAAGCTATCGCTGCTCGAGCGTATTCACTGGAGTGGTTGCGAGGTTCTAAAAATGTCATATAGAACTCGTCGCCTTCATCTTTAATGATGACATTAAACATACCTTCAGGCTGATTTTGGGGTTGATCGTATTCATAGTAGCCTACCCAGTTACCACTTAGGTTTATAGTGTCCTCAGGCGATTGGTTTATCTGCTGTGAGTTTGATTGGCCACTACCGCTACCAAAGGCTTCTTGCCATAAAGCTTTCTCTCGGTCGGTTAGCTGGGCGTCGTTATTAGCCGCCTGTGTTATATTAAAAGTCAGGAAAATAGCCAGTAGAGAAGCCCCTAATAAGGAGTGATGTGTTTTCATGAGCGTCCTATCTTATTGTTTTGTATAAATAATATACATTCAGTCTAAAACTTTTAGTAGGGCAGGGCAAATGTTTAAGGTTGCACCTCAGTTCAAGGATCTACTACACTAAGTTCTACGCTCTTTAACCTTGAAGTTGAATGCCAAAAAGTCACTATCGTTACCAAGAAATACAGCCAATGATGCCTCCGAAAATGATTACCGTGGTTATAGTGCTACTGGTTGTTGTGATGGGGTTGTTCGGTTATATGTATATTGCGCAAGAATTTCTCAATAAGCCTGTAGGAGAGAATGCGCTTCCCGCGACGTGGGCTTTAGTTATTTTTGTTGGTACTGCTTTATTAACCTATTATGTGTCACGCCTGAAAATCACTACTCGAGTCAATGATGACATGTTAACGATGAGCTTGGGCGTGATTGGTAAAAGAAAGTTTCCGCTGGACTCAATTTTAAGTGTCGAAACCTATGGAGGGAATCCAGCAGCAGATTTTTTGGGCTACGGTTATCGAATTGCGATAAAGCAGACAGGGTATGTCGGTAGAGCCGAACATGCGGTTTTGCTAACGTTACAAGACCAAAAGCGTGGCTTAGTGATTACCACAGAAAGGCCTGAAGAGTTAACCAAAGCATTGAAGCCAGACGAGTAACGATCTGGCTTAGCTTTAAATAGCGAGCTATTCTTCTTTATCTTCCGCTTTCTTGACGCGGATTTTATTGCCTTCAACATTACGAGCATTTAAGTTCTTAACCGCCACCTTTGCTTCGCCTGGCTTTGGCATTTCAACAAAACCGAACCCCTTAGATTTGCCGGTGGCCTTGTCCATAACTAACTTGCACCACTGAACGGTACCATACTCTTCAAATAACTCAGTGACTTGCTCTTCGGTGGTCGAGCGAGCTAGGTTTCTAACCAATAATTTCATAATAAGATCGTTCTGTATCAATGTTGGAGCGATCATACCATTTGTTAGTAACGATAGCTTTTGAAATTACTGGTTTACGGGTCGCTTATCCGAATATTGACGTAATGGCTTCGAATATACCAAATATTATCTCCATGATGCCTTCGATGAAGGCTTCGAAGAAGCCAATGATCATATCAAGGAACCCTTCGGCAGACCCTATGCTTGGTGCGGCGAGCCCTATAACTCCTGTGGTCAACACAGAGGCAACATACAGATTAAATCCGGCTACCAGTATGAAAACCAGCGAGCCAATGAGCATGAGTGATGCAACTGAAGAAAGAATACGCATCCAAGTAGGTTTATCTTCTCTGTTTCCCAACGTTGTTACCTCCTAGTATGGTTCAGGCTATTTTTACCTGATACAGCTTAATGCTGAATTTATTATTATTGGAACTATCAACTGTCTTTACTAGCTGCTGTAACGTTCTGATTTTTAGCGTCTAACTCGAGCTTCTTCATCTCTTTTTTGTGTTCGAGATAAGCTGCATACATCACGAAAATAACGCCTGCGATAACGCAAATACTTAAAAATCCCCAAAGACCCATAATATAGCTCCTTTGTTCCATGTCTAAAAATAATAGCACAAGGGATATTCTTAAGGCATTACTTTTTTCCGACTAGTTGTCAGAATTGCTTTTCCAATGCCCCCAAGGATCGCCACCTTTCTTTGCTGAACCTTTATTAGACGAACGTTTTTTTGATTGTCCGAAGCTTTGTTTGCGCTTATGACCGCCACTCTTTTGATATTCAGCCGCTTTTTTAGCACGTTTTTCGCGTTGTTTCTCAGCATCTTCTAGGCTCAACTTGGCTGGCTCTCCAATTTTTTCGTCATCAGACACGATTCGATCGCGTGGCGGTATATTGAATTGCTCGGAAGATACAGGCGGTAGGTTTTTATACTGATACATATAAAAAGCCTCGACTTTTTCACGCGCCCACTCGGTTTTCTTAAGAAATTTAACGCTAGACTCAATGCTGGGGTTAGACTTAAAGCAATTCAGATTTAAATAAGCATGCAAAATCTCAAAGCCATAATGTTCAACTAATTCAGTCACTAAGGCTTTCAAGCCAACACCATTTAACGGATTATTCTTATAATTAATTTCTTCAGACATACAGGTTTCCAGCAGGGACGGGGCAATATTGAACCATTATAGCTGGGATAACGAGCATTAGCACGAAAACCAATACCTTCGGACATTAATATCTTAGAGCGTTATCGAGTAGCGAAAAGTAGGCTGTCATGTAATACAACCTACTTTTAGTTTATTCCGCTAGCTACTCAGGCTGTTGTTTGTAGCTCGATATCAGCATCAATTGACCAACCATAATAAATATCGCTGCGCCAGACAGTAGGAAAGGGTGCATATACCAACTATCCCCAAGCTCTAGATCACCAGTGTATACCTTCTTGAGATGGGCGAAGTTCTGGTTAGCAGCCACGACGAGCCCTAAAGTACCCGCACTAAGAGATATCCATCTTGAGATCCAGTGCTGCGCATGAGGCAGAATCATAATTAACCCCAGTAGACCTATAACGGTACGCTGCGTTCTACAATAAGGGCAGGGGTAAACCCACTCTAGCCAGTCCATTGTCCAAGTGACGATGGATATCACTATAGTAATAACACCAATAATTTTAAGCCAGTTTTTATTTCCCACGACATTACCTCTTTATCATTTGAGATTAATTTATATAAGATTTCTCTAATATATGTGAGGGTGACAAATATAGGTAACTAAAATTTGTTACGAAGTGTTTCTTGGGGCAGTAGATATGGCGTAGCCTCGATTAGCGGTGGCCGAATCGAGGGAAGCAGGTTGAGTTTGGGAACCAAGCCTCGAAGTCACTTTGTTCCTTCGAGGCTACGCTTGCTTCGAGGTTACGGCTGCTCTGACCACATTAATCCTGATAGGTATCCAATAATAGCAATGATTAAAATGAGGTTTAACGCTCCGACAAAATAACCAAATACTTTGATGCTTTTTTACTTCATAAAAGACTGAAAAAATCCGAACGCATAACCTAAAAAAACAACCGGCATCAATAAAATCATCAGGTAAATTGAGATCGTGCCTGAGTGGTCCCAGCTAGTAGAGTAATGTATAAATCTGAAAGTTTTACTGTGTTTCTTCTCCAGCTCTCCTGATTCCATTGCCTGCGGTAATAGACTCATGTAACCAAGGAAAAAGAGTAGAGGCCAAAGACTCAATATTAAAGCTATATAAAGTGTTTTCATAACTTAAAACTCTTGGTCGAGGTGACTTTTCCGGCTCTAATCTACGCTTGCTGAACCAAGTTATTTCGTAAGTCGGATGTAATATAAAAAGAACGGTATAGCGAGCATTAAGAATATAAAAAAATAGGTGATACTCAAAATCAGGTAGAATTTTAATTTACTCTCATGCTTAAAATAATAACCAGTCCTTAAGCTGATTACTTTATGACGGTGCGCCAAGTAGGCTATACCTACGAGTAGTAACCAGCCAGATATTACCACTCCTAGGCTTATCCCCACCTTAAATTCAATTCCGAAAGTAACTTTTAAACCTAATGCTAGTACCAGAACAAGAGGTAATAACAGCCAAAGCTTCTTCTCGCTTTTTTTGTACTTCTTAATTGTTTGTTCATCTCTAAGAAACATACTTCGGCCTAAAAAGTACTCTGACCCCATTTATTCCTAATCGAGGGAAGGAGTTAAAGTTTGGATTCAAATCTCGAAGTCACTTTATTCCTTCGAGGCTACGCTTGCTTATTTATTTTGAATTTCACGATGAATCATGTTTATTGCGGTAATAGTTTGGTTCAGTAAATCCTGAGCCTCATCGAGTGTGTAAAAAGCCTCTGGGTGTTGAGTTGGATTTCTATAGTTAACTCTAATGCTATCTAGTGTATCAAGGGTGATAGTAGATGGTTTGGGTTTTCTTTTTTCGCGCAGCTCTCTAATGATTGGCCCCCACATCGGTTTCTTTAATCGTTTTTGCTTTTTAAAGCAGTAATAGAGTTGTTTTACCTGCTCTTCTGATGCCCTCATTAAATGGAATGCTGCTGCCGTTGGCTGGTTTAGTGCAACTTGAAGGCAGCCTAGTGAAAAGTCTTTTTTTGAAGTGTCAGAAAGGTCAAAGAATACCTCTTTTCCTAGTAGTTTTTCAGGACTACTGGTTAAGAAAGATAGGGAGAACCTTTTCTCAGTTAAAACAAAAGCTTCTTTTAATTGTAACTCAGCATCTAAAGATGGGTCTATTTTCTTGATCTCCTGATTAATTTTCATAACATTTTCCTGACTTATGTCTTCATCATTATCAGGGATATCGCCCATTACTGACTCAAGTTTTTTTGCTACTTTCTCTGTAACTGGAAGGGCAAGTTTTTCTAGTTGATTGAAGAAAAGGCTGATACCTTCTTTCGCACTTTTGTTATTCCAACCTGATAGCCCGCTTTCTTTGATAAGCTGGTAGTTATGCCCAAAAGCATAATACTCGTATATTGTTGATTTTTTCATCTATAAACGTCCATATTTTCTTGGGAGGTGCTCAAGGATAGCCATAAGCACACCAATCCTAGCAAAGTCCCAGACCTATTGAAAGGTATGGCAAGGTAGCTAATTTCTTCATTCGTGTGTTGCTACCGATTCCAATTGTACTCGCACGACTTACCTTTATAATGTCCACAACTTTTATCAATCCATAATTCCATGCTGTTTTTCGAGAATATGGCGCTTCGCCGTGGCAAAAAAGTGTTATTTGAGGACGCGAGTTTTATCATCAACCCTAAAGATAAGGTTGGTGTTACTGGTGCTAATGGCACCGGTAAGTCGTCGTTGTTTGCTTTGATCCGTGGGGAGCTTGAGGAGGATTCGGGCAATTTCTCGATGGCGGGGAATGTGACAATTTCGAGCGTGCGTCAGGAGACGCCTGCGGTGGAGACGTCGGCGCTGGAGTATGTGATTGAGGGCGATGTTGAGCTTGTTGAGATTGAGGCGGCTTTGGCGAAGGCGGAAGCTGAGGAAGACGGCAACGCGATTGGTAAGCTTCACCAGCAGCTAGACACGATTCAGGGTTATGCGGCACGAGCGCGAGCTGGGGCTTTGATGCATGGTTTGGGTTTTACCGCCGATCAGGAGCAGCTGCCAGTTTCGAGTTTCTCGGGCGGTTGGCGCATGCGTTTGAACTTGGCGCAGGCGTTAATGTGTCGTTCGGACTTGTTATTACTGGATGAGCCGACCAACCACTTGGATTTCGAGGCGGTGGTGTGGTTGGAAAAGTGGTTGGAGTCCTACCAAGGCGCGGTATTGTTGATTTCGCACGATAGGGATTTTCTCGACCGCGTGATTGATCGTGTGGCGCATATCGAACAACAGCACATCAAGTTATACAGCGGTAATTATTCGAGCTTTGAGCTTCAGCGTGCGGAGCAGTTGGCGCAGCAGCAAGCAAATTACGAGCGTCAGCAGAAAGAAATTGCGCACATGCAATCTTATATTACTCGTTTTAAAGCAAAGGCGAGCAAGGCCAAGCAGGCGCAAAGCCGCGTTAAGGCTTTGGAGCGTATGGAGAAAATATCTGCGGCGCACGTCGATTCGCCATTTAATTTTAGTTTTCCAGAGTTAGGCCATGTGCCGAGTCCTTTATTACAGCTGAAAGAAGCTAACGCTGGCTACGAGACTGATAGTGGCCCTGTCACGATTCTGAATAAAGTGGGCTTTACCTTATTGCCAAACGATCGCATCGGTCTTTTGGGCAAAAACGGCGCTGGTAAATCGACTTTAATTAAGGTGTTGGCGGGCGAGCTAGCGATTCAGGCGGGCGAGCGTGTTGAGGCCAAGCATTTGAACATTGGTTATTTCGCGCAGCATCAACTCGAACAACTGCACCCACAAATGTCGCCGATTCAACACTTACAGCGTGAATACCCAGACGCGACCGAACAGGAATTACGTAATTTCTTAGGTGGCTTTGACTTTAATGGCGACAAAGCGCTTGAGCCAGTGGCACCATTTTCGGGTGGTGAAAAGGCGCGTTTGGTATTGGCGTTATTAGTGTACTCCAAGCCGAATGTACTGTTGCTTGATGAACCGACTAACCACTTGGACTTGGAAATGCGCCATGCCATGAACGTCGCGTTGCAGGGTTTCGAAGGCGCGGTGGTTCTGGTGTCGCACGATAAGCACATGCTGCGGACAGTGACGGATGACTTGTATTTGGTGGCAAATAGCGGAGTTAAACCGTTTGAAGGCGATTTGGACGATTACGCCAAGTGGGCGCTTGAGCAGTCGACCATGGAGCGCCGTGCGAATAGAGAGAAAGCTGATGAAGCACCATCTGATGCGCAATCGGACGTCTCTAGTAAAGAAGTCTCTCGAAAAGAGCAACGTCGAATTGATGCCGAAAAGCGTAAAGCCTTGCAGCCCCTGAAGAACAAGCTAAGAAAGGTTGAGCAAGAAATGGAAAAGGTCCAGAAGCGCAAGGAAGAGCTTGATAAGCTGATGGCGGACCAGTCTTTGTATGAAGAAGCGAATAAAGGCAAGTTGGCAGAGCTTAGCTCGGAGTATGGCGACGTGACTCAACGCCTAGAAGCACTTGAAGAAGACTGGCTGATGCTGAATGAGGAGCTGGAAGGGTCTTAAGAGTTATCTAACCCCTTAAATTAACAAGAAAAAGGCGGATTCTGGCCAAATGTGGAAAAGGATTGGTTTTGGTTCCATCCAAGCCTGAGCCTTGGTAGACTTAACCGCATTAAAGCTTTTGGTGCTACGAGCACATAAAATCCATGATTGAGCATGACAGAATAATAAATCCGGCCGAAACCACTGACGAAGAGCAGTTTGATCGCGCTATTCGCCCGACAACCTTGCAGGATTATGTGGGGCAGGAAAAAGTCCGTGAGCAGATGGAGATTTTCCTTAAAGCGGCTCAGATGCGTAAAGAAGCGTTGGATCATGTTCTCATCTTTGGCCCTCCTGGCCTTGGTAAAACCACGCTGTCTAACATTATCGCGAATGAAATGAACGTGGGTATTAAGCATACCTCGGGACCTGTTTTGGAAAAAGCGGGCGATTTAGCGGCTATGTTGACCAACCTTGAGCCAAATGATGTCTTATTTATTGATGAAATTCACCGCTTGAGTCCGCACGTCGAAGAGGTGCTTTATCCAGCGATGGAGGATTACCAGCTGGATATCATGATTGGTGAAGGCCCAGCGGCACGTTCTATCAAAGTCGAATTACCACCCTTTACCTTAGTCGGCGCGACCACTCGCGCTGGGTTATTAACGTCTCCATTACGCGATCGTTTCGGTATTGTGCAGCGCCTTGAGTTCTACAACATCAAAGATTTGACGGGTATCGTCATGCGTTCGGCTCAGATTTTGGGCTTGCAGATCGAAGAGTCGGGTGCGCTTGAGATCGCACGTCGTTCTCGTGGTACGCCCCGAATTGCCAACCGTCTATTACGCCGTGTGCGTGACTTTGCCGAAATTAAGTCAGATGGTTTGATTACGGATAAGGTAGCGGATCGCGCATTGGATATGCTGGATGTGGATGCTAAAGGCTTCGACACCATGGACCGTAAGCTGTTGTTGACTATTATCGAAAAATTTAGCGGTGGGCCAGTGGGCTTAGACACATTAGCAGCGGCGATTGGTGAAGAGCGCGATACGATTGATGATGTGTTAGAGCCATTCTTGATTCAGCAGGGCTTTATTCAGCGGACGCCTAGAGGCCGCATTGCGACTAAACATGCCTATGAACACTTTGGAATCATCTCTTCTTCTGATGGTTCGTCCGATAAGTAAATTTTCGTTAAGTAATGGTTTTCGGGATTGTTTTAACACTATTTCGAACATGAAACGTTATAATAATAGGGCTTAAAATAATGGCGCGTGAATTTAATTGGCCTGTTAGGGTCTACTACGAAGATACTGATGTGGCTGGCGTAGTGTATTACGCTAATTATTTGAAATTTTACGAGCGTGGCCGTACGGAATGGTTACGTTCATTGGGCTGGGAGCAGGATGTATTGATTGATAAAGGGCTGGCGTTCGCGGTAGCTCATGTCGATGCAAAGTATCTCAGGCCGGCTCGCTTTAATGAGCAGCTGGTGGTGAAAACACGAATCAGCTCGGTTAGAAAGGCGAGCGTTATTTTTGAGCAAGAGATTTATCGGGTTGATGAAAACAGCGATGAATCTGACGACAATAAACAACAACTAGTGAATAAGGCAACAATTCGGGTGGCTTGCGTTGATATGGACACCATGACGCCTGCTCCTATGCCAAACTATTTACAAGAGGAGATTGCACGTGAGTGGTGCTAATGACATGTCCATTGCTGGTCTAATTTTAGAAGCCAGTATTCCTGTACAGCTAATTATGCTGTTACTTTTGATCATTTCTGTAATGTCTTGGGCGTTGATCTTTCAACGTTCTGGTGTCCTTAATACTGCTTCTAGAAAGAGTAAAAAGTTCGAAGATAAGTTTTGGTCCGGTATCGACTTGAGCAAATTATCCACAGAACTGTCTCAAAGCGATCAAAAGAAACAAGGCTTGGAGTCGTTATTCTTAGCTGGTTACAAAGAATTTATGCGTTTGCGCCAACAAAGTGGTGTTAGCCCTGAAGCTGTGATGGACGGAACTCACAGAGCGATGCGCGTGGCACACAGTCGTGAAGTTGAAAAGCTTGAACAGAACTTATCTTTTCTAGCGACAGTTGGCTCGGTAACGCCGTACATTGGTCTATTTGGTACGGTATGGGGCATCATGACCTCGTTTATCGCGCTAGGTAGTGTCAAGCAGGCGACGCTTGCGATGGTGGCGCCAGGTATTGCCGAAGCCTTGATTGCGACGGCGATGGGCTTGTTCGCGGCGATTCCTGCGGTCATTGCGTATAACCGCTTTACTAACCGTTTGCAGAGAATTGAAATTCGCTACGAAAACTTCCTAGAAGAGTTTTCGGGAATCTTGCACCGTAAGGCGCACAGCTAAGGTCGATTATTATGCCGCAACTTGTACGTAGACAAAGACGCCGACTCAACGCTGAAATCAATGTGGTTCCTTACATTGATGTGATGCTGGTGCTGCTGGTTATTTTTATGATTACCGCGCCATTAATTACCGCAGGTATTCAAGTCGATTTGCCTACCGCTGAAGCTGAGCCAATGTCTCCAGAACAAAGCACGCCGTTTATTGTGTCGATTAATTCTGATGGGCAGTATTACCTAGAGATTGGCAGTTCGGCTGGACGCCCAGAGGCTATGAGCCGCGAAGAACTGTTAGAGACGGTTCTCACAGAACTAGAAACATCCCCTGAGTCGCCTATTTTAATCAATGGCGATAAATCGGTGGCTTACGGTGATGTGGTTGAATTGATGGATCAATTAAGACAAGTCGCAGGGATAGAAAACGTTGGTTTAATGACACAACAAACTAACTAGGTGAATTGAGTTGTCTGATAAGAAAAAAACGTTACCAATCATTCTATCGGTAGTGCTACACCTAGCGCTAATCGCGGCAATTATATGGAAGTTTATCTGGGAGCCGAATATCCCAGAACATAAGTATGTGGATGCTCCGATTCAGGCTCGAATTGCACAAGCGCCTAAAACTAATCCGCCGCCAGCTAAGTCAGAACCATCAAAGGCTGAGCAGCAAAAGCGTGAAGAAGAACGCCTTAAAAAGCAACAGCAAGAGAAAGAACGTTTAGAAAAGCTCGAGCGTGAAAAGAAAGTCGCCGAGCAAAAAGCGCAAGAAAAAGCTGAAGCTGAGAAGCGTGCAAAAGAGCAGGCTGAACTGGAGCGTAAGAAAAAGTTAGCGCTGGAGAAAAAGCTTGAAGAAGAAAAACGCGAAAAAGAAGAGGCTGAAAAGAAACGGTTAGCCGAAGAGAAGCGTAAGAAAGAAGAAGCCGAACGTAAGCGTAAAGAAGCGGAAGCTGAAAAAAAACGTTTAGCGGAAGAGAAACGTAAAAAGGAAGAAGCTGAAAAGAAACGGTTGGCCGAGGAAAAGCGTAAGAAAGAAGAAGCCGAACGCAAGAAGCGTGAGGAAGCGGAACGTAAGCGTAAAGAAGAAGAGCAGCGCTTGTTAGACGAGTTAGCGGCGCAAGAAGGCGAATTCTTTGATGCAATGGAAGGTGACGTTAAGAAAGCTCAAGCTTTAACTGAGCTGGAGAAGTTGAAAGCTCAAATTAGAAGCAAGTTAGTAAGGTTGTGGAATAAACCTTCAGTGCAAGGTTCGTGTACTATTACGATTAAGACCGCGCCGGGTGGCGTAGTCTTAGATACAATTATTGTTGGTGGTGATGATATTTATTGTCAGACAGGTATCGCGGCAATTAATCGTGCTTCGCCATTACCATACTCAGAGAATCCTGATGTGATTGCGGAGCTGAGAACTATTACATTTACTTTTGATCCAAGTTTGAAAGATTAAACAAACCGAGAGTAGAGACTCTATGAAACATATTTGTAAAAAACTAGTGGTATTGTGGTTAGGTTTGATGGCCTATTCGGCTAATGCCGAGGTACAAATTTACATTACGGAAGGTCGTGATGATGCGCGTCCGGTGGCTGTGGTGCCTTTCAAATTTGAAAGTGCGTCAGAAGTTAAAGTCGAGCCACCGCATGACTTCGCTAAAATTATTGCCAATGATTTAGAGCGCAGTGGTAAGTTTAAACCGGTTGAAACCGCCGAGTTACCGCAGACACCTAATCAAATTACCGACATCGATATTGACGCTTGGAAAGAGCTCGGCGTTGATGGTGTTGTGTATGGCATCGTGAAGGAAACGGCCCCAGGGAAATACATGGTATCGTATGACCTGATTGATCCATACAACGATAAAGCTGTGATGGAATCGAGCATTCCATCGGGAAGTTATCCTTTGGTAGACCAATCATTTCACTTGATGGTCTTGAAAACAAAATTAGTAAACAGCGATAACTTTCGCTGGGCTGCTCACATTGCGGCTGATGAGATATACGAAGCCTTGACCGGTGAACGCGGTGCTTTTGCAACGCAAATCGCTTATGTGCAGGTCGATCGATTAGCGACTAAGCCTTATAATTTAAACGTGGCTGACAGCGATGGTTTTAATCAAACCAACGTTTTCTCGTCGAAAAAGCCGATTATGTCACCGACATGGTCGCCAGATGGCAATAAGTTAGCGTACGTCAGTTTTGAAAACGGTCGTTCGGAGATCTTTATTCAGACTATCGCATCAGGACAGCGGGAACT
This sequence comes from uncultured Kangiella sp., assembly GCA_950096615.1. Taxonomy (GTDB): domain Bacteria; phylum Pseudomonadota; class Gammaproteobacteria; order Enterobacterales; family Kangiellaceae; genus Kangiella. The sequence continues at coordinate 10,582 of CATNCP010000026.1, read as the reverse complement.
GATCGCGAGTTATAAGGGCTTTAATAGTGCTCCAGCATGGTCACCAGATGGCACAAAGATGGCGATGGTGCTGTCGAAAGACGGTAATCCAGAGCTTTATGTGATGGATTTGGCGAGTAAAAGGCTGACTCGTTTAACGCGACATTATGCGATTGATACTGAACCATCGTGGAATCCAGATGGCAAAAGTTTGATATTCACCTCAGATCGAGGAGGAAAACCGCAAATTTATAGTGTTTCGCTTGCAGGAGGCGATGCAGAAAGGGTAACCTTCGAGGGAAGGTACAATGCTGGCGCAGAATTTGCACCAGACGGAAAGACTATTGTGATGGTTCATCAAAACAATGGTAATTTCCATGTAGCCGCACAAGACATCGACACGGGGAACCTGACTGTCTTAACCAAGACCAGTCTAGATGAGTCGTTGTCAGTTGCTCCAAACAGTAGCATGATTATTTTCTCTACCGTTGACGGGCGACAAAAAGTTTTAAGTGCGGTATCAATGGATGGACGCTTTAAAGCAAGACTACCGGCCAACGTTGGTGAAGTTAAAGCACCGGCGTGGTCTCCGTATATTTTGTAATTTGTAATAAGTTAAATAACAATCCTGGAGGATGACAATGAAACGTTCGGTACAATTACTATTGGCTTTGTTTGCAGCATTAGCGTTAGCTGCATGTAGCACTACTGAGCCAGCAGACGATACTACTGACACAACCGTTCAACAAGACGATGGTTCAGATGCTGAAGCTGAAGCGTTAGCGCGTCAACGTGCTGCTGAAGAAGCTGAAAGACAACGTATCGCGGCATTGTTGGAAAACACAACAATTTACTTCGACTTCGACAGCGACGCTATCCGTAGCGGCGACATGGAGTTGTTAGAAGTTCACGCTAAGCACATCCAAGCGACTGGCAAGAAAGTGATTCTTGAAGGTCACGCGGACGAGCGCGGTACTCCTGAGTACAACTTGGCTCTAGGTGAGCGTCGTGCAAAGTCAGTGGCTCAGTTAATGAGAACTTATGGTGTTTCTGGTAGTCAAATCGAAGTAATTAGCTTTGGTGAAGAGTCTCCAGCTAACCCTGGTCACACTGAACAAGCGTGGCAAGAAAACCGTCGTGTGGAAATTAAATATCAATAATGACTTATCGTTATACTAAGATAATCGCATTATCATTGCTCACAGCATCTGCTGTGGGCAATACCGCCGCTCCAGTCGTTGATGGGAAGGCAGTAGAAGCGATTCAACAATATCAAGAAAATGACCAAAACCAACTAGTCGGCGAGCTTATGCGTCAGGTAATGCAGCTTCAACAAGAAGTGAGTTATTTACGCGGCAAGACTGAAGAGCAAGGTTATCAAATCCAAAAGCTGCAACGTCAGCAAAAAGAATTATATGCTGATCTTGACCGTCGCTTAACTGAAGCGAGTCAGGGTGGGCTATCAGGAGCCGGTTTATCTGGCACCGAAGGAACTGAGTCAACAGGTGGTGATGCTAATGACCAAAACCTGAGTGATGCACAAAAAGCCTATAACAAAGCTTTTTCTCAGTTCAGCAATAAAGAGTATGCCTTTGCTAAAAGCTCATTTAAGAGCTTTGTCAAAGATTACCCTAAACATCCCTTGGCAGCTAACGCGCATTATATTCTAGGGCAGTTACACTCTAACGATAAAGAGTATAAGCAAGCTGCATTTGAGTTTGAAGCGGTTTACAGCCAATTTCCAGAGACGGAAATTAAAGACAAGGCGATGCTAAAACTCGCGCAAACTCATGAGTTAAGCGGTAATAAAGCAGAGGCTAAGAAAACGTACCAGGCGCTGGTAAAAGCTTTTCCAAATACTACTGCGGGTAAGCTAGCTAAGGTTAAACTGGGGTCTTTATAGACAACTAATTAACTTTGATATCGATTGAAAAGCTGTCTATTTAGGCAGCTTTTTTGTTACAATCCGCACAATTTCTAGTCTATTCCCTGTATTTAGGTTCACTTTGAGCAAATTACGAATCACTGAAATTTTCCATTCTTTACAAGGCGAAAGCTTAACCGTAGGTTTGCCAACGGTATTTGTGCGCCTCACAGGCTGTCCTCTGCGTTGCACTTACTGTGACACTGATTATGCTTTTGGGGGAGGGGAGTGGATGAGCTATGAGGAAATACTGGCTAATATAGAGCAGTATAACTGTCAACACATTTGTATGACAGGCGGCGAGCCACTGGCCCAAAAAAGAGCTTTCGAGTTTTATCACCTGCTATGCGAAAAAGGTTATAGCGTCTCCACAGAGACGGGTGGTGCTCATGATATTTCAGTGCTTGATAAGCGCGTGATGGTGGTGATGGACCTCAAAACACCGGATTCAGGTGAGATGTCGCGCAATCTTTACGAAAACATTGATTACTTGAAACCAACAGATCAGGTCAAGTTTGTCATTTGCAGTCGTAAGGATTATGACTGGTGTAAAATGACGGTTGATAAATATAACCTCACGGATAAGTGTGAAGTGTTGTTTTCACCAAGTTACGGCCAAGTAGAGTATGCTGACTTGGCGGAGTGGATCTTGAAGGATCGCTTAAAGGTTAGAATGCAGGTGCAGTTGCATAAGATCATCTGGGGTGAGCGTACAGGGGTTTGAGGGCTTAAAATCCTTTTATGCTGCGTTATACGGCTCAAATAGCGTCCTCATTTACTTATGGTAAACTGCGGTTCTATTTGAGCCGAAAGCCTTGCCTAAAAGAATTTTTCCTTCCTCAAACAGTGCTATTTGACCGTGCAGGCGGGTTTATTTCCTGCTTCCAACTGTAGCGCTAATATCTACAGTTTTGTGTGGAGCTATTGGCAAATAGTATTCTCGTCCTCAGATAGCTCTGGAAGTATTATTGGTATTTTTAGCTTAATATTAGCACCAAAATTACCCGTAAAAGTTTGTCTCATTATTCTAAATTATAGTGTAAATTGGGCAGGGATAGCCCAATTTAGCAAAAACGAAACATGGAGGTTTCGTTTTGTGGCACGTTGAATAATTTTTAATAATGAGGGGAGCGCGAAGCGCCTAACTTTTGGGGCGAGTTTTTTGGTTCGTTTTTTGCTCGTTCAAAAAATGAACATAAGATAGCTTGGCACTATCATACATCTAATCTGTTAAGCTCAATTTAATTATTGAATATTAAAAGTGAAAAACATGACAAAGCGAGCAGTAATATTACTTTCTGGTGGTTTAGACTCAACAACGGCTTTAGCTATGGCTAAAGATCGCGGTTTTGAGTGCTACACCATGAGCTTTAATTATGGTCAGCGCACAGTTGCTGAGTTAAAAGCTGCGAAGAAGGTGTCAGCTCAATTTGGCGCGAAGAAACATATCGAAGTTAATTTAGATATGTCGGAAATAGGTGGTTCGGCTTTAACGGATCATTCTATTGATGTGCCGACTGGGGAAGCTATCGCTTCTGAAGAATCTATCCCTGTCACTTATGTGCCTGCCCGAAATACCGTCTTTTTATCGATCGCACTTGGCTGGGCTGAAGTCTTAAAGGCTGACCACATCTTTGTCGGTGTTAATGCGGTAGATTATTCAGGTTACCCTGATTGCCGTCCTGAGTTTATACAAGCATTCGAAGATATGGCGAACCTAGCGACTAAAGCTGGTGTTGAGGGGGGTAAAGTTCACATCGATGCGCCTTTGATTGATATGACCAAAGCTCAAATTATCGCTAAAGGCATTGAGTTAGGCGTTGACTATGCCGTAACCGTTTCTTGCTACGACGCGGATAATGAAGGCAAGGCTTGTGGTGAGTGTGATTCTTGTGTGCTACGACGCCAAGGCTTTGAGGCTCAAGGCTTTAAAGATCCAACTATCTACCAATGAAAGTACCCAAAAGTAATTAATCCCCTCAATCTATAACCGACAATACCCATAACAAACATTAAAGCGGCATTAGACTTGCTCTTTTTTTAAGCAGGTATTCTGAGTCATTCTTCGTTTTTTTATGCCGTCAATAAAATGTCATACTCGCCACAGCAATAGAAAACCCTCTTTAAAGTATCGAGAAATCTAGGATTTATTCCTAGGTAAATAAATCTGTCACAAACGTCAAAATTTGTTCACTGGAAAACAAAGCCTCCTTATCAATAATTGGTCTCGCTATGAGCAATCACCCAATTATTTTGAAGGAGATATTATGAACATTTACCAAAAGATCACACTTGGACTATCCACAGTTTTACTATCAGGCACGGCAGCGGCGAATAATTTCGTCATGACTTCACCTGCAGATTATCGCAGCTATAAAAGCTCACAAGGCGAGGTTGTTAGTGTTGGGATAATAGAAACTATGGGGGCGAACTGGAAGCAGTATTCGAGCTTCTTTGGGCAACAGAATCAATGGCTATGGGTGTCAAATAATGGCAATCAAGTTTATTGGTTAAATGAGTCGCAGGAGCTGGAGATGTTACTTGATAGCAGCGACCCGGTGGGTACAGAGTACCAAGTTAATATTGATGGCTGCACCGATAAGGCGGTGCTATCAAATAAAGAAGCGAGCTTACTATCCGCGGCTGGTGATTTTAACGATCTAGTGAAGCTGGATTTTACCGGTTATTGCTTCGATGCAGGCCTAAAAAGTGCTTGGTTTTCTCCTGAAGTTGGACTGGTGAAGTGGACTCAGGATTCAGTATTAGGTGTGGTTGAATTTGAGTTAGAGCATGCTAAGGTAGAAGGCATGACATTACCGAATCAAAGTGGAATTGAGCTTTCCGCACAGTTTCCCATCGAAACTGTGATGCTGAATCAACAAAAAAGTGTAGAAGCTTCTATTACGTTGGCTAATCACTCTAGCCAAACTCTGATTCTGGACTTTACGTCAGGGCAAACCTTTGAGATTTACTTATACGATGATCAAGACAAGTTAGTGACATTGTGGTCATCAGATAGGATGTTCACCCAAGCACTGCACTCTATGGAGATAAAACCGGGTGAAGCAGAAAGGTTTGGCGGAGAGTTGGAACTAAAAGATCTTGATGGGCAACCTTTAGATATTGGTTCTTATAAAATAAAGATTGAGATTAAGGGAAGCCTTGCTCCAGAAGCCAGTAGCTTTAGCCACATACCACTCAGCTCAGAGTCAGTGCTGCACTTGGATAATATGATGACTCATTACTAATTTGCAGGTGCTGAGCATTGCCCAAATAATACACATTCAGTATAATACGCGCGATTTTAAAGGGGTTAGCCAAGGCTATCCCCTTTTTTAACACTGGTTATTGCTAACGCGATATTGGTGACACGAATTTAAAAGTCTGCTTAAGCGCGGGCTTTGCTGAGAGAAATTCTTGGCAACTTATTGATTTTATTGTTTTTAAACTATTATTGGAGTCTAAAATGGCTGTTGAACGTACTTTTTCTATCGTAAAACCTGACGCAGTAGCAAAAAACGTTATTGGTGAAATCTACTCACGTTTCGAGCGTGCAGATCTTCGCATCGTTGCGTCAAAAATGATTCACTTGTCTCGTGAAAAAGCAGAAGGTTTCTACGCTGAGCACAAAGAGCGTCCTTTCTTCGGCGCATTGGTAGACTTCATGACGTCTGGTCCTGTGATGGTTCAAGTGCTTGAAGGCGAGAACGCTATTAAAGCTAACCGTGAAATCATGGGCGCTACAAACCCAGCTGAAGCACTGCGCGGTACAATTCGCGCAGACTACGCGGTATCAGTAGACGAAAACGCGGCGCACGGTTCTGATAGCCCAGAATCAGCAGAGCGTGAGATTAGCTATTTCTTCAGTGCTGACGAAATTTGTCCACGCACTCGATAATTTAGTTCTTATTTCGCTTCTCAGCGAGCTACTTTCTCTTGCGTGGCCAAGAGAAAGTAGCCAAAGAGAAGGCCACCCCAATATAAAGGTCATGCAAGCATGACTTCCCTCATAACAATTCATCCATTTTACGCACCGTGAAATACAGTCCTTCCATGGCTTGAATTTCACTAATCAAATCATCCAAGATTTGATTTGCTATGGTTTCATTGTTTTTCGGCTTAATATTACGGGGTAGAAGAGCTCTTTCCTCAAGTTAGGTACTTAGCTTAGAGGCATGGAGCTTTGTTATTTTGCTATTAGTGCTGTAAAAGCCTAGAATAGCGTAAAATTTGTACAGATTAAGTGATCATAATCGGTCACTACAAATCTATAATGTTTTTGATGCAGCCATAACGAGGCATAAGGGAGCAAAAAGATGGAGCTTACCTATGGCGGGTAAGTGAGTATTTTTTGCGAGCCTTTAACAAAGTTAGGGCAAAATCAAAGACGTTAGAATCGCAAAAAGGTATTCCTAATGAGTAACTCTAAACCGGTTAACGAAAAAACCAACCTACTCAACCTGACGCGCGATGAAATGGTCGAGTTCTTTATTGAGCTTGGTGAAAAGCCATTTCGTGCTCAGCAGGTTATGAAGTGGATTCACCAGTTCGGCGTTGATAACTTCGACGAAATGACCAATATCAGTAAGGCTAGCCGCCAAAAGCTCTCCGATGTTGCAGTAATAGAAGGTCCTGAAGTATTGAGTGTTCAGGAGTCGAGCGACGGCACTATTAAGTGGGCTTTAAAAATTCCAGGTGGGCAGGCCATCGAGACGGTCTTTATTCCAGAGCGTCATCGTGGCACTTTATGCGTGTCGTCACAAGTCGGCTGTGCGCTTGAGTGCAGCTTTTGCTCAACCGGCTATCAGGGTTTTAACCGCAACTTAAGCACAGCAGAAATTATTGGTCAGGTGTGGCATGCAGCTCGTTATTTGAATGGCAAACATAAAAGCGACGATAGAGCTGTGACAAATGTTGTCATGATGGGAATGGGCGAGCCTTTGGCGAATTACCAACCTGTGATTAACTCAATGCATTTGATGTTGGATGATTATGCTTATGGTCTTTCTAAACGCCGTGTCACACTGAGTACTTCGGGCATGGTGCCACAGCTGGATCGCATGGGCGATGATATTGATGTGGCTTTGGCAATCTCTTTACATGCGCCGAATGATGAGTTGCGTGATGTTTTAGTGCCTATTAATAAGAAATATCCCATCAAAGAATTTATGGCGAGTGTGCACCGCTATATGGAAAAGTCCAACGCGGCTCGTAAGGTAACTATTGAGTATGTCATGCTTAAAGATGTTAACGACAGCATAGAACACGCGAAACAGTTAGCTAAGCTATTGAAAAATACGCCCTGTAAGATTAATCTAATTCCTTTCAACCCGTTTCCACAGACTCATTACGAAACGTCAACCACGAAAGCCATAGATGCTTTTAGTGATTACTTACATCGAAATGGCTTTGTGGTGGTTGTTAGACGTACGCGTGGTGATGATATTGATGCTGCGTGCGGACAGCTAGCGGGTAAAATTAATGACAAAACCAAGCGCCAAGAAAAACGTATGCACCAGTCTGGTGATATTGATGTAAGGGCGCTAGTATAAGGTTAGTTAAATATAACGATAAAACAGGTAGGTATCGATGAAGCATATTAACTGGATTGTGCTTGGAGCGCTTGTTGCTGTAAGTGGTTGTCAAACGACAAGCCGTACGACTACGAAAGCAGCTACAAATGATCGAATAGAAGTTTCAGACACTCACTATAATGCAAAAAAAGCTGCACAATCCAGGTTGGCGCTCGGCCTAAAATATATTGAGAGAGGTTACATGGAGCGTGCCAAACAAAATTTGGTCAAAGCCTACGAGCATGATCCTGATATGCCTGATGTTTTGTATGGTTTGGGTTACTATTACCAAGCAGTATATGAGTTCGATAAAGCCGATGACTACTATCGCCGGGCTTTAAGAGAAGCGCCGGATAATCCTGACTACCTAAATGCTTATGGCGCATTCTTGTGCGAGTCTAAAAAAGAGTATGGGGAAGGCGTTAAGTACTTTCTAAGAGCTATTTCGGAGCCAGACTATACGTCGGTGGGTGAGACTTATGAAAATGCAGGTTTTTGTAGTGTAAACGCTAAACAACTTACGCAGGCAGAAGAGTATTTTGAAAAAGCGCTAACACTTAACCCAAATTTAAACAAGTCATTGTATGGTCTGGCTCAGGTGCACTACCAAAAGGGTAATGCGAAACGTGCTGAAGACTATTTGTACAGGTTTGAAGGTCGCACAAAACCCACAGCAAATTCTTTACTGTTAGGTTATAAAGTTGCTAAAGAAACTAACCGTAGAGGAAGTATGCAAAGTTATGGCGAAAAGTTAATGCAGCTTTTTCCTAACTCACCTCAAGCAACAGAATATCTGAACATCCGATAAATTATATGACTGAAGAAACCGAACAGCAGTCACAGGGCCATAGTTTTGGTCCTGGGGCTTTATTAAAGCAGACTCGTGAGCAACAAGGGTTATCTTTAGAAGAAGTCTCAACTCGCCTGAAGTTAACGCTGTCCGTCTTAAAGAAAATTGAGGCTGATGATTACGAAGGTGATCTGCCCGTGACGTTTTATAGAGGTTATTTAAAGAACTACGCAGACTTATTGGAAATAGAGGACGTAGATGTTAGCGCTAATTTTCAAGAGTTCTGCCAAAAAAACAATCTGTTTAGTACGCCACCTCCGAAGTTAGGAGGCTTGGAACTTGATAAGCCGATAAACTCTGGTAATTGGATTTTTAAAGCTGCTACAACCATTATTATTCTCGCTTTATTGTTTGCTATTTATTATGTGGTTGTGGAAAAAGAGTTGTGGAAAAAGTTTGTCCCTAGCGACAATGATTCGCAAACCATTAGTACTGATAGCGATGGCCTAGAGCTTGATTCATCAAGCGAAGGCGGATTAACAATGAGCCAGCCAACTAACTCAGAACAAAGTGCGGATAGTATCAGTGTCGACACTGAGTCTCGCTCAGGTACAGAGTCAGCGGCAAATAATGCAACTACCGAGGGAGAGCTAGATTTAGGAGGTAGTGATGATGCTTCTTCAAGCGAGAGCACAGAAGCATCTCAAGAGGATACAGAGATCGACAGTCCGTATTCTGCCTCAGCGGAACCATCAGCTGGAGGGGCTTTATCTATCAGCTTCACCGGAGACTGTTGGGTGCGTATCCAAGATGCTAACGATAAGGTGCTTGCTTTAGGGATAAAGTCGGCAGGTACTAGCTTGCAATTGTCAGGAAAGGCGCCATTTAACTTGACCCTGGGTAAGGCTTCAGCGGTACAATTAACCTACAACGGTGATGCGGTGGATTTGTCCAATTATCCTGACAGCCGTGCTGCCAAACTAACGTTAGGCGACGACGCTTAACGGTTTGTTTTTAAATAAATATCTTTCGCCACTCATGGTTGTGGCAAGTGAGAATCGAGTAATATGAATAACCCTTCTTGGATTCAACGTCGTAAGTCCCGTCAAATTATGGTTGGTAACGTGCCGGTAGGTGGTAATGCGCCGATTGCAGTACAGAGTATGACCAATACTGATACCAACGATGTTGAAGCAACAGTGAAACAGATACAAGCGCTTGCTAATACTGGAGCTGACATCGTTCGAGTGTCAGTGCCAACGATGAAAGCAGCAGAAGCGTTTAAAGACATTAAACAGCAGTCTCCAGTTCCTTTGGTTGCGGATATTCATTTTGATTACCGAATTGCCCTGAAGGTCGCTGAGTATGGGGTTGACTGTCTGCGCATTAATCCCGGTAACATTGGCGCTGAAGAGCGTGTGAAAGCTGTGGTTGATGCGGCGAAAGCTCGTAATATTCCGATTCGTATTGGGGTTAATGCTGGTTCTCTAGAGAAAGATCTTCAAGAGAAATACGGTGAGCCGACGCCAGAGGCATTGGTTGAGTCAGCTTATCGCCATATCGAGATTTTAGAGCGCTATAACTTTAAAGATTACAAAATCAGCCTAAAGGCGTCAGATGTTTACATGACAGTGGCGGCTTACCGAATTTTGGCTAAAGAGATTGATAACCCTTTACACTTAGGGATTACTGAAGCTGGCAGTTTCCGCTCTGGCACGGTGAAGTCATCGGTCGGGTTAGGAATGCTCTTGGCAGAGGGCATTGGTGACACCATTCGGATCTCGCTGGCCGCGGATCCGGTGGAAGAGGTTAAAGTGGGCTTTGATATTTTAAAAAGCTTAGGCTTGCGTCAACGTGGCATTAACCTTATTGCGTGCCCGTCGTGTTCGCGTCAACAGTTTGATGTGATTAAGACCGTCAACGCTCTCGAAGAGCGTCTTGAGGATGTTAATGAGCATTTAGATGTCGCTGTCATTGGCTGTGTGGTTAATGGTCCAGGAGAAGCCAAAGAGGTGTCTGTTGGCTTAACTGGAGGCTTTAAAAAGAGCATGTTGTACCAAGACGGTGAAAAGAGCCATAAGGTAGCGAATGAAGACTTAGTTGATGAGTTGGAAGCCCGAATTCGTGCTCAAATTGCCGCTAAAAAAGAACAGACAGACGAAAAAACTAAGGGTGCTGAACAGTTACCTATCGAAGAAGTTAAATAATTATTATCTGGATAGTGGGCGTCTTGCCCTAAAATTTCTGAAAAAACGGCGAAATAACTACTGTTTTTCGCCAAATTCGCTATAATTTCGCACTTTCACAAAAAATATC
>CATNCP010000025.1 GCA_950096615.1 uncultured Kangiella sp. | reverse complement strand
TAAAGCTGTCAGAAATATACAACAAACATGACAAAACAAAAAGCCCAGCATGTGCTGGGCTAATTATATTGGTTGTAGCTATACAGTATTTATAAGTAGTTTTTCATTCCATTTTGCGTAAAGGCCTCGCGCCCCTCTCTCCATCCGCCAAGCCACTCTTCTTTTGCGTTTATATCTTCATGCGGGCAGACTTCTTTTGACTGACCTTGCATCGCTGCATGAAAACCTTTGGCGTGTGCTCTTTGTAGCTTATCTCTTTTCTGTCTTTTCATTGATACATACCCTTTTTACACATAGTTATGGATTTATGGTCTTGCTGTTTTAAGTTGCTGATCGGCAAACGATAAGCATAAAAAAAGCCGACTACTCGTTAAGAGTTATCGGCTTTAGTTAATACTATTTCGCTTCAGCTGTAATTGTGTGGTGATGATTTGAGCCATACCTACCTAATACAATCGTTTACCTTTTAATCAGATTACACCCTTTTGAGGGGGTTTTGCAGTAAAAGTTCACAAAATCATTATAAAAAATTCGTGTTAAAAGCTTACTAGGCTCTATTAAAGTGAACTCGATAAAAAGGTCGTATCTTGCTGTTTTTTAGCATTTAAAGTGGCTCAAACTCTATAAAGTCTTATATGAACTCATCTGAACAGTCATCTATAAGGCCACTGACACTGATACGAAGTTTACGTTTGCGTAAAGGTAAGCTAGAATATTGTGGTTATTGTTAAGGAAACCATGCTCATGAGCGATGAGAAAACCGAATACACCATTAGTGACTTGGCCAAAGAGTTTGAGATTACATCACGTTCTATCCGTCACTATGAAGATGAAAAGCTCATTACCCCACTACGTCGTGGCGTGCATCGCATCTACAACACACGAGATCGAGTACGTTTGCAGCTGATATTGCGGGGTAAAAGATTAGGCTTTTCGCTAGCTGAAATTAAAGAAATCATCGATATCTATGGCATGGAAGGCGAGCAGAAACAAACCGAGCGTTTGTTAGAGTTGATCAAAGTTCGCCGTGATTCCTTGAAGCAACAACTTAAAGATATCAAATACTTACTTAATGAATTTGATGTGCTAGAAGAAAAGTTAACTGCTAGCCATCAGTCAGAATAATCAACATTATCAAGATTTAGTAGAGGACATAACATGTATCCATCACTTAACTTCGACTTAGGCGAAACTGCTGACATGATCCGCGACATGGTCAGCAACTTTGCACAGAAAGAAATTGCTCCAATCGCAGAAAAGACGGATGAGGACAACCTTTTCCCCCATGAGATGTGGAAAAAGTTAGGTGACTTAGGTCTTCTAGGTATCACTGTTGAAGAAGAGTACGGTGGCTCTGGCATGGGTTACCTTGAACACGTGGTGGCGATGGAAGAAATCAGCCGCGCCAGTGCTTCAATCGGCCTGAGCTATGGCGCACACTCAAACCTTTGCGTTAACCAGATTCGCCGTAACGGTAATGAAGAACAAAAGCAAAAATACCTACCAAAGCTATGTTCTGGCGATCACGTCGGTGCTTTGGCGATGTCTGAGCCAGGCGCTGGTTCTGATGTGGTGGGCATGAAGCTTAAAGCTGAACTTAAAGGCGATCATTACGTTCTAAACGGTAATAAAATGTGGATCACTAACGGTCCAGAAGCTGATGTATTAGTGGTTTACGCCAAAACGGATATGGAAGCGCACTCTAAAGGTATTACAGCTTTCATCATCGAAAAAGGCATGAAAGGCTTCCGTACGGCGCAAAAACTCGACAAATTGGGTATGCGCGGTTCGAATACGTGTGAATTAGTATTTGAAGATTGTGAAGTACCTGTCGAAAACGTCATGGGCGAAGTTAACCAAGGTGTTAAAATCTTGATGAGTGGCTTGGATTATGAACGCGCCGTTCTTTCTGCAGGCCCACTAGGCATCATGCGCGCTTGTATGGACGTTGTGGTTCCTTATGTACACGAGCGTAAGCAGTTCGGTAAAGCCATCGGCAGCTTCCAGCTTATTCAAGGCAAAGTCGCTGATATGTACACGACCATGAACGCAAGCCGCGCTTACGTATACTCAGTAGTTAAAGCCTGTGACCGTGGCGAAACGACTCGTAAAGACGCTGCGGCGGCTATTTTATTCGCTGCTGAGAACGCAACAAAGTTAGCGTTAGACGCGATTCAGATTCTAGGTGGTAACGGTTACATCAACGAGTACCCAACAGGTCGCCTACTTCGTGACGCTAAATTGTATGAAATCGGCGCTGGTACTAGTGAGATTCGTCGCATGTTGATTGGGCGCGAGCTATTCAACGAAACAGCTTAAGCAACAAGTTAAAGAGTACACAACGAAACTAGATGAGTAACGCACTATTAATAGCAGGCGCTATCCTGCTACTCGCCTTAACAGTCTTTCATGGACTGTTTTGGCGTTTGTTTGACTGGAAACGACAGCTAGCAAAACTGCATCCAGTGAATCAAGGCGCAGTACAAGCGATGAACATTGTATTAATGTTGATTTTCGCCTTTTTTGCAGTGCTATCATTCTTTTTTCAAACTGAACTACTTAATACAAGGCTCGGTAACTTCATTCTTGTTTTTATAACGATGATGTTCTTTATCCGTGCCTACCTTCAAGTCAGGCTTTTTTCTATGAAGCCAATAGCTTCGAAGGTGTTTTCATCATATGTCTTATCGGAGCGAGTATTTATGGCTCTGCCCTACTCGCTTCACAGCAATAAAATTTAAGGTGGTTATTATATGTCTCAGGATCCTATCGTAATTGTCAGCGCAGCTAGAACGCCTATGGGTGGCTTTGGCGGCTCTCTTTCAACTGTTAAGTCAACAGAACTAGGCGCAAACGCCATCGCAGCAGCCGTAGAGCGCGCAACGCTAAAACCTGAAGATATTCAAGAGGTTATCATGGGTTGTGTTTTACCTGCTGGCGTAGGTCAAGCACCGGCTCGTCAAGCAACTTTAGGCGCAGGCATTCCTAAGACAACGGGTGCCACAACAGTGAATAAGGTCTGTGGCTCAGGCATGAAAACCATCATGCTAGCACACGACTTGCTAGTTGCTGGCACCAATGAGGTAATGGTTGCTGGTGGTATGGAAAGCATGAGCTTAGCACCATACTTATTACCAACAGGCAGAACAGGACAGCGCTTTGGTCATGGTAAAACCCTTGATCACATGGCGTTTGATGGCTTGGAAGATGCCTACGAAGGCCAAGCTATGGGTGTTTACGCTGAACAAACGGTTGAGAAGTACGGTTTTACTCGTGAAGACCAAGACAACTTTGCTATTGAATCGTTGGCGCGTGCTAACAAGGCCATTGAAGAAGGTTCTTTCAAAAATGAAATCACGCCGGTAACCGTTAAATCTCGTAAAGGCGATGTTGAAGTTGATACCGACGAACAGCCTTTAAAAGCGCGTCCAGACAAAATTCCTGCGCTACGTCCAGCTTTCAAAAAAGACGGCACAGTAACAGCGGCAAACGCTAGCTCTATTTCAGATGGTGCGGCGGCTGTAGTAATGATGCGTCAATCAGAAGCGGAAAAGCGTGGCCTTAAACCATTAGCAAAAATTCATGCACACACTACCAACGCACGTACCCCAGCAGAGTTCACTATCGCTCCCGTAGGCGCTATTGAAAAAGTGCTAGAGAAAACTGGTTGGACGAAAGACGACGTTGATTTATTTGAAATTAACGAAGCGTTTGCCGTCGTCACCATGGCAGCAATGAAAGAGCTGGATTTAGATCACGCTAAAGTCAACGTTCACGGCGGTGCATGTGCACTAGGCCACCCTATCGGTTGTTCTGGTACGCGTATCGTTGTTACTTTGTTAGAAGCGTTGCGTAAATATGGTAAGTCTAAAGGTGTTGCGTCACTGTGTATTGGTGGTGGTGAAGCGACAGCTTTAGCAGTTGAACTAATCTAAATGGATTTTTTATCCAATAGCTTTGTTAGTTACGTGCTCAAACATCATCATGCCCAAGAGTGCACTCAGGGTTTTGCGCGCGTAACTGCCTCGCTCTTGAATAAAAACTCTCATTTTATGACTTGCAGTAAATAATATTTCCAAATTGAGATGGATTTATGATTCTGACAGAAGAACAAACAATGATTCAGGACATGGCTCGTGGCTATGTTCAAGAACGAATAGCTCCCTTCTCTGAAGAGTGGGACAAGAACAAAACCTTTCCTGCTGAAGCCTTACAAGGCCTTGGTGAGCTAGGTTTTTACGGCATGTTAGTCCCTGAACAATGGGGTGGCAGCGAAATTGGTTACACTGCAGCAGCATTGGTTTTAGAAGAAATCGCTGCTGGCGACGGTGCCTGTTCAACGGTTATTTCGGTGACTAACTCTGTAGGCTGTATGCCTATTTTGAACTTCGGTAACGATGAGCAAAAAGAAAAGTTTTTAAAGCCGATGGCTTCCGGTGAAGCTCTTGGTGCTTTTTGTTTAACCGAGCCACACGCAGGTTCTGATGCTGCCGATCTGAAAACCAAAGCCGTCAAACAAGATGACCATTATATTCTTAACGGCGTTAAGCAATTTATTACGTCGGGCAAAAATGGTCAGATTGCTATCGTTTTCGCAGTAACCGATCCAAGCGCAGGTAAAAAAGGCATTAGTGCCTTTATCGTGCCGACCGATACGCCCGGGTACATTGTCGCCAATATTGAAGACAAAATGGGCCAGAACGCTTCTGACACGGCGCAAATTGTGTTTGAAGATTGCAAAATTCCAGCCAAAAACTTACTGGGTAAAGAAGGCGAAGGCTATAAAATCGCGCTTTCTGGCCTTGAAGGTGGTCGTATTGGTATCGCAGCGCAAGCGGTTGGCATGGCTCGTGCCGCTTATGAATACGCGCTTGAGTATTCCAAAGACAGAACCTCTTTTGGTAAACCTATTTTTAAACATCAGGCAGTCCAGTTCAAACTGGCCGAAATGGCAACCCAAGTTGAAGCAGCGCGTAATATGGTTCTCAACGCCGCACAACTTCGTGACGCTGAAAAACCTTGTTTGAAAGAAGCTTGTATGGCGAAGCTTTTCGCTTCAGAAGTCGCGGAAAAAGTCTGCTCCGAAGCAATACAAGTATTAGGTGGTTACGGCTATCTTAAGGACTACCCTGTTGAACGCATTTATCGTGACGTTCGCATTGCACAAATTTATGAAGGTACGAGCGAAGTTCAGAAAATGGTCATCGCGCGTGCAATTAGCTCCGATTAAAAGCTAAGGATTCAATATGCCAGTAATTAAATCTTCGATTAATTCGCGTAGCGCATCATTTATCGAAAACTCTGAAGCCATGAGCGCTTTAGTCGATGACTTGCGCGACAAGATGGAGTACATCACTCAAGGTGGTGGCCCTAAGTATCAAGAAAAGCACCTTTCGCGTGGCAAACTATTACCTCGTGATCGTGTCCGAAAATTATTAGACGTCGGTTCGCCTTTGTTAGAAATCTCACAAATGGCAGCATGGGACATGTACGACAACAAGGTTCCAGCAGCAGGCTTAATCGCTGGTATTGGCCGCGTGTCTGGCGTTGAGTGCATGATCGTGGCGAATGATGCCACCGTTAAAGGCGGTACTTATTTCCCTGAAACGATTAAAAAACATTTGCGAGCACAAGAAATCGCCGAAGAAAACAACCTGCCTTGTATCTACTTAGTAGACTCAGGCGGCGCAAACTTACCACAGCAAGACGAAGTATTCCCAGACAAAGATCACTTCGGTCGTATCTTCTACAACCAAGCGAATATGTCAGCCAAAGGCATCCCACAAATCGCAGTAGTAATGGGTTCTTGTACGGCTGGCGGCGCTTACGTTCCTGCCATGGCTGATGAATCTATCATCGTTAAAGAACAAGGCACCATTTTCTTGGGCGGCCCTCCTCTGGTTAAAGCAGCGACGGGCGAAGTGGTATCGAGCGAAGATTTAGGTGGCGCAGACGTTCACTGTAAAAACTCTGGCGTTACCGATCATTATGCTTTGAATGATGAGCATGCTCTGAAATTAGCACGCCAAGTCGTCACCAATTTAAATCGTAAGAAAGAACCTTTCGTTACGGTAAAAAAACCTGTCGAGCCTTTGTACCCTGCTGAAGAACTTTACGGCGTGATCAACAAAGATCCGCGTAAGCCTTTCGATATTCGTGAAATCATCGCTCGCGTTGTTGATGGCTCAGAGCTTGATGAGTTTAAAGCCATGTACGGCACAACTCTAATTTGTGGCTTTGCACGTATTCACGGCTACCCCGTCGGAATCGTTGCCAACAACGGTATTTTATTCTCAGAGTCGGCGCAAAAAGGCGCACACTTTATTGAGTTATGCTCGCAACGTGGTATTCCACTGGTTTTCTTACAAAACATTACTGGCTTCATGGTCGGTCGTAAGTATGAAAACGAAGGTATCGCCAAGCATGGTGCGAAAATGGTGACGGCTGTTGCTTGTGCCAAAGTACCTAAGTTCACAGTTATCGTGGGCGGAAGTTTCGGCGCCGGTAACTACGGTATGTGTGGTCGCGCTTACAGCCCTAAATTCTTGTGGATGTGGCCAAACTCACGTATTTCTGTGATGGGTGGCGAACAAGCAGCTAACGTTTTGGCACAAATTAAGCGCGACAACTTTGAACGTCGTGGCGAAGAGATGTGGTCAGAAGACGAAGAAAAAGCGTTCAAGAAGCCCATTGAAGATCAGTACGAAAAGCAAGGTCATCCTTATTACTCAAGCGCACGCTTGTGGGACGATGGCATCATCGATCCAGCCGATACGCGCATGGTATTAGGTTTAGGCCTTTCAGTTGCAATGAATAAAGAAGCTGAAGAGACTAAATTCGGCGTCTTTAGAATGTAAGGTGAATCACTGGATATGAGTAACGATATGACTGAAGCACTTAACATTACTATTGATACCAAAGACATCGGCTCCGAAGGCCGTGGCGTTGGGCGTATCACCATGACTCGTGGCGAGATTCACAACGCTTTTGATGATCAGTTGATTGCCGACTTAACTCAGGCTTTCCGCCGTATGGATGCGAATCCAAGCGTTGAAGTTGTGGTGTTAGAAGCCGAAGGCAAAAGTTTTTCCGCTGGCGCTGACTTAAACTGGATGCGCCGCATGGCAGACTATACTTGGGACGAGAACTACAAAGACTCCCAAGGCTTAGCTGAATTAATGCACACCATTTATAACTTGAGCAAACCGACGGTAGCTGTCGTTCAGGGTGCAGCGTTTGGTGGCGGCGTCGGTTTAGTCGCTTGTTGCGACATCGTCATGGCCTCTGAGCGCGCCAGCTTCTGTCTATCAGAAGTGAAGCTTGGCCTAATTCCAGCAGTAATCAGTCCTTATGTGGTTAAAGCGATTGGCGAGCGCCAAGCTCAACGCTATTTTTTAACGGCTGAGCGTTTCAAGGCACCACAAGCACAAGCCTTTGGCTTAGTTCACGAAGTGGTGGCCGAAGAAGAGCTTGTTGAAAAATCGAATGCGATGATTGCAGGACTACTTTCGAGCGGACCGCAAGCGGTTCGTGCTGCTAAAAGCTTAATCAAAGCCGTTGCGGGTAAAGACATCAATCAAGACGTTTTAGACGAGACTGCAAAACGTATCGCTGACATTCGCGCCAGCGAACAAGGTAAAGAAGGTCTGAACGCATTTTTAGAGAAGCGCTCTGCTGACTGGTCAGTGGGTTCTTCACATAAAACCAAATCCACATCCGAACAGAGCGACAGTTAAGGAAGCATCTATGTTTACTAAAATATTAATTGCAAACCGTGGTGAAATCGCCTGTCGTGTGATTCAGACCGCGCAAAAGTTAGGCATCCGCACCGTCGCGGTTTATTCTGAGGCGGATAAAAATGCTCGTCACGTCGCGATGGCGGACGAAGCGATTTATTTAGGCCCTGCTCCAGCAAAAGATTCTTACTTAAAGCCTGAGCTTATTATCAAAGCCGCGCAACAAACTGGCGCACAAGCGGTGCACCCTGGTTATGGTTTCTTATCTGAGAACGCTGGATTTGCGAAAGCACTAGCTGATACAGACATTGAGTTTATCGGACCGCCTGAAGGCGCGATCATTGCCATGGGCTCAAAGTCTGCGGCCAAAGAAATCATGGACGAAGCAGGCGTGCCTTTAGTTAAAGGTTATCACGGCGAAAACCAAGAGCCTGATTTCTTAAAATCACAAGCTGACGAAATTGGCTACCCTGTTATCATCAAAGCCACAGCTGGTGGCGGTGGTAAAGGGATGCGCATCGTTTGGAAAGCCGAAGAATTTGAATCAAGCTTAGCGTCCTGTAAACGTGAGTCTGCCGCTTCGTTTGGCGATGACAAGGTTCTGGTTGAAAAGTACATCACCAAACCGCGCCACGTTGAGATTCAAGTGTTCGCCGACAAACACGGCAATGCGGTTCACCTTTTTGAACGCGACTGCTCTGTGCAACGTCGTCACCAAAAAGTCATCGAAGAAGCACCGGCTCCGGGCATGGCTGAAGAGAACCGCCAGAAGATGGGCGAAGTGGCTATTCGTGCGGCACAAGCGATTGGTTATGTTGGCGCGGGTACGGTTGAATTCTTGTATGACGAAGATGGTTCTTTCTACTTCATGGAGATGAACACGCGTCTCCAGGTAGAGCATCCTGTTACTGAAAAAGTCACAGGGCAAGATTTAGTCGAGTGGCAGTTAAAAGTAGCCTCAGGTCAGAATCTGCCTGCAAAGCAGGAAGACTTAAGCATTAACGGACATTCTTTTGAGGTTCGTATTTATGCTGAAGATCCACGTCAGGACTTCTTGCCTGCAACCGGTTCATTACTGCATTTAAGCACTCCAGAAGAAAGCGAGCACATTCGTATCGATACTGGCGTACGCCAAGGCGACACAGTGTCAGTACACTATGATCCAATGATTGCTAAGTTAATCGTATGGGATCATGATCGTAACGCTGCCCTCGCCCGCCTTCGTGGTGCCTTAGCGCAATACCAAGTAGTCGGCTTAACCACTAACGTTGAGTTTTTGTCGGCTTTAGCTAACAACCAAGCATTCGAAGATTGTGATTTAGACACTAACTTTATCGAGCGTTATCGTGATGAGTTAATTCTTGAAGACGCGCCATCTGACGAAGATGCGCTTGTTGCAGCGACAGTTTATCAATTAGTTCAACGTCAGCAAGCAGCAGAAGAAGCGGCAGCAAACAGCGCTGATCCGTACTCACCATGGAACTCGGTTAGCGGATGGCGATTAAATACCGATAACCACCATGCGTTTGAATACATTGATTATGTCGATAGTATTCCTAATGAAGTCTCTGTGACGACACATTATCGCGACGTTACCCATGACCACCTCTATTTATTAGAGTTACCATCTAAAGAAATCAAAATTCACGCTGCCGAGTTAAATGACAATAACCTACGCTTAGATGCTGCTGGTAAGCGTTTCAATGCGAGAGTAGTAGACGATGGTAAAAGTTTGCATATTTTCGTCAACGGCAACTACCAGATGCTCGAAAAAGTTGAGCGTGGTCTGGACGGTGATTCTGAAGATGCTGGCGGTAGCTTAACAGCGCCAATGCCAGGTACGGTTATCGAAGTTAAAGTCGCGGAAGGCGACAGCGTTGAAGCCGGTCAGCCATTGATTATCCTCGAAGCAATGAAGATGGAGCATACGATTAATGCACCAACAGCAGGAACTGTCGCGGAAGTCTTATACAACGCTGGCGATTTAGTCAATGATGGTGCTGAGTTGTTGATTCTTGATGCAACAGACTAATACTGGAGAAGCTTAATGGTTCTAGTAGACGACCACATAGAACATTTACCAAACGAGGTGCGCATTGTTGAAATGGGCCCTCGTGATGGTTTGCAAAATGAAAAGCAACCTGTCTCGACCGAGGTTAAAGTTGAGTTGATTAAGCGCTTAATCGACGCGGGTGAGAAGGATATTGAAGCGACAGCATTCGTTTCTCCTAAGTGGGTGCCGCAGATGGCGGATCACCACGAGATGATGCAAGCTCTGAAACCTTTGAAAGAAGCTCATCCAGAAGTTACTTTCCCTGTGTTGACGCCCAACACTAAAGGTTTCGAAGGTGCTTTAGCGGGTAATGCTGAGGAAGTGGCAGTATTTGCCGCAGCTTCAGAAGGCTTTTCGCAAAAGAACATCAACTGCTCTATCGCTGAGTCTATCGAGCGCTTTAAGCCAGTGATGGAAGCGGCTAAAGAAAACGGCATCAAAGTTCGCGGCTATGTGTCCTGTGTACTCGGCTGCCCTTTCGATGGTGAGATTGCACCAGAGCAAGTCGCCAAAGTCGCTAAAGACCTTTATGACTTAGGCTGCTATGAAATATCGCTGGGCGACACTATCGGTGTCGGTACTCCAGCAAAAGCCAAGGCCATGATAGAAGCCGTGTCTAAGGTTGTACCAGTGGACAAATTAGCATGCCATTTCCACGATACCTATGGACAAGCGCTAGCAAATCTATATGCTTGCTTAGAGCTTGGCGTCTCAACCATAGACAGCTCCGTGGCTGGTCTCGGTGGATGCCCATACGCACCAGGTGCTACAGGCAACGTGGCGACTGAGGACGTGGTCTACATGCTAAATGGTCTTGGTATTAAGACAGGAATTGATTTAGATAAGCTAGTTGATGCAGGCGTTTATATTTCTGATCAACTAGGACGTAAACCTGTATCGCGCGTAGCGAATGCTGTTTTGGCTAAAAGATAGTTGCAAACAGCAACAGTAAACAGGTAAAAAATACTCTTAAAATATGACGAGGAATTAAAATGTCAGGTTTTAATAAAGTCGTAAATAGTTACGAAGAAGCCTTAGAAGGTTTCAAAGATGATATGACCGTGATGATTGGCGGTTTTGGCCTTTGTGGGATTCCAGAAGGCTTGATCGATCAAGTTTACAAGATGGGCAATAAAGGCCTTACTGCCATTTCAAACAACGCAGGTGTCGACGGTTTTGGTTTAGGCAAATGGTTAGAGAAACGCCAAATCAGCACTATGATCGGCTCTTACGTTGGCGAGAACGAATTGTTCGAAAAGCTGCTGCTTTCTGGCGAGATGGAAGTGATTCTAACGCCACAAGGTACTTTGGCTGAAAAAATTCGAGCTGGCGGCGCTGGTATCCCTGCTTTCTTCACGGCGACAGGTTTCGGCACTAAAGTTGCCGAAGGCAAAGAGACTCGCAATATTGATGGTCGTGATTATGTTCTAGAGCCTTCGTTAACTGCTGACTTTGCTTTAGTTAAAGCATGGAAAGCCGACACTATGGGTAACTTAATCTTTAACAAGACAGCGATGAACTTTAACCCAATGATGGCGACAGCTGGTAAAATCACTGTTGCTGAAGTCGAAGAAATTGTTGAGCCAGGCGAGTTAGATCCTAACTATATCCATACTCCTGGTATTTACGTTCAGCGCGTGATCAAAGGCAATAACTTTGAGAAACGCATCGAACAACGCACAGTTAAAGCATAAGGAGCGCAATCATGGCACTATCACGTGAACAAATCGCCATGCGAGTGGCGCAAGAACTTGAAGACGGTTTCTATGTAAACTTAGGAATCGGCATCCCTACCCTCGTCGCTAACTATGTTCCTAAAGGCGTCGAAGTAATGATGCAGTCTGAAAACGGTTTACTCGGCATGGGCGAATTCCCGACCGAAGAAACGATTGACCCAGACTTAATCAACGCGGGTAAACAAACGGTTACAGCCGCAACGGGTGCAGCATTTTTCTCATCAGCAGAAAGCTTCGCTATGATTCGTGGCGGACACGTAGATCTTACCGTTTTAGGCGCTTTTGAAGTTGACCAACAAGGTAACATCGCTTCGTGGATGATTCCTGGAAAATTGGTTAAAGGTATGGGCGGCGCGATGGACTTAGTGGCTGGCGCAGAAAACATCATTGTTACTATGACTCACGCCAATAAGCACGGACAATCTAAGATTCTTAAAGAGTGTACGTTACCGCTAACGGGCGCACAGTGCATTAAACGTGTGATCACCGAACTAGCCTTGATGGAAATCAAAGATGGCGCCTTCCACCTCATTGAGCGTGCTCCAGGCGTATCGGTTGAAGAGATTCAAGAGAAAACTGACGGTGACTTAGTTGTTCCAGATAACGTTCCAGAAATGAACGTTTAATGTAACTGGCTACACTCGGTGTGACTTTGTTAAAAACAGACTAAAATGCTCATATTAATTTATAAGCTGAGCGCTTCTGTCTCGTTTTGACTCGTCACACCGCCACTCTTCAGATTACTCCTTCAACACACCTCCTAATAAACCTCCCAACCTATTTCTAACCCTGCAACACTTATTTACATTTTACTACTCAACCCTACTGGAAATTGTCTTCGATCCCTTTATATTGTTGGCTGCAATAACTCAAAATGACAATATCAGGGGACTACTCCATGAAGAAGTTACTTACGGTTGCAGCACTTTCTGTAGCGACTGCAGCTTCGCCATTGATGGCGGATGAAGGTATGTGGCAACCAAACCAGCTACCTTTAATTGAAGATCAGCTTGAAGATGCTGGTTTAAAGATTGATCCAGAAGATTTGAGCAAATTAACCGAATTCCCAATGGGCGCGGTAATTAGTCTAGGTGGCTGTACTGCATCTTTCCTTTCGCCGAAAGGCTTAGTAGCGACAAATCACCACTGTGCGTACGGCAGTATCCAATTTAACTCTACTGCTGAAAACAATCTTCTAGAAAAAGGCTTCTTAGCTAAAGACTTCTCTGAAGAGTTAGCCGCAGCGCCAGGATCACGTGTTTACGTGACAACTGACGTCACAAACGTCACTGACACCATTAATGACGGCCTCAACGATGAGATGTCTGGCATGGATCGCTATAAGGCCGTTGAGAAGAAAGAGAAATCACTTGTAGCTGACTGCGAAGCTGAAGAAGGCTACCGCTGTAATGTCTATGGCTTTCATGGTGGACTTGAGTACTACTTAATCAAGCAAATGGAAATTCGTGATGTTCGTTTAGTGTATGCACCGTCGTCACACATTGGTAAGTATGGTGGTGATGTCGATA
Source organism: uncultured Kangiella sp. (assembly GCA_950096615.1). Lineage (GTDB taxonomy): Bacteria > Pseudomonadota > Gammaproteobacteria > Enterobacterales > Kangiellaceae > Kangiella. Next base: position 32,865 of record CATNCP010000025.1, on the reverse strand, counting down.
ACTGGATGTGGCCTCGTCACACTGGTGACTTCGCTTTCTACCGCGCCTACGTAGGTCAAGACGGTAAGCCTGCTGACTTTGCTGAAGACAATGTTCCTTACGAACCTGAGCACTTTTTAAAAGTAAATGCGAGCGGTGTTGCTAAAGGTGATTTCGTGATGGTTACTGGCTATCCGGGTCGCACAAATCGCTATCGCACCAGCGCAGAAGTCAAGAACCAGTTCGAATGGCGCTACCCTACTTTCCGCACCATTCTTCATAAGTACATTGACATCATTAAAGAGAATGCACCAGAAGGTAGCGACGCGCGCGTGAAATACGCAAGCACACTAGCAGGTTTAAATAATGCCGAGAAGAACTGGGGCAGCATGATCAAAAGCTACGGTAAAGGTGATTTATTAGAACGCCGTCAAAAGCTTGAAGCTGACCTAGAAGCATGGCTTTTAGATAACCCTGAAATGAAAGAAAAGCACGGCGATGCTCTAGCGCAGCTTGATGCTTTAATTAAAGAAGACCTTAAAGACCAAGCGGTTGAGTTAAAAAAATGGGGCATGAACCGCGATACTCTCTCAGGAACAGCAGCCCAGCTGTACCGTCTTGCTATTGAAAGTGAAAAGCCCGACGCAGAGCGTGAGCCTGGTTACCAAGAACGTGATATTACGCGTATCAAAGAAGGCTTAAAGCGTATGAACCGTCGCTGGGACGCAGCTGTAGAAAAAGCGCTTTATAAGCACTTTGTCGCTGAATACGCTAAATTACCGGTTGAAGACCGAGTCAAAAGCTATGATAAATACATGGGAATCGATGGCGCATTTGATGCAACAGCATTCAATGCAAAAGTTGAGAGCATGTTCGCTGAAACTAAGCTGACCGACCAAGACGTTCGTTTGAATTGGGTTGGCAAGTCTGTTGAAGAATTCAGAAGTTCTGATGATCCATTTATTGAATTGGCCGTTGCGACGTATGATGAAAAGCATAAGAAAGAGCTTGAAGATAAAGAGCAATCAGGCAAATTCAAAAAGCTTCGCCCTCAATATATGGCAGCCATCATTGACTACTATGAATCACAAGACAGAGCGGTTTATGCTGATGCAAATAGCACGCTTCGTGTAACTTACGGCAATGTTAAAGGGTATTCTCCACAAGATGGCTTAAAGGCTACCCCTTTTACGACGCTGGAAGGTCTTTCAGCTAAACACACTGGTGAAGAGCCTTTTAACTCGCCTCAAAAACAGCTAGAGCTCATCAAAGCAAAGCAGTACGGTGAATATGAAGATTCAGCACTGAACAGTGTCCAGGTTAACTTCTTAAGTACTGTTGATACCACAGGCGGTAACTCTGGTTCACCAACGATGAACGCTAATGCCGAGTTTGTGGGGCTATTGTTTGATGGTGTTTATGAGTCAATTATTGGCGATTGGGATTACAATCCAAACTTAAATCGTTCGATTCATGTCAGCAGTGCTTATATGCTGTGGGTCATGGAGCATATCGATAATGCCGATAACCTCATTAAAGAAATGAAGATTGTTCGATAAGTTAATGATTTAACAAATCCTACAATATCACAGTTAATAGAGCAGCTTCCGAGCTGCTCCATTTGTATACATTTTAAACAATATAACAATCATCTGACCAGTTGTTGTCTATAATAACCTCGATTCGTCGTTACCGCACAGAGAGGTTCTGCAAATGGATAAGCAACGATTACCAGTCCGTTCACATACGCTAAGGCAAAGGAAACTGCAGACGATTAGTATTCAAGACATAAGTGATAACTTAATCCTTGTAAACTATCCGTATAATGTTGTCCTGAGCACGGAGTTACTACAACACCAAGACAACTTACTACAAGAAAAGTATCATCGGTACCATGACCGCCTGCCACAGTTACTAATCCAGCTAGATGGTATTGCAGAGCTTGATCAGGACTGTAACGAATATCTTCAATCAATAGAGCATCAGCAGTCATATGACGCTGTTGCCTTTGTTCTAGGCAAAGGCAACATGTCTGTGTTGGAACGACATTATTTAGAGCAATTATTTATATACCGTTCTCAGAGATCATCCAAACTCGTAAAATCTCACTACCCGATTGGCGTTTTTGCCACAGAATTACAAGCCAGAAAGTGGCTAAGCTCCAACCCAGGAAGCAACTACCCTCACTAATAACTTATTGCCAAGCATTAGAAAAAATAATAAGGTAAAAGTCATAAAGGGGTAAAATTTGCAGAAAACATACTTCAAGACCCTTGCGTTAATAATATTACTGTCTGTAAGTAACTTACTAACGCTTGACGCATTGGCTAGCGATTTAAGTAAGGAGCCGAAACGCTCCTTAAGAGTTGCTATGTTTAACGCTCCTCCAATCATGATTGTCGAGCAAGATGGAACCAACGCCGGTTTTATGGTTGAGCTCTTAGAAACCATGGCTGCTCAAGAAGGTTGGAACATAGAGTGGGTCAAGCTCAACTGGCCAGAAGTCATCCCTAAAACCCTCAATCACGAACTTGACCTAATCCCTTTTATTGCCTACTCTGAAGATCGAGCCGAATACCTTGATTACAATGAAGAAGGCATTCTTACCGGTTGGGGGCAGGTCTATGTCCATGTCGATGCAGAAGCCCCTGAAAACATCATTAGCTTGTCAGGTCAAAAAATTGCCGTGATAAAAAATGAAGTTTACGGCCTAAAACTAAAAAACTTATGCGACTTGTTCGATATAGAATGCAACTTTGTTGAGGTTCAAACTTATAAAGAAGCTCTGAGTGCTATCGAAAACCAAAACGTAGCCGCCGCCGTCACCAGTAATTTAGTTAGTTATACTCATAACAATCCTTATGTAAAAAGAACACCTATCGTTTTTGAGCCAAGAAAAGTCCTCTTTGCCACTGCGAAAAACACTAACACTAATGTTCTAGCGACAATAGATCGTTATACAAAACTTTGGCGCTTTGATGGAAGCTCTCCTTATTATCAACTTAAAGACAAATACTTGAAAGGAATCATAGAAGAGAGATCTGCATTTCCAAACTGGCTAATTTACACTTTATTGTTTGTCCTTAGCTTACTGATATTTGCCGCGCTAGTCGCGATTCTGCTAAAAAGACAAGTCAAGAAACAAACCCAAGACCTCGAAGATCAGAGTGACAAAATTCGACAAATAATCAATCTTGTTCCACATATGATTTTTGCAACAAATGCTAACGGTAAATTAATTTTAGCTAACCGATATGCGGCTAACTTTTTTGGGATTCCTATGTCAGAAATCGAGGGTTGTTATCAAAAAGACTTAATTGAACGCCACCCTAACTCAAGCAATCTCTTTGAAGACGAAGCCCTACTTTTACGCAAAGATGCTCATGCCATACAAAAGGAAATAGATACCTTCAATATTGATGGTCATAAAGCCACGTTAAACATTTCCAAGGTCCCCTTTATTACCCGTTATAGTCGTATTCCTTCTATAGTGACGGTTGGTGTCGACATTACTGAGTCGAAAGAGTACGAACGCCAAATACAACACATGGCTCAGCATGATTCATTAACAGAGCTTCCCAATCGTCTACTTCTCAACGATCGTATCCACCAATCGCTAGCGTTAACTAAACGTTATGGACATAGCGGCGCCGTTCTTTTCATTGATCTAGATTACTTTAAAACCATCAATGACTCACTGGGCCACATAGCTGGCGATACTCTACTCCAAGAAGTCGCAGAGCGCCTGCAAACGATTGTAAGAGACGGTGATACAGTGTCTCGTTTAGGTGGCGATGAATTTATTGTGCAACTTAATCAACTATCCGGCGATCCAGATAAGGCCGAACAAGTCGCTTGCAGAATTGCTGAAAAAGTTAACTTCACTTTGGCGCAAGAATACAACGTTAGCGGAAACAAGTTATTCTCCACCGCAAGTATTGGGGTCGTTATATATCCCAGAGATGCAGAAAATGAGGAGGCCATAATTCAACGTGCCGATACCGCCATGTATTATGCAAAGTCAATGGGCCGTAATCGATATGCTGTATTTAAAAAAGCCATGGAAAAAGCCGTCGTTAGAAAGCATGTGCTTGAAAAAGAATTACGCAAGGCTTTAGCCGAATCACGCTTTATTATTAGGTATCAGCCCCAAATTACACAAGACGGCAATAAATTTATTGGCGCTGAAGCTTTATTGCGCTGGAGCCATCCCACTGAAGGTATTATCTCCCCTGCTGAATTTATACCTATTGCAGAAGAGAATCATTTAATTATTCCGATTGGCGAGTGGGTCTTAAAGCAGGTTTGCTACCAAATTAAGCATTGGCTCGAACAACATGGCCACTCCCCTTTTATCACGGTTAACCTATCAGCTGTTCAGATACGAAACTCCGATCTGGTTAACTATATTAAAAAGCTCCTTGAACAGACAAAAATCCCTCCTCATCTGCTTGAATTAGAAGTCACAGAAACCGTCTTATTGCATGAGGCTAGAGTCTCTGTCGATGTCCTTAACGAATTAAAAAAACTGGGCGTAAAACTGTCTATTGATGATTTTGGTACGGGTTACTCTTCACTAACTTACTTGAAGAAATTGCCACTCGATAAGCTTAAAATCGATCGTTCGTTTGTTAAAGATATTCCCGGTGATCCTGATAGTGAGACCATTATTCGAACAGTTATTGGAATGAGTCTTGATATGGGCTTGGAAGTCATTGCAGAAGGCGTAGAAACCAAAGAGCAGCTTGATTACTTGATTAAGGAGCATTGCAGCCTCTTCCAAGGTTTTTACTTTGATCCACCAATTGCTCTAGAGCAAATTGAGGAAAGGTATTTCGGTAAGCTCCATAAATCGGTAACCAAAAATACCAAGGTGGTTCATCTTGAGCACTACTCAAAACGCTCCAACAATAAATAATATCTCTCTCTAATAAAAAAAGCCCGCTAATAAAGCGGGCTTTTTTCTTTACACATCTACAAACAATAGCGACTAAGCACCAACAGTAACTTGATTACTGACTGGAATAGTGACCTTGTTTGCTTGCTGCTTATACTCTTCCATCTGATGGAAGTTCATATAAACGTAGATATCCTCAGCCATAGAGTCAATCTTATTAGCGTACTCCATGTACTCTTCTACTGTCGGTAACTTGCCCATAACGGCGGCAACAGAAGCTAACTCAGCTGAAGCCAAGTAAACGTTTGCACCCTGACCTAAGCGGTTCGGGAAGTTACGTGTTGAAGTAGAAACCACGGTAGACTTAGGAGCAACACGTGCTTGGTTACCCATGCACAGTGAACAGCCCGGCATTTCCAAACGCGCACCTGAGCGGCCGAAAGTATTGTAATGCCCTTCTTCCATCAACTGATGCTCATCCATCTTAGTCGGCGGCGCAATCCACAGACGTGTCTGTAAAGTACCGGCTTCAATATCTTCAAGTAATTTCGCAGCCGCACGGAAGTGACCAATATTAGTCATACAAGAACCGATGAATACTTCATCAATCTTGTCGCCAGCGACTTCACTCAATAAACGCGCATCATCTGGATCGTTTGGCGCACAAAGCACAGGTTCTTTTAAGTTATCCATGTCGATTTCGATAACTTCAGTGTACTCTGCATCCGCATCCGCTGATAACAAGCTTGGATTATCCAACCACTCTTGCATTTTCTCGATACGGCGTGCAAGCGTACGCTCATCGCCGTAACCGTTTGAGATCATCCACTTCAATAACACAATGTTTGACTCAAGGTATTCAGCAACTGATTCATCGCTCAGCTTAATCGTACAACCAGCAGCAGAACGTTCAGCAGACGCATCAGAAAGCTCAAATGCTTGCTCAGCGGTTAAGTCTTCTAGACCTTCAATCTCAAGGATACGGCCAGAGAAAATGTTCTTCTTACCCGCTTTCTCAACCGTTAAATGACCATCTTGAATCGCTTGATAAGGAATCGCATGAACTAAATCACGTAATGTAATACCTGGCTGACGTTTACCTTTGAAACGTACCAATACAGATTCAGGCATATCAAGTGGCATAACGCCCGTCGCTGCAGCGAAAGCAACTAAACCAGAACCTGCTGGGAAAGAAATACCTAACGGGAAGCGTGTATGCGAATCACCACCTGTACCGACAGTATCAGGTAGCAGCATACGGTTTAACCAGCTATGGATAATACCGTCGCCTGGACGCAGCGAAACACCGCCACGGTTCATGATGAAATCAGGAAGTGTGTGCTGGGTGCCCACATCCACAGGCTTTGGATAAGCCGCTGTGTGACAGAATGACTGCATCACTAAATCTGCAGAGAAACCTAAGCAAGCCAAATCTTTTAACTCGTCACGAGTCATAGGTCCTGTTGTATCTTGCGAACCTACTGTCGTCATTTTTGGTACACAATACTGACCAGCACGAACGCCTTCAAGACCACAAGCTCGGCCAACCATTTTTTGTGCTAATGTAAAACCTTTACCTGAATCCGTTACTTCTTCCGCGTTGCGGAATAGGTCCGTTGCTTCCAAACCTAAGTATTCACGAGCGCGCTCAGTTAAGCCACGACCGATGATAAGAGGAATACGACCACCTGCTTGGACTTCATCGAAAATTACTTTACTGCCGTATTCGAATTCAGCAATAACGTCGCCGTTTTTAGTCACTTTACCTTCATACGGGTAAAAATCGATAACGTCGCCCATCTCCATCTTCGACACATCAAGCTCAACTGGCATTGCACCAGCATCTTTCATGGTGTTATAGAAAATTGGAGCAATATTATTACCAAAACAGAAACCACCAGCACGTTTGTTAGGTACATGAGGAATATCATTACCCATCAACCACAATACTGAGTTAGTCGCGGATTTACGCGAAGAGCCTGTACCCACAACGTCACCAACGTAAACGATTGGGTGACCTTTTTCTTCAAGCTTCTCGATTGTGCTGATAGGGCCAATTTCACCTTCTTTATCAGCATCAATACCTTCACGAGAGTTCTTCAACATTGCTAACGAGTGCAAAGGAATATCAGGGCGTGACCATGCGTCTTGCGCAGGCGACAAATCATCAGTATTCGTCTCGCCGGGCACCTTAAATACGGTTAACGTGATTTTCTCATCAATTTTTGGCTTTTTAGTGAACCACTCACCTTCAGCCCATGACTTAATCACGTCTTTTGCTACTTCATTTCCAGCGTCGGCTTTTTCAGCCACATCGTGGAATGCATCAAACATTAACAAAGTATCTTTAAGCTTTTCACCAGCCAATAAGCTCAATTCTTTATTATCTAGCAACTCAACCAGCGTGGCGATGTTATAACCACCAAGCATTGTGCCAAGAAGCTTTACTGCGTGCTCTTTATTCACAAGTGGAGACTCAGCTTCACCTTTCGCTATCGCAGCCAAGAAGCCAGCTTTCACATAAGCAGCTTCATCAACACCAGGAGGTACTCGGTCAGTTAATAGTTCAACCAAGAACTCTTCTTCACCAGCTGGTGGATTTTTCAATAACTCAACAAGCTCATTTACTTGCTCGGCGCTCAAAGGCAAAGGTGGAATACCTTGCTCAGCACGTTCTGCTACATGTTTTCTGTATGCTTCTAACACGCTAGTTTCCTCATATTGGCAAATTCAATCTGTTACAGAAGAAGTGCATTTAGCCGCCTTTAGCTATCAATTAAGGCATTTTAGCCACTTTTGTGCAAATTTTAAGCACTTCAAAGCCACTTCCTCCGAAAATCGGCGGCTGATTATAACACAGCCTAAGACGAATGTGAGGCACTACTTATTAAGACCCTATTAAGCTCCTCAATAATAAGATAAGTTGATGTCTCAATAGCTATCTGGAATAAAGTATATGAAGTATCCGCTATTAAAAACTATCTGCATTGCCGGACTACTGACTATCAGCAGCCCTTTAGCACATGCGATGACAAATGAAGAAGCTAAGCCTACAAACAAGTCTGCGTCTATGAGCGAAACAAAGCCAGATCATACATTTACCACAGAAGAACGCGACCTCATTCAAGACTATTACTACAGACATCGCTACGACTCTGGTAGAACAGTAATCCCCAAAAGCATACAAAAGAAACCTCAGAGAACTGGGAAGTTACCACCTGATTGGCAAAAGAGCATTCAGCGTGGAAAAGTACTTCCAATAGATATTTATGAGCATGGTCGCGAAATTCCAGCTGGATTGCAGGAAAACCTGCCTACTGGCCCTGCTGATAGTAAAATCATAAAGCTAGAAGGAAAAATCATTAGGGTCATGCAAAGTACTCGAGTGATTCTCGATGTGTTGAATATTCATCAATAAGATTTAACCTTACGCGCCTCTCTAAAAGCCAGTTTCGACTGGTTTTTGTTATGCGTTGCATGAATACTTTTATTGTGACAAAAGGTGCTAAAAGTAAGCAGTTAAGGTATGATCGGCCCCTTCAAACAATTGATTAACTTTAGCTTTTACGGATAAGGTATAACGATGCAACTTTCCGCTTTAACTGCAATTTCTCCTGTTGATGGTCGCTACGGCTCTAAAGCTACCGACTTACGCCCAATATTCAGTGAGTACGGCCTTCTTAAATACCGTGTTACGGTCGAAGTTCGCTGGCTACAAGCACTGTCTCAAGCTTCTGAAATTAAAGAAGTTCCTGAGTTCTCAGCACAAGCCAATGAGTTACTCGATAATATCGTGGCTAACTTCTCAGAAGATGATGCCGCGCGTATTAAAGACATCGAGCGCACGACCAATCACGACGTAAAAGCCGTCGAATACTTCCTTAAAGAACAGGTTGAAGGCAATGAAGAAGTTGCCAAAGTTAGTGAATTCATTCACTTCGCTTGCACTTCAGAAGACATCAACAATCTGTCATACGCTTTGATGCTAAAAGAAGGTACCGAAACCTTAATTGATTATCAAAAGCAAGTGGCAAACTCTATCCGTGACCTAGCTGGGCAGTTTGTTGAGATTCCGATGATGGCGCGAACACATGGTCAGCCGGCCTCTCCATCTACCATGGGCAAAGAAATGGCCAACGTGGTTTACCGTCTCGAACGTCAACTCAAGCAAATCGAAGGCCAAGAAGTTTTAGGCAAGATTAATGGCGCTGTAGGTAACTACAATGCACACCTTTCTGCATACCCAGAGTTTGACTGGCAGAGCTTTGCAGAAAAGTTCGTGACCTCTCTTGGTTTGACGTGGAACGCGTACACCACCCAAATCGAGCCACATGACTACATGGCAGAGTTGTTTGATGCCATTGCACGTTACAACACTATCATCATCGACTTCGATCGTGATGTATGGGGTTATATCGCGTTGGGTCACTTTAAACAGAAAACCATTGCTGGTGAAATTGGCTCATCAACCATGCCGCACAAAGTTAACCCTATCGACTTCGAGAACTCTGAAGGTAATTTAGGGATTGCTAACGCATTATTTGACCACTTGGCCATGAAACTTCCTATTTCTCGCTGGCAGCGTGACCTATCTGACTCTACAGTACAGCGTGTACTTGGTGTTGGTTTTGCTCACAGCGTTATCGCCTACCAAGCGACTTTAAAAGGCATTTCAAAACTAGAAGTTAACGAGCAGTCTTTACTCGATGAGCTGAATTCGAACTGGGAGCTTCTTGCTGAACCTATTCAAACCGTTATGCGCCGCTACGCGATCCCGAATCCTTACGAGAAACTAAAAGAATTAACTCGCGGAAAACGCGTTACTCAGGAAGACTTAAAAGCCTTTATTGATAGTTTAGAGCTGCCACAAGACGAAAAGGATCGCTTGAAAAAGTTAACTCCAGCTACTTATATCGGTAACGCAATCGAGCAAGCAAATTCGATTTAAACCTTATATAAATCAAAAGATTATGGCTCAAATCCAATCTAACATGTTAGGCGATATTAGTCCGGAAGAGTTTCTTTCGGACTATTGGCAAAAGAAACCTCTACTTATCCGTGGTGGTTTTTCTGGTGATCCTGCGCTTATTACTCCAGAAGAGTTAGCGGGTTACAGTTTAGATGATGATATTGAGTCACGACTCATTCAACACAACTCCCAGCAGCAACGCTGGCAGCTATCTCATGGGCCGCTAGAGGAGACTGCTTTTGAAGAGTTAGGAGAGGAAAACTGGACCCTGCTGTTGCAGTCTCTAGACTATTTCCACCCCCCGCTTCAAACATTGACCAAAGCCTGTAATTTTTTACCACGCTGGCGCCTAGATGACATTATGGTGTCCTTTGCAACAGCTAATGGCGGTGTCGGGCCACACCTTGATAAGTACGATGTATTTTTAGTCCAAGGCCAAGGCCAAAGACGTTGGCGCGTTGGCTTTAAAGATCAAAAAGTCAGCACCCTAAATCCTCATCCTCAGATCGCACAGGTTGCGCCTTTTGAAGCGACCATGGACGTTATCGTCAACCCAGGCGATGTATTGTATATCCCACCTAATACTCCGCATTGGGGCGTTTCAGTGGATAATAGTATTACCTACTCCATTGGTTTTAGAGCGCCTAATATTGGTTCAATTCTTGATTCAGTGCTGAGCTCTGCATCTCTTGAGTTTGATAGCTTATGGCAAGACAATGGCAAGCTGAAAAAGTACCATGCTTTTGGAGCGTTACACTCAGAAATGCCTGACTGGGCGCTTGATGAACTTCAGCACCTGTTAAACCGGAGAGAGCTACTTATTGCCGCCGGCAAAACCGTTACCGAGCTAAAATATCCTGAAGTTCTTGAACCGGTTAATTTACCCAAGTCTCAAGAGCTGTCAGAGATCGCCTTAACTGAAGGCGTTGAGTTAAATTTATTAGCTCGAATTGCTTACTTTGAACATGAGCAAGCCTTATTAACATTCATCAATGGCGTTTATTTCCAGTTTCCTAAAGGTCTGGAACAAGCCATCCAAACGTTGAACCAAAAACATAGGCTGACACCAGAAGACTTGTCTGAGCTTCCCCGCCTGCCATTAGGCGAGTTCCTGACACACGGAATCGCGTTAGGTGCGCTAACTTTAAGTAGCCCTGACAGCTAACAGTACCAAGACCAAAGCCATGGAAAAACATTCATTACGCCAAATTGGTGAAGAAAGTAGCGCACTGATCAAAGTGGCGATACCTGCAATTCTTGCGCAATTAGCTCAGATGACGCTAGGCGTCGTTGATACGCTTATGGCGGGTAATTACAGCAAACATGCGCTGGCTGCCGTGGGTACGGGCGCGAATACTTTCATGATCATTTTCGCCTTATACCTAGGATTAAGTTTCGCGCTAAACCCTATGGTTTCACACTTCAATGGCCAGGGTCAGTTCAAGCAAATCGGCAAAACCTTCCAAATGGGTGCATTTATAGCAGTCGCTTTTGCTGTTGTAGCCTTCTTTCTTTTACGAAACATGGAAGCACCATTGCTATTAATGGGCGTCACTCCTGATATAGCAGGACTAACCGCTGACTACCTTTCAGCAATGAGCTGGGGCACGCTCCCTGCTTTCTTGTTCCTAGCGCTCAGAGCATCTAACGAAGGACTTTTTTCAACCAAAGCCATCATGATTTGCTCCTTCTTGGTGATTCCTTTTAATATTTTATTTAATACTTGGTTTATTTACGGTGGGCTTGGTTTACCGGCAATGGGAGCTGTAGGCGTTGGCTATGCAACCAGTCTTGTCTGGACCTTACTTTTTGTCTTTTTGTTGATTTACACTTACAAAAACCAACGCTATGAACATTTAGGGATTTTTAAGAACATTCATTGGCCAAAAGTCAGTTTAATTAAAGAATACTTTTCCATTGGCACCCCTATAGCCGTCGGCATGTTAATGGAAGTCGGTTTATTTGGGGTCATCGGCATTATGGTCGCTCGCTATGGCGTTGACTTAACCGGCGCCCATCAAATAGCCATGAACATCGCGACTGTTGCCTTTATGGTGCCACTAGGACTGTCCGTTGCAATAACGGCACGGGTTGGTTTTTGGCGAGGGAAGCAAGATTTTCGTCAAATGCGACTTGCGGGCTTTTGTGGGATAGGACTTAGCGTGTTTTTCCAAGCCCTATCAGTCGCACTAATGCTACTCTTTAGATATGATTTCGTTGGCTTTTATACTGACAACCCTGAACTGATCAATATTGCAGCGAGTTTAATCTTTTTAGCAGCAATATTTCAGTTTTCAGATGGATTGCAGATCAATAGCGCTGGCGCCCTTCGCGGTATGAAAGATACCAAAGTACCGATGATTTATATGGCTGTCGCTTACTGGCTATTTGGCTTCCCTATCGGTTATTACTTAGCTGAATATCAAGGCTTTAAGGTTCAAGGCTTTTGGATAGGTATCATTGTCGGCTTGTCCATTGCGGCAGTTCTTTTGCTATCTCGATTCATCCGTCGGTCAAAATTTGCCATTAAATTTGCCCAAAGCCAGTAATGGATTGACTTGCGAGTTATTCCACATGAGTTTACCATTACGCCTAGACGTTACATTTGCAAGACATGAGCTTAAAGCTCTCGGAGTTTAGTGTGAACCCTTATTCAGTCGATAACTATCAGCGCCCATTACTTGAAACACCAGAAGGTGAAAGCAAAGTATTGATGCACTCATGTTGCGCACCTTGTGCAGCTGAAGTCATGGAAGCGGTTCATGCATCAGGCATCCAACAAACAGTTTTCTTCTACAATCCTAATATTCACCCGATTGAAGAGTACGAAATTCGTAAAAACGAGAATAAGCGCTTTTGCGATAAACTGGGTATCGAGTTTATCGATGCTGACTATGATAAGGATAACTGGTTTGAGCGCATCAAAGGGCTTGAAGATGAGCCAGAGCGTGGCGCACGCTGCACAGTCTGCTTTGACATGCGCTTTGAGCGTACCGCGCTATATGCCGCAGAAAATAATTTCGACCTCATTACGAGCACTTTAGGCATTTCGCGCTGGAAAAACATGGAGCAAATCAATGATTGTGGCGTAAGAGCCGCCAACCGTTATGATGATGTTCGTTACTGGACATTCAACTGGCGCAAAAAAGGCGGAGCCCAGCGAATGATTGAGATCTCCAAGCGCGAGGAGTTTTATCAACAGGAATATTGCGGTTGTGTTTATTCCCTACGCGATACTAATCGCTGGCGAAAAGAGAATGGCCGCGATCGCATCAAACGCAATATTAAATTTTACGGGCATGACAAGCCTGAGTAAAAAGTCTTTATATATCAAAAAAGGAGCCGAGCGGCTCCTTTTTTGGTTGTTAACGTTACTTTTGCTTTAATATATCAGCTTTCCGGCTCGACGAACTTTGAGCCTTTCTACTTGGCTTTGGTATATCTCTTCTGACTCGCGGTTCGACGGGAACACCTCGGTAATTTTCAGTGTCAGGGTTCAGTGCATCACGATTCATGTCGCGACGACGGTCATGCCGATAATCATGTCGAATGACGCGGTAACGGTAATGATATGGCCAGTAGTAAGGGCGGTGATAAAACCAATATGGATCCCACGCTGAATAGACTTCAACATATTCGTAGTTAGGACGCTCTTCCCATAACTGATGACCTCTTGTGTCTACAACAGGAAAGTTTATCTTATGTTCACCAACTTTACCCGGCATTGGCTCAGCTAGCATGCCAACAACAGTAATTTCTTTACCCTGCTTATAAATCATAGGATCAAGAAAACCTGGAACACGGGCAATAAAGCGCCCGCCCGTCTCTTGGCTCGCTACTGGACGTGCCTGTCTTCCTAAAGGCAAGTTTACGACCTCAATTAGTGTATCTTTCTCAAGGTTTTCTACTCGAGCGACGATACCGCCCCAGCGGACTTCTTGCTTATTAAATGCTTCAGGGTTTTGAGCAACTTTTGTAAAGTTGAGGTTTGGCTTATCAAAGTCAATTTGTTTTGGTGTGCTTGCGCATGCTGCTAACAAGGCTCCTCCCATCAAAACAAACGTCAATTTCAATAACTTGCCCATGATAACTCTCCTTCAGAATGCTTTAGTATCAGCTTAACCAGCTTACTATGATTTTAACTTTTGCTCTGTGAATTTAACCTGAATAAGCATAAAACCATTACGCGCGGTTGTTACGACTTTGCTTTTGCTTTTTTCGCCACATTATCTCTTAGGTATACTGGCAATGCTTGTTCAGCGGAAATCGCCCTACCTTGTTTGAACTGCACACTGGCTATAGGAAGCATTGCTTCAGCAAACGGGTAAAGAGGCTCTTTCTCTATCACTGTCGGTAAGTTTATTGTTTCTGACAACTCTTTTGCATAAGTCTGCCAGCCGGTACCGACTGCTCTGTATATTTTAGACGAGTCAGGCTTTGAAACTGTGACAAGATTTGGTGGACAAACCGCTTCCTGCCCCACCAGCTGCATCAAGCCGTTAGCATCTGACTCATATTGCCCCCAGTATACTTCCCCCATTCTGGCGTCAATCGCAGCCAAAACATTATCAGCTCCCAATCTATCGTGGGCAGCCTGAGCCATTGCTTGCAGACTAGACACTCCAATAACAGGCAGCTCGGCACCAAAGGCCAGCCCTTGAACAACACTGATGCATATGCGTAAGCCCGTAAACGCACCCGGACCTTGCCCATAGACGATGGCATCGAGCTGTGTCAGCTTAATTCCAGCTTCAGACAACACATCATCAACCATCGGCAAAATTAGCTCACCGTGCTCACGAGGGGCTATTTTGGAGCGAGTGAAAAGTTGGTCTTGATATTGTAGCGCGACTGAGCAAGCTTCTGTCGCTGTGTCTATTACAAGTAAATTAGCCATTAGGTCATTAACCGTTATTGTCGACGAGGATTTCTTCAGATAATTGCTTTAAAAATTCTATCACAACAGCTTGCTCACGCGTACGTTTCATAGGCGGTAAGCTCTTTAGAAACTTCTGTCCATAGTTGTTAGCTATAAGCCGTGGATCACATAACACTAAAACGCCCTTATCGTCATAATCACGGATCAAACGACCCGCTCCCTGCTTTAGGGCGATAATAGCCTCTGGGATTTGTATATCAAAAAAAGGATTTTTCCCCGACTTTCGAGCGGCTTGTATTTTTGCTTCAATTAATGGTTCGTCAGGCGCTGAGAACGGAAGCTTATCAATAACCACTAAGCTTAAAGCATCGCCTTTGACATCGACCCCTTCCCAGAAACTTGAGGTTGCCAATAAAACTGCATTTCCAGCATCTCGAAACTGTTCGATTAATTCGTTTTTTGGAAGATCGCCTTGGGCAAAGACGGTTTTATCATCAAGTTTTTCTTGCCACAGTTCTTTGACCTTGTTGAGTGCTGCATAACTGGTAAACAGCACAAACGTTCCACCTGAGTTTGCTTTAACCAAGGGCAATACTTGTTTCTGCCAGCTGTCGACGTAAGCTCTATCTCGTGGGTCAGGCAAACTTCTCGGAATATGAAGGATTGCCTGCGAGTCATAGTCGAAAGGACTTGGCAAGACTAAGTCACGGGCTTCCGATAGCCCTAACTCATCCTTAAATAAGCTAAAATCATCCGCTTGGGTTAGTGTCGCTGAGGTAAATATCCAACTTCGAGCGGCATGTTCTTTCCGACTGCGCGAAAATGATTCAGACACATTAAGCGGAGTCTCTAACACCGCAAAACCATTGCGATAGGTTTCTACCCAACGTACAGCGGCATATGCTTGATCATCACTAGACTGGTTAAAGGTACTGTTAAACAAAGCCAGAGCCTGCAATGACTCTTCACAACGACGATGACAGCTATCCAATCCTTTGGAGCGGCTGGCGTGACGCTCTAACCGTTCGCATAATGCCAAGACTTCTTTTTCGAGTTCTTTTAAAGCAGACTGTAGCGTTGGTGTTGCAATAAGCTGCCAGTTAATCTTTTTGCCCGCTTCCCCGAGTTGTAACCTGACCTCATTAACAGCTCCCTCAACACGACGTACAGCCACACTAAGCTGACGATCATCCTTGGCTGTCGTTAAAGCTTCCAGTTCCGTGTCACGACATAATTCCATTAACTGGCGGCTGGTTAAGCGCTGGCCATAAAACGCGTGAGCGATATCCGTTAATTGGTGAGCTTCATCCACAACAACGGTATCAGCATCAGGCAGTAACTCTCCAAAACCATCATCTTTCAAAACCATATCAGCTAAAAGCAAATGATGATTAACCACAACTACATCGGCAGCTGTGGCTTTCTGTCTGGCCTTAGCAACATAGCAATCAGCAAAGTCAGGGCACTCAACCCCAAGGCAGTTGTCGTTAGTCGATGTTACATAAGGCCACAAAGGGTCGTTATCAGCTAAGTCTTTACATTGAGTTAAGTCACCACTTTTCGTTTGACCGGACCATGCTTTAACCTTTGCCAAGGTATCAACCATAGAGCGACTCTGGAACTGACCAGAGTCAAGACTTTGGTCCATCCGATAGCTACACAAATAATTGTTTCGACCTTTGAGCAAAGCGGTTTTTGGCGAAACGCCTAAAGCGTCCCTCATGTTAGGAAGGTCGCGATAAAACAATTGGTCTTGGAGGTTTTTTGTACCGGTTGAAACAATCACTTTTTTATCGTCTAAGTACCAAGCTTTAAGTGCTGGCACAAGGTAACCGAATGTTTTACCTGTCCCAGTACCTGCTTCAATACAAATAGACTCATCAGAGTCTAAGACAGACTCGATGGCCTGCGCCATCTCAAGCTGCTCATCTCTTTGCTTGAAATTAGAAAATATTTTGGAGAGAGGACCTTCCGAAGAAAATAGTTGGTCTAATTTTAAGGAATCTGAAGTTTCGGCCACGTCGTTAGCTACAAAGTTACTTGAGCAAGCGTTGCTCTATGAGCTGTAACATTAGCTCAATGTGCCCGCGATCATCATTTAACGCAGGAATATACTGATAGTCTTCACCACCATTTTCGATAAAGGTATCTCGGTTCTCTATTGCCAATTCTTCAAGAGTTTCTAGGCAGTCAGCGCTGAAAGCGGGGCTAATCACTTGAACTGACTTAACGCCATCCTTAGCCCAAGAAGTTAATAACTCGTCGGTATAAGGCTTTACCCACTCTTCTTTACCAAAGCGTGACTGGAATGCGATATCATATTCTTCGTCCTTTAGCTCAAGTTCATTTACCACAAGCTCAGCGGTTTTGCGGCATTGAGCTTCGTAAGGGTCACCTTTTTGAGAAAAACGTTCTGGCACTCCGTGAAATGAAAATAATAACTTTTCTGAAGGACCATTCTGCTCTCTAAATCGCTGCACAGATCGAACTAATGAATGAATATAGTGCGGGTGATCATGATAGTCACCAACATAGGTGATCTCAGGAACATAGAATTCTTCTTTAAAATGCTTAGCCACTCGATCAAATATTGATGCGGTTGTTGCTGAGGAGTATTGCGGGTACAGCGGCAAAACAATAATACGCTCACACCCTTGATTTTTTAACGCCTGCAAGGCATCTGGAATCGATGGGTTACCATAAGCCATGGCGATTTCGACTGGGACATGCTTGCCGTAACGTTGGTCTACGAAGCGCTCATTAATCTCATTTTGCAACTTCTGGCGTTGCTTTTGAGTGATAACAAGTAACGGAGAACCTTCTTTCATCCAGATTTTCTTATAAGCTTTCGCTACTCGCGATGGGCGAACTCTTAAAATAATGCCATGTAAAATTAGGCACCATACCCAGCGAGAAATAGACACTACGCGTTTATCATGAAGGAACTCAGACAAATATCGACGAACCGCTTGTGGCGTTGGCTCATCAGGAGTTCCTAAATTACATAGTAAAACACCCTGTTTTTTCAATCTATTACTCGCTTATGGTCGCTTTCAAAATTATTTCGACAAGCCTGCAAAGATAGCATCTCGAATACTTTCAACTGAGCCTACGCCGGCTACGCTGACGTACTCAGGAGCTTGCGCAGAGTCTTTTTCTGCCCAATCTGAGTAATAGGCTACTAACGGACGCGTTTGCTCCTCATACACCGCTAGACGACGACGAACAGTGTCTTCTTTATCGTCATCACGTTGGATAAGTGGCTCGCCCGTCTCGTCGTCTTTGCCTTCCTCTTTTGGAGGATTGTAAGTGACGTGATAAACGCGACCCGAATCAGGATGAACACGACGTCCACTCAAACGCTTGACGATTTCTTCGTGATCAACATCAATTTCAACAACATAATCAACGTCAATATTGTTATCTCGCATAGCATCTGCTTGAGGGATAGTACGCGGAAAGCCGTCTAGCAAATAACCGTTTTGACAGTCATCTTCTTTAACGCGCTCTTTCACGATACCAATGATAATGTCGTCTGACACTAATTCACCGGCATCCATTTTCTTTTTAGCTTGGAGGCCCATCTCAGTTCCGGCTTTTACTGCAGCTCGCAGCATATCACCTGTAGAGATTTGAGGAATATTGTACTTATCTTTAATAAATTGCGCTTGAGTGCCTTTACCTGCGCCTGGTGCACCCAACAAAATAATTCGCATGAGCGAAGTCTCCTAGCCTTATCTGTAAATATTGACTTTGTAGGCGCTAAAGATACTTGGAATAGCACAGTATCTCAAGTAAAAAATGCCTAAATACGGGCTTATTAGGCAGAGTTTAGTTGAAAAAATAGTCCCTTAGAACTTATCTCATTACAGGTTTAATAAATAGCTTTTTACCCAAAACCCCAACTAAAACACCACAAATCACGCCTAAACTGTTAGCGAGTAAGTCTTGCCACTCGAACCCTCGATTAGGAATAAACATTTGAGCGATCTCAATAGCGAGGGAAAAAGCGATACAAGCAATGATCAACAACCACGCAGGCCGTCTTTCAGAGCCCATCCGCGCCAGAAAACCTAGCCCAAAGTAGCCCACAAAGTGTAGTGCTTTGTCCCACGGTAATCCGCTGGGCAATTGTTTGCCAGGCATTACTGAGCCAATAGCAATAATCACTACTCCCAGAACGAACAAAACTTTAAATAACTTGCTTGATAGAAATGCTTTCATAAAAAAGCCGCCTCAAGGGCGGCTATTCGCGAACTTAATGCGCTAATTTTAGCAAGAGTTTATTGAGCTTACTAGCAAAGCTCGCAGGGTCATCGAGCTGCCCCTGCTCCGCCAAAAGCGCTTGGTCAAACAAGACATCGACCCATTCAGAGAATTGCTCTTCACTCTGCTCTTTCTCGATCAAATTAATCAGAGCATGCTCAGGGTTAATTTCAAACACTGGCTTAACATCTGGCACTTCTTGACCCGCAGCTTGTAACATTTTCACCATCTGCAGAGGCATATCACCCTCACCAGCAACAATACACGCAGGCGTATCGGTTAAGCGCATGGTCACCTTGACTTCTGCGACCTTGTCAGAGAGTACATTTTTCACTCTCTCAACCAGTGCCTTGTGCTCTTCTGTGGCTTGTTCCTGAGCTTTCTTGTCTTCTGCATCTTCTAGGTTACCTAAATTAAGATCACCCTGCGTGACTGAAACAAACTGCTTACCTTCGTATTCGTTCAAGTGTGAGATAGTCCATTCATCAATACGATCGTGCATCAATAAAACTTCAATGCCTTTTTTGCGGAAAATTTCTAAATGCGGGCTATTCTTTGCCGCCAAGAAACTGTCTGTAGCGATGTAATAGATCTTCTCTTGTTCGGGTTTCATACGCTCAATGTAGTCATCAAGCGATACATTCTGCTCCTTAGCGTCAGTATGAGTCGAACTAAAGCGGAATAGTTTGGCAATTTTTTCTTTATTCGCAAAGTCTTCGCCTGTGCCCTCTTTTAGCACCTGACCGAACTCATCCCAGAACTGCTGATATTTCTCTTTGTCTTTTTTCGCGAGCTGTTCCAACATTTTTAAAATGCGAGAAACCGTTGCATTTCTGAGTGATTGAGTCACTTTAGAGTCTTGCAAGATTTCCCTTGAAACATTTAGCGGCAAGTCATTTGAGTCGAGCAAACCACGGACAAATCGCAGGTACACTGGTAAGAATTGTTCAGCGTCATCCATAATAAAAACACGTTGGACATACAACTTGACGCCACGAACGCGGTCACGGTTCCATAAATCAAACGGTGCTTTTGAAGGGATATACAACAAGCTGGTGTACTCTTGGGTACCCTCTACCTGATTGTGACTCCACGTTAATGGCTCTTGGAAGTCATGTGAGATGTGCTTATAGAACTCTTGATACTCTTCATCACTAATATCAGCCTTAGCTCTAGTCCACAGCGCAGTTGCTTTATTAACAGCCTCAAACTCAGGCTTCTCATCAGCATCATCTTCGTCAGAGGCAATCTTATGCATTTCAACGGGCAGTGAAATATGATCCGAGTATTTACCGATAATATTTCTTAGTCGAAGCTCTTCTAGGAACTCTTCTTCACCTTCTTTTAGGTGAAGCGTGATATCAGTACCACGAGAGTCTTTTTCTATCTGCTCAATAGTAAACTCTCCATCCCCGGTTGACTCCCAGATAACCGCTTCATTGATCCCAGCGCCTGCACCACGAGTTGTCACCGTGACTTTATCCGCGACAATAAAGGCAGAATAAAAACCAACCCCGAACTGACCAATTAGTTTAGAGTCTTTTTTCTGATCTCCGGTAAGTTGCTGCAAGAAGTCTGCTGTTCCTGATTTCGCGATTGTGCCGAGGTTATTGATAACCTCCTGCTCAGTCATGCCGATACCATTATCTGAAATAGTAATGGTTTTAGCGTCTTTATCAGTCGTAATTCGTATCGCTAACTCGCTATCATTGCCATACAGACTGTTATCTTTCAACGCCTTAAAACGCAACTTATCAGCAGCATCAGCAGCATTAGAGATTAGCTCACGTAGAAAAATTTCTTTGTTCGAGTACAATGAATGCACCATCAAGTGCAACAGTTGCTTTACTTCAGTTTGAAAAGAATGTTTTTGTTTAGTAGTTGTTTCTGACATAGCTTTTACTTCACACATAGTTACCACGATGTCAAAAAAATGGGGACTTTAAATCGTTTTTCAATACTTAAAACATAGAATCTAGCATAAAAAAGCCAGCTGTCCGATTAAGACAAGCTGGCTGATTAGACTTTGCTCTGTTTAAGCTTTACTTCGGTTTACATTGAACCGATGCTAGTAAATAGATGTCTTCAGTCTTAGCGTCATAAAAAAAGCATGAGTCTTCTAAATGATAAAGTTCAAACTTGCGTGGCATTTCCGTTATTCTACCTTGAGCCGGATTACCATCCACCATTGTAGGCTCACGCTGAATAAAGAGCCTATGATCATCGCTAAAAATGTCATCGGCTAACTTAACATTAGCACCTGGCATGGCATTATCAACAATTCCAGCGATTTCAGCTTTCGCTTCTGAGTCAAAGCCGACAGCTACTGCTGGTACAGCGTGCTCTTTATTCCATTCTGTTGATTTGCAACCAACTAGCCCTAAAGCCATAACTGAGATGAGTAAACCCGCTAGTCTCATTGCTGTAACTCCTTAGGCGTATTCATAATACGATTTTGCTCTAAGAAGAGTCGCTCTTGAACACGCTGTGATTTAAGAAGTGAATTTTCAGGCATGTAGCCTTTATACGAGTGACGTTGAGCAGTTTTTGTCACGGTTGCAGGACAAGTTCCTGAACTCTGATATTCTAGCGCAGCTGCTAACATGGCTTCATTAGGGTCACCCAGTAAGTGATCGAAGTCATCAGCTACCGCACAGCCTTTCACAAAATCTTGGCCGTTGTCTGTGGAAGATGGAACAAAACCGTCCGCATACTGACCGAAACCTTTCTGGTTCTCACCACGGAACTGAATTGTAAAGTACGTTGTACCGCAGTTATCAGTTGCAAAGAAGCCATAAGGCTTACCACAGGTAGTATCTCCGATAAGAACAACTTCTACGTCAATACCACGCAAACCATTAATGAATGCTTCACTCGCTGAACAAGTGCCACCTGTAGAAAGTACAAATACACGGTTTAAGTTAACAGATGGTAATACTCCACCAGGAGCTGTGGCCTCATCTGAGGTTGTATCATAAAATGGAATTGGGCTAAGCTGCTGACCTGTCACTGGATTAACATTCGGATGTTTATCATTCCATACACTCTCTTCATAAATTTGACCTTGTGTTTGAGCAGGTCCGGCTACCATATAAGCAAGCTGGCTAGAGATAAACAAAAAGCCACCGCCGTTATAACGTAGGTCAACTACTAAGTCTTGAACGCCCTCGTTAGAGAAGTCGACAAACGCATCGATAATTTCCTGTTCAGCAATACGAGTACCGAAAGTATTGAATTGCATATAACCAACCTTTCCACTTGCAGTATTGAACACCTGTTCATTTTGAACAGGGTCAGCAGTTACAGTAGCTGATGTCATGGTAATTGTACGAGTGCTTGCAGCACCTAAATCACGAACCACAAATTCATGCGTTTCACCATCATTAGCTGGGAAAAGACCCGCGTTTAATGTATTTGCGTCACCATCTACAACTTCAACACCATCAACTTCTATAATTTCAGCACCGCGAGTGAGGCCGGCACCTGTAGCTGGTGAGCTTGGTTCTGTATAGGCAATAACAATTTTACGTGGTGGCGCATTTTGAATTAAAAAGAAGCGAGCGCCATAGCCTGAGCTTGCTCCTGAGGATACTCGCTGTTGGTAATCGTTAGTATCCTGAAAAAAATGGAAGTTGTCTTTCTGGGCACCTGAACTTGTAAGTTCATCAGTTTTAAGAACATCGAAGTACTCGGTTGGAACACCAAAAGTTGCAGGATCCCGATCCTGAATCTCATCATACCAAAGGTAAGTATTATTACTCCAAGAGCGTAACCAGTGCTTCTCGTACAGGTGACTTCCTGCTTGGTCAGGCCATGGAACACCATCAATATCTGTTCCCGAACGAGGCGTCTCACAGCGATCTTTGAAATTATCTTCGTCAGCAAATACCCCCGCTGTCCATGTAGGCGCCTCGCTTGTTGGCGGTTCTGGTTCAGGTGTGTCGGAGTCGCCACCACCGCCACATGCGGTTAGTAATAAACCTGTTGCTGCAAGCGATAATAATTTTATTCTTAGTTTTTCTGTATTCATGATACATACCTTTGTAAAATATTTAGACACAGGTCCAATATACAACAAAACTCAGGATTAAGTAAAAAGTATCAAATTGTATCGAAATGACTGAAAACTATGATAGGTAGGGCTTTCTTCCGGAAAAAGAGTGCATCAAAGTACCTCCGTCGATATATTCTAGCTCACCGCCAAGTGGTACTCCGGAAGCAATACGAGACAGTGCTGTACCGGTTCCCTTCAACATTTCTGCAATAAAATGAGCCGTCGCCTCACCTTCCACCGTAGAATTAGTCGCTAGAATAATTTCAGCAGGCTTTTCCTTATTAATCAAAAGTTTAAGTTGATCAAGCCCGATATCCTCTGGGCCTATTCCATCTAGGGGAGACAAGTGTCCCATTAGGACAAAGTAAGTTCCTTGAAAGCCTCCTGTCGCTTCAATCGCTAACACGTCAGCTGGACTTTCAACGATACACAATAAGCTCTTATCACGTCTTTCTGACTGGCAAATTCCGCATAAATCACTCTCAGTAAAGTCACGGCAACGTTGGCAGTGCTCAACTCCCGCCATAGCCTCAGCCAACGCAGAAGACAAATGCTGCCCACCATCACGATTGCGCTCTAGCAAGTTATACGCCATACGCTGTGCCGATTTCGGCCCAACACCTGGCAAACAAGTAAAGGCATCAACTAATTTTTTAATCAACGGAGACTGCATATTTAATCTTATGTCATTATCTTAAACGTCAGTTTTAACGCAGAATATTTGAATTTTCTTCTTGGGCGGTTTTGCGCACAGAGATTGAGCGTATTAACGATACGTGATGGCTCGAGCACAAAACCAGCCCCGAAGAAAGCCAAATAGGCAAGTTAAAATGGTAGGTTCATCCCTGGCGGAAGATTCATCCCATCCGTCGCCCCAGCCATTTTCTCTTTAGTCGTCTCTTCAACCTTGCGTACCGCCGCATTAATCGCTGCCGCCACTAAATCTTCAAGCAACTCTTTGTCATCGTCCATCAGGCTTGGATCAATCTCAACGCGCTTCACGTCATGACGACCAGTCATAGTAACTTTGACCATACCAGCGCCAGCTTCGCCCGTAACCTCTAGCTTAGCGATTTCCTCTTGTGCCTTTTGCATCTTTTCTTGCATTTGTTGGGCTTGCTTCATCATATTGCCCAAACCACCTTTACCAAACATGGCTATACCTCAATAATGTATTAACTGTTACTGACTCGAGCACTTCGCTCTAATCATCTAAATAAGTGACCGACTCACGATCTATTTTAGCACCAAACTGCTGTTGTAACTGTTGACTGAACGGGTGTTGATTTAAATCTTCACACGCTTTTTGCAATCTTAGCTTAGCCTGGTGCTGCCAAATTTGAGCAGGAGTATCAATGCTAGGCTCTTTTAACTGCCAGTCAATCGTAATACTCTTGCCTAAAAAAGAGTCCAAAGCACTCTTCACACTCGATTTCGCACTATCGGTAAGTAAGATCTCTTGGTCTGGCGATAATTCCAATACCAAGTTTTGATCAGAACTCCAAATAGCGCAGCTTGACTGTGCTATTTGGTGGTAAGTGCCATCTAATTCAAGCTTCTGAACCAAATTCGCCCACTCTAATGCTTCTTCAGGGACATTTAACTCGGGGACAAACGCTGGTTCTTCAGGTTCATCTGCGCCCCCAAACTGGTTCATGGAAGCCGCACCAGAATTACCTCCGTCATTCAACGGTTCAGGCGAGTTATCAGGCTCATTACTCGCCTGCATCATACGCTCTATATCGCTATCATAGCTTTCAGTAGGCTTGTTCTGAATGGGTTTAGAATTTGTGACCTCACCTCCTGACGGTGAAGTTTGCTCCGGATGCTCTTTCACCGGCTCCTGATCGGCAGAAGGCTCCGAGTTATTAGCTATATTAGTTGCGTCTTCAGCTGGTAACGTTGCATCTTCCTTGGCTTCTTCTTGCTTGGGCTTGGTGGTTTGCGAACTCGCCGAAGGCTCGTTGCCAAAGCTAAGACCAAGAGCCGAGTGAAGGCTGGCTAAAGCATCATCGTTTTCACTCTCTTGTGATGAACTACTTTGTTCAGCGACAGTATTTTCACTGTCTTTTTGAAGATCAGCTGAAGGCTGTTCCGTGATAGATGATGCTTTGGATTCTGTAGAGTCAGAAAAAGCAAACGATACAGCGTCTTCCTCATCGTGATCCCCTTGCTCTTCCTGCTGAATAAATTGCTCATAACCTGAAAATTCATCATCAGCACTTTGCTCTGGAGGTTGAGCTTGCTCCAAAGACTGCTTCTTAACATCGGAGGCGTGAACATCTTTTTGCTCAGAAACTTCTGTCTGAGGTTTGTCGGAAGTAGAACTTTCGGCTTCGGAACGATTCGTCAAAGGTTCTTTGGCGACACTGCTAGAGGAAGCTTCACTCTGGCTTGGTTGGTTTAGGCTAACTTTTTTTTTTGGCGCTTGTTGACCTTGATCTGAACCAGAGTCAATTTGGAATGCCAGCATGCGCAATAAGGCCATTTCTAAACCTTGTTTCGCCGTTGGAGCCCACTCAAGATCACGACGCGCATGCAACCCAAGCTGATAATACATCTGTAAATCAGCCGCATCAAAGATATCAGCAAATTCAGGCACATAAGAAGCAGCGGTATCTAGCATTACTTGTGTCGCTTGATAGACTGCGATCTGATGAATTCGACTTAATAGCTCTTTGAGTGCATCAGCAAAGTCAACGGGATAATGGCTCATGTCATCAATAGCTTTAATCGCCATCACACTGTCTTTACTGGCTAACGCTTCAAGCAAACGAACCATAAACTTATGGTCGATAGTACCAAGCATGGTACGAATATCTTCTTCTAAAACTTTGCCCTGACCGTAAGCAATAGCTTGATCCAACAAGCTTAAGGCATCACGCATACTGCCTTCAGCAGACTGAGCAATCAGGTGTAATGCTGGTTCTTCAAAATCGAGTGACTCTTGCTCAAGGATAAACGTCAAATGATTAGCAATGGTTTCTTCGTCCATGTGCTTGAGGTGGAACTGCAAGCAACGTGATAAAACCGTAACCGGTAGTTTTTGCGGATC
Source organism: uncultured Kangiella sp. (assembly GCA_950096615.1). GTDB lineage: Bacteria > Pseudomonadota > Gammaproteobacteria > Enterobacterales > Kangiellaceae > Kangiella. The sequence goes on along the minus strand of CATNCP010000025.1, from coordinate 6,766 downwards.
AGTAGTCGCTAGAAGGAAAATCACATGTTCAGGCGGCTCTTCAAGAGTCTTTAACAGTGCGTTAAACGAACTGTTAGACAACATGTGAACCTCATCAATTAGGTAAACTTTATAACGCCCACGAGTTGGACGGTATTGAACATTTTCCAATAATTCGCGGGTATCATCGACCTTAGTTCTTGAAGCAGCATCTACCTCAATCAGGTCAACAAATCGTCCTTCATCAATTTCAGAACAGCTCCCACATTGACCACAAGGAGTTGCCGTAACGCCTTCAGCTTCACAGTTGAGACATTTGGATAAGATTCGAGCAATAGTAGTTTTACCGACACCGCGTGTGCCCGTAAATAGATAAGCATGGTGCAAGCGGCCGCTTTCGATCGCATTAACCAAGGCACGGCTAACATGTTCTTGGCCACGGAGTTCTTGGAAGTTTTTGGGGCGCCATTTTCGGGCGAGCACTTGATAGCTCATAAATTAATCAGTATAGAAATGCTTATCGTTTTAGTGAAGAAACCATAGCACACTTTACGTCGTTGGAAAATCTATTTGTAGCCTATGGGGTAGTCGGCAAAAGACTTTTAATCATACAAATCAAATAGATAGGATTTTAACAGAGCTTTCGTAGCACCGAACACTGTTAATCTTTTAACCGTCTTTTTGTGGTAGCTCTTAATTAGGAGAGATATGGGTAATACAATAAACCAACAAAAAAAGCCGCTCAGTGTTTCCACTAGCGACTTTTTAAAATCTTAGTATATCTCATCAAAGATGATAAGGCCCAGCTAGCCACACCCCGGCACACGAGTCGGTTGCTACCGTTGCTCCCTTCCGGGCCTGGCGGGATTCACAACGTATCGTTGCGGGGGGACCAGCTGAGTTGCGCGCATTATCCCTCAAACCATTTCAATAATAAAGCCCTAGATGGCAAAAATAATGAATCTAAATCTCTAAAGCCCTTGGGTAAAACCTTGTTGAATCAGCTTGCCCAATACTGGATCCGCTTCATTATCACCAATGTCTGCATAGTCATATGTTTTATAGGCTTTCCATTCCTTCATATAACCCTCAACAGACTCGCCACTTTCGAGGGAAGATAACTCAAACCGTTTATCATTAATCACGAACTCGTCATTAAAATCATCACCATTGATTAACTGTTTTAACTCGTCTAAAACAGGTTGCATCTCCTGACTGGTTAAGCGGTCAAACTCAATTCTATAGCCAACATCAGTATAGACTTGATAAAAGCTTGGATGGTTTGTTTGCCAGAGTTGCCACAATGCGACCTTGCTAGATCCCTGTTCTGAGAAAGCAATCATGTCAGTAGAAAACCAGACCGTTATTAAAGATGATTTATCACTCTTGGTGACGACATACTCTGCTCTTTTCGCCACGGACTCTGGTTGAGCGATGGCGAGACTGGACAACGCCAATGCTAAAAAGCACAGAATGGATGATAGGGTTAATAATTTATTGGATTGAAACATAATTGTGTCACTTTTTAATAATTGATCACGTCAAAGTGACGTCCTGCTCTTATGAAACAGACTATAAGTCGTTTCTCACCAGCTAGGACGTCAACCACGTTATTGTGCAGCTTCTGCTTTACCGACTAAATCAGCAATATGATTCATTGCATGGAAAATATTGCTCTGTTCATGAGTACCGCGTAACAACTGAGCGCCTGGACCTACAGCATAGATACCAACATCTTCGCCAGAGTGTGTTTCTGAGCCCAAGGGAATTAGTGCTTCTTGGTGAAAACCGGAAGACTCAGTATCAATACCATCTAAATCATGACGTCCGGCAGCTCCTGCATCGCCATATCGCTGATCGCCACCATTGCCTTCGCCATAATCGGCAAAGCCTAAACCATTGGCATACCCCACTGTGGTGTATGGCATATCATCGGCAGCCATGACAGCTTCATCTTCCGCGTGTCCGGCGTCATCATTACCTTTAACCACACCCAAAATTGGATTACCTCGTGTCGGGTAGCCGGCCAAAGTAAAAACATGACTATGATCAGCGGTCACAATAATCAAGGTTTCATTTAAATCCACTTTATCTACAGCAGCCTGTACTGCTTCAGCGAACTCAACCGCATCCTCAAGCGCACGATAAGCATTTCCGGCATGGTGGCCATGATCAATTCGCCCTGACTCGACTGTTAAGAAAAATCCTTTGTCGTTTTTGCTTAAAATATCAATCGACTTAGACGTCATCTCGCTTAATGACGGTTCACCCGCTACATCATTAGCGCGATCGGCTTCATACTCCATGTGCGATGAGTTAAACAAGCCTAGAACCTTCGTTGCCGAGTCGGCACCCAGCGCATCAAACCCTGCTTGGTCATACACATAGTTACCAACCGCATACTTAGCTTTCCAAGAATCAATCAAATTAACTCCATCGGTACGTTTGCCAGTTTTACCTTCTTCATCGGTTACTGTATTCGGAATGAAATGGCGACGACCACCGCCCATAACAACGTCTATGCCATCGCCAAAAGAAAATTCAACCAGCTGGGTAGCAATATCTTTACAGCCATTGTTTTTTGCTTCGTCCGTTAAGCTATCGTCACTTTCCCAGTTACGTTCAGGAGACTTAGCATAAGTAGCGGCTGGCGTGGCGTGCGTGATGCGTGCCGTAGACACAACCCCTGTCGACATGCCAGCCATTTCCGCAAGCTCAACGGCTGTGACCAACTCGTTACCTTTTGCAGAATTACAGTTAGCTCTCAGAGCGCTGTCTGGGTAACCAATAACGCCCGCCTTCGTTTTAACACCGCTCACCATAGCCGTCATAGTTCCTGCTGAGTCCGGTGTCTGTTGGTTGGTGTTATAGGTTTTAGCAAAGCCCGCGACGGGAAATTTATCAAAACTCAGTTGATACTCTTCGCCAGTAGCGCCCTCTTTCTGTCCAGCGAATATTCGAGCAGCAGTGACGGTCGAAACGCCCATGCCATCACCCACAAAAAGAATCACGTTTTTAGCAGAGCCTTTTGTTAAGACTTCTTCAGTTTCCAAAGCAGCATCTACACGAGACTTGCCTTGATTGAACCATTGATTGGTTTTGGCCCAGTCTATGCTCGATACAGGCGGTTCAGGATCAGGCGTTTGCTCATCATCGTCATCATCACCGAAACATGCGGTTAACACAGTTGCCGATATCAAAACGCTTAATAATTTATAAGCATACTTCTTCGAGCTCTGCTTCTTTTCAATAATACTCATCTTTATATCCTCAAATTAAATTCTGCTGTAAATACTAAACGCTTATTATTGATAAGCTTCGCCACCGAGCGCTGCCGCTTGATTGATCACGTGGAAGATAACGTTCTGCTCAATAACCCCTTGCAGCAAGTGAGCACCGGGGCCACGAGCATGAATCGTAATATCTTCACCAGCATGAGTTTCAGAGCCTAAAGGAACCAGCGCTTCTTGATGGAAGCCAGATTGAGTGGTATCGGTTGAAGCTAAATCAACGCGGCCAGTATGTGGATCGTCAGCATAACGCTGATCACCACCATTACCATCACCATAATCAGCAAAGCCTAGTCCATTGGTGTAACCAACAGTGGTATATGGCATGCCGTCTGACGCTAAAGATGGCGCTGATTCTGGTTGCCCGCTTCCGTCAGTAGATTTAACCAAACCCAAAATTGGATTGCCTCGCTGCGGATAACCAGCAATCGTAAACACATGGCTGTGGTCCGCTGTGACCATAATTAAAGTGTCTTCAGGATTGGTATTATCCATGGCGTATTGAATAGCGTTAGCAAACTCAATGGTGTCGTCCAAAGCGCGGTATGCATTACCAGCGTGGTGGCCATGGTCAATACGGCCAGACTCCACCATCAAAAAATAACCCTTGTCGTTCTTTTTAAGAACTTCTAAAGCACCTTCCGTCATTTCTGTTACCGTTGGCTCACCACCAACATCTTTTAGACGATCAGCGTTATATTGCATGTGAGATGAGTTAAACAAAGCTAATAACTTGTCAGTGTTGGCTAAATCAAGTCCAGAAAAGCTTGCTTGGTCTTCGACGTAAAACGCTGCCTGATCGTTGTAACGTTCAAGCCACTCATTCGTTAAGTCGCGTCCATCAGTTCGCTTTCCTGACTTCCCTTCCGAGTCCGTAACGGTTTCAGGGATAAAATGACGACGGCCACCGCCCATCACCACATCAATACCATCTCCCGCCTCCAGCTCAACCAGCTGAGAAGCAATATCTTTACAGCCTAGGTCTTTCGCTTCTTCAGGCAAACCATCATCACTCTCCCAGTTGCGCTCTGGGACTTTTGCATAGGTCGCTGCGGGGGTGGCGTGAGTTACGCGAGCCGTAGAAATGATTCCCGTAGACAAGCCCTTCTCTTCTGCCATCTCTATTGCTGTTTTTAGTTCGTAACCGGTTGCAGTATCACAATTAGCTCGGTCAGTATCTGGTGCAATATTAATAACGCCAGCCTTCGTTTTAACTCCCGTCATCATCGCTGTCATAGTGCCGGCTGAGTCAGGAGTTTGCTGGTTAGTGTTATAGGTTTTGACTTGGGCACTGTAGGGCATTGTTTCGAATGAAAGGACGTTCTCTTCGCCAGTATTTCCTTCACGCTGCCCCGCTAAAATACGCGCAGCTGTAATAGTAGAAATTCCCATGCCGTCACCAACAAATAAGATGACATTTTTTGCATTATTTTTTGGCGCTTGATTAAGTTGTTTTTCAATAGCGCTTTGGCCATCTGTGAACCACGGGCTATTCGACTGAACGTCTGGAAGAACGGCAGAGTGCGCAACTGAAACTAGTCCGCATGTTACCGCCGAAGCTATTATAGTTTTACTTAGGCGTCGCATAAATTTTATCCTCAATGGAGTTGTTTATTAAGCGCCTATAGGCTATTAGGACAAGGTGACGTTATCGTGACAGCGAGTGGACAATACGGTTGCAACTTGGTGACAGAACTATGGCTCAACTCAAAGCTGTGACACTGGTCTCTTTTTGAAAGTGAAGATTATTTGCTATATGGTTTAAATAGGCGTGTGCTATATTACCCACATAAAAATCATGACACTCATAAAGCAAATCAAGGTATCCCATGAAAATCGGTATTCTCTCTCGTAACTCAAAACTTTATTCAACCAGTCGTTTGGTCGAAGCTGCCAAAGAGCGTGGCCACGAACCGCAGGTGATTGATGTTTTAAAGTGCTTTATGAACATTACCGCGAACCGCCCAACCGTGCACAGCAAGGTCAAAGGTGAGGTCACTCAGCTTACCTTTGATGCCGTGATTCCAAGGATTGGTGCGTCAATTACCGCTTACGGCACAGCCGTACTTCGTCAATTTGAAGTAGGCGGAGTTTACTCGGTTAATGAGTCCATTGCGATTACTCGTTCGCGCGACAAATTACGTGCTCATCAGCTCTTGGCACGCAAAGGTGTCGGCATGCCAATCACCAGCTACGCTCACTCGGTAGATGCCACTGACGAAATCATTCAGTCCGTTGGCGGCGCCCCTTTAATCGTTAAAATTATTGAAAGTACTCATGGTAACGGCGTTGTTTTAGCTGAAACCAATAAGGCCGCTGAAAGTTTAATTAATGCATTCCGAAGCCTTAATGCTGACTTCCTAGTCCAAGAATTCATTAAAGAATCAGGGGGCTCAGATGTGCGCTGTTTCGTGGTAGGCGACAAAGTTATTGCAGCCATGCAGCGTAGCGCCAAAGAAGGCGAGTTCCGTTCAAACCTTCACCGCGGTGGAAGCGCTGAAGTAACCAAGCTCAAACCAGAAGAAAGAGCTTTAGCCGTTAGAGCAGCGAAAGTCATGGGGCTAGACGTTGCCGGTGTTGATTTACTTCGCTCAGCACACGGCCCTCTCGTTATTGAGGTTAACTCATCGCCAGGTCTTGAAGGTATTGAAAAAGCGACTGGAAAAGATGTCGCTGGCGCGATCATTAAGCATATCGAGAAAGACTCGCTTAAAGGCCCTAATAAGCCTAAAGGCAAAGGTTAATTGACTCCGAGAGGATAACACTGTGACTAAGATGACCGTTGGTTGGAAAGAAGAAGCCAAACTCACCGATCTCAACATTGATCCTATAAAAGTCAAAGTTGATACTGGCGCAAAAACTTCTAGTTTACATGCTTATGATATAGAGTCTTTCGATAAGGATGGCGTAAATTTCGTCAGGTTTAAAACATGTCCTTATAAGCGACATCCGAAGAAAGAGGTAAGCTGTGAATCTGAGATCGTCGACTACCGAAAGATCACAAGCTCAAATGGCCAAACACAGCTCAGATATGTGATCAGAACCCCGATTACCATTGGTGGTAAAACTTGGGATATTGATATTAGCTTAGCTGACCGTAAGAAAATGCGATACAAGATGCTACTAGGCCGAGAAGCCATGAAAGATATTCTCGTCTCCCCCCACAAGTCCTACTTGCAGTCCGATTAAGCTAGACTTGCTATAAACACCAGTTTCCGCTATCTTACGCGCCTTACGGTGAAGTGGCCGAGTGGCTGACAAACCAAAGGTTTGAACGCTGGGGCTATGCACCAGCGGCCCGAAGGGCGAGAAAGCATTAGCTTTCGAGTAACGCGCACGCAGAAGTGCGCCGCTAGAGAAGTAACATCAGGTGTTACCAAAACACCACCCCTCAATAAAAGTTTACGGTGAAGTGGCCGAGTGGCTGAAGGCGCACGCCTGGAAAGTGTGTATACGTTTGTAGCGTATCGAGGGTTCGAATCCCTCCTTCACCGCCA
>CATNCP010000024.1 GCA_950096615.1 uncultured Kangiella sp. | reverse complement strand
TTCTTTGACCAGAAGTCTAGTAACTCCTCTAAAGATTCCCTAGATTTCAGTATGAAGCCTACACCATTCCCATAGACTCTTTCCAAATACCAATTCACAGTGTTAGAAGCATCTTCAAGTTTGACGAGATAGGGAGCAACACTTGCCAGTTTTAGGGCATCTTCTGATTTGAATAAGCAGCGATGGTTCGCTTTTAGACCTTCCAAGAAGTATGGTATTGAGCTGTCTTTTGCCGCATCAACTATTGCATATAGATCTTCCCCAGTGGGCTCGCAATCATACAAACACTGCCTTAAGTACGCTCGCTGCTTACGGTTCAGCTTTGAAACCTTCTTATTCGTCATCCTTTCTCGTCACACACTCTTCACAGAATGGCAGCCCTTCATTAGCGGCTCCCTTCAATGCTTCAATCTGAGGCGCTGAGCCACTGTCCATATTAATAGCACTTCCTTTAATGTTAATTTCTTTACCTTCCAGCGTTATTCCTGAGCTGTCGATAGTAATAGAACCTCCTGGTCCAGCAATGACCAGCTTATCCGAGGCGTGCAAAGTATGTTCCGATGTGCGGCTAAAAATCTTTTCCACCACCTCAAGATCATACTTGCCCTGTACTTTATGCTCGTAATGCCCACCGACTTCTTCCCAGTGATTCGCATAGGTATACTCTTTACGATGATTGTTAACGTTTTCCAGTAAGTCTTTCGTCACCTCTACCTGTGAATTTCTTCCTACCTTTAGCTCAATATCATTACCAATTTTTGTCTTGCGATCATGGCCAATATCGATGGTTTCATCGTTACTGACTGTTTTCTTGCGGTCATGTTTAATATGACTGGTCTCGTCATTATCTACAACTTTACTTCTATTATTACCAACCCAGTGGCTTTCGTCTTTTTCTACTTCTATGTCTTGGTTTTTTTCAGCGTGAATCAACAGTTGTTCAGCGCCTTTTCTATCTTCGAAGCGTATCTGATTACAATTATCAACACTCCCTTCTGGCGTCGATCGAGACATCCACCCACTTTGTGTTTTATTCGAGGGTAAACTATAAGGCACAGGGTTATTTCCGTTATAGACTCGCCCAGTAATGATTGGTCTATCTGGATCACCATCCTCAAACTCGATGAGTACTTCATGCCCAATTCTTGGAATATTAATCCCCCCAAAACCAGCACCAGCCCATTGCTGCGAAACCCTCACCCAGCACGAGCTATTTTCATCTAACTTACCTTCGCGATCCCAGTGAAACTGAACCTTTACTCTTCCGTACTCATCCGTATAAATTTCTTCATCTTTTGGACCAGTTACAATCGCACTCTGAACTCCTTTAACACTCGGTTTTGCGTGCTTTCGTATTGGCCTAAACTGGACTGATTTCGGAATACAGGTAAAACTATTAGACACTTCCTGCTTGGGTTCATCGTTATTCAGATACGTATCATCTTGGGCTTTGTAGCGCATCTTTGTAATTAAATAACTTTTTCCCATCTCGGTCCGATCATCATGAATACTGACGCTAAAGGTTCCACCGACAGACAAGCTCCGACACGTACTGGTTGCCTCTACTAGCTCATGATATTGCTCAGCTTCTTGTATTCTATGGTTTGCTTCTGACTCACCGACTCCAGAATCATAATATTCACCTGGGTAGTCGTAAATTTCATACGGCTCTACTCCAGGAAAACCATTTTGTGCCTGGCTGTTCGTACTTAAGTCATCATTTGGGCTTTCGAAGTTATAGCTTCTTGCACTGTATTGCCCGTTAGGAAAGACCACCTCTTTATTCCACTGTTCGATGTGCTCGTCGTCCAAGCTTCCGTAGGACTGAGCCACCACCGCCTGCTCGCATGTAGGATAACTTGATTTATTGTCCGCCAGAATTAATTTATGTTCGCCCTGCTGATGTTCAAAGTAATAATAAATACCACTTTCCTCTAACAAACGATTTACAAACTCTAAATCGCTTTCACGGTATTGCACACAATAATCATGACTTGGGTAGCTGGCAGTAATTCTGTTTTCGAAAGGTATTTCATGTTCAGCCAACAATTGCTCTACAATTTCTGGCAGTCTTTGATGTTGAAATATTCTTAAATTGACTCTACGTCCCAAAAACCAAAGTTTTGGAACCACCGTCAGTTGATATCGATACAAATGCTCAGAAGCCGTTCCAAGGCTTATCAATCGGCTGACATAACCGTTAAAATAACGCGTCGCTCCATTATTGAGTTCAAATCCAAAATCTATTGGTTTACCCACTAATTCTTGCGCGGGTATACTCGGCTCTTCAGATAGACAGGTTAACGTGAATGCAAATGGCTCTGATAACGCATCCTCACCTTCTACCAGGGTCAGTAAAAGAGCGTTCCCTCCAAGAGGGGTATCGACTTGTAATAGGCGGTTTCCTTGTGTGTACTTCTCAAATATTCCCATCGTGCTTCCCTTTTGTACTTAAAATCGATTTCTTATTTGCCTAAAATTTTTATATTTCTATTCAACAGAGACGCGAAAGGGAGGCAAGACCTCCCTTAATGTTCCATGCAGATCAATAATTCTTAAATCATTGATGCTGTTGCAACGTCATAACCATTACTTACAGGGCTTGCTGCTTTGTGGTTATCATCATATGGCGTGTACTTTTGCTCAATCTTAGTAAAACTTAGAGTGATTTCTTCTACAGGACGCTCGCCTTCAGTATTTACACGGTAGCCGCTGATCATGCAATCTTTAAGCGTGTACTCCATGTAGTTTTCCAACGTGTCGCCTGTTTTCGTTAAATGAATCTGTACTGCTTTACCTTTACCTACACAAGCTTCTTTGAATAAATAAGGCGTAGTGTTATCCATATATTTCGTGATGCGCAATTCACTAACGTCGGCTGACGTCGCTTCGCGATCCTTGCTAGTGCCCACACGTGCAGTGATACCACGCTGTACACCCCAGTCTAGTGACAACAAATCAATCCAGTCTTCATGACCTTTCGCTGTCGTTTCACCCTTGATGTTGTCGTAATTCATAAATATAGACATGAAATTTTCTCCTTTTACCGTCCATATGTCAGTTCATGTATACCGATATAATTCAAGATATATCTTGCGTGAAATTTAATTCACGATCAGATATTACTAATCAGTTCAAAATTATCAACTATTTTACGCAATTATTCTTTAAAATAAGAACCAATTCATAGAAACAATAATTATAAGAACTGTTTCTCAAATAACGCTTGATCTCATGCAGCTTGTATGACCAGTTAAAACTTCTCTAACCCTTATCAAATATGAGACTGCCGGATTTATAGCTTATCTTCATATCTTCTATTTCTTGCTCACCGATCATGGCATGTAAGAAGTGCTCCGATAGCTCAGGCAGCAAACTTTGGTTGATGATTTTTTGAATATTCCGGGCACCAGAATCCACTTCTTCACATCGAGATACAATATTAGATACAACAGAAGAATCAAACTCACAGCGGACCTTATACGAATCTTCAATTCGACTGGCCACCTTGTCCAGCTGAATGCCTGCTATTGTTTCTAACACCGTTTCATCCAGCGGCAAATACGGCAACAGAGTTGCGCGGCCTAAGAAAGCCGGCTTAAACACCTTAAGTAAATCCTCATGGATTAACTTATTTAATGCTTCACCCTCCGGCATAGTCTCAGGATCTTCAGCTAATTTCATAATAGTGTCTGTTCCGGCATTAGAGGTCATTATGATTAGCGTGTTCTTGAAGTCGATATCTCGTCCTTCACCATCTTTTAACATGCCTTTATCAAACACTTGGTAGAACACATCCTGTACACCAGGATGTGCCTTCTCTATCTCGTCAAGCAATACCACAGAATACGGTTTACGCCTCACAGCCTCTGTTAAGACCCCTCCTTCTCCATAACCCACATAGCCAGGAGGTGAGCCCATCAATAGTGAGACTTTATGTTCTTCTTTAAACTCTGACATGTTGATAACGGTCATGTTTTGTTCGCTACCATACATCTGCTCGGCAAGAGCCAACGCCGTCTCAGTTTTACCCACACCGCTAGGCCCTGCTAACAAGAAAACACCCAGAGGTTTCGTTGGATCCATCAGCTTAGCAGAAGACGTCTTCATCGCTTTAGCAATACCCTTGAGTGCGCTATCTTGTCCTACGACGCGCTTACGCAAGGTTTCTTCTAGGTTTAATGAAACCCCAATAGAACTTTTCTGCATTTTACCTACCGGAATCCCTGTCCAGTCAGAGACCACCTCGGCAACCACTCGGGAGTCGACCTCGGGATAGACCATCGGTGATTCGCCCTGTAACTGCTCTAACTCATATCGTAATTGTGCCAACTCTCCAATTAAGTCGTTTGTATCTAGAGCACTAATATCACTGCTACTATCGTCATTAGCAGAGTAGTCCCCAGCATCTGCTTCCTCTTCTTCTGCTTCTGTCACCGCGGAATTGTGTTTTTGCATAAGCTCATTGAGGTTATTGACCAAGTCCAGCTCTTGGTGCCATCGATCTGATACTCGCTCTAGCTCCTCTTCAAGACTTCCTTGTTTCAGTGCTAACTCTTCTAAACGATGTTGATGAATCGCATCTTGCTCAGATTCCTTACCAAGTATGCTGACTTCTCTAATAATTTCTTCCAGTTTCTTTTCAAGATGCTCTACCTGTCTTGGTTTAGAATTCTGACTTAGATTGACTCGCGCACAAGCTGTATCTAATAAGCTCACCGACTTATCAGGCAGCTGGCGGCCAGCAATATAGCGCTGTGATAACTTCACGCTATCAACCAAGGCTTCGTCTAGAATCCTAACTTTGTGATGGTCTTCCATAACATCAGTTAGACCACGCATAATCGCGACGGCAGTATCCAAGTCTGGCTCTTCAACCTTCACCACCTGGAATCGACGGGTTAAAGCAGCATCTTTCTCAAAGTATTTTTTATACTCAGCCCATGTGGTGGCTGCGATCACTCTTAACTCACCGCGGGCCAATGCAGGTTTTAGTAAATTAGCCGCATCATTTTGACCAGCAGCACCGCCCGCCCCAATCATGGTGTGCGCTTCATCGATAAACAAAATGATCGGATCCGCTGAGCCCTTAACTTCATCAATCACGTTCTTGAGGCGATTTTCGAATTCACCTTTAACTCCAGCCCCAGCCTGCAGAAGCCCCATATCCAGAACTTTGACACTAACGTTTTGCAATACCTCCGGCACTTCCCCAGCGACAATCTTGCTAGCAAAACCCTCAATGACTGAGGTCTTGCCCACACCCGCTTCACCAGTCAGAATTGGATTATTTTGTCGACGACGGGTCAATATATCGGTTAGCTGACGAACTTCCTCTTCCCTGCCTAAAACCGGATCCAAGCTACCCTCGCGCGCTTGCTGTGTTAAATCAACGGTATATTGATCTAGCGCTGGTGTACCTCCTGCCGCCGTAGGCTGGGGGCTTACTTGACCTTGATTTGTTTCACTACTGTTCTCTGTAATCGCTTCGAAATTTGCAGAAAGCTTCTCATAGTTTAACTTTTCAAGCTCAGGTGAAATGCCGCTGGTTAGCATCGACAAACTATCGTCTTTGAGTAACGCTAATAATAAATGTCCTGAGCGCACGCTCGCGTTACCCTGCTCTAGCGACGCTTGTAACCATGCCTGTTTTATCAGGCTGACCAGATAATTGGATAGCGCTGGAGGATGCTCGTTACCCGTTTTGAGTCGCTCTAGTGACTTATTCAAATCACTAGACACTTTTTCAGCATTAACGTTAAACGATGCAAATATTTGATGAAAGTCACTGCTTTTATCTTCTAGCAATTTCAAGAACCAATGTTCAATCTCCACATAAAAGTGGCTTCTTGAAAGACATAATCCCGCAGAGGATTCTAGGCTTGTTTTACAAAATCCATTTAGCTTATCAATAAGCACTCTGAGTTCATTATTTGACACAGTTTTCTCCTAATTCTTTAGCAGTAATAATCAATGATACGGTTATTGCTAGTGCCATTGCTCATCCAAGCATTAGCACCTAAGTGTGTTTGAGATTCTTTCGATAACTGCACCCGCTGACAGTGCGACTCTTTAACTTTCAGTTTGAAGCTAAACTCAAAACTTTCGCCAACCAGCTGCTGTAGCAACGATCTAAGGCGTTGATTCATATCGCCCCCAGGGGTTAGCCTTTTAAAAGTATCTTTGTCATCAACTTCGAACTCGACTTCAAAACCAGAACTTAGATCCCAACAGCGCCGACCTAACATAGTGCTGACACCTAGCTGGTTATAATTTTGACTTTCCCGCGTTCCCATACGGCTCAAATCATCATTGTCCAACTCGATCCATTTTCCTTTAAATTCGTTTATAGTCACATCGAGGCCAGAAACTTCAGAGATAATATTCTTAATCTTTTCAGCTGATTTTGTGTTAACAAAAGTCAGCCCATTGAAATATGCTACTGTATTATCTTTTGCCGGAAAACTTTCTCCAGCTAGGCTGGTCATTATGAGGTCGACGGTGGAAGAGTATTGTTTAACACCACTCTTATATGCTCTATCAGTATCAAGCCGATACTTGGCCCAACTTCGGTACATCAGACTGCTCAGTCGATGATTGAACATATCAAGAAAGTCTTTAAATACTGTGTTCTTATCGCGGAGAGTTTTAGCCAATGTCTCTGAATAGTGATTCGGTAAAACCCCATTCGCTCCAGTAAGATTCAGCAAACTACCAGTGATTGAATACAAACCACCTTCATCTTCGTAAACCGACTGAACAGGTGTTTCATGCGGATCTAAGGTTTGTTTATAATGAAACTTAATTAAGCCTTTTTCTAAAGCGTCTAACACGCGTCGTTGTCTTTGACGAAACACACGCTGTTCGATAGCGAAGATCGTTGCGTATGGGTGTGTCAGGTCAACACCAACCCCTGTTTTAAGCGTTAAGTCATTCATAACAACTTAACCTTCCCCGCTAATACAGGCCACTGATACGTCTTTTCCTTATGGCCTTGTAGCTTGATGCATAATTTAACGTATGAATTCACTTGGCACAGTTGAGACAGGAAACTGTTGAGCACACAACCAAACAAGTAAACACTGGTTCCTGTGTAATAATCCTCATCACAAGTCAAAGTCATCTGATTGCCATGAATAACTCCAGAGTGCCCACCAACGACTGCTCGCGATACGCTCGGTTCTATAACCATGTCTTGGATGCCATCAATCATGTTGTCCACTTCAGGCAGCTCAAACAGATTATACAAACTCAACACTTCTCTAAGGCCATCCACGCCATTGTCTGATAAATAACTCAAGTTCAGGTGACGTGCTAATTGCCATCGAGACTGATCATTGACGAGCGGGCGCTTTGGCTTCGATAAAATCGATTCAGACTGTATGCGCTGTATCGTTGGTGTTGGTTGGGCAAATAATATCTGACAACCCCCATCACTTAATCGTAACTTTGTCGTTAAGTTACGGTTACTGCACTCCGTTGTTAGCTGTAAAAACTTTGGCCTTGCCTCTTCTAAATCGCCATGCGGTATCAAATTCAAGACAGTGTCCAAGCCAGCAGTTATCTTACTCCCTGCCATATCACTAAATTCACGCTTATAATTCCACACCCAAGCAGAGTCTTTATTGAGATTAGGTTTATAAATTGGCATTAATGATTGCTTGTTGCCAGAAGCATCAATACTTTTAACGTCTTTTATATGGTGTACTTCGAAGCTATCGGGTTGATTAGCTGATGGCCTGACTTTGTAGTCATTAATAAATGGCTCCACATCAATCAACTCAGGAGTATGTTCAAAAAGATTGATAGCCGCAGTAGCACCCAACACAAAGTTTTGAGCTGTTATAAACTGCTCCAAGTCTGGGTAGTGGGCACTACAGTAAAAGGTTATTTCTTTCTGAGTTGCACCTTGCTTATATTGCTGACAAAAATCCTCTATTTCAAAAAACAAGAATTTATCTGGGGTATGATAAAACTCTGATAAGGTGCGGTATCCGGTAAAGCTCTTTTTATCATAGGGTAGCACCGCCTCTTCAGTCTCAAAGCCTACTCGTTTAATCTTTTCAGCACTGATTACCCGCTTATCATCAGGCGAAGCTTTATCAGACACTGTCACGATCACTGTATCGTTATGAATGAGCTCAAATAACTTAGCGATGTATTGTTGCTGCCCCTTGAGAAAGCACCGTAGATTTTTTACTTCGAAACCATCTTCGTCAAGACTGTTACCGGTCGCGTTCACGTCTAAAGTCAGCTTGGACTGAATCTTTTCTTTACGCTGCGGTAATTCAGGGATATCAAATGGCAAGCCTTTATAATCGGCTTCAGAGACTTTGATTGGATATAAGGTCGTGTCATAACAAGTTCTAAATCGGCACTCAGCCATTCCATTTTGTATCGCACGAAACCTGGTTCCACGTTCAACTTGATAAGGTTTATCTAGCCCCTCTTTGAGTTGAAAAGAAAAAATACCCGTTGCCGGCACTGGTGCGAAATAATCAGGAAATAATACGCTAAACAGCGACTGCGTCAGCTCAGGCAGCCCCGAGTCTATGTTTTGCTGCACTCTTGCCGTCATAAATGAAACGGCTTCGATTAATCGAGCTACGTGAGGGTCTTCAATATCATTATTATCAACCCCCAAATGACCAGCGACTTTGGGGTGTTTTTTTGCAAAGTCATCCGAATACTCTCTGAAGTATGATAATTCTTTATTGTAATAGCTAAGAAACTTATCCTTCATACTCTAGCTCCTTGACGCTAAATAAATGATCTACCGGATTGAGCTTAGTCCTGAATGACAAACGCTCCTTCTCTTTTTCCAAAATTAAGTTCGCAGTAATCATTAACCTTACTACTCGATCCACCGGGTCGCTGTTATCGAGTATTTGTACTTTTACGCGCTCTAAGCGTGGCTCATATAGCTCGATAAGCTCTCTTATCTCCACACAAAGTACATCTTTATCCCCAGGGTAAGTCAGGTTTTTTGTTGAAAAATCTTCTAGCCCATAATTGATCGACGACACATTAAGCTCTTGCAATGAATCAGCGATTAAATTCCAATCAATCTTTGTATTCAGTAACGCTTCAATATCCCGGCACACCATTTTCTTGTAACGTTCATAAGGATCGAAGTAACCTTGTTGACTATCTTCGTCGACCATCACATCCAATAATGATGTCCTTAACTCAGGGATATCGCTTCGCTTTGCCATTCCTTACTGACACTCTCTACCATCAAAATAGGTGCTAATGTGAATCTCTACACGGCGATTGGTCGCTCTACCAATTTCGGTATTGTTTGTTGCAATAGGATACTTCTCACCGAGACCACACGATCTTAAACGCTCTAGATCAACACCTCGCAATACCAAGTTTGACAATACACTCTCTGCCCTATTCTTTGATAACTTTAGGTTGTACTTTGCCGAACCAACATTATCTGTGAACCCCACCACGGTTATAGTGCTTTTGTCGTATACATTAAGCAGACTGGCTACCCTGTCCAACAGATCTTTTGCATTAGTAGTCAACACTTCGCTATCCGTTCTGAAGATATCGCGTCCTTTCATTCGCAGCGTTACATCAAAATATTTTGAGTCTTCGTACCGAATAACTTGCACTTGCTCCTCATTCACAAAATTACGGTAAAAAGACTTATCGATAATTCCCATATACTCTTCAGCTGAGACCACTTCTTTTTGATAGATAAACGTTGTGTTCTTCTCGGACTGTCTTTTCTTTTCTAAATATCGTTCTTCCTCAGACATATCGCCTGTAGAAAACGCTTTGTTTAGTAATTCACACCCCGACAGCGCAATAACTGATACTAGTGCTAATAATATTATTCTCATTACGACTTCCCGTTTTGGGTCTCTGTATTAGTGATTAAATTCGATACTGTCTATTTCTAGGATTGATACCGCTTCATTACCGATCAGGTACGTTTTCTGTCCCCTACCACGCATCGCCTCTGTTTCTTGATATTCTTCCCAATCCGTTTCACGAGCCAAGCGCTGCAAATCATTAGCCGCATCGATATAAGTAACCGGGATATAAACCTCACCCTGAGTGCCATCATTCATGACGAGATTCGCCTTTCGCCATAAGTAATCAATTGGCTGTTTCGTTTCCTCGAAAACAATCGATGAGATGGATTCGTTAGCTATCCAATAATAATTCCCGTTAGGCGCTAACACTTCCATGAAGCCCCCATTTAAATCATCTAGGTCCCTAAAGTCGTCAAAAGTTTGTTCTTCTTTATTCCAGCTACCTTTAACAGCTTTACGTTCCTGCTCTGCTTCCGACAGAACCGTCTCAAAGGTTTTGTTGTCTTCTGCCCTTAATGCAGCAATTGCTTCAACATGTTTTCCGAGCTGTGGTGATAGGTCACCGATGACTTCAGGCGGACGACCCGACTCGTAAAAATCCTTTCGATGTTGAGCAGCACGAATCAAATTACGCCAATTAGCCACTTCCATCACAAACTTCGGCTCTAACGTGGACAGTAAGTCCAACTGTTTATCAGCCCTTTCATAATCTCCTGCCACACACAACATTTGTCCGAACAACATACGCTGATAGTGTTCCTCTGGATTCTGCTTAATTTCCTGAGCTAAATGATTAATACACTCTTCGACATTTCCTTCACTGTATTTTTCAGAAAAACTATCCACTATGTTGTTCCTCGTTTGTTTTGTACGATTTCTGTTGTTAGTTGAATACTTGACGTTAAGTTATCCAACTGAAAATGTGGCCTAATATGCATATCGCATAACATGTAGCCGGGTTTGTCGGGGCGTTCTGTAACGCTAACTTTTGCTTCCCTAAGTGGGTATTTTGCTTTTAGCTCCACCGAAGCATCATCATTCGCTGTGGTGTATTTTAGTAGCCACTGTCGTAAAAATTGTTCACACTCAGTCTCATTAGCAAAGGTTCCGACTTTTTCGCGGCAAATGATTTTAATGTAATGTGCAAATCTCGACACACATAAGGTGTATTGCATCATGCTCGACATAGCAGCATTAGTGGTCGCCACCGAATCCTTATAAACCTTTGGCTTCTGTACAGAATTATTTCCATAAAATGCTAAGTATGGCGTTCGTGGTAGTGCCATCGCTGGAATAAAACCATTGCTATGAAGCTGTTGTTCTAGTCCATCCGTAATACTGACCTTCACCGGCGCTAACTCAGTCATACCATCAACCGTTGATATTTCGACTGGCAAATCCGTCACCACACCGCCAGTTACTTGGCCACGCGACACACCACGAATTGATGCAAACCAACCGTGTTCGGAGAAGGCTCGCATCACCGTTGTTGCAAACGCAAAAATTGCATTGCCCCATAAACGGTCCTCGTTACTCTTCAGCGTCTCTTTAAATAGAAAGCCATCATTTCTAGAGCCATCGCATTGATATTGACGTCGCATTAGTACGTCAGGGAGCACTACGCCTAAGAAACGGGCATCCTCACTCTCCCTAAGGCTATTCCAACTTCGATATTCGTTCTGGCGCATCATCTCTGATACATTCACCAAAGGTGATAACTCTTGGTAACGATCGACACCAAAAAAGCTAGGCTCAAGGCTCGTCAGAAAAGGAGAAAATGCTGCAGCCGCAACACTAGACATCAATTGCATGACTTCTATGTCCGAAATTCCTACCTCAGGCCTTGGCTTTAACTGCATTCGATAACAACCCAGCAATACTGAGTAAGGCTCACCACCGGGATTGTCATACTCTTCAGCGTAGACTTTCTTAAAAATCTCGCTCTGATCAAAGTCGATCGCTCGAGATAAGTCTTTACCAAGCTGCGCCAAGCTAATATCGAGCAATTTTATTTTGGTGGCTCGTGCTGAACGCTCTAAAGAACGTTCGCAGCATAGAAAATACAAGCCTCTCCAGTTGGCCTCTAGTTCCTGATACCGAGAATGATGAATGATGGTGTTCACAAGGCGATTGATTTTTTGATCAATCTTTAACACCATAATTTGCAATTGGGTTTGAATACGATCCCAATCGACGCTTCCTTCTTCTGCTCCCTTCTCTGCACCCATCACTTCAAAATTTCTCTCACGATTACTTTTTATCTGAGATAATCGGTGTGATGAGTTATTATCATTATTCTTATACAAAGCCCTAAACTCTTTATTATCCCTAACTATTTCCTATTAGCTGGCGAATGATAACATCTGGCACTAATAATAAAAAACCAGAAATGTGATACTTTTCTTAAATATACCTTAAAAATCTTAATTATTTATCTTGACAGTTGGGTTTGGCCAATTTTTAGGATATTATTCTGCGCTAGCATCGAGTATTAAGAAGGAGACAATAATGAACGGATTCGAGATGCGTCAAAATATCAAGATTAAAGAATACCTTAACCGTAACAAGCCTAAGCCGCATTCCCCACTGCCAGTAGATGTTTTGTTACAGAAAAATCAGCACACGCTAGTCGTTATGACACCCGAAGAGTTTTGGGACTTCTTTGTTAAGTACTATAAAAAGAAAGGCTTAAGCGACAATGACATCGTGCTGTTGGTTATCGAAAAGCTAATCGCAAAAGGTCATAACGAGGCAAACCGGATTCAAAAAGACTGGGACGACAATCGAGATAACATCAAAACCGCGGGTGGCTTTCTCCCTACAATAGCTGATGCCAAAGTCCTTTCTATCCTTGCTTACGATATGAAGCGAGGCGGCAACCTCTGGAGTAACTTTCGCATACAAAACTATGCGGGCTCCAGTTATATCATTCTTAAAGGAAACCATCGCCTTCGTCACCACCTCACTGGCACTCGCTACCTAGCCAACAACCCAAAAGTTGTTAGCATGGGGCTTGGAAAAACTGGCGCTAGCAAAGCTATTCGTGGCGGTGGAGTGGTTACTGTAATATTTTCCGTGTTTTTCCATGGCATGGATCAGCTGATGAATGATGAACTTACCTGGCATCACTTTGTCGGTGGCTTAGCAACAGATGTAGTGATTGCCGCAGCAGCTTCGGGAATTGTATGGTCTGGATTATCTTTTACGGGCGTTGCTGTCGCAGGCTTAGCCATTGGACCTCTACTTGCCATAGTGGTTTTGGGTGGGCTTCTTTCTTATGGTCTTTCCAAACTCTTTGGCGAGGATCTCACAGGTATTTTAGTTGATAGCTTATTAATTACCGAAAAATACTATAAAAACAGGCAAGGTGTTGTAAAATCTTTACATATATTGACTAACCCTATTGTAGCCAGAAATATCGAAGATGGATTATTGAAATTTCAGAATAAAGTTAAGTCTATGCATAACTCAATTTCATATAATGTCGAGAAAGCAAACAGTGATCCTCTTGGGTATATGTATAAATTATTCAATATTCCTGACACTAGGGAGCTCTTCAAATGACAGCGCCCAAGGACAAGCAAAAGTTACCTCAGCTATCTAACATGGAAAAGCTTGGAGCTATTACCTGTAGTTTTGCTTTACTTTTAATGGCAGTTTTTACCTTTTGTGAACTTGATTACCTTACCTTTAATATCTTTAAAAGAGTTCTTAGTGGTAGTTATTACGTTGAAGCAACAAAGATTGGAGCATTTTTAATTAGCGGAGCCTTTATTGCTCTTTGCTTGATATATCTAATGGCCCTTAGGGTATTGGATAAACTAACTTATAAAATGGTTTCTAAGGTTACAAAAATATTCTCTGTGATAGCTTTTATTGGAATTGCTTGTAGTTTAATTATGTGGCCAATTATTAACTACCAATTAGATAAACATAACTACAGCTATTGTTTTTTCTATACGGGCAGCAATATGTTTAGCTCCCCTGTTTATGTGAAAGATACAAAATACTGCTTCAAAGGCTCTCGCAGCGTTAAAAAGGAGCTTTTCGCGTGGTTTGATGAGCAGGAAGTGGCCGGAGTTGAATTAACGCCATTAGAGGTAAAGCAGAAGATCGACGCACTAAAAGAGAAAAAGGGGACAGACTGGTAAGTAACGCTTTTAATCTAAACTTACTATTCTAAATCTTATGGAGTTTATATCTTGAGTACGGAAACGGAGTTTGGTGAGCCATTAACGCCCAAAATGAAAGTTTTGTTACTCTTGTTCATCCCTGTCTATATCGCAATGATCGTTTTCTCAGTTAGTAAAATAAATTACTTCACTTTCGAAATGTTTCATCGCATAAGCACCGGAAGTTATTATGTCGAAGCAACGAGCATGGGTCCTTTCCTGCTATTTTCAGTGCCATGTCTTACTTGCCTTATCTTGATAACCATATTTAACTTTAGAGAAAACTTCTCTCAAAAATTAAAAACTCGATTAGGAATTATTTTTGCCATTTCTGGCATGCTCGCAGTTGCTTCTAAGCTAGTGATGTGGCCTATAGTCATGTACCAAATCAATAAAAATGACTATAGTTACTGTTTCTTCTATTCACCCAGCAATATTCATAGTCCGTCTGTATATGTAAAGCATCCCAAGTATTGCTTCAAAGGTTCTCGCAGCGTTAGAAAGGAGCTATTCGCCTGGTTTGATGAGCAGGAAGCGGCTAGTGTTGAGTTAAAGCCATTAGAAGTAAAGCAGAAAATCCAAGAACTTAAGCAAGAGAAAGGAACTGACTGGTAGTATTAACTATGGTTGCTTAGGCTCTAAGACTTTCTAAATAGTCTTGCAGGCATTCGCCGGCATCATAAAAGGCGGCATCGCTCATATAACACTTACATTGCCCAATAATACCTTCCATGGTTGCGATTAAAAATCGTGCTACATTTTCTGGTTTTAATGAAGACTTGACCTGTTCAAGTCGTTGGCCGCGCTCTAGCACTTCCGCTAGGGCTTGGTGCCATTCATCCCAGATGGCGACAATTCGCGTTCTGAAGGACTCATCAAGTGGCGACATTTCTTGGGTTAGGTTATTGAGTGGACACCCCGTATGTAATTCACAGGCCGTCATTTCGTCGCGGGCTTCTTTCAGCAGTTCGATTAAGCCATCAATTGAGTGATCGATATTTTGTAATGGCGTAATCCAACGCTCATAAATCCACGGTCTCAATACCTCCTCAATAACTGCATGTCCTAACTCTTTCTTGCTCCCAAAGTGATGATAAAACGCGCCTTTAGTCAGCGCGGTTTTCTTAAGAACACCATCCACACGAAGACCTTGGTAGCCTTTAAGAAGAATTTCCTCAAAGGCCACATCTAAAATCTTTTGTCGGGTTGCGTCAGCATTCCTGACAGCTGTTTTCTCAACAGTAGCGTTCATTAACGGGCTCTTTTCAAACTGCTCTTGTTAAAGTCATTCTCATCAAGACCAGTGTTAAATTCGTAGTCGCTCCATTTTACTACAGTGCTTTTACCGGTCTGGTGGTTTGTCATGACCTGCTTGTGCCCACGCCAGTATTTATCGAGGTATTGTTTAAACTCTGACACATCCATTGTTTTCAATGCATCACCTTTTTCATCAAAAAATTCAATGCGGTGAACACGGAAATGAGCTTGGTCAACCCAAGTGATAGTTTTGCTATAACCTGAATTGTCATAGGTTGGATATGACTCCACTACATATACTTTCTCGCCATCGAGCTCGTCTTCACGTAAGAATTTGTAATCATACTTTTCTACTTCAAACGACGATAAGTCTTCATACGCAAACTCACTTCCCATCCAAGGGCCTGATTTGTTCGATGAAGAGATGCGCTTCACACGTTTTAATGCCGGCAAATATAACCACTGGTCATCATTACCTTCGATATGCGAATAGGTTAAAAAAGCAGTACCTTCTACATCGCGAGGTTCATCAAAAATACTTAAGCCCTTATCGCCGTCACCCTCGACCTCAAGACTCTTAACGCGAACTTTACGGTCGGTTTCGTTGCCGCCTTTGTCACGCAATATCATGGTCATTTTCGCTTCGCTGTCGCCCCAGCCTGTGTTGTGGGCTTTCATTGCTTTCGCGACCTCTAGACCTTTAGCTTTGGCATCCGTTATATCGGCGATTTTCTTATTTGCATCATCACCTTGCGCTATAACACTGGCTAACAACAAGCTGGCCAATAGCATTAACTTTTTCATCAATTACTCCTAATCGATTGTTTTCAATGAATTAATTCGTTTGTTTTTCTTTTTTGGTTCAAGCAACATTAGCAACGGCGGCAATAATAAAAAGTCGATAATGAGCGCTGCTGCTAACGTTATTGCCGTCAAAATTCCCATGTGGCTATTCATCACATAGTGCGACATGCCTAACACTAAGAAACCTAATACTAAGACAATGGTGGTCACTGTTAGTGCCATACCCACTGTTTGGAAGGCATACTTCACGGCCTCATGCGAATCCAAACCTTTCTCGCGTCTAGCTCGCAAATACTTGCTCAGGAAATGCACCGTATCATCGACCACAATACCCAACGTCATGCCGGTTACGACCGATAAGCCCATGCCAACCTGCCCTTGGAAAATAGCCCAAATACCGAACGCCACAGCCATAGGGACAATATTTGGAATGAGGCTCAATAAACCCAGCTTTAATGATCGTAATGCAAAGATTAATAACAAGGAGATCAAAACCAATGCCCAGGCCGTGCCTTCCAGCATCGAATAAATATTATTTTGCCCAACATGAGCAAACATCACCGCAGGACTTGATCCTTGAACCTCATATTGAGGTGCGTTTTCCTCAAACCACTGGGCGAATGTTTCTTCTAGCGCTAATACTTCTACGCTCGATAAGTTATGCAAGGCTATCTGAATTCTAGTACCACCCTTATCGCTACTAACCTGATTATTTAAATCCATACCTTTAGGTAAAGACATTTCATACATCAAGGTAAATTGCGCCGTTAGCTCTCGAATTCGCGTATTAAGATCCGTGCCCTCTTCCGGCTCTTTTAGAACCTCATTACAGTTTTCCTCTAAACTTGCCTCTGGCAAGGCATAACACTCATCGCGATCAGCGTTCATACTTTTATTTAAACGCTTCATGACGTCGGTATAACTTTGCACGTGAATCACTTCAGGTTGCGATTCCGCAAACTCTACGAACTCTTGTAAGGTCGACATGAATTGTGGCTCATGAATACCGTTTTCTTTACCGCTTTGCACCGCGTAAAACATGGTATACAAGCCAGTCAGGTTTTCAGCGGTGTAGTCCGAGTCGACGCGGAAATCGATAGTTTCGTCGAAGTACTTAACAAACTCGTCGTTCAATTCGTTTTTCGGTAAGAAGGCGATAACGCCAACACAAATCACCGCCATCACCGGTAGCAACATTTTGCGTTTTGCCACCACAAAGTCGGCAAATTGATCCATTTTTTCATGTTTCGCCGAACGCGCACTCGGAACTTTCGTGGGTAACAGCGTAATAAAGGCTGGTAAAAACGTTATCGAGAAAATGAAGGCAAATGTAACGCCCATCGCCACTACATTACCCAAGTCTCTTAATGGCGGTACGTCACTAAAGTTCATGGTTAAGAAGCCAATCACCGTGGTAATACTGGTCAAAAAGATCGGCATCATATTAATACGAATACTTTCTACCATGGCGTCTTTTTTGTCCAAACCGTTGCGCAGATTCTGCATGTAGGTCACCAGCAGATGCACCGAATCCGCCACCGCCATGGTCGCCACCACCGTTGGCACTGAGAACACTGGCGCGGTTAGGAAGATGCCTAACCACCCTTCCATACCCATAGCGCCAGCAATAGAGAAGATAATGATCAATACACTACCAATAGTACCGCTGATACTTCGCACCATGAAAAACAACGCCAGCGGGATGACTAGCAACAGCATGATTGGGGTCAGCGTCATCATGTCGCCAAGGCCAGTTTCCGCGAACGCGGTATTCATCATGACTACGCCAGTGAGGCGGACTTCAAGGTTCGGATTACGCTCTTCAACTTGTGCCTGTAAGTCGCGCACATAATCCGCAACGATTTGGCCTGCTGTTAGAATTTCTGTCTTTTTCTGAGCAAGCTCGTCGCCCTCTAGTCCTTCTAAGTCCTTGTCATCCGGCATTTGGACCGTGATATTAACCGCTGTAACGGTTCCCTCTGGATTAATCATACGATTAACCACTTGAGGCTCGGTTTTGACAATATTCTCTAACCGATCTAAGTCTCGCTGAGATAAACCATCAATCACTTCCGGTGTGGCTGACTCATGTTCACAGGTACTATCAAAGTCGGCAGATTTCGCTGGCACACACAATAAAGCACCCACCAACATATAATCTTCATCCTCAGGCGTCACCCAAGTATGCTGATAATTGGTTACTGAATCGACGCGAGTGGAATAAGGCACATGCCACGCCTGCTCCGTTAACCACTGGATGGTCTTAAGCGTATCCTTTCTAAAGACTTCACCTTCTTTCGGGGTTAACACCATCATGACATTGTCAGCTTTGTCATAGGTGTCTTGTATGTGGTCAAAAGCCACTAACTGTGGGTTATCTTCGGCGAAAAACACCCTATAATCTGGCTTTATGACTAAATACTTCGCCCCAAACATCGCCGCAAACAGCAATGCAAGTGATGCTAACAGCACAAGCCAAGGATGATTAACAACGAAACGACCAAACTTCACAGTGCCGCTGTTCTGGTTGTGAGCTGGGCTTTTTGACGTGTTACTGTTTTGAGTCTTGTTGTTTGGATCTGTGTTACCAGTCGACATGATATTCCCTCTCCCCTGCACACTGCTGGTTTGCTGTACCAGCCATCGTGCAAAGGTCGATCAGTCATTAAAAATATGTTGTTATTTAATAACAAACCAACTAGTCTGTCAAACTACTAAGCCACAGAACTACAGTTCTCTCAGGGTAAACTAATGCTACCAATGACCCTCAAAGCCAAGTTTGAAGAAGAGCTCTCAAAAGGTATTCAATTCTTTGATAATAAAGAGTTTTACACCGCATTCCATCATTTCGAACGCGCCCATATATTAGGCCAGCCCCATTATTGGCGTCATGTGAAAAGTCATTACTGGATGCTCAGAGTCGGTCTAAAGACAAGAAGTTTTCGTGAAATTACCGGGCAAATCGTTAGAATTATCGGTTCTGCTGGCTCATTAATCGGAAAGTACCCTACCGGCAACACTGGTGGCGCAAATGTGTCCCCTTTCAAAACCATGCCTATTCCCGACGACATAAAACCTTATTTAGAGTAAGGCTACAGCACTATAAACACAGCGCGTTATTGTCAGCAGATAACTCGTTAATCTGCTACAATCTCCTCAATTCTACGAAAAAAGACTCCAATGGTCGATCTTCCAATCAACAATATCATCGCCAGCGTCCGTTATTGGCTATCGCAAACGGTCATTGGTTATAACTTTTGCCCTTTTGCACGTCGCGAATTTGTCCGAAACACCATTAATTACACGGTATCGTCGTCGAATAGCATCGAACCGGTGCTTTATGAGTTAGTGGATGAGTTAACTGTCCTTGATCATAACCCAAGCAAAGAAACCACTTTAATCATCCTTCCTCAAGGCTTTCAGTCCTTTGATGATTACCTTGATTTAGTGGATTACAGTAACCAGCTGCTCGAGCGACTGGAATACAGCGGAGTTTATCAAATCGCTACTTTCCACCCAGACTATTGTTTTGACGGACTGGATATTGATGATCCCGCTAACTACACCAACCGCTCACCCTATCCAATGTTACATATTTTGCGTGAAGCCAGCCTAGATCAGGCATTAGAAAACTACGATGACCCAGAGTCTATTCCTGACAATAACGTCAAACTGGCTCGCGAAAAAGGTGTAGCAGTATTCACCGATATCTTAAAGAAATCTTTTAAAGCAGAGCCTTAGCCACAGTTTCTTTCAAGTTAGGCAGTAACTTTTCCTCGAACCAAGGATTCTTTTTTAGCCAAATATTATTACGTGGGCTAGGGTGGGGCAGGGGAAAGTAAGTTACTGCTTTTTCGATACCATTATCGACATTTTCACTACTTTTAACCTCTAGCTCCCGATATTTTGTCCAGTCTTTTACAATAGGTGTTATCGCTTGTGATTTTTTTATTCCAAGGTGCCACTGTAAGGCATATTGTCCAATAACCACCACCAATTCCAAGTCTTTCAGTTGTCCCAACAGTTTATGCTGCCAGGTTTCAGCGCAGATTGGGCGAGGAGGGAGGTCACCTGATTTCCCTTTACCGGGATAACAAAACCCCATGGGAAGAATCGCACATATACTGGGGTCGTAGAAGGTCTCTTCGGTTAACCCCAGCCACTCACGTAGCCGAACACCGCTTGCATCATCAAAAGGGCGCCCTTTTTTATGTGTCACCTGCCCAGGCGCTTGACCAGCAATTAAAATTCTTGCGTTGGGGCTGAATTGAAATATCGGCTTTGGCCCTAGTGGCAAATCATCACACAGTGTACAAGCCCGAACTTTGTCTTCTAACAGACTCATATCAAACCAAGCTGTAATTCTTTGACTTGTCCGAAACAGGGCATTTAAATGTCAATTTAACAGCTTTTAGCTGCAAGTTATCGTCTTTTCCCTCTGCGTTGCCATGCATCCGGTCCCCCACTATCGGGCAACCCAAGCTGGCTAAATGCTTTCTGATTTGATGTTTTCGACCCGTTTCAATCCTGACTTCCACCAAACTGCTGGTAGCGTCAGAACTCAATTCACTGGCATGACTTTTAGCCGGCTTGCCGTCAATAGCCTTATCTATGGTGACTTGGGACTCTGGCAATCGGCCGACGATTTGGGCTTGGTAAGTTTTCTCAACTTCACGTTTAGCAAAGAGCTGGGATAGGGCAGCAGCCGCTTTCTTGTTATGCGCCACTACCATCAATCCCGATGCTGCTCGGTCCAGCCGGTGCACAACATAAGTTTGGCGATTATAATCAAAGTATTGCTCTACTAATCGGCCAATCGAGCAATGATCGCCCCATTTAGAACCTTGCGCCCAAACCCCGTAAGGTTTATTCCACACCGAATAATCACCCTCATCAGCGACTAGCTCCGGCATCTCAACCGTTTCGCCTAACACTTTTTCGTTGTAATATAAAAACAGCTGATCACCTTCTTTAATTTTGCTGTTCTTACGGCGTATAGGTCGCGCAGTTCCGGTCTTTTTCTTATTTTTCGACAGCCAAACAGCACCTTTAGCCATCGCATCTTTTACTTTCTGCTTTGACAAACCGCTCGCAGAAGCTAATAATTCAAGCGGGTTTTGCTCTGAAGATGCGACCGAGACCTGTATTTCTATATTCGATGCGTCTGTTTCTATCATATTGATTTAATTTGCTTTTTAAGCTTTAACTATAGGATTTTTTGTGTCAGCGAACTTTGCTTTTTTAGCTAAGCCCAATACTCCGCACGCCCCTAGTTTACTGAGGGACTTGCCTACTGTCACTGACCAATCTGAAGTTAGCCAATATCACGGCTACTTCTACTACAATATCGAGAATACTGTGCCTTTTTTATCTTTTGCTGCACCGCTCGATAATAAAGAAGCCAATTTTTCGCTTGATTTGACAGCTGGCACCATCGCCTATCGACGTCAACACGGAGGAGGGCGCAAGCAACATATCGCCAAGGCTTGCGGTCTTAAACATAACTGGAACCCCACAATCTTAGATGCTACAGCCGGCTTGGGTAGGGATGCTGCAGAGCTCCGTAGTCTGGGCTGCTCCTTGCGCATGATTGAACGCTCTCCTTTTGTCGCTAGCCTTCTTGCTGATGCTATTCAACGCGCTCAACAATCCAGTGTTGAATTATTTCACTCGGACTTTTCCCTACACCAAGGCCAGTCCGTACAGTTGATCGAGCACTTAAGTCAGCAACAACAGCCTGATATTATTTACTTGGATCCGATGTTCCCACCGAAGTCCAAGAGCGCAGCAGTAAAAAAAGAAATGCGCTTAGTGAAGTTGTTGGTCGGCGCCGATCCCGATGCAGACGAACTATTACCCGTCGCACTTAACCACGCTAAATACCGCGTGGTGGTCAAAAGACCCAGCTACGCGCCCTATCTTAATGAGCAAAACCCCTCGATGAGCATCGAAAGCAAAGGCAATCGCTTTGATGTATATGTGCTATCATCTCCTTCACTCTAGAAGCACCACGACAACTCCCTATGAACAATAAAGCCGCAGCATTACACATCTTGGTTAAAACTGAAGCAGAAGCTCAAGCACTTAAGACCAAAATAGAGAAGGGCGCTGATTTCGCGACCTTAGCTAAAAAACACTCGACCTGCCCATCTAAGAAGCAGGGCGGTGATCTTGGCGAATTTAAAAAAGGGGCTATGGTAAAACCTTTTGACCAAGCCGTATTTGTTAAAGACAGTGACGAGAAAAGTGTTATTGGACCAGTTAAAACACGCTTTGGGTATCACTTGATTCGTGTTTTGTACAAAAACTAAATCTTTTATTAAAGAATAATTAACATGCAACTCTTTTTTATATGAAATTTTTGACTCCATTAAACAATATTTAAGGATAATAAATGAAACAATTAATTTTTTTGACTCTTATACTCTTTATTTCGGCTTGTAGCTCAATGAAAGTTTCTGAACTTGACCCTGATGGTCGCCTACCTACCAATGAAGTAGCCACTACCGTTAAAAGCCAAGACATCAATTTAGATCAGCACAAAACCTTACTTTTAGTACCCGATGACGAGTTCATAATTGGACAACTAAACAAAATCGGTTATTTTGACGAGCTAATGACTTTAGAAGATCTCGAAACTAAAATTATTAGGCAAGGTTTACAAGATAAAGTCGGCTCCGTCACTGATAGAATCGGAATTAATAAAGCCTATACACATTACAAACCGTTCCTTTGGCTTAGATTTGATTCACGTGGTAAAGGCAATGACTATCATGGGCAATTTATTTTAACCAATCCTGATGACTTGGAAGATTATTTTATTACCGAGACGCACTTTGACTACGTTTGGTCTGGCGTTAACGATCAAAATAACTGGTACCCGATGTTTAACGCACTTATTGATTACATTGAAAAACAATCTAAAACCTTTAATAAATAGTGCGAATTGCAAAGGTGTTAAGTCCTAACACCTTTCATCTAATGACTCGGTACAACCGATACTGCAGCTGGCCTGCTTTTTTATCTTTTAATAGCTCCCAGCTTTGCGGGATATCTACTTCTAAGTTTTGCTCCATTTCTAAGTATATAAGCGCACCCTCTTTGAGCAGGTTAGTTTGTGCTAACTTACTCAAGATCTCTTGTGCGATGCCTTTATGGAACGGTGGGTCAATAAAAATAATGTCGTAGGCTTGGTCGATTTTGTCTAAAAACTGTTTAGCGTCCTGATGAATGACATTGCCATCATCAGCGTCTAAAAGGCCGAGATTAGTTTCAAGCTGCCGCACAGCCTTTTTATTTAATTCGACAAAGTCTAAATGCGACGCGCCTCGAGAAAGGGCTTCAATGCCAATAGCACCGGAGCCTGCAAATAGGTCTAGGCAACGAGCACCATGAATATTACTTTGCAGCCAATTGAATAGTGTCTCACGCACTCGGTCTAAACTTGGTCTTAGTCCTTCAACTTCAATAAACTTTAATTTTCGACCTTTCCACTGTCCGCCGATAACTCGAAACTGCCCGCTTTTATTGGGCTTCTTTGTCGTGCGACGAGCGCTATCCAAGTATTTTTCACGATTGGCCATGTGCCGCTTACCCTCGGTAAAAAGCTGACGCTTGCTTGCCTAAAGTGGTAGGATAGCGCTTTTATTGTGTTGAATAAATAGATAAGGTTCTGATCGGCTCATGAGCGATGACAAATCTAAAAAACGCGGCCTTTTTGGCTGGTTTGGCAAGAAAGAAGAAACTCCGTCCAACGAATCTGACAGTAACTCCACGCCCGAAGAATTAGAGGAAAAGCTTGAGCAAGCTGAAGAAGCGCTGGAGCAGGCGATTGAGGAAGATTTGGAGCAACAGCTGGATGCTGACGCCCTTGAAACTTCTGAAGAAGCAGCGCCAGAACTGACGGAAGCCGCCGACAATACCCCTCCTAACCTTGCTGATCGGGCAAATCAATCTAATGAGCCAGTTGATTTAGCGGAAGAAACGGAAGAGGTTGTCGCAGATACGATTAACGACACAACTGAAGAGCAAGCTCCTGTTGACGAGGCTAATGACACTCCGTCAACCACTGGCGACACTCAAGAAAAACCCACTAAAAAAGGTTTTTTCGCACGTCTAAAAAGCGGTCTTAGCAAAACCCGTACGCAACTTACGAGTGGCATCGCGGATTTAGTGCTCGGCAGTAAGCAAATTGATGAAGAGTTGCTGGAAGACATCGAAACCCAGTTGTTAATGGCGGATGTTGGTGTCGAAGCCACCCGTCGAATCATTGACGACCTTACTGAAAAGTCCGAACGCAAAGAGCTTAAAGATGCACAAGCTCTAATGGACAGACTTAGGCTGCTCCTTTCAGAGATCCTTGAACCTTGTAGCGCCCCACTGGAATTAACTCATAAACCTCATGTTATTTTGATGGTTGGCGTTAATGGTGTAGGTAAAACCACCACCATTGGTAAACTTGCTAAAAAATTCCAGCAGGATGGTAAGTCTGTCATGCTAGCCGCTGGCGATACCTTCCGTGCCGCTGCGGTCGAGCAACTTCAAGTGTGGGGCGAGCGCAATAATATTCATGTTACCGCTCAACACACTGGTGCTGACAGTGCTTCTGTTATTTATGACGCACTGCAATCTGCGCAGCGACGTGATATCGATGTACTGATTGCTGATACCGCTGGACGTTTGCACACTAAATCCAATTTGATGGACGAGTTGGCTAAAGTTAAACGTGTCATGCACAAACTTGACCCTAGCGCGCCGCATGAAGTCATGTTGGTTGTTGATGCTGGAACTGGGCAAAATGCGTTAAACCAAGCCGAGCAGTTCCACAAATCCATTAATTTGACCGGCGTCACGATCACAAAACTGGATGGTACGGCAAAAGGTGGTATTATCTTTGCATTAGCGGATAAACTCGAAATTCCAATCCGCTTTATTGGCGTCGGTGAAGGGATTGATGACCTTCGAGAATTTAACGCCAGCGACTTTATTGAAGCTTTATTTGGTTCAGAGGCTAATTCAGAGTCGCAACAATAATAATTGAACCATAGGATATTTATAACTATAAATGATTGAATTCCATCAGGTTTTTAAACGATACTCAGGTGGTCACGAAGCCTTAAAAGGCGTTAGCTTTGGCTTACCGCGTGGCGAAATGGCTTTTTTAACCGGGCACAGTGGTGCTGGTAAAAGTACGCTATTAAAACTCATCGCCCTGATGGAGCGCCCCACACGTGGGCAAATTATCCTTGATGATATCAACATCTCTAACGTTAAAGATCGCCAGGTTCCTTACCATCGCCGAAAAATCGGCATGATTTTCCAAGACCACCGACTGCTATTTGATCGCACGGTTTACGATAATGTCGCCTTGCCTTTAATCATTGCTGGCGTTTCCGATCGTGACATTCCTAAACGAGTGCGTGCCGCGCTGGATAAAGTTGGCTTATTGACTAAAGAGCGTCAATTGCCCATTCAGCTTTCTGGCGGAGAACAGCAACGTGTGGGCATCGCCCGCGCCGTGGTCAATAAACCACCCTTGTTATTAGCGGATGAGCCAACGGGGAACTTGGATCCTGAATTATCTGAAGATATTATGAATCTGTTTGCTCAATTTAATCAGGTCGGCGTCAGTGTTCTTATCGCATCACACGACTTAGGTTTAATCGCACGAATGAAGCACCCAGTCATCGCGCTGAAAGAAGGCCGCACCATCCGCAATGAACTGGCTGAGGTGGACTTCGCATGAGTAATCACAAAGTCAGTTCAAAGAAATCCAGCGCCACCAGCTATAAAGTCAGCCTGCGCGACCGCTTCCGTACTGCACTGAAGCTACACAAAGAAAACAGCATCCAAACCCTGCTCGATATATTACGCCAGCCGACTAACAGCTTAATGACTATTTTGGTGTTAGCCATTGCTTTGGCTTTACCATCTGCTTTTTACTTATTCATGACCAATGCCAAAGCAGTCTCTCAATCCTGGGACGGCGGTATCAAAATGGCGTTATACATGGAGGATTCTGCGACGGAAAAGCAAGCCCAAAATTTACTGGCACAATTGAATCTTCGACCAGAGTTTGAACAGGTTACTTTTGTCACTAAAGACGATGCTTTGCGTGAATTCAAAGACTACTCTGGTTTTGGTGATGCTTTAGATTACCTTGATACTAATCCGATGCCTTATACCATCACTTTAGAACCCACCGCTTCCTTTAGCGATCCTAAAGAACTGGAAGCCCTAGCCCAAGAACTTGCTGGTTTGGCGCAAGTCGATCAGGCCAAATTAGACAGCGACTGGATTAAGAAGTACAACTCCATTCTTACCATTTCAGAGCAAATCGCCACATTTGTCAGCTTAATGCTGGCACTTGGCGTTCTTTTGATTGTTGGAAACACCATACGCTTGGCTATTTTAAACCGTCGGGAAGAGATTCAGGTGATTAAACTCGTCGGCGCCACCGATGCTTTTATCCGTCGCCCTTTCTTATACGCCGGTTTTTGGTATGGCCTTATCGCAGCTTTATTAGCAGCTCTCATGGTCAACGTGGTGTTCGTGCTATTAAAACAATCAACCAGCCAACTCGCTCAACTTTATAGCAGTGAGTTTTCATTGTTGGGATTGGCGCCTAGCTTCACGCTTGGTTTATTGGTCATTGGTGCTTTACTTGGTTTAATCGGTGCCTGGGTTTCCGTTCGCAAACACCTAAAAGACATTAATCCTCAATAATTTATTAGCTTTTTATCTTAGTCAGCTATCAGCTGTTTAACTTGCAACTATTTACCGATCAAATAGTCAATATTGATACTATGCATTTGATAGATGGCGTTAAGCTTGATAAAAATAGTCCATCTTTTTTATTAACCCAATATTTTAAGCGAAGGACCCACCATGAAAAAATTAATGACTTGCATCGTCGCCGCAACCGCTTTTGCTTTCTCAAGCGTCTCTTCAGCTGAGCCTGTAGAGTATGAGTTTGATACTGTACATAGCCAAATAATCTTTAAAATTAACCACCTAGGCTTTTCTAATTCTTTTGGTAAGTTCCCAACGTTCCGTGGTGAGCTAACTTTTGATCAGGACGATTGGTCACAATCCTCTACCAACGTTGAAATAAAAGCCGCTTCTATCGATTTAGAAAACAAAAAGTGGAACGATCACATGAAAAATGCTGACTTTTTCCACGTTGAAAAATACTCAAAACTCAGTTTCAAGAGTACCAAGTTAGAGAAAACAGGTGACAACACGGGCGTATTACACGGCGACTTAACCATTTTGGACAAAACACATCCGGTGTCATTGGATTTAACGCTTAACAAAGCTGGTATTCACCCAATGTCAGAACAGCAACATGTCGGTTTCTCAGCCCGAGGCACTATAAAGCGCTCCGAGTGGGGCATGACTTACGGCGTTCCAGCTGTGGCTGACGATGTTCACATCATTATTGAAGTTGAAGCATCGGCTAAATAATTGATCTTCCTAGGTTAGTTTTCGCTCTTACCCAACACTAGCCTAGGAGCATTATCTGCTTGTAACACTTTCGATCAAAGCCCCGTCGATATTGACAATTCTTTACCTGTTTTTTGATCAAAAGGCTGAAACTTTTTGCTATATTTAGCACTCTTATTGACAAAGTGCTAAAAAATTAGCACTCTCGACAAAAGAGTGCTAGTATCAACGTAACTACTAATTTTAGGAGGGGATGAATGAGCAATATCCCAATGAACATGGCGCTAGCGGTACCTACAGGCAGTATTGACGGTTACGTCAGTACGGTCAACGCCATACCTGTTCTCTCCGCTGAAAACGAACAGGCATTAGCGCACCGCTTCAGAGATAAAGAAGATCTCGACGCTGCACGCCAGTTAGTCATGGCTCACTTACGCTTTGTCGTACATATAGCAAGGAGTTACAGTGGCTACGGTTTGCCTCAAGCAGATCTAATCCAGGAAGGTAATATTGGCCTGATGAAGGCTGTGAAACGCTTCGATCCAACCGTTGGCGTACGTCTAGTATCGTTCGCGGTGCATTGGATTAAGGCCGAAATTCACGAGTATGTATTACGTAACTGGCGCATCGTAAAGGTTGCGACAACGAAAGCTCAACGAAAACTGTTCTTTAACTTACGTTCAAAGAAGAAATCATTGAACTGGCTAAACAATGAAGAAGTTAAAGCTGTTGCGGACGATTTAGGGGTCAAACCTGAAGAAGTTCGCCGCATGGAAGGCCGGTTAAATGCTCGTGATGCTGCTTTTGATGCACCAGCCCAAGAGGATGATGAAGGCGCGGCTTACGCACCAGTCCATTACTTAGAGGCGAGCAATGCTGATCCCGCTCAAGAAATTGAGCAAGAACAGTGGCAGGGTCAACGCGAAGAGCGTTTAATGTATGCTTTGAAGACATTAGATGATCGTAGCCAAGATATCCTGAAGCAACGCTGGTTAGGTGATCAAAAAGCAACTTTGCATGAACTGGCTGATAAGTATGGTGTTTCAGCTGAGCGTATACGTCAGCTAGAAAAGAACGCCATGAATAAGATTAAGAATGCGATTAATTAATCGTTTGCTTTATCGTAAAAAGCAGGCTTCGGCCTGCTTTTTTTATGCCCAGTTGGTTTTTATCCTCACTTCAGAGCCAAGCAGCAGCTCTAAAAATGTCTCGATAGTTACCAAATTTGTCACTCAAAAATCCTCTATGTATAAATATTTGACACTTTTTGTCTAAAAAAACACCTATTTTAACTCGTAATACTTGATCCAGTTCACATTTCGTAGCAGTATGAAATACACACAATATATATAAACGCTGAACTGGGGAGGCGCTCAATGACAATGACCAAGCTTATATCCATATTAACTATCTTCCTGTTAGCAGCTTGTGGCGGTGACGAGGGAGCTGAAAATTCAGAAAAAGCGGTCAGCAAAGCAAAACGTGATTGCAGTTTAAGCATGGGGTGGGAGTCGCGCGCTCCGTACCAGTTTGAACGCAATGGTGAAATTACCGGTATTGATGTACAAATCTTTAAGCAAGCAGCTGATACCATCAACTGTGACGTGACTTTTGTCGAAAAATCATGGACTGAATTATTAACTGACTTGGAAAAAGGAGAGCTTGATGTTCTAGCTGGCGCCACTGTCACGCCGGATCGTGAAGAGTTTGCCAACTTCTCACCCTCTTATCGCGATGAATCATTTACGCTCTTTATCCGTGAAAGCAACAGTTACAATGGCAATACTCTAAGCGGCTTCTTAAGTCGGAGCCAAAAAGTAGGCATTACGAGCGACTATTTCTACGGTAAAGAAGTCTACGAGCTGATGAACCACCCACAATACTCAGATCTGTTTGTGGACTCTAAATCAGGCGAGCAAAGCTTCTTCAATATCCTTTATAGCGAAATTGATGGCGTATTAGCCGATCCCGTTGAAGGCCACTACATCATCAAACGCAAACGCCTTGATGACAAAATCAAAGCATCGAATGTACATATCCCAAGCGATAGTGTGGCATTTATGTTTAGCAAGAAAACGATAAAAGACAAGCAGTTAGAATCACTGCAGAAGGCTATCACAGATATGGTCAATAAAGATCAAATCCAGCAAGTCATCGCTAAATTCTAAATCCAAAGTCTAATGAAGCCGAGCTTGTTGCTCGGCTTTTTTATGTACTTACTTAATACTCGCCACTGTTTGATGTTATAAAATTTTTCCGCTAGACTTCCTGCAGCCCTTAACTTCAATAACAATAACATCACAACGGATAGGATCATGACATCAAGTAACATACTTTCCTTAAGCATTATGTCCTCCTACTGTTGGCTTTCAAAAGATTCTTTAAAACACGCTAACTATCCGTCATCTACACTTAAGTTCTTCGATCTGGAAGATATTTCTCTCAAGCAGATTCCTCCCATAAAACGTAGGCGCCTCAACGGTTTAAGCAAAATGGCCATGCATACTTCGTTAAGTTGTTTGGATAAAACCAATGTGGCTCCAGAGCAGGTTTATACCGTCTTTGCCTCACAACATGGAGAACTCAGCCGAACCGCCAGTATCGTAAATGATATTGTTAATGGTGATGAAGTTTCGCCCAAAGATTTTAGTCTTTCGGTTCATAATTCTTCATTAGGCTTGTTTTCTATTTTTAATAAAAACAAGCAGTTCGGCACGAGTATTGCAGCCGGTAGCAACACTTTCGGCTTTGCATTATTGGAAAGCTATAACCTGCTTAAACGCTACCCTGATGAAACCGTGTTATTAACCTGTTTTGATTTAGAGGTTTCCCAGCCTTTCGATAGCCTACAGCAGCGCCACGATCCGAGTTATAGTCTCTCACTGTTGCTTTCTTTAGATAATACTAGCGGTCAAGAAATCAGCTTTAGCTTTGAGCGTTCTGATAAAGAGGGTCAAGCAGATAAACCTTTAGCCATTGAATTCTTTGAATTTTTACAGGGTGACCAGAGCACAGCACTGTTGCAATCTGCTGATAATAATTGGGAATTCACTAAGAATGCTCTATAGGCTAAATTACATCTGGCGCGTCTTCGCGACAGGGCTTTCTTTTACCGTTTTTGGCTTAGGGGGATTATTCTTATCACTATTTGTATTCCCCGTAATAAAAATTTTTAATCCTGATCCAGACATTCGAAAGCGTAAAGCTCGTTTTTTAATCCATCGCTGCTGGCGTTTTTTCATCAGCTTTATGCAGAGTTTAGGTATTTTCACTTTTGATCTCGAAGCGGCTCGGAAAGAGCTTCAAGGTGTTAAAGGCAAGGTCATTATTGCCAATCACCCAACGTTGATTGATGTGGTAGCTTTGATATCGCTTATTCCAAGAGCCGACTGCGTGGTTAAACAGGGCTTGTGGAATAACTTTTTCTTAAAAAGAGTCGTCCGTGTTGCCGACTTTATTAATAATGATCAAGATGTGAGTAAGCTCATAGAAAACTGTAAAAAGACCCTCGAAGAAGGGTATAATCTAGTCGTATTTCCTGAGGGTACTCGCACAGTTCCTAATCAACCGTTAAAGCTTCAGCGCGGTGCGGCTAATATCGCGATCCGCTGCCAGCAAAACCTTTTGCCGGTGATCATTGACTGCAACCCAACCACATTAACTAAACAAGAAAAGTGGTATCAGATACCATCACGTCGAGCTCAGTTCTCTATGCGTGTGGTCCAGGAGATAAGCATTACTCCGTTCTTGCAAATGGATAAAAGCGAATCAATCGCTGCGAGAAGATTAACGGAGCATATTAAAACAGTGTTTACTGAGGAAATTTCGAAGAATGAGACCAATTGAAAACGAGATCAAAGCGGTCATAATTGAATCACTTGATCTAGAAGATATTAGCATTGATGACATAGACAGCGCTGAGCCATTATTTGGGGATGGCTTAGGTTTGGACTCTATTGACGCACTGGAGTTAGGACTTGCGTTAAAAAAGAAGTTCGACATAAAGCTAGATTCCAACTCTGAAGAATCTAAAAAACACTTTTATTCCGTCAGCACTTTAGCAGACTTCATAGAACAACAAAAAAGGACGGCATAATGGCTAAGTTAGAAACAAAAGACCAGATATATCAACAGCTTGTTGTTATATTGGTAGAAGATTTTGAAGTAGAAGAAGACGACATCAATATCGATGCAAATCTCTACACTGATCTCGATCTAGACAGTATTGATACCGTTGACCTAGTGATCAAGCTCCAAGAGATGACAGGAAAATCCGTTAATCCTGAGACTTTCAAAGCTGTCCGCACCATGCAGCACGTTGTAGACGCAGTTTATGATCTAGTGCACGGCTAATGACTCTTTTGCTCAAAATTGCCATCGCTGTGGTGGTACTGGTTTATCCCATAGCGATCTATTTTGGGCTTCAATACCTTCAGCCTAAATATTTAGCAATCAGTTTAGCAGCCCTAGTCATACTACGAGCACTATTCACTAACAATCAGCTGCTTAAAGCCATCAAAGGCCTTTGGATAGTCATACTGGTCATTGGGCTAACTCTTGCTGGTTTTAGTTACTTTAGTAATACCGATCTGGGTTTAAAACTTTACCCGGTTATTATTACTGGCAGTTTCCTTGCATTATTCAGCTACAGCCTATTCAATCCACCGTCTGTTATTGAACGGCTAGCACGCCTTCAAGAGCCGGAGTTACCACCTGAGGGAGTTCGTTACACTAAGGC
This sequence comes from uncultured Kangiella sp., assembly GCA_950096615.1. Lineage (GTDB taxonomy): Bacteria > Pseudomonadota > Gammaproteobacteria > Enterobacterales > Kangiellaceae > Kangiella. The sequence goes on along the minus strand of CATNCP010000024.1, from coordinate 14,205 downwards.
AGTGACACAAGTCTGGTGCGGTTTTTTTGTGTTCAACATGGTTGCCGCTCTATATACGGTTTTCTTTACGACAACTGAAGTTTGGGCTCTATATAACGGCCTCATTTCCTACCTACTGATGGGAGCGTTATTTATTTCGGAGCTAGCTTACCGCAAATGGGTTCTACAGAAAGGCGGCGAGTAATGCACGACAGCACAACACCACTCAAACAATTATTAGAACAAGATCGCGAACAACTGGTCGCATTTGAGGGCAAAAAACGCTTTTATCGTCGTGATTTTCAGCGACATGTATCACAAGCAGCCGTGAACCTTAACCAGCTCCCCCATCAAGATTTTTTATTGTTTGCTGATAATACCTATGATTTTGCAGTAAATTTTATTGGGTTAATCATAACGGGCAAAAATATCGTTCTAACCGCTAACACTAAACCTGACTGGCTTAAATCTATTCGCCAGTCCTATCAAGTAGTCATTTCAGATTCTTCTGATGAAGACCATCTATCGGTTACACATTATCTCAATGATGACTCGCATACTCCTGAGCAAGCGACTCCCGACAACGACTCCTTGCGGAATAGCATTTTACAAAGCGCTACTTTGGCGAACACTATTGCTTCGAGCACTGTCCAGTTTTATACCTCAGGCTCAAGCAGTCAGCCCAAAGCTATTTCGAAAAATCTTACGCAGTTATTACTAGAGGCCAGCACCCTGGATAAGCTATTTGGGGCAGGCATCCAAAACAGCAAAGTCTTCGCCACAGTCTCACACCACCATATTTATGGTCTTATTTTTAGGCTACTTTGGCCGCTGCTCTACAAAAAACCGTTTAATACCAGTACCTTGCTTTACCCGGAAGAGTTAGTGGCCGCCAGCCAGCGATACTCCGACATTTGCTTAATTTCCAGCCCGGCCTTCTTATCGCGTCATGATAAGCAGTTAGCCGATATGACGCTAACGCAATGCTTTAGCTCAGGCAGCTTGTTGTCGCTTAAAGCAGCTCAATTAACTCAGCAGCAGTTCAATCTTTATCCCGTCGAGGTATTTGGTAGCACCGAAACAGGCGGCATAGGCTATCGGACTCAAGCCAATAATAATACTGCTTGGAATCTGTTCCCGGGCGTCACAATTGCTGTTAATGAAGAAGGGCGAGCCGAGCTGAGCTCTCCTTATATATCGGCTCCTGAATACCTGGATGATAAAATCAAGATCGTCGGTGAGGAGCAATTTCAATTACTTGGACGTACTGACAGAGTGGTCAAAATTGAAGAAAAAAGAGTGTCGCTGGACGCTCTCGAACAGACAGTCAAACAATCAGAATTGGTCAATGACTGCAAGGTCGTTGTGATACAACAGCATAGAACCTTTATAGGTGCTGTAGTGGAACTCAGCGATAGCGGGCAGGCATTTTTAAATAAGCACTCTAAGCACATGCTCAATCAACAGCTGAAAAACTTGCTAGACTCAAAGTTTGAAGCGGTTGCCATCCCAAGGAAATGGCGCTATTTTGACCACTTACCTTATAATTCGCAGGGAAAGCTACCTGTCGATACATTGATTGCGCTGTTTTGATATGAAATACCCTACCATACTAAGCCATGAACACGCTGGAAGTTCGGCGATACTGCAACTAAAGATAGTACACGAGCTGGATGCTTTCGCTGGACACTTTGATACTTTCCCCATTATCCCTGGGGTTGTTCAAATTCAGTGGGCGCTACACTATTTCCAACAGATCATGATCCCTAAAGATGGTCCAGCGGTATGGAGTATCACCAAAATCTCAGCACTGAAATTCCAACATGTCATCACGCCTGACAGCATCGTTAATTTACAGTTGTCATACGATGAGGCGAGACTTTGTTTAACGTTCAAAGTTAGTAACGATGAACATAACTACTCTTCAGGAAAGCTGTTTTTGGAGAAAAACTAGTCGCTATGCCACCAAACTATTGCATCATTATCCCCAACTATAACCACACCCAATATATTGAGCAGGTTCTGCAGCAGATATCTCAGCAACAGCTGCCGGTTATCATGGTCAATGATGGTAGTAGCGAAGAAACTAAGAGTTTTTTAATTGAAGTTGCCGACAGGTTTCAGTTTGTTAGCTTGATCCACCTTGAGACAAATCAAGGAAAAGGCGGCGCCGTCATTAGGGGGCTCCTCGAAGCTCATCAACAAGGATATAGTCATGCCATACAAGTCGACGCCGATGGTCAGCATGCTATTAAAGATATCCCAAACTTTATTTCATTAAGCCAAAATGCTCCAGAAGCAGTCATTTGTGGTATTCCGGATTACGACGAATCAGTCCCTTTGGGACGACTTATACCGCGCTATATCACTCACTTTTGGGTTTGGGTCGAGACGTTATCTTTTCGCATTAAAGATTCCATGTGCGGCTTCCGTTTATATCCTTTGAGCAGCACCGCTGAGCTGATTCGTAATGCACACATTGGTAAGCGTATGGATTTCGACACTGAAATCTTAGTCAAGCTAGACTGGAAAGCGGTTCCCATCACTAACTTACCCACCAGAGTCACCTATCCAGAGGACGGTTCTTCACATTTTCGTATGTGGCAAGACAACTGGTTAATTACAAAAATGCACACGCGCCTTTTCTTTGGGATGCTACTCAGGCTACCTAAATTAATCGCACGACACTTTACTCAGTCTCCTAAATCTCGCTATGAAAGATAAGCACTGGTCAGCGACTCAAGAGCGAGGTTCAACCTTCGGTATCCAGTTACTCGTTTGGCTGTATCGAATCTTTGGACAATGGCTATTTCGGTTGGTACTGATTCCTGTTATTGCCTACTTTACCCTCACCGGTAACAAAGCAAGACAAGCCTCTTATGAATATTTAAGGCGAGTGAATACCTTTACTCACAACAGCGCCAAAGTCCGTTGGTACCATGTGTATAAACATTTCTATCAATTCGGTATCGCAGCTGTTGATAAAATTCGTGCTTGGCTGGACGACATCACACTCAGCGATGTCACTTTTCATAACTCACAAGTTTTTCAAGAGCTTAGAGATAAGAAACCCCAACAGGGCGCTCTTTTCATAGGTTCCCACCTTGGTAACTTAGAGTTATGCCGAGCCATTGGTGAAAACGACTCAGGCCTAAAGATCAACGCCCTAGTTTTTACTAAACATGCCTTAAAATTCCAAGCCGCGCTGGAAAAATTTAACCCTAACGCTCAGTTAAACTTAGTACAGGTAGATTCGCTGGGTGCTGAAACGGCTATCGAACTTAAAGATAAAGTCGATAACGGTGAAATTGTGATTATTGTGGGGGATCGCACCTCTGTTACCCAGTACGGGCGCGTGAGTTATGCTGACTTTCTGGGTGAATCAGCGCCTTTTTCTCAAGGGCCATTTATCTTAGCCAATGTATTAGACTGCCCAACCTATCTGATCTTCTGTCTTAAGCAGTCAAGTGGCTACCATATCTACTTAGAGCACTTTGCTGACAGTTTGAAGCTCAGTAGAACTGAAAAGGCTCAACAGTTACAATCAATCATCCAGCAGTACGCAAAACGATTAGAATATTACTGCCTTAAAGCACCATACCAATGGTTCAATTTTTTCAAATTTTGGCAAAAAGACGATAAAGCGCACATATCGCGTGATGTAACCAACAAAAACGAGAAGCAATCTAGTGACAACAGCTAAATCAACTATCACTTTTGGTCTTTCAAAGATCACTATTGAAGACATTAATGCGATAACAAAAGGTCAAGCGCAGGTCTCCCTAAGTCCAGATAAAAGCTTTAAAGAGACCATAGAGCAGGGGGCAAATTTCCTCAAAAATTTACTGCAGGAAGACGGTGTTATTTATGGCGTGACCACTGGTTACGGTGACTCAGTTACTGAGCAGGTTCCACTAGCCAATGTTCATGAGCTTCCGCTTCACCTTACCCGATTCCACGGCTGTGGGTTAGGAGATACTTTCTCGGTTGAAGAAACCCGTGCCATTTTAGGCGCTCGACTTACATCCTTAACACAAGGCTATTCCGGCGTGACGTGGGAACTTTTAGAGCAGCTTCAGACGTTACTGAGCCATGACATCATGCCTAGAATCCCACAAGAAGGCTCCGTAGGTGCTAGTGGCGATCTGACGCCTCTATCGTATGTCGCAGCAGTCTTAGTCGGCGAGCGTGACGTTTTTTATAAAGGCGAATTAAGGCCGACAAAAGATGTTTTTGGGGAGCTTAACATTAAGCCCTTAACGCTACAGCCTAAAGAGGGCCTAGCCATCATGAACGGTACTGCTGTGATGACGGCGCTGGCTTGCATCGCTTTTCAACGTGCCGAATACCTTATCCAACTGTGTTCTCGAATTACTGCGTTGTGCTCTACTGCACTCCAAGGCAACAGTGCACACTTTGATGATATTCTCTTTAACGCTAAGCCCCACCCGGGACAAAACCAGGTAGCGGCTTGGATTAGAGATGACCTGAACCATCATAAACATCCGCGAAACTCGAGCAGGCTCCAAGATCGATATTCTATCCGTTGTGCTCCTCATATTATTGGCGCAGTCAAAGACTCTTTACCATGGATGCGCCAAATCATAGAAACAGAACTCAATAGTGCTAATGATAATCCGATTATTGATGGTGCAGGTCAGCATGTTCTGCATGGCGGTCATTTTTATGGCGGTCATATTGCCATGGTCATGGATACTTTAAAAACAGGTATAGCAAACCTTTCAGATTTGATGGATCGCCAAATGGCGTTGTTAATGGATCGCAAGTTCAATAATGGTCTACCAAATAACCTTTCTGCGGCTCCAGAAGGTCGCAAAGCAATTAACCATGGTTTCAAAGCAGTGCAGATTGGTATTAGCGCATGGACTGCTGAGGCACTCAAAAACACCATGCCAGCTAGTGTCTTTTCACGCTCTACCGAGTGTCACAACCAAGATAAGGTCAGCATGGGCACTATCGCAGCACGTGACTGCTTGCGGATAATGCAACTAACCGAGCAGGTTGCTGCTGCCTCATTAATGGCTTCATGCCAAGCCGTACAAATCCGAATTGTTCGAGAAGAGCTTGAGCGCCAGTCTTTATCTGACACTATCAAAAATACTTTGGACGAGGTGTTCGCTGTCTTTGAACTAGTTGATGAGGATCGCCCGCTAGAAGCCGAGCTCCGAAACTTTGTTGCTTTGATACAAGCCCAGCACTGGACAACTTACCAGTAAGGTCGCGTGATGGATAATACAACTCTACAACAACACGCTATAGCCGCTGAATGTTTTGTTGAAGTTCCCTTCTTCGACCTCGATCCCATGCACATTGTCTGGCATGGAAATTACGTCAAATACTTTGAGCAAGCTCGCTGTGAATTGCTGCGTAAGATAAATTATGACTATCCTCAGATGAAGGCTTCCGGTTTTTATTGGCCAATCATCGATATGCGCGTTAAGTATATTAAGCCAGCGAATTTCGGTGATAAGTTGTTATGTATCGCCACTTTCAAAGAGTGTGAAAATCGTCTTAAAATTGAATACATCATTCAGAACGCACAGACTGCTGAAAAGCTTTGTAAGGGTTACACGGTTCAAGTAGCTGTAACGACGACTGACTTTGAAATGCAACTTGTGTCTCCTAACGCACTCCAACAACAACTAGAACATTATATTGCTGATTTATCATGATAAATAAACTCGTCCGAATACTCGCCATACTGGTTATTGCTGCAACAAGCACAGCTTCCTTCTCAAGCGAAGAAGCATCGTGTGACATCAAGCAGCTGATGCAAACAATACAGTCGCAACCTCATCTACAGAGCTTTGAGCAAGAAAAAAACATCAAAGTACTTGCCAACCCCCTGAAGTCTTCTGGTTATTTATTACTGGCAGATCAAGAAGCTGTGGTTTGGCAAACCACCAAACCTATCAAAAGCACCACCGTCATAAGCCCTGATAGCTTTCGTCAGTACAACAAAAAAGATCAGTTAGTGAACATGCCTGCCAACGCTAATAATCAAACTTCACAACTTATTTCCTCGACTTTCCTATCGATATTATCGGGCAAGATTGAGCAATTGAACGACAACTTTGCAGTGAATACCTTTTGCACTAATAGCGAATGGCATATAAGTCTCACCCCCAACAATAAAGATATTCTTCGTTTACTTCACAAGGTTGATATCAAAGGCAAACAACAAATCAATCAGCTTAACTTTGTAGAAGCTAACCAAGATATTACTACAATCAATTTCACTGCTATTGATGATCATACGACCAAAGGCCAACTAGGAGCCTTCCTTGCTGACTAAATACCGTTCCTTTTTGTGGTTATTTTCGGTCTGTATTCTAGGCGCGGTTTTCTATTACCAACTCAACTCTGGTTTACGAATTGAAACCAATATCTTAAAACTGGTTCCGCAAACCGAAGCAGACCCTTTTGCGGAAAAAGCTTTCGAAAAGTTTTCTGACAACAATTTTAAAAAAGTTATCTTTGCCATGAAGTCTGACAATGAAACTGCAACTATCAACTCTGCAAAAGCGTTGTCTTTATCCCTAGAGCAGTCAGGCTTGCTAGAATCTCTAGACTCCCACATCAGTCAAGATGAGCAAGAAGCTATCGGTAAGCTTTATTTCAACCACCGGTTTCACTTACTCAGTAATAGTGATAGAAAAACATTGCGACAAGAAGGTAACCAGCCCTTTATTGATGCTACCCTACAAATGGTTTACTCCCCACTATCGAGTCAACTAATTGCTTTGCTGCCTAACGACCCTTACCTATTGTCTTATCGTTACTTACAAAGTGTCACTGCTATAAACTCAACACATAGCCAGAGAAAAATTGTCGATGACATTACTCTGTATTCGAATCAAAGTGGTACCTATGCTGTAGTAACAGCGACATTAAATACATCACCATTCGACAGTAATTCCCAACAAAAACTGTCGTCTCTGGTAACAGAGTTTCAACAATCCAAAACCGAAACCGAGATACTTTATACCGGCGCCATATTCTATGCGCAGCATGCAGCAGCTTCTGCTAAGTCAGAAATCTCAACCATTGGACTGGGTTCTTTAATTGGCGTCATTGTTCTTTTGATCGTTGCTTTTAAAAGCGTTACGCCGCTTTTCTTAACGCTGACATCGCTCGGGGCTGGAATTTTCTTAGGGTTTACCATGACCCATGCCTTTTTCGGCTCGGTACATGTTCTTACCCTTGTTTTTGGAGCAAGTCTTATCGGCGTCGCTGTTGATTACTCGTTTCATTACTTTGCCAGTGCCAATGAAACGCCTAAACCTTTAACCAAAATTCTCGCTGCAATCAGCTTAGGTCTTATATCTAGCGTCATCGGCTATGCGGCATTGTTCACCACACCTTTTCCAGGCTTACAGCAGATGGCATTATTTTGTGCTACTGGACTTATCGGAGCTTTCTTAACCGTAACACTTTTGTTTGATCAGGTTCCTACTAAGGTCAACAGCCCCAACTGGCTACTATCAAGTTTTATGGGCTTAAGTCGCATCAGTCAAAAACTGAGTCACCCTGTATTTCTACTCCTGCTACTTGCTGCACCTATTTCTGCAGGCTTGCTACTGACGACGGTTAATGGCAACAATGACAGCATTCGTCAACTTCAAGCCATACCGCCACAGCTCCATCAACAAGAAAAAACCATCCAGCAACTCGTTGCCGCTCCTGCAACCAACCAATTCTTCGTGGTAAAAGGAAATACTGAGCAAGAATTGCTGAATAAGCTTCACTCTGTTACTCCTGAGCTTAGCCGTCTAATAGAGCAGGGCGTTATTGATGACTATACTCACTTAGCTCAATTCGTACCGCCACTAAAAGAGCAAACGTCTAACTATCAATTAGTATCTAACTTTATGGATTCTGACTCTCTGTCCGACTTCGTCGATCTCGGACTTGTTACCCACGAACAACTACGGTCGTTAGGCTCGGAATTTGCAACTAGCGAACAAGAATACCTTACTTTAAAGCCCTGGCTTCAATCCCCGCTTGGTCAACGGCTCTCTTATCTCTGGCTTGATCAAATCGATCAGCAGTTCTCCTCTATTATTACGCTGCACAATATTCATCATATAGAGCCTCTTGCCAAACTTGCGCAAAACAATCCTAATTTATACTTCATCAACAAAGTTGATAAGGTGTCGGATATGTTTTCCGAGTACAGAGAACTGACATTAATCATGTTATCAATTGCTATTACAGCGATCTTTTTATTGCTGTCGATCAAATATAATACTCGTATTGCAGGTTATATTGTCTGGGGACCTGTCGTCGCTTCATCACTCGCGATTATTATTAACATACTTATCAATGGTAGCTTTAATTTATTCAGCACCCTGGCCTTGTATTTAGTATTTGGTATCGGTATCGATTATGGCTTGTTTTATGCTGAGTCCAAAGATCGCTCAAAATACATTAGCCTTGCTATTGGCCTTTCTGCCATCACGACCTTTCTTTCTTTCGGTCTTTTATCACTTAGCGAAACTCCAGCCATTCATGCTTTTGGTTTGACCATGTTAACTGGCATATTGACGGTCTTCTTATTGTCACCAATACTTGGCCATCAAATCTATCGAGCAAGGGAGCCCGCTAATGATTAATTCCAACCAAGAGTATGACGTTATCATCATCGGAGCGGGACCTTCTGGGGCTCTTGCAGCCAGTCTGTTGGTGCAAAATAACTTACGAGTGTTGGTCGTCGAGAAACAACATTTCCCTCGCTTTTCTATTGGTGAGAGTCTATTACCGCAATCCATGACGTATCTGGAACAAGCCAACTTACTGTCTGCTGTAGAAGACTGTGCTGAAAAACTCGGCTTCCAATATAAAAACGGTGCTGTTTTTAGCTCGTCTAACCAAGAATCTATTTTCGACTTCTCACAAAAGTTGAGCGACGGTCCCGAGTATACTTATCAAGTCAAACGCGCTGAATTCGATCAGCTCCTCGCACAAAAAGCTCAAGAATTTGGTGCAGACTTTGCTTTCGGCTATGCTGTCAATAGTATCGAGTTTACGCCACAACCGATCCTTAATGTCTCAAATCAAGAAGCACAGAATCAAAAAGGGGCGGGAAAAGTAGCAGATGAACTCAAACTGCGTTGTAAGTTTGTTCTTGATGCTAGTGGCTTTGCACGAGTCTTACCTCGACTGCTGGATCTCGATCTACCCAGTGACTTTCCGGTAAGGAGTTCTGTTTTTGCGCATATTAGCGACAATATCACCGACTCTAGCTTTGATAGAAATAAAATACTGATTGAATCACACCCCGAGCTTCAAGACGTCTGGTACTGGCTGATTCCTTTTTCAGATGGCACAGCTTCCGTTGGTTGTGTTGCTCAACCTCAATTCTTCGATAATATTCGTAGTATCGGAGCATTTGAATCAACTGACTCATTACTTCTTAACTGCATCGAGCAAACCCCACGTTTGAGTTCACTGTTAACGCAGGCTGATATTATTCGGCCAGCACAACAAATCACTGGCTACTCGTCTAATGTGAAACAATTATATGGCGAACATTATGCTTTACTGGGTAATGCAGGCGAGTTTTTAGATCCCATATTTTCTTCAGGCGTTACTATTGCTTTTAAATCTGCGTCCCTAGCTAGCGATTGTTTATTGAAGCAGTTTAATCATCATCCTGTGTGTTGGGAGACAGAGTTTGCACAACCTCTGAAAACTGGCGTTGATACTTTTAAGGCATTTGTTCATTCATGGTATCAAGGTCAGTTACAGCAAATCATACAGTTCCAAGAAGCTCCCCAAAATGTCCGAGAAATGATCTGCTCAGTACTGGCCGGCTACGCTTGGGATAAACAAAATCCTTATAATCAAAGCACACAAAAAAGACTCGATGTACTAGGAGAATTATGCGCCTCTTAAGTCTTACCATCACGCTACTCCTGTTATCGGGTTGCCTGAGTAAATATCAGCACAAAGTTGATCGTGTCTTAATTGCCGACAAGACTTATTACACTTTATTATCGACTATTCCGTTCAGCAATGGCTTAACACTGACTCAAAGTGCCACTGTGACTTATCAAGATGAAAGTCATGATCTGATTTTTCATACAGAAATCACTAACCGTCAATTAACGATGGTTGGCTTAAGCCCAACCGGTACTCGGTTATTTACCATCATGATGCAAGAAGGCACTGTTAATGCTGAGGGCTTTTCTTCCATGATTGATGCGATTAAACCTGAGTACCTGTTAGCAGACCTTCAATTAAGTCTATGGCCACAGGAACAAATAAACCAAAACTTAAGTGGCGCGAATGTTGAGGAAGTTGACTCCTTAACAAGAAGTCTTGTTCAGAATAACGACACCATAATCATTATTCGCTACTCTGAAGAAGAACGTTTTAAAGGTGATATTCAATTTACTCATCACCAAAGAGGTTATAACCTAAGCCTGACACCATTATCCATAGAGTTTTCTAACGATGAGTAATTCAGCTGTGTATCTTAACCATATGGCTCTAATCAACGCGCTTGGTTATCGACACGATGACGTATTAGAGAAGTTATATTCCGGCGACACTAGCGGCATGCAGGATTACTACACAAAGCTTAATAATAAACGCTTTACTGTGGGAACGGTTGCTTTGGAGTTGCCATTAATTCCCGAGTCGCTGGCAAAGCATAATACGCGCAACAACCAATTAGCTTTGCACTGCTTACAACAACTCAAGACCCAGCTGGATGATTACCTTAATAGATACCCCGCACACCGCATCGGAGTCGTTGTCGGTACCAGCACATCAGGCATCGCGGAAGGCGAGCAAGCTCTATCACACCATTTGAAGCAATCATCATTTCCAGCTCAATTCGACTACTCACAGATCCAAATGTCTTCTTGTGCTGAATTTATTAGCGACTACCTCGGTACCAAAGGCCCCACATACGCGGTATCAACCGCTTGCTCCTCCAGTGGCAAAGTTTTAGCCTCAGCTAGGAGCCTTATTGACAATAACCTTTGTGATGTGGTCATCGTAGGCGGCGCGGACTCTTTGTGTGACATGACCTTGAATGGGTTTAACGCTTTAGAGGCGATATCCGAAGACCTATCAGTGCCCTTCAGCGCTAATCGCAACGGTATTAATATTGGGGAGGGTGCGGCACTCTTTATAATGAGCCGCGAGCCAAGTGACATTCAACTACTCGGTGTTGGTGAATCCTCTGATGCCCACCATATTTCGGCCCCGCACCCTGACGGTGATGGTGCAGCCTCATCGATGCAGCTCGCGCTACAGGATGCCAAGCTATCTGCCGATGATATTCATTACCTCAATCTTCATGGTACTGGCACTGAGCTAAACGACTCGATGGAGAGTCGTGCGGTAAACACTGTATTGACCTCAAACACTCCATGCAGCTCTACTAAACCACTTACTGGGCACACACTAGGCGCTGCTGGAGCCACTGAACTCGCTTTTTGTTGGTTGATTCTACAACATCAGACTCAGAAACTATTGCCTAAACATTGTTTTGATGGGTCTTATGACGACTCACTGCCAGCTATGCATCTCATTGATAACCAGCAACCTTACTCGTCCATTGAAACTGCCATGAGTAATTCTTTTGCCTTTGGTGGCAATAATGTCAGTGTTATAATTGGCCGCAACAAAGTGTAGTCTTATGCAAAATACTATCAACACAGAGCTAAAGAATAGCATCGCATCAATACCCCTATCAGAGTTGCTGCCACATTCTGAGCCAATGATACTGATCACTCGTATTGTCGACTTTAGCCAACAAACCCTTCGTGCTGAGGTCGATATTAGTCCTGATTCGCATTTCTATGAAGACCATCACCAAGGTGTGCAAAGTTTCTTCACTATTGAGTATATGGCACAGTCTATCGCGGCTTTAGCAGGGGTCAGATCTCATTTAAACCAAGAAGCTGTTAAGTTAGGATTTTTGTTAGGCACCAGAAAAATGCAGTTGCATAAATCGCTTCTTGAAACTGGCCAAACGTACCAGGTAGAGGTTGAAGAGCTTTTTATGGATGACTCTGGACTGGGTGCTTTCCAATGTTCAGTAACTTGCAAAGACGACGTTATCGCTGAAGCAAAGCTCAGCGTTTTTGAAACCAATGATGAAAACCAACTTTTAACTAACTAGATATTTGATTATGAGCAGACGCGTATTAGTAACAGGCTCAAGCCGTGGGATCGGCAAGAGCATCGCCTTACAGCTAGCCAACGATGGTTTTGCGGTCACAGTCCACTGCCGTTCAGGCATTGATCAGGCTGAAGCCACTGTCGCTGAAATCCAGTCGCAAGGCGGCTCTGCTCATTATCTACAGTTTGATATCGCTGACCGTGAGCAGACGCGCCAAGTATTAGAAGCTGATGTCGACACTCACGGCGCCTTTTATGGCGTCGTTTGTAACGCAGGCATCACCCGTGACGGCGCTTTTCCTGCGTTGACTGATAGCGATTGGGACGATGTCATCCATACCAATCTTGATGGCTTCTATAACGTGGTTCAGCCCTTAGTGATGCCGATGGTACGCAAAAAACAAGGTGGGCGAATCGTCGCCATGTCCTCAGTATCCGGCGTTCTGGGAAATCGTGGCCAAGTCAATTATAGCGCTTCTAAAGCAGGGCTCATTGGCGCAACCAAAGCTTTAGCCGTTGAATTAGCTCGCCGCAAGATCACCGTAAACTGTGTTGCTCCAGGCTTAATTGAAACGGATATGATTGATGACGAAATCACTCAAGAAGCCATGAAAGTTATTCCTGCCCGCCGCATGGGCAAGCCAGAGGAAATTGCAGGGCTTGTAAGTTATTTATTCTCTGATACCGCCGGCTATCTTACCCGTCAGGTTATTTCCGTGAATGGGGGTATGGCGTAATGAATCGAGTGGTTGTCACTGGCATGTCTGGTATTACCGCCTTTGGTGATAACTGGACATCCATTTCGGAACAATTAAAGCTAGGCAACAATGCTGTTCGGTTTATGCCTGAGTGGGATCAGTGTTCAGGACTTCGCACGAGCCTTGCCGCCCCTGTTGATTACACATTCCCTAAACTCCCTCGGAAAAAAATTCGTAGTATGGGGCGTGTTTCCTTACTCGCCACCTGTGCAACCCAGAAAGCATTAGAGCAAGCAGGCTTGTTAGAACATGACACGCTAACCAATGGCGACACCGGTATTGCATACGGGTCTTCGTCTGGTAGCACTCGAGCCATTCCTGTCTTTGGCGACTTGATCAAAGGCGGCCCCATGACAGGCTTCACGTCAACGTCTTACGTTGAAATGATGAGCCATACCGCTCCCGTCAATATGGGCGTCTTTTTTGCCACTAAAGGTCGCATCATTCCAACCAGTAGCGCTTGTACCTCCGGCAGCCAAGGCATTGGCTATGCTTACGAGGCCGTTAAATATGGTCAGCAAAAAGTCATGATTGCTGGTGGCGCTGAGGAGCTGTGTATTACTCAAGGTGCCGTTTTCGATTCTTTGTTTGCAACCTCAGTCAACAATAACTCTCCACAATCAACTCCACGTCCTTTTGATAAAGATCGTGATGGTTTAGTGGTAGGAGAGGGTGCCGGTACTTTGATCCTAGAAGAGTATGAACATGCGAAAGCTCGTGGCGCGACAATTTTAGCGGAAGTCGTTGGTTTTGGTTGTAACTCTGATGGCGCTCATGTCACTCAACCACAAAAAGAAACCATGTCAGTCGCAATGCAACTTGCCCTAAAGAACGCCGACCTCACTCCTGATGATATTGGCTATGTTAATGCTCACGGCACAGCTACCGACCGAGGCGATGTGGCGGAAAGCCATGCAACACGTGAGGTTTTTAAACGAGATATTCCCATCAGTTCGCTCAAAAGTTATTTTGGCCACACCTTAGGCGCCTGCGGGGCGATAGAAGCTTGGCTCTCTATCGAAATGATGCGCAATAACTGGTACGCACCAACGGCTAACCTGAGTAATATCGATCCTGACTGTGCTGAACTTGACTATATTGTTGAGAATGATCGTCATATGGATCACCAATACATCATGAGTAACAACTTTGCCTTTGGTGGGATTAACACATCAATTATCTTTAAGCGGGTGTGACCTAGACCAGTCGACTAGTCCATCACACCCATCTGACGTTTAATATCCAGAATATCCGAATGAATGGATTCTTTCGATACGCCACGATCGAGCAAGTCTTGATAGACCGACAT
>CATNCP010000023.1 GCA_950096615.1 uncultured Kangiella sp. | reverse complement strand
GTGATGTCTGATATATCAGAAGATGCGCTAACGGTAGCTGAAATCAATATTGAGCGTTTAGGCTTGTATCATAAAGCTCGTGCGGTGCAGTCCGACTTATTTGATGGCTTAAAGGGCGAGGTCTTTGATTTAATCGTCTCAAACCCACCTTATGTTGATGCTGACGACTTAGCTGATATGCCACAAGAGTATCACCATGAGCCTGAGATTGGTTTGGGTTCAGGACTTGATGGGTTGGATATTACACGTCAAATTCTGGAAAATGCAGCGCACTACTTGAGTGACCAAGGTGTTCTTATTGTTGAGGTTGGAAACAGTTGGCCGGCACTTGAAGAAAGCTTCCCTGAGATCGAGTTTAACTGGATTGAGTTTGAACAGGGCGGTGATGGCGTTTTTGTCTTGACCAAAAAGCAGCTGCTGGAATATTTCAGTTAATTCATGTTATTTGAAGCACCGTTACAACAGCTTGAAACTACACCGATAGACAGCTCCTCTTTTGGTAGCTGTCTTGATCAGCCAAGTGTTCAGCACTTGGCAATAGCCTTCAATAGGCACTTTGTAAAACACCAAACCCAACTAACTCCAGGTGCCACCGAGCCGTTTTATCAGGCTGCAAAGTCCCTTGATGACGTTGCCACCATATTTTCCAGTCATGATTATTTTTCCAGCGCACTCCACGAGATCGCGCATTGGTGTATTGCAGGCGCTGAGCGCCGTCAATTAGACGATTATGGTTACTGGTATGAGCCTGATGGACGCAGCCCTGAGCAGCAGGCAGAATTTTTTAAGGTCGAGGTGAAACCACAAGCTTTGGAGTGGGCCTTTAGCCTTGCAGCCGGTATTCCCTTTAGGCTGAGCATCGATAATCTTGATGGCGGTGCTGAGGCTTTCACGCAAGCATATACATTCCGTGATGAGGTATATCGCCAGCTTGAGCGGTATTTCTTACAAGGCTTTCCAACACGAGCGCTATTAATGATTCAGCTTTTATGCAGACTCTATCGAAAGCAACATCCTATTCATCAACCGCACATAGAATCATGTTTACTTTAGGTTTTATTATTAATCCTTTTGCCGGTATTGGTGGCAAAGTAGGGCTCAAGGGGAGTGATGGCGAGGCCATTCGCACAGAAGCTTTCGCTCGTGGGGCGAAACCGCAGGCCGTTGAGCGCGCGAAAATTGCTCTGGAAGCTTTAATGCCATACAAAGAGCAACTCCATATATTAACGGCCTCGGGTGATATGGGGGAGAACCTTCTAAAAGAGATGGGGTTCCAGTTTAAGGTTGTGCATCAGGCGCACGAACCCTCGACTCATGAAGACACCATTACAGCAGCCAAAGTCATGGCTGGACTCAGTGAAGAATCGCACAATATTGATGTCTTATTATTTGCCGGAGGGGATGGCACTGCTCGAAATGTTTATGAGGCTGTTGATGGCGCCGTTCCTGTTCTCGGTATTCCAGCCGGAGTGAAGATTCATTCTGGAGTTTATGCGGTAACGCCGCATGCTGCGGGCTTAGTGATAGAGAAGATGATCAATAAAGAGCTAGTGAGCCTGCTTGAAACGTCGGTAATGGACATTGATGAAGATGCGTTCAGGAAAGGCGTGGTTCGAGCGAAGCAGTATGGCGAGATGCAGGTTCCAGCGGAGCATCGTTATGTGCAAGCGACTAAGTCAGGTGGGCGTGAGCTAGAAGAGTTGGTATTGCAGGATATTACCGACTTTATCACCGACAACATGGATGAGGACGATTATTATTTAATTGGATCCGGTTCAACCTGTGCTTTTCTGATGGAAAGCATGGGGTTAGACAATACTTTGCTGGGGCTCGATTGTGTTCATGATGGCAAGGTTATTGCTAGCGATATGACTGAAGCGGATATTCTAGAGTTAATGTCACAACACCAGGGCAAAGTCAGACTGGTTATTACCGTGATTGGTGGGCAGGGCCATATCATTGGTCGAGGCAATCAACAATTAAGTGCTAAAGTGCTATCGCAGCTCGATAAAGACGATATTTATATCATCGCGACCAAAACTAAACTTAAGGAGCTTGAGGGAAAGCCGCTTATCGTTGATAGCGATGACCCTGAGTTAAATCAACGTTTATCCGGCGTGATGCGAGTTATTACAGGGTACGAAGACTTTATTTTGTACCCGGTCGGTATTGAGAATTCCTGACAGTTAAGCATTTGGCTGGCTACTTTGTGCGAGATCTCGCACAAAGTCCTAAGCATACTCTTAAAAAGCTCTCCGACTAATGCCTCATAAAAAATACATCTTTAGTAAGTGATTGAAAAGTATAGGCTTTACCTTTTGTGGCGGGTTTTCTCCCGTAATAGAACCTAAAAAAGGCGATTGTTCCAAGTAAAAGATTTGCTACAGTATCTTCCGTGTTCAGGGAGAACACACTATCTACAAATCGACTATCTAACGATAGGTTATGGAATAATAATTTAGGACATATTAAACGGACGTATCATCCAAGGCTGGATATCGGAAAACTGTGGGACGGACTCATCCTATATTGAAAGCGGCTTTGGCCGCTTTTATTTTGCCTGCAACATTTCCCGGAGACTCACTCTCTTGAAACCCACTCTCTCAAAACTTATCATCATGCGATATTTTCGTATATCATTCATTGGCTTATCGTAAAACCTTCATTTCTTTTTTAGCTTAAACTTGTGTAGACTCAAGGTAAGAATGTGACAAACGCTATGTTTGTTATTGGGGTACATAACAAGAAGTGCAAAACGTTTATGACGACTCGTGTTCTGCTAAATTTAGTACATCCTATTTTTGAAAAATCCTGGGCTAATCAGGTGATGCTTGAGGCTATAAAGGATCTGGATTATGTTCGAGTGAACGACTTGTATGAAGAGTACCCCGATTACTTTGTCGATATTAAGCGTGAGCAAAAGCTGCTACTCGAGCATTCCTTAATCATTTTCCAACACCCTTTTTATTGGTACAGCTCTCCCTCTTTGTTAAAGGAGTGGCAGGACTTGGTTCTTGCGGAAGGTTTTGCTTATGGTGAAGGTGGCTACCAGTTGGCTGGGCGCTATTGGCTAAACGCTATCACCGCTGGTGCGGCTAAAGATAGCTATACCCCTCATGGCTTCAATAAGTTTTCAACGACCGAATTGCTGAGACCGTTTGAGCAAACTGCTGATTTTTGTGGCATGAACTATGTCGAGCCCTTCGTGATGTATGAAGCTGAAACATTGAGTCACAGCGCAGTCGAAAAAGAAGCTCAACGTTATCGTGATTATGTGGATTCGCTAGCCCAGTCTTTAGAGTTGCTTAAAGACACTGAAAAAGAAAAGGAGGGCTAAGTGGAAGAAGCGAGTATTCTTTATCAAGCTTTTGTTTTCCTTCTCGCTGCGGTAGTTGGCGTTCCGATTGCTAAGCACTTAGGCCTAGGCTCCGTTCTCGGCTATTTAATCGCAGGTATTATCATTGGACCTTTTGCCTTAGGGTTGGTGGGGCAGGATGTTACAGACATCATGCACTTCGCTGAGTTTGGAGTGGTCATGATGCTATTTTTAATTGGTTTAGAGCTTCAGCCAAAAAAATTGTGGAAAATGCGAATGCCTATCTTGGGGTTGGGGGGGCTGCAAGTCATCATCACCATGGTCCTGCTCACATTGTTGGCTTTAGCGTTTGATCTGCACTGGAAAATGGCACTAGCGATTGGCATGATTTTAGCGCTATCCTCAACCGCGATTGTCTTGCAAACCTTGTCGGAGAAAGATTTATTACGCACGGATGCTGGCAAATCCGCTTTTTCAGTGCTGTTATTCCAAGATATTGCAGTAATCCCCATGCTGACATTACTACCTCTATTGGCAACGTTGCCAGTGGAGAGCTCACAATCGCTCGGCCATACCGAGTTAGAAGCATGGCAACAAGCAGCGCTGGTCTTCGCTGTCATCAGTGGCATTATTATCGTTGGGCGTTATCTGGTCAGACCGATTTTCAATTGGATTGCCCGCACAGGACTTCGTGAAATTTTTATCGCGACCTCCTTGCTATTGGTATTAAGTATTACCATTGCAATGCAAGAGATTGGCCTGTCGCCAGCGTTAGGTGCTTTCTTAGCGGGGGTTGTACTGGCGGAGAGTGAGTATCGACACGAACTAGAAGTCGGCTTAGTCACCTTTAAAAGCTTATTGCTGGGGCTTTTCTTTATTACTGTTGGCGCTAGCATTAACCTTGAAATGCTAATGCAGTCTCCAGGTCTTATTGCGCTGTTATTGGTATCTTTGATTGCGATTAAAATTATCGTACTCATGATATTAGCTAAGCAATTTAAGATGTCATTGATTGAAAATATGTTGTTTTCGTTTGCTTTAGCACAAGGTGGTGAGTTCGCCTTCGTTCTCTTTAGTTTTGCTTCTCAAAACGGTGTTTTGAGCAACGAAATTATTTCCTTACTGACTGTGGTTGTGGCGCTTTCT
Organism: uncultured Kangiella sp.; assembly: GCA_950096615.1. Classification (GTDB taxonomy): domain Bacteria; phylum Pseudomonadota; class Gammaproteobacteria; order Enterobacterales; family Kangiellaceae; genus Kangiella. The sequence continues at coordinate 42,971 of CATNCP010000023.1, read as the reverse complement.
ATGGCGCTAACACCAGTATTGCTGATTGCTTGTGAGAAACTGATTATCCCTCGTTTGTCTTTCGGCAAAGAACGTCGTGCTTTCGACAAGGTTGATGATGGTGAAACGCCGGTTATCGTCGCTGGCTATGGTCGTTTTGGTCAGATCGTCTCGCGCATACTACGCTCGCAGGGTTTTGATACGACGTTGCTAGAATACGACGCAGTCCAAATTGACTTGGTTAAAAAGTTTGGTACTAAGGCTTACTATGGCGATGTCACCAATGAAGAGGTGTTAAGAGCTGCTGGTGCTGACGATGCGAAAATGATGGTCATTGCTGTGGGGAATCAAGAGAAGACTTTAAAAGTTATCGACCTTTGCCATAAACATTTCCCCCATTTGAAAATCTATTCACGGGCTAAGGGTCGGCGTGAAGCTTACGAGCAGAAAAAAGCAGGGGCAGACTTCGTCATGCGGGAAACGTTGGGCTCTGCGGTAGTTCTAGGTCGCGAAGCTTTGATGGGACTTGGTTATCGTAAGTATCAGGCACACAGAACGGCAACTGCTTTTTATCACTATGACTCACAGCACTTGGAGGAGCTAGCTGAATTGTGGGGCGATAAGCAGTATGTGATTAAAGCCGCTGAGCGTGCAGAAATGCTGGAAGCTGTTTTGAAAGCTGACCAAAGAGACTCTAAAGCAATGCGCCGTGCATGGAATACTCCTGTATCACACGAAGAAGAGGGTGATGATTCAGAGGATGAGGGAAATGACTCTGGCTCGACACAGGGAGCTACTATTCACGGCTCCTCACAAGGCACGCCACAAGACTCAACTCAAGAAGAGAAGCCTTAGTTTTGACCTTACCCGAGATTGGCTATTTCGAATTATTAATTAGCTGTTTTCCGGTTATGTTAGTGGCGGTTATTTTTTATCGTTGGAAAGCGAACAGCAAAGAGTTAATCTTCGCTACCTTGCGTATGGTGGGGCAGTTGATTGCGATTGGCTTCGTACTGGTCTATTTATTCAAAGAGACTTCCAGTTGGTTAGGATTACTCGTCATGTCATTTATGCTCGTTGCGGCGGGCTGGATTGCCATGAGGCCCTTGGTTGATAAAAGTTTTAAACACATTGCACAGCTTTCATCCGCTTTGTTGCTTGGGTGTGGCTCAATTTTAGGGCTGGTCATTGTTTTTGTATTGGATTTATCACCCTGGTATCAGCCTCGGTTTGTGATTCCATTAGCCGGTATGTTGCTAGCAAACACTATGAATAGCCTTAGTTTATCCGGTGAGCGCTTTGATACTGAGGTAAAAGCTGGGGCGCTGCTCGAAGCTGCTCGCAATAAGGCTTTTTACACAGCGATGATTCCACAAATTAATGGCTTGCTGGCCGTTGGTCTAGTGGCCTTGCCCGGTATGATGACAGGGCAGATTTTGTCGGGCGTTAGTCCGCTGGTCGCGGTGCGTTATCAAATTGTGATTATGGTCGCGATATTGTGTTCATCAGCATTTTCAACAGCATGGTATATATTGATTAGAACAAAGGACAGAGAAAACAATAATGTTTTGGAAAAGGTTTAAAGAGAGCGAACCACAAGAGTTAACCGTTAAAGGGAATGTTGTGAATTGCCCTATTTGTGGTTTCCATACATTCACTTATAGAGAAACATTAATGAACACGCCCGGTTTTGCATTCTTAGGCTGGGACTGGGCTAATAAAACGGCTAACTGTTATATTTGCTATGACTGCCGATATGTATTGTGGTTCATGCCACGATAACTAAACCCTTAAAGGAGATATTCGACTTAGTAGTGTTTTCGGAAGCGGCGAAGGGCGCTGGTTAATAGCGTTTGCAATCACTTCTGCACACAGCATGGAGAAGCAAAGTCCACGAGCGCCAAAGCCGTAGTTAAGCCAAAGAGTTTGATGCCCAATTTGATTGAAATAACCACAAAAAGGGAAACGATCATAACTGGTGGCACGAACGCCGGGATGCTCTGCAGCGATATCCTTTTCAGTAAAATGGAACCCGAAACGTCGATTGACCTGCTCTATATTTTTTAATGAATTCTCACGTCGAATAGAGTCGTCTGAACTATTCTCAAAGGTCGCTCCAATAACTAAACGACCATTATAATGGGCTATATGACCATCGTGATTGATGGGGGTTGTATGGCTATGTTTAGCCTTTAATGTCGTTAGTTGCCCTCGCATTGGCGCTATCTGCGGCAGGTTATCAAAGCAGCTAAAGCTAGAGCTCTGATAACCGCTGGTGATGACGATGTGATCGAACTCTGCTAGTTGACTTAAGTGGTCTATTTTGGTGTTAAGGTGAAGCTGTTGTTGGCCTAAGTCTTTGACCAAGTGTTGGCAAAACTGTTTTCCGTTCACTTGAATAGCCGGGAGCTTGAGCGCTTGAACGGATTGCTCAGCCACTTGTAACGTTTGAAATTGAAACCAGCTTTTTTCTCTATGCCAGTTTTGCTTCGCGTAAACCTCTTGATACTGCTCTAGGTGGTGCTGCGAGTATTTTTTATTGCTCAGTTGGTGCGCAAAGTAACTTTGAGCTAACTCGGGATGTTTATCGATATAGGCTTTTAAGCTACGGAAACCATGAAAGGTAAGCTGACTATAGGCATTATGGTCCGTCGATAACACCGGCAAGGCGACCAATGAAGGCATATTGGAAGCACCGCCACAAATTCCGTGTTCATCAAATAGGTGTACTTCAACATGCTGTTGATGTAACTCATGCGCCAAGGAGCAGCCCGCTAATCCTGCACCAATGATAGCGACTTTATTGGGCTTGGGGCGCGCCACGATATAGTCAGTAGCTAATGTGGGCTTGGGTGTGGAGAGTTCTTTTTCGCTAAACTTAGCCGTTAACATTTCACGTTTGCGACCAAAGCCCGGACGCTTTTCGATATTAAAGCCATAGTGCGGTAGGGGCTTTCTTAACGCTGCTGCTACGGTAAAGGTCGATAGTGTGGTGCCATGATCGCTGTGAAGCGCCATGAAGTGTAATAAGCTTTTAGCCCACATGCCGGGGTTCTTACTAGGGGCGAAACCGTCTAAAAACCAAGCGTCGAAAGTGTGGCTTTCTGGTAACGCCAATTCCTTAAGAGCTTTGTCAGCTGGATAAAACAATAAATGAAGCACGATATTGTCTGATATTTGCAGCTGATGAAATCCTGGCAGAGCGTCAGGGTAACGACTTAACAACTTGTCCGAATATTCTGACTCGACCCCGAGTATGCGATAAGCCTTTTTTAAGTCGTCAGGGTGCAGAGGGAATTGCTCGATTGACCAAAAGTGGAGTTTAGCTTTTGAGTCTCGCGTCGCTGTTTGTTGCCATAGCTTCGCCGTCAGCAAGAAATTGAGCCCTGTGCCAAAGCCGGTTTCAAAAATATGGAACTCAGAACTTTCTGGCAGCTTATGACGTTCGATGAATCTCGGCTCAAGATCGTTGCCGTCTAGAAACACGTGTGTGCTTTCAGCGATACCGTCTTGTGGGTTGTAATAAATATCATCAAAGGAAGGAGAGTAGGGAGCCAGCTGTCCTGTTTGGTCCTGTGAGTCATCAGCGGCTAACCATTGATGCTTTTCTGAGTCGTATTGGCGCCACTCAATAACAGCGGGTTTTACGCCCAGAAAAGCATTATGCATACGAGGTTATTTCTTTTCGATAAGCGTTAGGAACTCGTTACGCGTATTTTGAGACGAGCGGAATTGTCCGAGCATGGTAGAGCTGGTCATGACTGAGTTTTGCTTTTCGACGCCACGCATCATCATGCACATATGCTTTGCTTCGATAATGACGCCAACGCCAGCAGCGCCAGTGACGTCTTGGATTGCCTCAGCAATCTGCTTAGTAAGGTTCTCTTGAATCTGTAAGCGGCGCGCAAACATATCAACGATACGAGCAATCTTAGATAAGCCGATAACCTTGCCCGTTGGTAAATAACCTACATGGGCTTTACCGATAAATGGCAACATGTGATGCTCGCACATAGAGTAAAGCTCGATATCTTTGACGATCACCATCGAGTCGTTGTCAGAATCGAAAATTGCACCATTGACCACAGTGTTTAAGTCCTGATCATAGCCCTGAGTTAAAAACTGCATTGCTTTTGCGGCGCGAGTTGGTGTATCGAGAATGCCGTTACGTGAAACATCTTCACCAAGCTCAATCAACACATCTTTATATAAATTTGCTAACTTATCGGACATCTTGCCATTTCCCGTTTCAATTTCAGTCGTAATTCTAATGGATATCGCTACAATACCCAAATAAATATCACGATTATGTTAATACCAATGTGGAATATTGTTGCCGACGAAAATATGCCGTTAGTGGAACAACTGTTTACTAATATCAATGGAAAGCCAACGCATATCAAGCAATTGGCGGGGCGTAGTATCACTTCGAGCGATCTCCAAAATACCGATATTTTACTGGTGCGCTCGGTCACACAGGTTAATCAATCCTTACTTCAGGACTCAAACGTTCGTTTTGTAGGCAGCGCAACTATTGGCACGGATCACATTGATTTAGACTACCTGGCTCAACAGAACATTCAATTTTCCAACGCGCCAGGCTGTAACGCGCAAGGTGTCGCCGAATATGTCTTAACCAGTATCGCTTACTGGGCAGAACAACGCGGTATCGACTTAACAAAGATTAAGGTGGGGATTATCGGAGCGGGCAATGTCGGTAGCCGCGTAGCCAAGGTGTTTACACGTCTTGGCATTGATTATGTTCTTAATGATCCACCATTGGCAGATGCTGGTGATCCCAGAGACTTTGTTGGTATTGAACAAATACAACAATGCGATGTGGTGACCTGCCATGTACCATTTGAGAAATCAGGCCAATATGCCACTTACCACCTCGTTGATGACACCTTCTTAGAAAGAGTGCCTGACAACAGTTTATTAATTAATAGCTCACGAGGAGCAGTGGTCGATAATAAAGCAGCACTTGAAATAAAGTTGGCAGGCAAAGCCATCGACTATATCCTTGATGTTTGGGAAGGCGAACCCGACGTAAATATCGATCTGTTTGAACATACCATGATCGCCACGCCTCATATTGCAGGATATTCGCAAGAAGGCAAAATCCGCGGTACCTATCAACTGTATCAAGCCTTTAATCAATGGCAAGGATTTCAAGGTGAGACAGCCCTTGACGAGTTACTTCCTGAAGCCCCTAAGTGGCAATGGAGCGGTTCATTAGATGGGTTATACCAAAGTCTCAAGCCTTACTATGATATTGAAGCTGATGACCAACGCATGCGCGAGGTTAAGGCCGATATTCTTCAAAAGTTTGATCATTTACGCAAAACCTACCCACAACGACTCGAATTTCTTGATACGCTATAAATTATGAAACCATTAAACTTTATTCTAAAAGCAAAAATTCAACGTGGCTGGAAAATAGTAATTCTTAGCTTTCTCCTTGCTGCATTTATTGGCTTACCACTCATGTTCCTAGCTTCGTTTATCGCAGCAGGAGCTTTACAGACCACCTTAGGATTAGTCTCGATTTTTATCGTTGTCGCTGGCCTGGTGAGTATGATGGGGGGATTTTTTATGGTGTTGTATGATTTGTATCAGAGTTAGGTTTGTAGTTATGTGATTTACCCTTTTCTTTGCTTGTCCAAAGAAAAGGGCGAAAAGAAAAGACACTCCAAACATCAGGCCTAACGGTTACCCTCGTAACTTAAAATTATAACGTGCCATCAAACGAAACATCCTGTTTCGTTTTGATTAAATTAGGCTATCCCTGCCTAATTTGCACTACAATTTTAAATTACATCGGCTGATGTTTATGGGGAATGGGCGTCAGCCTGAACATTCTTGATTCGCGTCATCCCGCGGCTTGACCGCGGGATCCCGTAACTGCAATTTACTACAACAAAACTAATAAATAACTGTCTCTAATATCATATTAGGTTTGATTGCTAACTTGTTGTAATATTGAGCATACTCATGGAAATAATACTATTGGAGAGTTGCATTTGGATACTAATGACTCAATTACTTCTGAGTTGCTAAATTCAGCAAAAGCAAGGTTGGCAAGCCCACTGTTAGCTTTTTTTGTTACAACATGGATATTTCATAATTGGAAACTTATAACGGCTATATTTACCCTAAAACTACCATACTATGAGTTTGTAGGAAGGCTTGAGACTTTTTTCAACCATGCAGACCTATTATGGCTTCCACTTTTAAAATCTCTGATTATCTTTATTTTATATCTGCTGGTTAGTTTGGTAGCGCACTTTATTTATAGCTGGTTTAAATTTGCGCTATCTAAAATTGATTCGAAAGTTGAGAAAAGAGACTTATACCTTAACTCTCAATACGATATTTACAGCACAGCCTTCTACGTAGTTTCAAATAGTTCTTTTGTGCAAGAAACATTAAAGCATGCTGTAATTGACGAAAGAGCCGCAAAGATGATTTCTAGTTGGCAAAAAAGTTGGCAGAGTGTACAAAGTAATAAAAGCATTAGAAAATGCTGTTGAGCAGTTAGTTAATAGAGAGCCTTCAGAAGCTATGAATAGTATCAGTGATGCTGAGTTAGTGGAACTTGTTAATTTGGATTTATTAACAAAAAAATCTAGCGGGGACTATTACATGACATATAAAGGTGCTTATTTTTATCAGTTAAAAAAGCCAGAAACTTCAAGCACCTCTTTATTAGAAGCTATACAAAAGGCAGGTGGAAGCTTGGAAACGCTTAAACAAAAATTATAAGTTATTCTTTCTTTATCCCACCAAATTTTTTCTTTGGCTTTGAGCTGATGTTGGAATCTTTCTTTTCTTGTTTCTTGTCTTGTTTCTTGTCTTGTTTCTTCGCTAAGCGTTTTTTGTCACGGTTCGTCATGCCTTTTTTGCCGGCGGGTTTGCGTTTTTTATTGCTGGCGGCTTTGCCACTTTTTTTGAGTTTTTGTGGTCCTTGGTATTTGGCGACGAGGTTTTTGACGGTTTTGACGTCGAATCGTGCGCCGAGTTTGGTTTGAATGGTAACCATGAGGTTCCAGTCTTTGTGGGTAATTAGGGATATGGCGGCGCCTTCTGCGCCTGCGCGGCCGGTACGCCCGATACGGTGAATATAATCTTCAAGGCTTTGCGCCATGTCGAAGTTGATGACGAGGTCAACGTCTTTGACGTCTAGGCCACGAGCGGCGACGTCCGAGGCAATCAAAACGTCGAACTTTCCGTCGCGAAATTGCACCATGATGTGGTTACGGGTGTCTTGCTTGATATCGCCGTGAATGTGGCCGACTCGTAACTTGTGGTAACGGAGAAGGCCACTTAAGCGTTCAACCTGAGTCTTGGTATTACAGAAAACCACGGCTTTGCGATATTTTTCGTTTTGTAGTAATTGCCCCGTCAGCTTTTCTTTGTGCTCTAAATTATCCGCTGTAATAATCGACTGATGAATGTTCGCTTGGGCGTCTTCATAGGTGTTGAGCGTGATAGGCTCTGGGTTTTTGAGCAGAGTTTTGGTGATATGGCGTATGCCTGCGCCTTGTAATGTCGCTGAAAACAACAGGCTTTGGCGGTCACTAGAGCAATAATTAGCAATAGCGATAACATCGTCGCTAAAGCCCATATCCAGCATTTTGTCGGCTTCATCCAACACTAAAAACTCTAAATCTTCAAACTCAGTCGCGCCTTGCTGGCTATGGTCGAGGATACGGCCAGGTGTACCAATAATAATTTCAGGGTTTTTGCGCATGGCAGCGCGTTGAACCTTGAACTCTTCGCCACCCGTGATTAAGCCTGCTTGAATGCCTGTGAACTTGGCTAAATCCATGGTTTGTTTATGGATCTGACGAGCCAGCTCACGAGTCGGCGCTAAGATTAGCACGCGAGTTCCAGAGTTCGGCGCTTTCTTAGCCAATAAACGCTCCAGAATGGGCAAAACAAACGCCGCCGTTTTACCCGAGCCCGTCTCAGCGCTAGCCATTACATCCAAACCATCTAACACCACAGGAATCGCTTCCTGCTGAATATCGGTTGGCTCCGTGATATTTAATTTATCAAGGGCTTTGACTAACTTTGGGTTGAGTTCTTGGAATATGCTCATGTGGCTTGGGATGTCTCTGGTCGTTGTGGCGGTTTAATCTGTGCCCAATTCTATCACTATCTTTGAGCGACTGTTACTATTTCACGGTTATAGCCAGTAATCTTTATTTCAGTAGCGGCCGTAACATGCCTTCTAGTCCGTTGAGCTTTACTTCGTACATGAGCGCCAACTGTTTGCCGAGCTTGCCTTCGGGGAAGCCGTTTTTGTGGAACCATACGAGGTAGGGCTCGGGGAGTTCGAGAAGCTTACGGCCTTTGTATTTACCGAAGGGCATGGTTTGGTTAATGGATTCGAGAAGGAGTTCTTGGTTCATAAGGTTGGAATAAGGTTGTCTTTGCAATTATTTTTGGACGCTTTATGATGCTATTACCTCAAATTATTATTAAAAAGGCAATTATGATGAAAAAAACAATGATTGCATCGCTTGTTGCATCGGTAGCGCTCGGTTTAGTAGCTTGCGGCTCGGCTCCTGTTGTAGAGGAGGCTGCGCCAGATTATGCAAAGCAAGCCCAGGCCATAAGTAAAAAGTATATTATTGCGGACTTGCATATTGATGTACCGCATCGCCTGCATGATTCTAATGAAGATATTAGCGTGGCGACTGAGGGCGGTGATTTTGATTATCCGCGCGCAGTTAAAGGTGGTTTAGACGCTCCGTTCATGTCGATTTATATTCCTGCGAACTTGGAGTTCGAAGCAGAAGGTGAGAGTTATAAGTTAGCGAATGAGCTGATTGATAATGTTGAATCGATTGTGGCTAATAACCCGAATAAGTTTGCTTTAGCAACGAGTCCGGCTGAGGTTCGAGAGAACTTTAAGAACGGTTTAATATCTTTGCCTTTGGGGATGGAGAACGGCTCACCAATAGAAGGTAAGCTAGAAAACGTCCAATACTTTTATGAGCGTGGTATTCGCTACATCACCCTAGCGCACTCTCGCAGTAATCATTTGTCGGATTCTTCTTACGATGAAGCTCGCCCGAATGAAGGCTTGAGTGATTTTGGTAAAGACGTGGTTCGAGAAATGAATCGCCTAGGTATTATGGTTGATGTGTCACACCTGTCTGATGATGCGTTTTATGATGTTTTAGAAGTGTCGCAGACTCCAGTCATCGCCAGCCATTCGTCTGCACGTTATTACACTCCAGGTTTTGAGCGTAATATGGACGACGATATGATTGAAGACATGGCTGAGAAAGGCGGCGTCATTTTTATTAATTTTGGCTCGACGTTTATTTCGCAGGACTCAATCGAGAACAATAATGCTTATAAAGAAGCAGTAAAAAATTACATCGAGTCTAATAACTTAGACCCTAAGAAAGATGCACCGTCGATTGAAAGTTTCAGAAAAAGTTATCGTCAGAAAACACCATTCCTATTTGCAGATCGTGAAGATGTGTTAGATCACATTGACCATGTGGTTAACTTGGTCGGTGTTGATTATGTTGGATTAGGTTCGGATTATGATGGGGTGGGCGACAGCTTACCAACGGGACTTAAGGATGTATCGACTTATCCAAACCTGATTAAAGGTTTATTGGAAAGAGGTTACTCAGAGCAAGATATTGAGAAAATGCTTTCTGGGAATTTGATGCGAGTATGGGCACAAGTTGAAAATCACGCTGCAAAGTAATTTTGTGGTTTAAGATTCAATAAGGTTTACTAGCAAAAAAAGAGAGGAAAAATGATGAATAAGAAAATTATTGGAATTGTATTGTTAGCAGTAGGTATTGCCTTGTTCTTCTGGGGCTATAACATGACTCAGTCGGTCGGTGAGGAAGTTAAAGAAGCCTTTACTGGGTCTTTCTCTGACAAAGCCACATGGTTGATGATTGGTGGCGGGGCACTAGGTCTTATTGGTTTATTGCAGCTGGTTATCGGTAAGAAGTAATTTGTCATAACCTCAATTCAGGAGCCAGCTAACCGGCTTCTGAATTGATTATTAAGGAAAGGTCATCATTGAAACTGTTTATACTTTTATTAGTACTCACTTTCTCAGCCCCCGTTTTTTCTTGCAGCTGCAGTATGGGAGAGGTATCTCAGAAGTTGGAGAGCTCAAAAAGCGTATTTGTTGGCTCTGTAAAAGAAATACAGTATTTAGAAAGCTCCAATGTATTTGGTGATCAAAAGATTGTTGTTAGCTTTTCTATCCAAAACCAATGGAAGGGCGGGAAAGAGGAAAGCACTCTCCATACCGCTTATAATGCCGCAGGCTGCTATGGTTATTGGTTTGAAAAGTCGAAAGAATATTTGATTTATGCTTTTGAAGATGACGGTAGACTGAACACCATGTGGTGTGGTGGAGTTGTTTCAAAAGATGAGTCAATGGAGTCTTTTAAGGAAGAAGTTATCACATTGAATAAATTAACGGACTAGTAGTATAGATTATAAGCAAAGCCCGCATTTTGCGGGCTTTTTTATGTGTGATTAAAGTGCTATTTAAATTTAGATTCTAAGTTTTTCACTTGGGTGTTTAGTACGCTATCCACGGCTTTTGCCATCATGTTAGACTCTTCGCCGACAAGCCCTTTAACTAAATAGGTCATGGTTAGTGTTGTCAGGCCTTTGGTTTTTTCTTCGAAGTTCCATGACATATGACCATAAACGCCCATGCTTTGCAGTGGCCCTAAGCCACCGACCATCTGAACATTTTTATTCGGCATGACCATGCTAACCGTCATGTGCATCGCTTCTTTATCGCCATTAACTTCACAGAAGCAACCGTTGGCTCGTGGTTCGATGTACATTTTCGAGGCATCGCCAAACCACGTATGGCTGGATTCCCACCAGTCGCCGACATTGATAAATTGCTGGTAGACCTCTTCAGCAGGAGCCTTGATGGTGGTTTCGATTTTTACTGAAAAATGCTGTTTGCTTTGAGCGCTGACAATGGCTTCGGCGTTGTTACTGGCTAGTAGAGCAAGTGCACTGAGCGCGGTCATAATAAGTCGTTTCATACTACCTCCTTAAAGATGCCTGTTCTTTTACGTGAGCCGGTTTTTCGCTTTTGAGCAATTTAACCAGTTCTTGTGATGCGTTAGAAAGGGTTTTATTGGTTCGGTAAATAATACCCATATCGCGGTCTGATAGAAACTGCTTTGAAGACAAACTCACTAGCGGTTCGGTTAATAGCCGCGTAGGGAGTAACGTCCAGCCCATTTTACAGGCGACGAGTTTAGCGATAACTTCCAGGTAGTTGGCGGTTTTTACTTTGCCTAAAATGACGCCTGCTTTTTCTAGTTGTACCTCAAACAGCTCGCGTGGAAAGGTGTGGGCAGGAGGTAGAATACAGGGATAGTGCTGCAATTGTTCTAATGGCGTTTCTTCATGGGCAAGGGCGTAATCTTGGTGGCAGACGATTGCCAGTCGCTCTTTCCAAATAAGTTGATGCTCTAGGCGAGGATCTTTTTGTGCTGGAAATGTTAGCAGTGCTAATTCGAGATCACCGCTTAATACACGCTCGTAGGCTAGCTCAGAATCAATAAACTCAATGTTTACATCTACTTGCTCAAAGGTATCGACGTACTGCTCTAAGTAGTTGGGAAGTAGATGCAAGCCAATGTAATGGCTGGTACCGATATGAAGCTCGCCGCTAACTTTGCCGCTCAAGTCACGAATATTCTGCACTGCGTCTTCGATATCGCTGATGATTTTTGGTGCTTGCTGCTGTAATAGTTGGCCAGCCTCCGTAACCACTACATGATTGCCAACTCGGTCAAAGAGCTGGCTATCGACCATGGCTTCTAACCGCTTGATGCGCTTGCTTAGTGCGGGTTGTGTCAACTGCAACTCTTTCGCGGCAAGCGTAAAGGATTTAAGCCGTGCAACGCTTAAGAATGTTTTCAGTAGTTCGATATCCATAATATAACTTGCTTAAGTTTGGCGCATTCCTAATGGTTATGGGTTTTATAAAAATAATGAATTGGAGTTATTCTACAAGAAGGTCTACACTTGTTCCACTTTGCTGCGAATGTGCGGCTATTTTAATTATGTGAAAAGACCAAATGAGGCACAGTTAATGGCTGGAAAAACGCTTTACGACAAGCTATGGGAAGACCATCTTGTCGCAGAAAACGACGACGGATCAGCATTGATCTATATTGACCGTCAATTATTACACGAAGTAACATCTCCGCAGGCATTCGAAGGTTTGCGTATTGCTGGCCGTAAACCGCGTCGCTTAGAAGCAAACTTAGCGACGCCGGACCATAACGTACCGACGACTGACCGTACTAACGGCATCGCGGATCCAGTGTCACGTATTCAGGTCCAAACCTTGGATGATAACTGTGACAGTTACGGCGTAACAGAATTTAAGATGGACGATATCCGCCAAGGTATCGTGCACATCGTTGGCCCTGAACAAGGCTATACGCTTCCGGGCTTAACCATGGTCTGTGGTGATTCGCACACTGCAACACACGGCGCTTTCGGCGCGATGGCGTTTGGTGTGGGCACGTCAGAAGTTGAACACGTTTTAGCGACTCAATGTTTGCGCCAGAAAAAGATGAAGAACATGCTAGTTCGCGTTGATGGCGAGCTGGGCACTGGTGTTACGGCGAAAGACGTCGTTTTGGCGGTTATCGGTGAAATCGGCACGGCTGGCGGTAATGGCCATGCGATTGAGTTTGCTGGTACAGCTATCGAAAGCTTATCAATGGAAGGTCGTATGACGATTTGTAACATGGCAATCGAAGCGGGCGCGCGCGTTGGCTTAGTAGCTGTGGATGACAAAACTATCGAATACGTTAAAGGCCGTCCTTTTGCGCCAAAAGGCGAGCAGTGGGACATGGCGGTAGAGGCATGGAAAGACTTGCACAGCGATGCTGATGCACAATTTGATCGCGTGGTTGAGCTGAAAGCGGAAGACATTATTCCTCAAGTCACTTGGGGCACGTCGCCAGAGATGGTGAAGCCGGTGACTGGTAATATTCCTAACCCTGAAAAAGAATCAAACCCTGTTAAGAAAGAAGGCATCGAGCGCGCACTTCAGTACATGGACATGAAAGCGGATACGCCGATTACGTCGATTCCGCTAGATAAAGTGTTTATTGGTTCTTGTACTAACGCACGAATCGAAGATTTACGCGAAGCGGCAGCTGTCGCTAAAGGTCGCAAAGTCTCACCAAGCATCAAGCAGGCGATGGTGGTTCCGGGTTCTGGTTTGGTAAAAGAACAAGCGGAAGCTGAAGGCTTACACACCATCTTTACTGAAGCAGGTTTCGAGTGGCGTGAGCCGGGTTGTTCCATGTGTCTAGCCATGAACGCTGACCGTTTAGAGTCGGGCGAGCACTGCGCATCAACTTCAAACCGTAACTTCGAAGGTCGTCAAGGCCAGGGCGGGCGTACACACCTAGTCAGCCCTGCAATGGCAGCGGCGGCAGCGGTTCACGGTCACTTTGTTGACGTGCGTGAACTCGAGTTAGATTCAGAATTAGCAAAAGCTTCGGAGGTGCACTAATGGAAGCCTTTACGCAACACACAGGTTTAGTCGTACCTTTAGACCGCTCTAACGTTGATACGGACGCGATTATTCCTAAGCAATTTTTGAAGTCGATTAAACGTACTGGGTTTGGCCCGAACTTATTCGACGAGTGGCGTTATTTGGATCATGGCGAGCCAGGCATGGACAACTCAAAACGTCCTTTAAACCCTGACTTCGTGATGAATAAAGAACGCTATCAAGGCGCTTCGATTTTATTAGCGCGTGAGAACTTTGGTTGTGGCTCAAGCCGTGAGCACGCTCCTTGGGCGCTGGAAGATTATGGTATTAAAGCGGTCATCGCGCCGAGTTATGCTGATATTTTCTTCAACAACTGTTTCAAGAACGGTATTTTGCCGATCGTATTAGATCACGCGACGATGGATACCTTGTTCGAGCAAACTGAAGCGAATGAAGGTTTTAAGCTAGATATCGACCTAGATAAACAAACGGTCACGATGCCGAATGGTGATGTGATTGGCTTTGAGGTTGAGTCAGATCGTAAGCATAGCTTGTACAACGGCTTGGATGATATTGGTATTACGTTGCAGCAAGAAGATGCGATCAGTAAATATGAAGAGGAGCGTGCGAAGCGAGCACCTTGGCTTTTCAGCTCTAATTAATACGGCTAAATTATTCCCTGACTTTGTTACTTTGCCTAATTTGCGTGCTCATTTACTGTTTGTAAACTCCGCATCAAATTAGGCAAAAAGCCGCGCCAGGAAACAATTTCTCTCGTATTAAGAATAGTAGATTCGTGTCTTTGCGAGGATTCGAAGAATCCGTGGCAATCTGTAGGAGATTGCTTCGGCTTACTGCCTCGCAATGACAGAAAAATTTAATAGTAGGATTAAACATGACTAAAAAAGTATTGGTATTACCGGGTGACGGTATTGGCCCTGAGATTGTAGGGCAGGCAACGCGTGTGTTGGATGCGTTGATAGAGAATCACGGCTTGGACGTGACTTATGAGTCTGCGTTGGTGGGTGGCTCTTCGTATGATGCGCACGAAACGCCTTTAACTGACGAAGTATTAGGTCAGGCGAAAGAGGCTGACGCTATTCTTTTGGGCGCTGTAGGCGGCCCTAAGTGGGAACAGTATGATATTTCAGTGCGCCCAGAGAAGGCGTTGTTGAAGTTACGTTCCGAGTTAGAGTTGTTTGGTAACTTGCGTCCTGCGATTTTATATAAGCAACTGGCTGACGCTTCGAGCTTGAAGCCTGAACTTGTGTCTGACCTAGACGTTTTGATAGTTCGTGAGTTAACCGGCGGTATTTATTTCGGTCAACCACGCGGTATTCGCACACTTGAGAATGGCGATCGCCAAGGCTTTAACACTTACGTTTACTCGGAAAGCGAAGTTGAGCGTATTGCTCACGTGGCGTTTAAAGCTGCGATGTTACGCGATAAGCGAGTATGTTCAGTAGACAAGGCGAATGTTCTTGAAGCGACTGAGCTATGGCGCGAAGTGATGGATCGTGTGAGCAAGGAGTACCCTGAAGTTGAATTGACTCACATGTACGTTGATAACGCGGCTATGCAGTTAGTTCGCGCGCCTAAACAGTTTGACGTGATGGTAACGGGCAATATGTTCGGTGATATCTTGTCAGATTGTGCAGCGATGTTGACGGGCTCTATTGGTATGTTGCCTTCGGCGAGCTTGGACGCGAACGGTAAAGGTATGTACGAGCCGATTCACGGTTCAGCGCCTGATATCGCTGGTCAGGACAAAGCTAATCCACTGGCTACTATTTTGTCAGTATCAATGTTGTTGCGCCATAGCTTCGGCGAAGGTGCATTAGCGGACAAAATTGACCAAGCTGTTTCGACGGTACTGGATCAAGGTTACCGCACAGCGGATATCCATACTGAAGGTGATAAGCTAGTCTCGACGGTTGAGATGGGCGACGCTGTACTGAAAGCATTGGCATAAGCTGAGCTTAGGTAAATATACGTAAAATCATTGGCATAAGGCGCTAAGCCCACTATAATTCAGGGCAAAGCAACTTATGCCAAGCCGCAGCTCAGATGTCTCAATCTCAAGACATACAATTCGATGGACTATATGCCCATGAGCTAACGGTTTCTCGATCTGAGCAAGTTCTTCTAGAAGATGCTGATCTGCATCTCGCTCCTTCAACCATTACTTACCTTTATGGTGAAAATGGCGCTGGCAAAACCAGCCTGATGCGCTGTTTAGCGGGGCTATTACCGGAAGACCATGGTGTGGTCTACTGGAACAAAAAACCAATTAATCACCCTGACTCTGGTTATTTCCAAGATTTAATTTTCCTGGCGCACAGCTTGTCGATGAAAAACGAGCTGACGATTGCTGAAAACTTACGTTTTTACGCTAACTTGCGCTTAAAAGGGCGGGTTCACCAGAAAAGTCTTTCTAATGATATTTCAGGTGTGTTGAGGGAATTAGGCATTGGTGGTCTGGAAAACCGTATGTTTGCAGAATTGTCGGCAGGACAGCAGCATAAAGTGGCCTTGGCACGACTCATGCTTGAGCCAGCGAAGATTTGGATTTTAGATGAGCCTTTCGTCAACCTTGATCAAAAGACGCGAGGCTGGCTGGCCGATAAAACCTTAGCGTTTAAAGAACAGGGCGGGGTGGTACTGTTTACCTCGCACCATCACATTGACGAGCTGCCGGTCGACCAAAACGTTGGAGTAGAGCACGAATGATTTTGACTCTGCTGAAACGAGAATTGAAAGTCGCACGCCGTAACTGGATTGGCCTAGCCATTCCATTGCTATTTTTCATCATTGTGGTCAGTTTATTTCCTTTTGCAGTAAGCCCAGAGGCTCCAGTACTACAAAAGCTTGCTCCAGGCGTGATATGGGTCGCGGCACTGTTAGCTATGTTATTGTCATTGGAACAGTTCTACCGCAGTGATTATCAAGATGGTTCGCTTGAGCAACTGCTTTTAATGAGCTCGCCGACCTCGGTGGCCATCAGCAAAATATTGGCTCATTGGTTATTAACAGGACTACCACTAGTCATTTTATCGCCATTATTGGCGGTATTGATGCAAATTAACTATGGCAGTGCCGGCTCATCTCATACATGGGTGCTTATGCTGAGCTTGGTACTGGGTACTCCAACTTTGTGTTTGCTGGGTGCTGTGGGCATGAGCCTCACTCTGGCGGCCAGCCGAAACGGGCTGTTAGTTTCAATTTTGATCATTCCTTTGTATGTGCCAATTTTGATATTTGGGGCTTCGACAGTTACAGCATCCCTAGAAAATATGCGTTATAATGGCGAACTCGCCATCTTGGGCGCTTTTTTATTGATAGCAATTGTATTTGCGCCTTTCGCATCGGGTCGCGCACTTAAAATTTCAGTAGGTTAAGGTTTAATGGCAAACGCTTGGCGCTGGTTTCACCAGCTAGGTTCTCCAAAATATTTATTCCAAAAAACAGGTCAGTGGCTTCCATGGATATGGGGAGCGACGTTGATACTGCTGGCTGTTGGCTTGTATTACTCATTGTGGGCTTCGCCAATTGAGGTACGCCAAGGCCAAGGCCATACGGTCCGTATCATGTATGTGCATGTGCCTGCGGCGGCATTGTCTATGATTGCTTATATAGCAATGGCGATTGCAGCTACGGTGGGCTTGGTTTGGAAAATGAAGATGGCTTTCGCAGCCGTACGGTCTATCGCGCCAGTAGGCGCAGCCATGACTTTTTTGGCACTGTTTACAGGCTCCGTATGGGGTAAGCCAACGTGGGGAACTTGGTGGGAATGGGACGCTCGTATGACGTCTGAGTTGTTATTATTGTTCCTCTACCTAGGTTATATTGCTTTACACGCATCGTTTTCAGATCGCTCAAAAGCGGATAAAGCCGGTGCTATCTTGGCGATTGTCGGCGTGATTAACATTCCCATTATTTACTTATCAGTGAAGTGGTGGAATACGTTGCATCAGGGTTACTCTGTGACAGAAGAAGGTGCACTTGATCCTGCGTTTCAGACACCGCTGTTTTTGATGCTGGGCGCGATGTACCTACTTTTCGCGGCTCTGGTCATCATGCGATTGAGAGCTGAAATTATTTTACGAAACCAAAAAGCACGCTGGGTAACCGAGTGGGCAACAGGACAATCGACAGAAAGAGGTGATGCATGAGCAGTTGGCATGAATTTATCTTTATGGGCAAGCATGGCGCTTATGTATGGTCGAGCTACCTTATGACCTTAATCGTGTTACTAGGTCTCTTTATTGGCTTTCGTATGATGCTGAAATCTTTGAAGCAAAAAGCGCAGCAAGAAGCTAAAGCGCCTAGCGGCGAAAGAACGAAAGCTCGTAAGCTGAAGGTATCACCAACTGAGTAACACTACTGTGTGGTTACTCCTGTTGAGACATTGTAAAACCAAACGAATTTAAACTGTAGAACTCATGAAAGCACATCGTCGAAATAAATTATTCGCTATTATTGGTGGTTTAGCCCTGCTGTCGGCAGCAGTTGGCTTAATTCTTTATGCGTTAAGCTCGAACATAAACCATTTTTACCCACCAACAGAAGTTAGCCAAGGCAAAGCACCTTTGAACAAAACCATCCGCGTTGGTGGTTTAGTGGCCTATAACTCGGTCAAGCGCGCTGCCGATGGGCTTGATGTAGAGTTCACTGTGACAGATAACCAAAACTCGCTAAGAGTGCAATACCACGGCATTTTGCCTGATCTGTTTAAAGAGGGCCAAGGCGTGATCGCTGAAGGTCAGCTGGTTTCTAAGACAGAATTTGTCGCATCGAAAGTCTTAGCCAAGCACGATGAAAAGTATATGCCTCCAGAGGTTGAGCAGTCGCTGGAAAAGTATGGTCATCCCGGTAAGTCAAAATCATCAGAATATTAGGTACTAGTCTTGATCCCTGAACTCGGTAATTTTTTATTAATCATGGCGTTTATTAACGCCATATTTTTAGGTGTGCTTTCGTTTATTGGTGCGCATTACCAACACCAAGGTTTGATGCAGTTTTCAAAACGTGCATCGATCAGTATTTTTGCTCTTATTCTTGCGAGCTTTGTTTGCTTAACGATTTCCTTTATCAATAATGATTTCTCGGTTGCTTACGTTGCGAACCACTCTAATACTCAGCTACCGATTCATTACCGAATTTCCGCTGTCTGGGGTGCTCACGAAGGCTCCTTACTCCTATGGGTACTTATCCTAACCGGCTGGATGGCGGCTGTGGCACTCTTCAGCAAGTCGCTACCAAAGCCATTAATTACCCGTGTTTTGGGAGTGATGGGCTTTATTGCAATCGGTTTTATCGCCTTTACTTTATTTACATCAAATCCTTTTGATCGTGTGTTGCCGTTTATTCCGATCGATGGTTCTGACTTAAATCCGTTGCTGCAAGACTTTGGTTTGATCGTACACCCACCTATGTTGTACATGGGCTATGTCGGTTTTTCGGTCGTATTTGCCTTCGCTATCGCTGGTTTGCTTCAAGGGGATTTAGATCACCACTGGGCTCGTTGGAGCCGTCCATGGACGACCGTGGCGTGGATTTTTATGTCGCTAGGTATCGCGCTGGGTAGTTGGTGGGCATATTATGAGCTCGGCTGGGGTGGCTGGTGGTTCTGGGATCCGGTAGAGAATGCTTCCTTTATGCCTTGGCTCGCAGGTACCGCTTTGATTCACTCGTTGGCGGCAACAGAAAAGCGTGGTGTGTTTAAGTCGTGGACGGTCTTGCTGGCTATTTTAACCTTCTCATTGAGCTTGCTGGGAACCTTCTTGGTACGCTCAGGTGTTCTAACATCTGTTCATTCGTTTGCAAATGATCCAGTAAGAGGGCGCTTTATTTTAGTGTTCTTAGGTATTGTGGTAGGCGCTTCATTACTTATTTACGCGATTCAGTCGAGCAAGATACGTTCCAAAGCCAATTTTGGACTCTTTTCTCGTGAGACCGCACTGCTGTTTAACAATGCATTACTCGCGGTTGTGACTTTTATGGTCTTGTTAGGGACTTTGCATCCGCTGATTCAAGAAGCCTTTACTGGTGATAAATCTTCGGTTGGCCCTCCGTACTTCAATTTAATGTTTTCAATTTTCATGATTCCAATTTTAATTTTGATGCCGATTGGTCAGCAAATTAATTGGAAACAAGAATCGATGAAGCCCATGCTGACAAAGTATTGGCTCTGGGCTATAAGCAGTATTTTAATTGCTTTAGCCGTGGTTATTATCATGGGTGGTATTGAGCCTATGGCATTAGTTGGAACGACTCTTGGGCTGTGGGTGTTGGCCGGCTGTGCTAAGTATGTGCTAGCGCAAGCCTCAAAAAGCACTTCTTTCACTATCGGCGTGAAGAAAATTAGTCGTAGTTACTGGGGAATGCTGGTCGCTCACTTGGGCGTAGCAGTAACGGTTTTAGGGGTTGTGTTGACCTCTTATTACAGTATCGAAGAAAACATTAAAATTAGCCAGGGTGAGACAGTTCAGGTAGAAGATTTAGATGTTGAGTTTTACGACTTCAAGAATACCGAAGGGCCAAACTACATCTCATCAGCGGGCAGCTTCCGTATTTATTCTGAGGGCGAGTTGATCACTGATTTACACCCTGAGAAACGTAAATACAATGCGTCTAAAATGGTTATGACCGAAGCGGATATTGATGCTGGCTTATTCAGAGATATATACGTGGTGATGGGTGAGCCGCTAGATGATGGTGCATGGGCTATTAGTGTTTACTATAAACCATTTGTACGTTGGATATGGCTAGGTTCAATTTTTATGGCTTTGGGTGGTTTGTTAGCAGTTTCAGATAAGCGCTATCGCCAAAGGCGCCGTGAAAAAAAGCTGACTAAATCAGAAACAACTAGCGTTGTGGAGAGTTCGGGTGAATAAGAAGTTAGTGTTAGCGGTAGCACCAATAGTTACCTTTATCATTTTAGTCATTTTCTTTTGGTTTGCGTTAGAAAAAGACCCTAAAAAACTGAACTCAAATTTGATCGATAAACCCGTGCCCGATTTTAAATTATCCGCGCTACAAAACCCTGAACATGTTTATACATCAGAGTCTTTACCTAATAAATTGTTTCTGTTGAACGTCTGGGGTACTTGGTGTGGCCCTTGTCATATAGAGCATCCTTACTTAATGAAGTTCTCACAGCAATATCCAGTACCTATTGTTGGCGTTAACTATAAAGATCAAGCGAGAGATGCGTTAGAGTTCTTAGAGAAGAAAGGTAACCCATACTCAATGGTCATCGCTGATGTTGACGGGCAGTTGGGTATCGACCTAGGCGTTTACGGTGCTCCTGAGACATTTGTCGTGGATAGCGATGGCAAAGTAAGGTTCCGATACGTCGGTGTTATTGATGATCGTGTGTGGAATAGCAAAATATTACCGGTGATAGAGCAAGTTCAAGGGTATCCTTTAGAGCAAGTGCAAAAAGACGCAGCAGAGAATGATAGTGAGGGAATGAAATGATGAAACAGTTGATTGCCACAATAGCCATATTAATGAGCTTACAAGCCTTTGCTGTTATTGAAACCTATGAGTTCAAGACAGAAGAGCAGGAGCAGCTTTATACTGACATTATAAATGAGCTTCGTTGCCCAAAGTGCCAGAATCAAACCATTGCTGAGTCTAATGCTGGTTTGTCGGAAGATTTGCGATATATCGTTTATCAGCAAGTTAGTAATGGCTCTACCAAGCGAGAAATCTTAGCTTATATGCAAGAACGTTACGGTGACTTTGTGCTTTACGACCCGCCAGTCAAACCATCAAATTACTTCTTGTGGTTTGCGCCTTTGGCAGTGTTTCTAGTTATCTTAATTGCCGTATTGTTAAAGGTTGGACGTCGTCGAGTAAAGCCTGAGCAAACTGGAACTGAGGAAGAGTAACTGATGTTGGTATGGTTCGCATTTGTATTAATAGCCTTGGTATGGGCTGCATGGTTATTTGGGCAAGTCTTTACGGGTAAGCATCGAATTATTGCTTACTTGTCACTATTGGTGCTGGCAAGCCTAAGTTCTTTAGGAATTTATTACTATCAAGGCGCTCATCAAGAGTTAGAAGAAACAGCTGAGTTGCACCAGCGTTTAAGTGGCTTCGATCTTAAGCAACTGGCGAACAAAGCTGATCAGAAAGAAATTACCATCCAAGAACTATTGGCAGAACTAAGATTGCGAACCGAGAGTGACCCTGGAAACTTTGAAAAATGGCGAGAACTCGGCAATATTTTCTTGCGGTTTGGTGAAGTGGCAAGAGCGGATCAAGCCTTTACCAGAGCTGTTGCGGCTAATCCTAGGGCTGAAACCAGAATTGAGGTTGCTCGCTACTTTATGGAGCAGGGTAGCCCAGAAGCTTTTGAGAATGCCGAGCGACATATCAATCTTGTACTGATGAATGAGCCAAACCATGAAGGCGCTTTGTTGATGCAGGGCATTAATCATTTTAAACAACAGGAGTATCAGGCTGCGATCAGTTATTGGCAGCAATTGTTGCAATATAGAGAGCCAGGTAGCGAATCTCACCAGTTAATCAGTAAGCAAATTGAACAAGCTCAACGACAGCTTAAGCTTGCTCAGCTGAATCACATCACTGTTGTTATCGATAATGTGGATACACTTTTGTTGACGCGTTATAAAAAAGCGTTCTTCCTTGTTCGAAACGAGAAAGGCGGTCCTCCAGTTGCGGTAAAATCTATTGATATTTCTAAACTTCATACACCTCAAAAAATTACACCAAGCGATGTTATGTTGCCAGGTGTTGACCTGTGGGACGCTGAGAATATTTATATTCAAGTCCGCTTATCACAAAGTGGCCTAGCACAACCCGAGCCAGGTGACCGCTTTGGTCAGACCAGCATACAAAGCTCTTTAACTCCCAGCGAAACTTTTCACATAGAAATCACGGAAAACGTGGAATAGTGTTATCAAGGTGATTTTTTGCGTGACATTTGTCTCAAAAAACGCCAAATTTAGACAATGCAAAAAAAATCTGTAACAAATTCAGATATGGTAAGTCTAAGTTTCTGAATAACTTAACTAAAGTAAGCAACCTAGGAGTAAGTCTATGTTAAACAAAGATAAGAAAAAATTAGCCGTAATCGTTGGTGCATCAATTGCAGCTTCTGCTGCAATGGGTACAGCTGCTGCAAGCGACAACCCATTCGCATTAAATGACCTTCAAGCTGGTTACGATCTTGCTAAATTCGAAGCAGGCGAAGGCAAATGCGGCGAAGGCAAGTGTGGTGAAGATCACGCTAAAGAAAATGAAGGCAAATGCGGCGAAGGCAAGTGCGGTGAAGGTAAAGCCGAGAAAGAAGGCAAGTGCGGTGAAGGCAAATGCGGCGAAGATAAAGCCGAGAAAGAAGGCAAGTGCGGCGAAGGTAAATGCGGTGAAGGCAAAACTGAAAAAGAAGGCAAGTGCGGCGAAGGTAAATGCGGCGTAGCTTAATCTTCTAAGCTTTTAGACCATAGGGTGGTGGTTTCTCCATCACCCTTCCTTTCTACTAATTAACTCTTCAAAGGTGATTTGTTTGTATCCAGTAACAGGTGCAGGACTTGGTTTAAGACGTGACTTCATGAGAGAGTTTGAGGCGCTAGATGCTTCAAGCGTTGACTTTATGGAAGTTGCTCCGGAAAACTGGTTACCTTTTGGTGGGCATTTAGAGCAAGTTTTTGCCCAATATACTGAGCGATTCCCTTTTGTGATCCATGGCTTGTCCTTATCGATTGGCAGTCCCAGCCCTCTTGATACGGCATTTGTAAAAGAAGTGGCAGAGTTTATCAAAAAGCATAATATCCGTTGTTATAGCGAGCATTTAAGCTACTGTAGCGATGATGGTCACATGTACGACCTTATGCCGATTCCATTTACCGAAGAAGCAGTGCATTATGTTGCGGACCGAATTAAGCAAGTACAAGACATTATCGGACAGCGCCTTGCGATGGAAAATGTTTCTTACTACGCTGCGCCTGGCCAAGAAATGTCTGAATTAGAGTTTTTTAAAGCAGTGGTCGAAGAGGCTGACTGCGATATATTACTTGATATCAATAATATTTACGTTAATAGCATCAATCATCGCTACGACCCTAAAGATTTCCTGTTAGCGCTACCTAAAGATAGAGTAGCTTACTCTCATATCGCAGGACACTACGATGAAGCTGATGACTTAAAAGTGGATACACACGGTGCGAATGTTAAAGACGATGTGTGGTCTTTATTAGAAACTGCCTATGACCACTTTGGAGTGTTCCCCACATTACTTGAGCGAGACTTTAATATCCCTGCGATGCCACAACTTCTGGCAGAAGTGGACAAGATTAAAGAGTTACAGAATAAGTACAGCACCAATCACAATCATCAACCAGCGATTGCATAGGGCTAACTACCTATGGCTAATTCACTACCAAAGTTTCAAGAAATCCAATATCAGTTTTCTAAGAACCTCAGGAACCCATCCGAGTTTGAGGCTCCTACTGGCATAGAAGCCAGAAGAATGAAGGTTTATCATGATTTGTTTTATAACAACATCGAGAACTTCTGTAAAAACAGCTTTCCAGTATTACGAAAAATCACATCGGATGATAAGTGGCATCGTATGGTTCGTGCTTTTTTCACGGACTTTAGAGCTGAGTCACCTTACTTTATTGATATATCGAAAGAGTTCTTTGTCTACCTTTCTGAGCATCGTAAGGCAGAGGCTGACGACTTTCCCTTTATGTTAGAGCTGGCGCATTGGGAATGGATGGAGGTTAAAACGGTTTCAGCGAAAGAAGATATTCTAAAAATCCCTCACGAAAGGAACGGCGATTTATTCAATGAACCAGTAGTGGTGTCTCCGTTGGCTCATAGTTTAGTCTACGAGTACCCGGTTCATAGAATTGGTGCTAGTTACATTCCTGATGAAGCCCCTGAGACACCAACCTTCTTGATGATCAGTCGTAATCGTAAACATGAAGTCGACTTTATGGAAGGTAACTCAATGACTTATCGGCTTTTGGACATATTTATCGAACACTTGCACCAAGGACGACAAATAACTGGAAAGCAAGCTTTAGAACAGCTCATCGAAGAAACGGGGTTCCCGAACCCTGAACAGTTACTGAATGGCGGGCTACAAATCTTAACCAGTTTGCTAGAGCGTGACATCATTTTAGGGACTGCCTAATTTAAGCGTAGCTAAACTCTTTAGCGCTGGTCATAAGTGTTTTGGTGCTTTATGATTAGCGCATATTGAGCATAGAAAGGTTATTGAGGAATGAAAAGTAACCATATTATTATAATTTTGTTAGCAACATTGCTGACGGCCTGCGCCACGACAGGTGATAACCCTAAAGACCCTTATGAGGAACGAAACAGGGCTGTTTGGGAATTTAACCGTTCTATCGATAAAGCGTTGTTGAAACCTGTTGCAGAGGGTTATCAATACATCACGCCCGATCCCGTAGAGACTGGAGTCTCTAATTTTTTCGATAATATAGGTGAAATATCTAATATCGTTAACGCTTTATTGCAAGCCAAGTTCGGTGATGCTGGCAAAAGTACAGGACGTTTCCTTATTAATAGCACCATCGGAATCGCTGGTTTACTAGATCCCGCGACTGAGATGGGTATTGAGGAGCAAGATGAAGACTTTGGTCAAACACTTGCTGTTTGGGGTTTTGAATCAGGCCCATTCCTGATGCTGCCTCTGATAGGCCCTTCTAACGCAAGAGACGGCATTGGTTTTGCTGTAGATTCTTTTGGCGTGTATAGCCCCTATGACTCATTAAATGACTCGCAGACAGAATGGACTTTACGTTCCCTGTGGTTAATTGATACTCGAGCGCAGCTATTACCGCTTGAAGAGCAATTGGAAGAAGCGTTAGATGAGTACCTAATGGTACGTGATGCTTATTTACAACGCAGAGAGTTCTTGATTTACGATGGCCGCCCGCCGATTGAAGATGAATGTGAGTTTGAGGAAGACTGCGAAGAGTGGTAAAACTAAACCATTATGCCAATCGAATTTAATGACACTTTAGTAATAGCGATATCGTCAACGGCTCTGTTTGATCTTGCCGAAAGCCACCGCATATACATGGAAAGTGGTGTCGACAGCTATGCGCAGTATCAAATTGACCACGAAGACGAGATGCTTAAGCCTGGAGCTGCCTTTGGTTTGGTAAAAAAGTTACTTTCTTTAAACGAAACCAAAAAAGATACGCCAAAAGTTGAAGTGATTCTGCTATCACGAAACAGTGCAGATACAGGGCTTAGAGTTTTTAATTCGATTGAGAATCATCAGCTAAAAATAACCCGTGCAGCTTTTACATCTGGTAATAGCCCTTACCTTTATGCAGAAGCGTTTGGCGCACACTTATTCTTATCGACAAACCCTAAAGATGTTCTACAGGCGATTAACGCAGGTATTGCAGCTGCAACCATTGTTTCACCGACTCAGGCAGATAGCGACAGCGACACCATAAAGTTTGCGTTCGACGGAGATGCTGTTTTGTTCTCTGATGAGGCGGAGCAAATTTTCCAACAAGATGGCCTTGAAGAGTTTACCCGCTCTGAAAAACAGTCTGCCCAAAAGCCATTAGAAGGAGGGCCGTTCAAAAACTTCCTGCAAGCCCTTCACAAGCTACAAAAAGAATACACACAAGACAACTGTCCTATCCGAACAGCGCTAGTCACCGCACGCTCCGCACCAGCTCACGAACGTGTCATCCGTACATTGCGCTACTGGGACATCCGTATCGACGAAGCCCTGTTCCTTGGCGGTATGGATAAAACCAAATTCCTCAAAGCCTTCGGCGCCGACGTCTTCTTCGACGACCAGGAAGGGCATATTGACCGAGCCAAAGGCCACGTTGCCAGCGGACATGTGCCGAGTGGTGTAATAAATTCTTAGATATCCCAAAAGTCACCTTCTTAAGTCATACTTGCATTAGGTGAGTTGTTTTATAACCTTTTTCTCCATGAATACTTGTTTTTATAAGTCGTAGGCATTATGGTTCTAGCGCCTATATTGTAATTCTTTATATAGTTTAAATAAAAATAGGCCAATACTTAAAAAAGGAATTCCTAATGAAAAAATTGATAGCAACGTTTGCTTGCGCCTTATCTTTAACTTCAGTAACTAGTCAAGCCCAACCTGGAACTTTAATTGATTTAGAGTCTTCTTACGGAATGGGGCCTTTCTATGATGTGGCATATTATAATAATGTGGCCTACGCTGTAGATAGTAATGAAGACTTGGTTGTTTTGGATGTTTTGGATAGTTCAAATGTTACCTTGATTGAAGAACTTGAGATCGGCTGTGATTCTACAGACTTGGAGTTGGATGGAAGTACCTTGGTTGTTCGATGTGCTTTTGCAGTGCACTTTTTCGATCTTTCGGATAGCTCAGCTCCTGCGTTAATTGGAACTCATGATTCTTCAGGTTATGCCGTTAATAGTGTGAAGCTCGATGGAAATCGATTTTATATGGTTGGAGGAAACAGTGATATTACTGTTTTTAATGCGACAGATTTGTCTAACCTTCAAAACATTAATACCCAAACCTTCGGTTCTTTAGGTAATGTTTCAGAGCTTAAAAAAAATGGCAATTACTTATACTTAGTTAGCGACTTTAACAAGGTAAGAGCTTTTGATATTGCGGATGAGAGCTCGATTGTCGAACTAACAACCTTAGCGGAAGCTTCCAGTACGATCTTTTACGATAGCGAAATTGCTGGCGATACGCTCTATATCGGTGCGGGTGATGGATTACACGTCTATGATATTGCAGATATAAATAATCCCTCTTTCGTATCGATCATAAATTCAGGCTCTTTCATTGAGCCGATAGATGTGTTGAAAACACTCCATATCATTGACGATAACCTTTATGCAGGTAAGTTTAACGGTCGAATTTTCCAGTTCGATATAAGCACACCAAACTCACCGTCATTTGAAGGAGACGTTAGAGCAGGCACGCACGAAGTATATGGTTTCGCGAATAGTGCAGATGTTATGTATGTTGCTTATGGTATTGATGGCTTACGTACATTAGATATATCAGCTACTGCAATGCCACATATGGATCCACTTGGAAATTACTCACAATCTATGATCCCTGAGGATTTAAGTCTAAGTGACAACAGACTGTTAATATCTGATGAAACAGGCTTGTTTCATATTGTTGATATTGAAGCTGATAATTCATTTACACCAAAAAGCCGAATGCCTACTCCTGCTGGGATTAATACTCAAGCTGGTGAGATAAAAAATAATATTGGCTGGCTGGGCGTTGAGAAAAACCTTGAAACTTATGACTTTACAACACTAAACCCTAGCTCCTTCCTTGATAGCAAAACACCAAGTGCTAATGGGTTTATTTCTTTCATTAAAGAAAAAGAAGATACTTTATACGTTGGTACTAATGACGGGACAATTGCTCTATATGATGTAACTAGTGATGTTCAAGCATTAACCTCATCAGTAAACCTTCCACTGGCAGAGTCAGGTTCTAAGCAATACATTACCGAAATAACTCCGTATGGTGACTATGTATTAGCTTCTAGCCTTGATGATGAGTTATTAGCTATCGATTTTTCTGATACAGCAAATCCTGTGATCATAACGGTACCAAACCTTTCAGACACGACAGAAGCAAAGCTTTTTGTATCTGGCGATACTGCGATCTCAGCAAGCCAGTACGGTGTAGCTTTAATTGACATATCAGATTTGTCTTCAGCGAGCTATATTGGTCAGATTCCAAGTTTAGGTATAGTTACGGCCGCTACTGAAATCGATTCAGACACGATTTTGATGAGCTCAACTAATGGGTTGTTGGTCGTTGATATCTCTGACGCTGCTAATATTTCTGTCATTAGTCAGTTAGACGGGGTGCCGGAATTATCAAGTTTAGGATTTAATGGCTCAGATATTGCTGGTGCTGTCCGCTTTGAGAACGAGCTGAGATTATATCAATATAATTTGTACCCAGTTGTCTCAGACACAGAGTTCACTATTGATGAAGACAGTTCTCTGGAAGAGTCTGTAAGTGCTACGGATCCTGAAGGTGATGATATTTCTTTTGAAATTGTAACTGAAGCTAATAACGGTACAGTTACCATCGATGCCAACGGACAGTTTACTTATGAGCCAGAGTTAAACTTTTATGGCGAAGATTCATTTACTTTTTCAGTAGAAGACGTACATGGTGGGAAGTCAGAAGCTATAGTAACTATAACGGTTAACCCTGTAAACGATGCCCCTGTGACTAATGACGTCAGCCTTTCTACAAATACTGAAACAGAGACTTCAGGTAACTTTGATGCGACAGACGTGGATGGTGATGAGCTCACTTATGAGCATACAGCTCCAGCTAACGGAAGTTTAGAAGTTTCTGGTGACAGCTTCACTTATACGCCTGATTCCGGCTTTAGCGGTGAAGATAGCTTTGAGTACACTGCGAAAGATCCAAGCGGCGCTGAATCTTCTGCGATAGTCATGATCACTGTTGTTAACAATACACCGATAGCTAATACAGTGACCTTAAGCACTGATATAGATACAGCTGTCTCAGGTTCATTTAATGCTACTGATCCAGATGGCGATGAACTTGCGTTTGAGAACACAAGTCCAGCAAGTGGTAGCTTAACCGTCTCAGGCACTAGCTTCACATACACGCCAAACGCAGGCTTTACAGGTAGTGACAGTTTTCAATATACCGTCACAGATCCTTATGATGCTTCTGCGACAGCAAGTGTTCAGATAACGGTTAACTCAGCATCATCAGGTGGTGGCGGTGGTTCGAATGACTGGTGGTTACTGTCATTACTATTAGCAACCTTAGCAGTAAGGTTTAGGTTGAAGTAGAAGTTAAGCTTAAACTTAAATATTTAAGGGCCGCATTTACTGCGGCTCTTTTAGTTATGAAGTTCTTAGCGGACAACAAGTGTATATTGTACTCTGACCCCATTATTCCTATTAGCAACCTTAGCAGTAAGGTTTAGGTTGAAGTAGAAGTTAAGCTTAAACTTAAATATTTAAGGACCGCATTTACTGCGGCTCTTTTAGTTATGAAGTTCTTAGCAGACAATAAGTGTATATTATACTCTGACCCCATTACTCTTATTCCAAATACATGAATAAACTAAGAGGAATATATGATAAGTAACATTTTATTCACACTTATGACGCTGTCTTTATCTCTCTCTCCTGAAGACGTAACTTATAAGTACATTGCAATTAAAGATGATGTTGTGATTGTACAGCCTGTCTTTTATTCCCAGTCTGGTAACAGCACTATGGGTGATTCAGTTACAGGCGGTATCCTTTATTGTAAGAGTATGGAATGGTTTTGCTCTACTGGCTTTGGTGGCTTGGCTTTTCCCCTAAAGGAAAGTTTTAAAAGTTGGGATTTTAATAAGCAGCGATTTAATGAGGTTCCTGTTATTGACTTTAGTGGGAGTAAAACTGGTAAAGAGTTCATAAAAAAATACAGCGGGCGATCTCGAGCAATAAGAGTCGAGGACTTAGAAACGGGAAACATTAGGTACCTTTTAATTGTTGAGCAGGAACTAGTTGCTATACACTCCTTTGAAGAAAAAAAAGCTGATGGGAGCTTATCATTTAAGAGTATTATTTTATTAGAA
This sequence comes from uncultured Kangiella sp., assembly GCA_950096615.1. Lineage (GTDB taxonomy): Bacteria > Pseudomonadota > Gammaproteobacteria > Enterobacterales > Kangiellaceae > Kangiella. The sequence continues at coordinate 12,812 of CATNCP010000023.1, read as the reverse complement.
AGTGAGTATGGGTTTGGGAGTAAACAATTTTCTAACAAATTAAAAGCTGGCGCCATTGACAACCGCTTATTACAAGAAATAGTTATCATAGATAAAGAGCCTGAGTCTGAAGGTTAGCGCAGAACTAATGCAGAACTAATGGGGTCAGAGTACATTTATCGGAAATTGTTATTGGACTCCTAAATTATTTATTGGTATCAATACTGCAATAGCAAGCGTAGCCTCGACAAGCGTTAGCGAACTCGGGTTTTTTCTTATAAGTTTTGGTTTCAATTCAAAAGGGGCGCTTCACGACTGATATGTTGTGAGGCTTCGTACATCGTTAGTCCTCATCCTCGATTTCCAGCTCTACTTTTGTCTCAAGAGCAATAGCCCACACTGCTTAATTAAAGTCCAATCCGTTACAAAAGCAGGTAATTATCCCGGCTATAGAATATAGGAATCGGTGGCGAGAACTAATTATTTTGCAAGCTAAAGGGCGTAATGCCGTACATTTTATATTCCCTTGCATAAAAAAACAGTAGCATAATGCGTTGAAATCTGTACTATTTATGGTTGCGCAAATAATAAACAACCGTTATGGGGAATAAAATGTCAATTTTAAATAAGTTCTTAACCGAGCTAGGCACTAACGCTAAACTACTGGAAGACTATAAAGCTGAACCTGTTGGTACGATGAAAGCTGCTGGTTTAAATGATGACGAGATTGATGCTGTTCAAAATGCTGATATAGCAAAATTGAAGCAGTTAGCTGGGGATGGTGGAGAGTACCCTGTTGTTGTTCACAATGTAAAAGAGCATAACTTGTAATCATCCTGTGAAGAAGCTTGTATTTATCCTGGTCCTGCTTTTTGTATGCGACACGGCAAGTGCGGAGATAGAGCAGGACTTAAAGCTACTAAGGGAAAGCAACACAAGAGACTCAAGCCAAGCATTTCAATTGATTCAGGACTTGCAAAATCGGTGGGATGAGTTTGAAAGCGATGAGCAGAAAGCACGGTTCTATATTCAAGAATCGTACTTTTATATATTGAAAGCAGAAAGCCAGAAAGCAAAAAGACCCTTAAGGTTATTGTTACAGCTAACGGATGTGTCCGAGGACTCAAGGCTAGCTGCTTATTCTTTGCTGTCTCAAATTTATATGGGCCTGAATGAATATCAGAAGGCTTTTAGTTACTTATTTGATGGTCTGTCAATAACTCCAAAGATTGAAGATAAATCCTTACAGTTTAATTCTTACTATGCTGCGGCTAATGTTTTTGTAGAGCTAGAAGCTTACGATGAAGCTTTAGAGTACGTTCACAAGGCAAACGAAATCGCTGTTGCCATGAATGATAATCGAAATCAGTGCTATGCAAAGGCATTAGTAGCCAGTGTTTTTTTAAGCCAAGATAGCAGTATTAATCACGAGGAACGACTCAAAGAAGTTATCGATTACTGTAAAGGTTTACATCTATTGGTCATCGATGCTCATCTGTATAAAAATCTAGCGCAAAATTACTTGAATCATGGATTAATAGAAAAGTCTGAGCTGGCCTATATCACAGCACTAAATATATCCTCTGATAACGGCTATCTCCCTGATGTTCTACAAATCAAACTGGGTTTGGCGCGTGTTTTTTTAGAGACTGGGGAGCTGGAGAAGGCCAAAGTATATATTGATGAAGTTTTGCAAGAAACTGAAATACAAGAATCTGGGGTGAATAGAAAGGATGCGACAGAGTTGTTGGCTAAGTATTATGAAAAGAACGGTAACTCTATTGAAGCTTTTAAAGCGCTATCAAAGCTTGTTCAGATTCAAGATGAGATGCTTGCTGATCAAGGAAGTAAAAACTTAGCCTATCAAAAAGTGAAGTATGCGCATTTGGACCAAAACGCGCAAATTAAAATTTTAGACCAGAAAAACAAACTGCTTGAACTGACCGGTCAAGTTAAAGAGCAGTCGAAAAGAAACTTTCAGTTACTCTTAGCGATAGTTTTAATTTTGCTAGTGGGGATTTGCTTATGGTCGTGGCGGGTTAAGAAACAAAAAGAACGCTACCAAAGATTATCGCAAACGGATGCGCTGACAAACACATTAAATCGTAGGTATGCGTTAAAACTTGCTCATGAGGTTCATCACAATAGTCTTATCGATAATAACCAATATTGTGTCATTATTTTCGACCTGGACTATTTTAAAACCGTTAATGACCGTTTTGGACATGCAATGGGCGACTGGGTATTGAAAAAAGTCAGTGACTGCGTGAAAGAGCGAACACGACCAGTTGACGTGTTTGGTCGACTTGGAGGAGAAGAGTTTATAGTGATCTTACCTCAATGCACGAGTGATGATGCTAAGAAATTTATTGAGCGCTGCGCTGAAGCCTTTAAAAATATAGAGCATGCAAAATTACCTAACGACTTTAAAATTACTGCCAGCTTTGGAGTTGCAGCGAAAAGTAACGGTGAATCCTTAGAAGAGCTAATTATTGAAGCTGATAACGCTATGTATCAAGCTAAAAGAAATGGCAGAAACCAAACACAGATATATTAAGAATCATTAAATGAATAATAACGCTACAGGCTCTTTAACCTGCATTGGCACAGGAATTACGCTAGCCGGTCAGATTACAACATTGTCAAAACACTACCTTGAAGAGGCTGAAAGTGTCTTTGGTATTTTGCCTGATAAGCTCTCAGAGGATTGGGTGAAATCTTTAAACCCTTCCTATCAAAGTCTGCAATACCTATATGCCGAAGGGAAGTCTCGTCGACAAACCTATCAAGACATGACTGAAGTGGTCTGTCAGGCTGTGCGCGATGGCAAGAAGGTCGTACTGGCGCTTTATGGTCACCCGGGAATTTTTGCTTGCGTTGGACATTTCGCCATTGAGCGCTTAAATGAAGAAGGTTACCCAGCTCAGATGCTGCCTGGGGTTTCTGCCGACGCTTGTCTTTACGCGGATCTTGGGTTTGATCCTGGTACGACAGGCTGCCAAGCCTATGAGGCGACTCAGTTTTTATTTAGTGGTGTGCCTCTTAATACGGCCGCTTATACGATTTTATGGCAGATCGGTCTAGCAGGGGAGCATACGCTAAAAACGTTTAAAACAACGGAGCAAAACCTTCAGGCGACTGTGCGTATTTTGAATAAATGGTTCCCACTTGAGCATGAAATGATCTTGTATGAAGCTCCTTTTATACCAGTTCAAAAGCCTCGAATTGATACGTTTGTGCTTAAAGATTTGCCTGATATGGACATATCCTCGATATCCACGCTGGTGATCCCACCGTTGACTGGACTGAAATTAGATCGAGAGTCGTTAGATGAGTTCGGTTTGGATATAACCGATTTTGGCTAAGTGTTAGGCCAAGCAGGTCTATACCTCGTTTAGCTATTTCAGCTTAAGGCTGTTGCCACTGTCTGTTATTGTAGCTTTCCATAAAAATCAAGATGACCTAGCTAGACTTCTCTCGAGCCTTGATTATTTGTGGTACATAGTGCATCTTGTCCCTACCTAAGTTTGGGGATATTAAAATGATTCGTTATATATTATTCGTACTATCTTGTGTATTAAGCCTTACTTTATCTGCACGCACTTTGGATGCACCAGAACGCGCTGAAGGTGAGGGGCCATTTGAGCGATTGATTTTACGTGGCGGCATTGTGATAGATGGCAAAGGTGCGCCACCCTTCGGCCCTGTCGATATTATTATTGAAGACAATAAAATTGTCTCGGTACGATCGGTCGGTGCTCCTGGTGTCAAGATTAAAGAATTGAGTCGTCCTAAGGCCGGGCCTGGCGATAAGGTGATCGATATAAGTGGGCATTATGTAATGCCAGGTTTTGTCGATATGCACGGACATATTGCAGGCAGTGTTGATGGGCTGCCTGCCGAGTATCCGTTTAAGCTCTGGCTAGGCCACGGAATCACGACGGTACGTGAACCGGGTAGTTTTAACGGTCTAGACTGGACATTAAAACACCAAGAGTTGAGTGACGATAATGAGATCACTGCGCCACGGATTGTGCCTTATGTAGGCTTCAATATGGACTGGGATAAGGAAATTACCACCCCGAAAGAGACCCGTCGTTGGGTACGTCATGTTGCTGACAAAGGGGCGAAAGGTATTAAGTTTTTTGGTTTGCCGCGTCAGATGATGGGGGCTGCTCTTGATGAGGCCAATAAACAAGGCTTAGGCACTATGATGCATCATGCCCAATTAAACGTGGTGGGGACCAACGCTTTAGACTCTGCGCGTTTAGGGCTAACTTCTATGGAGCACTGGTATGGTCTGCCAGAAGCTTTGTTTAACGATAAAGTGATTCAGGACTATCCACTAGAGTATAACTACAACAACGAATCACACCGCTTTACTGAAGCGGGTCGTTTGTGGCAACAAGCCGCCAAGAAAGGTTCAGAGAAGTGGAACACTGTACGCGATGAGCTGATTGAGTTGGATTTTACGCTAAACCCAACGCTGACTATTTACGAAGCGAGTCGTGACGTCATGCGTGCGCGCAATGCACCATGGCACGAAGAGTTCACTCATCCAAAACTTAAGGCCTTTTTCGAGCCAAATCGTGAATCGCACGGTTCTTACTTTTTCGACTGGACTACGCAGAACGAAATCGACTGGAAAAATAACTACAGAATCTGGATGAGCTTCCTGCATGATTTTAAGAATCACGGCGGACGCGTCACCACAGGTTCGGATACTGGCTATATTTATAAAATATTCGGTTTCGGGTTTATTCGCGAGTTAGAGTTGTTACAAGAAGCAGGCTTCCATCCTCTGGAAGTCGTTCAATCAGCAACGATCAATGGTGCAGAAGCTTTAGGCATGGACGATAAAATTGGCACGATTCAGGCTGGTAAGTTAGCCGACTTAGTGATTGTTGAAGAAAACCCGATTGCCAACTTTAAAGTCTTATACGGAACGGGTCATTACAGACTAGGCCTTGATAACAAAGCTGAGTATGTGGGTGGTGTAAAATACACCATTAAAGACGGCATTGTTTTCGATGCGAAGCAGCTTAGAGAAGATGTAAAAAAGTTAGTTGAGCAAGCAAAAGAGTCGGACTAATCAACTAAATCTTCTAAGGCTTCATCAATGGTTGGATACTCAAAGGTGAAGCCTTTCTCTTCAAGTTTTTTAGGGAATACCCTTTGTCCCGTTAAAAGCATGTTTGCCATTTCACCAACAACGATTTTAAGCGCAAATGGAGGCATGGTTGCAAAGGTCGGCCTGCCAAGCTTCTTGCCGAGTGCTTTCGTTAGTCGTTCATTAGTGACAGGGTGGGGTGCTGTTAAATTAAACGAACCTGACAGATCGTGATTATTGATCAAGTACATCAGTGCTCGTATATGGTCTTCAATATGAATCCATGAAAAATATTGGTTGCCACTGCCGAGCTTTCCGCCTAGCCCAAACTTAAAAGGCGTGAGCATTTGTTGCAGTGCACCTTCGTTACCTAACACCACGCCAGTTCTGATGCAGCATACGCGAATACCCAATGATTCTGCTTTATATGCTGCGTCTTCCCATTGAGAACAGAGCCTTACTTGAAACTCAGAGGCGCTTCCTGAAGTAGAACTTTCGTCGAGTTCCTCATTACCTCGTGCGCCATAATAACCGATTGCAGAGCCACTGATTAGGGTATGAGGTTTTTTAGACTGTCCTTTGATCCACTCGAGTAAGTTTTCTGTTAGATTTAAGCGGCTTTCGACTATTTCTTGTTTATAGCTATCGCTCCAACGTTTGGCTGATAAATTAGCACCTGCTAAATTGACAACGAAGTCTGCGGGCGCAACTTCTGACAAACTGCTGGTCAAGGTCACGCCGTTAAACGTAGGGTAGGCGCGGTACTTATCCGGCGAGCGTGTTAGCACCGTTATATCAAAGTTTTGTTCTTTCAGCACAGGAACGAGGTTACGACCGATAAAACCTGTTCCGCCTGTAATTAGAATATGTGACATGACAACACCCCAACGTTGTTTATGTTATAGAACTACTATAACAAATTGACTGTCGTGATTAAGTGAAGGATGTTGAAGTTGTTAAATAAGTGAAAAAAGTTTCGGGGCAATAAAAAAGGCGCACGAGGCGCCTTTTTTTATTGCATAAAGTAAGTTGAATGGTTAGCACTCGATAATATGAACCGCTAAACCACCGCGGGCAGTTTCTTTGTACTTATCGCGCATATCTTTACCCGTCGCCCACATGGTCTTAATAACCTTGTCGAGGGAGACTTTATGCTGGCCATCGCCACGCATGGCTAGACGGGAAGCATTAATCGCTTTTATCGCGCCCATGGCATTACGCTCGATACAAGGAACCTGTACTAAGCCGCCCACAGGATCGCAGGTTAAGCCTAAGTTATGTTCCATACCAATTTCTGCTGCATTTTCCACTTGCAGAGGAGAGCCGCCCATAACTTCCGTTAAGGCACCTGCCGCCATCGAGCAAGCTGTACCCACTTCGCCCTGACAACCGACTTCTGCGCCAGAAATGGAAGCGTTCAATTTGTATAAAACACCGATGGCTCCAGCCGTTAATAAGAAGCGAACTACGGCTTTTTCGTCGGCGTTTGGATTGAAGCGCATGAAGTAATACAAGACGGCAGGAATAATACCTGCGGCACCGTTCGTTGGCGCTGTGACAACACGCCCACCCGCAGCATTCTCTTCATTAACCGCTAGCGCATACAAATCCACCCAGTCCATTGTGGATAATGTGTCTGTGGAATTACTTTCAGACTTTAGCTTGCGATAGATACCTGGGGCGCGGCGTTTCACTTTTAAACCACCCGGTAAAATACCTTCGCGGTTACAACCACGCTTAATGCATTCTTCCATGGTGTGCCAGATTTCGAGCAACTTGCTACGAACTTCTTCCTCAGTACGCCACGACTTTTCGTTTTCCATCATCAAGGTCGAAATGCAGATTCCTTCCTCGTCGCAAATATCAATTAACTCTTTAGCGCTGCTGAAAGGGTATTTAACTTTGGTATCGTCTTCGATAATCGGTGAGTCGGCGTCGACATCATCATTAACCACAAAACCACCGCCAACCGAGTAAAAAGTCCTTTGCGCGATTTCATTGCCGTCTTTGTCGTAAGCATAAAAAATCATACCGTTGGCATGCTTTGGAAGAGACTTTTTCTTGTAAAGTACCAAGTCGGTTTCTTCGTTAAAGTCGATAACTTTTTGTTCGTTCAAATGAATCTTGCCATCGCCACGGATCACTTCTAAGCGCTCTGGAATAATGTCTGGATTAATCTCTTCAGGTAAGTGACCCTCAAGTCCCAGCAACACGGCAGTATCAGAGCCGTGACCTTTGCCTGTTGCCCCCAAGGAGCCATACAGTTCACTGGCAACACGGTGCGTCGAGTCTAATAACCCTTTCTCAGTGATAAACTCGATAAAACGATGCGCTGCACGCATTGGGCCAACCGTGTGAGAGCTGGACGGGCCAATTCCGATGCTGAACATGTCAAATACGCTAATTGCCAAAGTGTTTTCCTCGTTTCAAATTGATAACTCTATTGTAATAGTAATGTGTGCGACTGGCTATGAAAGCAAGGGGTACGACAGGTGTCATCTGACCAGTCTGTTATAACTTATCGATATATGCAGAGTGGTTAATCAGTTGAGAGAATTTAACGATAATATTCGCGGTGGCGCCCCAGATATTCCAGCCGTCATAAGGTATTGAATAAATTGAATAATTCTTGCCACCATACTCTCGGTAAGAGTGGATTTGGTTGTCTGGATTAAATAGAAAATCAAGCGGCGCTTCAAAAGCTGAGGACACTTCATCCTGGCATAATGTTAGCTCGACATTGTCGGGTAAAAGGCCTACCACAGGCTGAATCAAGAAGCCTGAGCCGGTTGGTTGCAAAGGTAGCTTACCCAAAACCTCGATATGAGTTTGTGGGATGCCGACTTCTTCTTCGGTTTCGCGTAGCGCTGTATGGACCAAGTTATCATCCGTATCATCCATGCTGCCGCCGGGAAAACTAATTTGCCCAGCATGATGGCGCAGATGTTCTGAGCGCTGGGTTAGCAAAATGTGTAGACCATCTGACTTTTGAATTAATGGCACCAAAACCGCGCTTGGTCTGAGTTTAGCTGTGCGCGGCGTGATTTCATCTGCAGCATCCAATGCTTGTTGTATTTGTTCTAGCGTAATCATACTCATGACAAATCACTCATCGCTTAACACGGGCAATATTTTACTAAGTTTATGCAAGGTTTCTTCGTACTCGCTTTCTGCGTCTGAGTCAGCAACTAAACCGCCGCCACCCCAAGCATGAATTTTCCCACCGTCAGTCACTAAAGTACGAATCGCAATATTGGAGTCTAAGAATCCTCGAAAGTCTAAGTACATCATTGAGCCGCAATAAATACTACGGCGGTGCGGCTCTAGCTCTTCAATAATTTCCATGGCACGGACTTTCGGCGCACCGGTAATAGAGCCGCCAGGGAAGCAGTGTTTTAGTAGCGTGAACACGTCGCTATCTTGCGCTAAGTCAGCTTCAATCGTACTAACTAAATGATGAACCGATATAAAAGATTGTAACTCAAATAACTTGGTCACATTGACCGAGCCAATTTCAGCATTGCGACCAATGTCGTTACGCAGTAAGTCGACAATCATCAAATTTTCAGCGCGATCTTTTTCGCTGTTCTGAAGCTCTTCGGATAGGCGCTTGTCCTCGGCGTCATCTTTACTGCGTGGGCGCGTGCCTTTAATTGGCTGTGTCACCACATGCAGCTTCTTTTGTCGGCCTTTGCCTTGCGGGAATACTTGTATAAAGCGTTCTGGCGACAGAGATAGAATTTGTTGCTGCTCCAAGTTCATATAAGAGGAGAAGGGCGCTTGATTATGATCGGTCAGCTTTAAATAAGCATTCCACGGGTGACCTTGATAGTCTGCGGAAAAACGCTGTGCCAAATTGACTTGGTAACAGTCACCAGCATGAATGTACTCATGAACGTGATGGAAGCGCTTTATATAGCCTTCTTTGTTCATGTTGCTTTGCCACGCACTCTTTAAACTAAAGGCATCACTTTTTGTGCTTACGCCTTCTTCATAAAGCTTCTCGAACTCGACGATAATATCTTTCCAATAGGCATCGCAATACTGGCAAAACTTTATCAAAAAGCTTTTATGGTTTTTATGATCGCTGATGTAAGCCCACTCATACAAACCAAACGCTAGCTCGGGTAATTCAATATCATCTTCAGCGGTGTTCGGAAGCTTCTCAACGTAGCGACCTGCGTCGTAACTGCAGTAGCCCGCAATACCGCCATGAAACGGTAGTTGAGACAATGATTCGGGTAATGGCTGAGCGTCTTGTAAGCCGAACTCGTAAAATCGCTTTAGTGTTTCAAAGGGATCATGGCTGGGCTGAATATCCGCGCCCGTGATTTTTGACTCGCGATCTGAAAATGCAAAGGTTGCTCTTGGGCGAGCCAAAATAATGTCGAACTGAGCTGCTTGGTGGAGCGTTTTTCCACTATCGAATAATAGTGACCATGGTTCGTCCGCAAAGTGTCCAAATAGGTCACGGACACCAGCGGGCTCACGATAGGGTAATTCAACAAATGATGATTCTGAGTGCTCTTTTTTCATGCAGATTGATTAAAAATTAATCTAAAACTAGCGCTGGTTGGCTTATTCCAGCCCAAAATTTGGGAAACGCCTGATCCAGCCTGTATAATGATGCACCGATTTTAGAGGTTTATGTGTAGCTTGTATAGCGGAGCTCACATAAGCTCGACAAACCAAGATTCGGAGAGACCTTGCATGGGCACAATTAAAGCCGAAGATTTTATCGAAAGCGTTGCTGACGCTTTCCAGTACATTTCCTATTACCACCCGAAAGACTTCATCCAAGCCATGTCCGCGGCTTATGAAAAAGAAGAAAGTCCTGCGGCTAAAGACGCGATGAAGCAGATTTTAGTTAACTCGCGTATGTCAGCAACTGGCCATCGTCCCGTTTGCCAAGACACAGGTATTGCGTGTGCCTTCGTCAAAGTAGGGATGGATGCAACCTTTGAAGGTGGCATGACGATTCAAGAAATGGTGGATGAGGGCGTTCGCCGCGCTTACACCAACGAAGAAAACCCGCTTCGTGCATCGGTATTGATGGACCCAGCGGGAAAACGCTTAAACTCAAAAGACAACACGCCAGCCGTGGTTCATGTCGAAATGGTCAAAGGCGATAAAGTCGAAGTGACCTGTGCCGCCAAAGGTGGTGGATCTGAGAACAAGTCCAAGTTTGTCATGCTAAACCCAAGCGACTCGATTGTTGACTGGGTTGTGGAAACTGTACCTAAGATGGGTGCGGGTTGGTGTCCACCGGGCATGCTAGGAATTGGTGTTGGCGGTACTGCTGAAAAAGCCATGGTTTTAGCCAAAGAGTCTTTGATGGACCCTATCGATATGCAGGAGCTGTTAAAGCGTGGTCCTAACAATAAAGTTGAAGAATTACGCATCGAAATTTACGAGGCCGTGAATAAACTCGGCATTGGTGCTCAAGGTCTTGGCGGTGTAACCACAGTTCTTGATGTCAAAATTAAAGACTGGCCAACACATGCAGCCTCAAAACCGGTAGCGATGATTCCAAACTGTGCCGCCACTCGTCACATACACTTCACATTAGACGGCGCGGGTCCTGCTATGCTAACCCCACCGTCTATCGAAGATTGGCCTGATATGGAATATGAAGCCTCAGCTGACGCTAAACGTGTCGACATGGACAATGTCACGCCTGAAGAAGTCGCCAGCTGGAAACCGGGCGATGTCTTATTGCTAAACGGTAAAATCCTGACAGGCCGTGATGCGGCACATAAAAAGATTAAAGACTTACTGGATTCAGGCGAAGGCTTACCAGAAGGCTTAGATTTCAATAACCGCTTTATTTATTACGTTGGCCCAGTAGACGCGGTACGCGATGAAGCGGTAGGCCCTGCTGGCCCAACAACCGCAACGCGTATGGACAAGTTTACCGATATGATGCTGGATAAGACTGGTCTACTCGGCATGATTGGTAAAGCTGAACGTGGCGATGAAGCGATTGATGCGATTAAAAAGCACGAATCAGTTTACTTAATGGCAACTGGTGGCGCGGCTTACTTGGTTTCAAAAGCAATTAAAAACTCACGCGTTGTCGCTTTCCCTGAGCTTGGTATGGAAGCGGTGTATGAGTTTGAAGTTGAAGATATGCCGGTGACAGTTGCGGTGGATTCGTCGGGCGAGTCAGTGCACAAAACAGGCCCGCAGATTTGGAAAGTGAAACTAGCGTCTTAGTAGTCATTCCTACGAAGGTGGTAATGACAAGAATTATATAGGTTGGGTTTACCCAAGGGGGCAGCCCCAGACAAAGTCGTAACCCAACAAAAAGAAGAAGGCAAAGAATTATGAGTGCAGGTTTAAAATTAAGAAAAGCAGTTGAAGAAAATAATCCGCTACAAGTAATGGGTACCATTACAGCGTACGCGGCGCGTATGGCTGAGCAGGTAGGCCATAAAGCGGTTTACCTTTCTGGTGGCGGTGTTGCTGCTAACTCGTTAGGTATGCCTGACCTAGGTATTTCTACCGCAGAAGACCTATTAGTTGACATACGTCGTATTACTGACGTGTGCAGTCTGCCACTATTGGTGGATATTGATACTGGTTTCGGTGGCGCTTTTAACATCGCACGTACCACACGGGGATTAATCAAAGCAGGCGCTGCGGGCTTCCACATGGAAGATCAAGTTGCAGCAAAGCGTTGTGGTCACCGTCCGAACAAAGAAATCGTTTCTAAAGAAGAAATGGTTGACCGTATCAAGGCGGCTGTAGACGCTCGTACTGATCCGGATTTCTTCATCATGGCTCGTACCGATGCGTTTGCTCAGGAAGGTCTGGAAGCCGCGATCGACCGTGCTAAAGCGTGTGTTGAAGCTGGCGCTGACGGCATCTTCGCAGAAGCTGTGAAGACTGAAGTGCACTACCGCGCATTCGCTGAAGCGCTGGATGTGCCGATTCTGGCGAACATCACTGAATTCGGTCAGACCGAACTGTGGAGCCGCGAGCAGCTGGGCGAGTGGGGCGCCGCTATGGTTCTGTACCCACTGAGTGCTTTCCGTGCAATGAACAAAGCCGCTGAAACTGTCTACAAGAGCCTCCTTGAAGAGGGTCATCAGCGTAAGGTGATCGACATTATGCAGACCCGTATGGAGCTGTACGATTACCTGAACTACCACGATTTTGAACAGAAGCTCGATGCGCTGTTTGAAGAAGGAAAGAATAAGTAAGTTGCCGATGGGAGATATTCCTCCTGTTATAAAAATTAATAATTTCAGATAGTTACGTTAAGTATCTAAAGTTATAGGAGAAGCACATGGCTGCTGCAAAAGAACTCTCTGGGGCGGGCCTGCGTGGTCAGGTCGCCGGTAAAACTGCTCTGTCGACCGTAGGTAAATCAGGTTCTGGTCTGACCTATCGTGGCTACGATGTTAAAGACCTTGCTGCAAACTGTGAGTTTGAGGAAGTTGCGTACCTGATCCTGAAAGGCGAGCTGCCAAACCAGGCTGAACTGGATGCATACAAGAGCAAGCTGAAAGCAATGCGTGGCCTGCCACAGGCGCTGAAAGAAGTGCTTGAGCGTATCCCTGCGTCCGCTCATCCAATGGATGTGATGCGTACCGGTTGTTCTATGCTCGGCAACCTCGAAACCGAAGAAAGCTTCGATGAGCAGCAGGAAGCGACTGATCGTATGCTGGCTGTCTTCCCGGGCATGATCAACTACTGGTACAACTTCTCTCACAATGAC
>CATNCP010000022.1 GCA_950096615.1 uncultured Kangiella sp. | reverse complement strand
CGAAGAGAAAGCAATTGGCGAAGCCATTGCTCCAGAGCTAGTAAAAAGAGGATTATTGTTTGTCGGGCTGGATGTAATTGGTCGTTATGTGACAGAAATTAACGTTACTAGCCCAACGTGTATGCGAGAATTAGAAAACGAATACAATATAAATATTGGCGAAAAACTGTTTGCCGCATTAGAACAACAACTCGCGGTATAATTTAGGGCTGGGCGATAAAATAACCTTCATGAATCAAGCTGCTACTCAATCTCAGACGCGGTCTAAAGACGCTGTTTCTTTAAAAGTATCTCCTATTAAGTCAGGCGATCGATTAAAGTTTACGTTGTTTATGGCAGTTTGTTTCCACTTAATTGTATTGCTCGGTATTCGCTTCACTCTGCCCGAAACTAAGCCAAGTCAAATTCCGCTATCCTTGGACGTTACTCTCGCTCAACGGGAAAGCCTCAAGGCGCCTGAAGACGCTGACTTTATTGGTCAAAAAAATCAGGAAGGCGCTGGTGATGCTGCCGAAGCGAGCCGCCCTACAACCCAGTTAGAACACTTCAAGAACACCGACGGCACCACAAATACTCCGTCGCTTGAAGTTCTTCCTAAGCCGAGCCAAAAAAAGCAAAAGCTCGACTTCGTCACCAGCATTACCGCAGATTGGAGCGCTTCGACCAGCATAGACCCCGATGAAACTGTTGCAGATCTTGACCTGCCGACGATTGTCAGCCCTCCCCCAGAGGATTTGAAGAAACGCAATCTCGAGCAAGATGCTACCGACAAGCTAAAAACTCGTGGCACCAGAACGCGTCAAATCTCTGCAGCAATTAAACAGTCACCGGCCGACGCGGCTTATCTAGAAGGTTGGCGACGGAAAATCGAACAAGTGGGCAATCTCCATTATCCCGAACAAGCAAACCGTCTCGGAATTTATGGTGACCTGAAATTAAAAGTGGCTATCAATAAAACTGGTGAACTCGTTAGCGTAGAAATACTTGAGTCGTCGGGAAAAGAGGTCTTAGACCAAGCAGCGCTGCAGATTGTCCGACTATCCGCGCCTTTTGAGCCTCTACCGGACACCATTCGTGAAACCGCCGATGTCCTAGAGATCGTGCGCCTCTGGAATTTTGAGAAAAAGCCCTAATATAAAGAACAAGACTAAGCGACTCACTATAAAGCTGATATAATTTAATCATGGAATCAATTCATTCTTTAGCCGATCACCTACTGATCGCCATGCCAACATTAGAAGACTCGTTCTTCTCACGCAGCGTGACCTATATCTGTGAACACTCAGAAGAAGGCGCCTTGGGTATTATGTTGAGCCAGCCGCTGGAAGCGACTTATCACGAGCTGTTTGACCACCTGAAAATTTCCACCACTAACCAAGAAGTTCTGGATTATTCTTTGCTGGCTGGCGGACCGGTTGATAAAGAACGTGGTTTTATCCTACACAGCCCTCTAGGCAGCTGGGATTCATCGATGACCATTAGCGATGAGATTGCTTTATCCACCTCGGAAGATATTTTAGCAGCCATTGCTAATAGAGAAGGTCCTGAAGAAGCTGTGATTGCGCTAGGTTACTCTGGCTGGGATAAAGGCCAGCTGGAAAAAGAAATCGAAGAAAACTCTTGGCTTATTGTTCCGGCTAACAAAGACATCATTTTTCACACCACGCCACAGCAACGTTGGCAAAAAGCCACTAAACTCCTTGGCATCGACTGGACGCAGCTAACTGAGCACAGCGGGCATGCCTGATTCCTCAGAAGGTAAGAAGTCACCCGTACGTTTTCTTGGCTTTGACTTTGGTGAGAAACGGATTGGTGTGGCGACCGGTCAAAAGACCCTAGGCACCACACAAGCTCTGTGTGTTTTAAAAGCGGAAAACAACCAACCCAACTGGGACTCGGTTGAGGCTTTAATCAAAGAGTGGCAAGTGGATGCTTTTGTGGTCGGGTTACCGCTTAATATGGATGGTACCGAACAGCCTGTAACGCTCATGGCTAAGAAATTTGCCAATCGTTTACACGGTCGCTTCGGGTTACCCACTTTTACTCATGACGAACGACTCAGCACGGCTGAGGTTCGTGAGTATTTGTTTGAGCTGGGTGGTTACAAAAAAATTAAAGATTCGGATTTCGACGCCTACGCCGCGGAGCTCATTCTTAAAAGTTATTTCGACTCGGAAGACTAACTAAGTATATTTGCCATACGAACAGCTAGTCATAAAAAAGCCCAGCAAACGCTGGGCTTTTTTCTATGAGCGCTACTTGAACGCTTAGAACATATTGCTCGAACGGTCATCATCCATTTCGACTTGCAGGCCTTCAGTGCCATCTGTCAGAGAGTCGGCATCTTTCTCATGCAACTTAATACGTAGACGTAAGTCGTTCGCTGAATCAGCGTGAACTAACGCATCGTCATAGGTAACCTCACCTTTAACATACAACTCGAACAAGGCTTGGTCAAAGGTTTGCATGCCTAGCTCGGTTGAGCGTGCCATCAATTCTTTAATCAGGTGTACTTCACCTTTGCGGATATGATCCGAGATTAATGGCGAGTTGATCATAATCTCAATCGCAGCACGACGTCCTTTACCATCTACCGTTGGAAGTAACTGCTGTGCGATTACAGCACGAAGGTTCATGGATAAATCCATCAATACTCGAGTGTGCTCTTCCTTCGGGAAGAAGTGCAAAATACGATCTAGTGCCTGATTTGCGTTATTGGCGTGCAAAGTACACAAACATAAGTGCCCCGTTTCAGCGAAAGTAATCGCCTGAGCCATGGTTTCTTGTGAACGAACCTCACCAATCAGAATAACGTCTGGCGCCTGACGCAAAGTATTTTTCAGCGCCACTTCAAACGACTCAGTATCAATCCCCACCTCACGCTGTGTAATAATACATTTATCATGACGATGCACATACTCAATCGGGTCCTCAATACTGATGATGTGACCATAGGAGTTACGGTTTCGATAACCAATCATCGCCGCTAGCGAGGTTGACTTACCCGTACCGGTTGCACCAACGAAAATGATAATTCCGCGCTTTTTCATCACCAAGTCATTCAAAATGCTGGGGATTTTAAGTTCTTCAGTAGTCGGGATTTTAGTTTCAATACGACGTACCACCAAGCCCGGCTGGTTACGCTGGTAGAAAGCACTGGCACGGAAACGACCAACATTCTCAACACTAATCGCGTACTGGCACTCTTTATTCTCCGCGAACTCTTTTCGTTGGCGATCATCCATCGACGAGTGAATCAACTCTTCCACTTGCGCCGGCGTTAACATCGATTTAGTAACGGGGCGAATTTTGCCATGCATTTTGATACAAGGCGGGCGGTGAACAGTGATAAATAAATCCGAGCCCTTGTTTTCCATCAACGCTTTTAATAATGGGGTAATATCCATGCCAACCTCTAAAACTCTTCTTTATTATTAGCTTTCATTCGAGCATCTTGACGCGAAACCACACCCTTGCTGACCAACTGCTTCAAGCTGTGGTCAAGGGTTTGCATCCCTAGAGACATACCGGTTTGCATCGCGGAGTACATTTGCGCAACCTTGGCTTCACGAATCAAGTTACGAATCGCTGGCGTACCAATCAAAATCTCATGCGCCGCCACACGACCACCACCATTACGCTTCAATAGTGTCTGTGCGATAACCGCTTGCAGTGACTCCGATAACATCGAGCGAACCATCATCTTTTCGCCTTCAGGGAATACGTCAATCACACGGTCAATGGTTTTTGCTGCAGACGTGGTGTGTAGCGTACCGAATACTAAGTGACCCGTTTCTGCCGCGGTCAAAGCCAAGCGAATCGTTTCTAAGTCACGTAGCTCACCAACCAGAATAATATCGGGATCTTCACGTAACGCCGAGCGCAACGCGTTTGAGAAACTATGGGTATCACGATGTACTTCACGCTGGTTGACCAGACATTTTTTACTCTCGTGAACAAACTCAATCGGATCCTCAATGGTTAAGATGTGATCATGCTTGTTATCATTAATGTAATCGATCATGCCTGCGAGCGTGGTCGATTTACCAGAACCCGTCGGCCCGGTCACTAAAACCAAACCACGTGGTTGTAACGAGACATCTTGGAAAATCTTAGGTGCCTTCAAGTCTTCTAACGTAAGGACTCGTGAAGGAATGGTACGAAATACTGCTGCGCGACCACGGTTTTGAACAAAAGCATTAACACGGAAACGCGCTAAATCTTGTAGTTCAAAAGAGAAGTCAGCTTCTAGAAACTCTTCGTAGTCTTTTCGCTGCTTATCATTCATAATGTCATAAATCAGCGAGTGGACTTCTTTGTCTTCTAGCGGTGGCACATTAATTCGGCGGATATCGCCATCAACACGAATCAAAGGTGGCATACCAGCAGAGATGTGTAAATCCGAAGCGTTATTCTTTACACTGAACGCTAAAAGCTCTGTAATATCCATAGGTTAGACCCCAATATTGATATTTATTCTTACTAATGACAACTAGCATAGCCTCTCAACTAGAACTTCTGCAACAAGAAATCGCAAAAAGCCGCGAGAAACGGGCGAATTTTCCAGATAATGTGCGCCTTATCGCTGTTAGCAAGCGCCAACCCATTGAAAAAATTGAAGAAGCTTACCAAAGCGGACACCGTGACTTTGGTGAAAACTTCGTTCAAGAAGGGGTTGAGAAGATCCAAAAACTGGATAAAAGTGACATCCAATGGCACATGCTCGGCGCTATACAGAGCCGCAAGTGTAAAGATATCGCGACACATTTTGATTGGGTACAGAGCGTTGATCGGATCAAAGTTATCAACAAACTCAATCAAGCGCGTGAAGGTTTGTCACCATTAAACGTCTGTATTCAGGTCAATTTATTTGGTGAGGAACAAAAAGCAGGCGTTGATAGCGCCAGCTGTTTCGAACTCGCCGAAGCGATACAAGAGGCAGAGCATTTAACCCTTCGTGGGATTATGGCACTGCCACCGAAACAAACTGAGTACGACAAGCAACTTGCGCAGTTTGAGAAAATTGCTGCACTTTATCGACAACTAAGCGACAAATACCCACAAGTAGATACACTTTCGATGGGTATGTCGGGCGATTTCGAGGCCGCAATCACCGCTGGCAGCAACATGGTTCGTATTGGCACTGCAATTTTTGGCCAGCGCGACTAAGGCTTTGCAGCGAAAACTTACTTCAATTAAGGCGTTGAATTCTAAGCATTAACCCTCATGACTATAGGATTAATGAGGTATTCACATTCACTGCGTTCGTAGTAGACGGACGCCAACCATCAAAACAGGCATTTATGACTGATTCCATCGAATTATTAGGCAAAGCGAAAGTAGGCTTTATCGGCGCAGGCAACATGGCTGCAAGTATTCTAGGCGGATTGATTCAATCAGGGCTACCAGCGGAAAGCATTTACGTGAGTAACCCGAGCGCGGGTAAATTAGACGCGTTAAAAGAAAAGTACCCGAACTTAAATATTACCCACGATAATGCTGAAGTCGCAAATAATGTTGAATATCTATTATTGTCCGTAAAGCCTCACATCATGTCGAGCGCTTGTGCTGACTTCAAAGATATGGACTTGAGCCAGAAGTGCGCCATCTCAGTAGCGGCAGGCGTTACCTGCGAAACCTTGAATAATATTTTGGGAGCAGACACCCCTGTCGTTCGAAGTATGCCGAACACGCCTAGTTTAATTGGTTATGGCGCGACAGGGCTTTATGCCAATGACAAAGTCACCGAGCAGCAGCGCGAAGCCACAAGTGCCATTTTCGAAGCCGTCGGCATCAGTGTTTGGGTTGATGAAGAAAACTTAATCGATTCAGTCACCGCGGTATCGGGCAGTGGTCCAGCACATTATTTCCTGTTTATGGAATCAGTCGTCCAAACAGGTATCGAACTCGGCTTACCCGAAGCAACTGCGCGCGAATTGGCAGCGCAAACAGCGTTAGGCGCAGCGGCAATGGTTCAGCAAAATGATGATATGGAAATTGGGCAACTACGTCGCAACGTGACTTCTCCGGGAGGCACCACAGCAGCGGCGCTCGACACGCTAAATGAGCATAAACTTCCTGAAATCGTGAAAAAGGCTCTTGAGGCGTCGGTTAAGCGTGCCAAAGAATTAGCTGAAATCGCCAATCAATAGTGGTAAAACCCTGACTAATACTATTTTGAGCCAATACATTCATGAATAACTTTACTTTCACACTACTAGAACATCTCTCCAACCTGTTGGTGATGATGTTTTTGATTCGCCTGTTACTACAGCTAGGGCAGGCGGATTTTCATAATCCAATTTCGCAGTTTATTCATCGGTTTACTTCGCCGGTGATTAACCCTCTGCGGCGCATTATTCCTGATCTAGGCCGCTTTAGTACCGCTAGCTTTGTGGTCGCCATGGTCATCATTTCCATTAAATTTGTCATCATCTCCACGGTATACGTCACGCTTCCGACGGAAGCCATGACTCTCGGTATTCTTATCGGACTGATGATGCAAGGCGCTCCGGCTATGGGCGGGTTAGTGATGATTATTACTAACATGCTACTGATATTATTCTTAGGTCTGATGATCGCCAGCTTTATGAGCGGTGGCCGCTATCATCCTGGTGTAGCATTTTTATACCAAGTCACACGCCCGATTTTGCGTCCCGTACAAAAGATCATACCGCCGATAGCTGGGTCAATCGATTTGTCCCCCATGATTATTTTGTTTGGCTTATGGTTCTTACAAGATGGCTTATATCGCTTAGGCGTCAGTTTAATTACAGGCTAACCAAACTCATAGAGTTTAATGAAAAGTAGTCAGATTCGCTGAAACATTCAGGGCTTTTTGTTATCTTATAGTTACAGCCTGTTAATAAGGCGAAGGAGATAGGAGACCACAATGAAATACCTATTGAAAACGAAAAGCTTATTGTTAGCAGTATCCTTAGGAGTAATTGCGTTAGTCAGCAGCCCGCAAAGTGACGCTGGTGAAAAACGAGTTGATGATTACATCATTCACTATAACGCATTCAATAGCTCCTTTATCCAGCCAGAAACGGCGGTGCAGTATAAGGTTCAACGTAGCAAGTACACTGGGTTACTTAACGTATCGGTGCACAAAGTCGTTGAACAAGGCAAAGACAAAGCGCTTAAAGTCGCTATGCGCGGGCGCGCCACCAACAACTTGTCACAGCTACAAGAACTCGGGTTTAAAGAAGTTATCGAAGGCGATGCGGTTTATTATTTAGCTGACTTCCAATTCCGTGATGAAGAGAATATGGATTTGGAGTTCACTATCAATATTCCAGGCTATGAAAGACCGGTTAGCATCAATCTAAGCCAAAAGTTTTACGCCGATTAAATCATCGAGATTAAAACCACCGTAGTTACTCTATTCTGCGGTGGTTTACGTTATAATTATCTCCATTCTCAATCACGATCACACATCCATGCAAAAAATCGTCCTCGCATCCGGAAACCGTAAGAAAGTTGCCGAGCTAACTCAGCTGTTAGCCCAGTTTCAACTACAGGTTATTCCACAAACTGACTTGAACGTTGAAGACGTTCCTGAAACAGGTACAACATTCGTAGAGAACGCTATTATTAAAGCACGCCATGCTGCTGAGGTGACGGGGTTGCCAGCGATTGCGGACGACTCAGGTATAGAAGTGGATTATCTTGATGGACAGCCGGGCATTTACTCCGCGCGCTTCTCAGGAAAACACGGTGATGATCAAGCTAACAATGATCTGTTACTTGAGAAGCTTCAAGGCGTGCCAAGCGAAGAGCGAAGCGCACGTTATCAATGTGTACTGGTTTTTATGAAGCATGCCAAAGATCCAACGCCCCTCATTTGTCAGGGTTCTTGGGAAGGAAACATAATGACCGAGGAAGTCGGGGATGGTGGCTTCGGCTACGATCCTCTATTCTGGTGCGAAGAACATCAGTGTTCAGCGGCACAGCTACAGCCAGAACAAAAAGCAGCGATCAGTCACCGTGGTAAAGCGTTGAATGAACTGATGCTTAAACTTCGTGAGTCTATCGCTTAATGCTAACCAATCCGCCATTATCGCTCTATATCCACATCCCTTGGTGTGTGCGTAAGTGCCCCTATTGCGACTTTAACTCACACGCTATCAAGAACATAAAATCGGATAGTCAGACAGAGTTTGATTTGCCGGAGAAAGCTTATATTGATCGGCTGATCGAAGACCTTGAACAAGAGTTGCCTAAGGTTTGGGGACGACGGTTACACAGTATTTTTATCGGCGGTGGCACACCGAGTTTATTTAGTCCCGAGTCGCTTGATCGGCTTATAAGCGCCATTCGTGCCCGCTTACCTTTTGAGAACGATATCGAAATTACCATGGAAGCCAACCCTGGCACGTTTGAAGCTGAAAAATTTAGAGGCTTCCGACAAGCAGGCATCAACCGTCTGTCGATTGGGGTACAGAGTTTCAATGCTCAACATTTAGAGCAACTCGGCCGCATCCATAACCCTGAGCAAGCGATAGCCGCTGCTGAGTTTGCGCATGAAGCAGGTTATGACTCGTTTAATTTAGACCTAATGCATGGCCTACCCAACCAAACCGTTGAGCAAGCGCTCGACGATTTACAAAAAGCCATTAGCCTCAAGCCACACCATATTTCTTGGTACCAATTAACGCTTGAGCCCAATACACTGTTTCATCAACAGCCGCCTCAGCTACCTCACGATGAAGTTTTATGGGACATTCAAGAAGCCGGACAAGCGCTGTTGGCACAACACGGCTATGAACAGTATGAAACCTCAGCTTACACCAAGTCGCCACAGCTCCGAGCAAAACATAACCTGAATTACTGGCGTTTCGGTGATTATTTAGGGATTGGCGCTGGCGCGCACGGAAAAATTACTCGCCTTGATCTTGGTGAGATCCATCGCACTACCAAAAAGCGTCACCCAAAAGATTATCTGCAAGCATCCTGGGACCAAGTCAGCAGTGATACACCAATCCCCTCTCCAGAATTGCCCTTTGAATTCATGCTTAATGCGCTGCGCCTAATTGATGGTGTCCCAACAAATCTGTTCACTCAATATACAGGACTACCACTCTCCAGCATTCAGTCCACTCTCGAAGCAGCTATCGACGATGGATTGCTGGAAGATACTTCAGCACAATTGAAGCCAAGTGAAAAAGGTGCCCTGTTTCTTAACGAACTCTTAGAACGATTTATTCCAAACGATAACTCAACCCTAGAAAAAGATTCAGCGAGCATACAGTTCAAGCAGTTATAATTTTCATCAATAATTAACCCTATTAGCACTCACTGCCGTTAATATGGCAAGATATACTCATAGGTGTTCAACAGGTCCCTATTTCTAACTCTAGGATATGATTATGAAATATACATTGACGTTAATGGTTTCAGCCATAGCGCTGCTTGCTTTGGCTGGCTGCAAAAAAGAAGTCGCCAGTAACAATCCTCCACAAGTCCAATCATCGAACTTCACGGTCACTGCCGAATTAATGTACCGCGAAAAAATGCTCGCACCTAACGGCAGTACCTTAACCGCGACGGTTCAGGACGTGTCTATCGCTGATAAAGCGGCTGAAGTATTGAGCGAAGAAATTATTGGCCTTGGCGATGACGTCCAGCTTCCTCTTAGCGTGACATTGGAAGTACCGAAAAAGAAATTAAATCCACGACATATTTATTCGCTTCACGCTAGGCTGGAAGACGCTAACGGCCAACTTATGTGGATATCCACCACACGTCATACTATCGATACCGAAGGCATGTCCCACGACATGGGTGATATCATGTTAGAACGTGTCAAATCAGGCACAGTAGACCCTAAAGTCGACTCAAAATATCCACTGCCTTTTACCGCCCGCGGCAATGAACCTGGCTGGTTAGTCAAAGTAGAACAAGAGCATATTGAAATACAAACCAACTATGGCCAGAACACAGTCCGCACGCCGCGTCCAGTGCCTCAGCCTTACAAAGGCGGCTATAAATACCACGCCGAAACGGAAGCACACATCGCCATTATTGATGTTCAGCGTAAGCTTTGCTACGACGATATGTCTGGCAGGCCTTATCCTGCTCGAGTAACGTTAACGCTGGATGGAAAAACTTACGAAGGCTGTGGCGGCGATCCGCTAGACTTATTAACGGAGAAAGAATGGGTAGTCGAAGATATCGCTAAGAGCGGTATTATTGATAACTCACGGGTCACCATTAATTTTGACTCAGAAGGACGCGCCTACGGCATTTCTTCTTGTAATAGCTATAGCGCAGCTTATGAGCTAACTGGGGAAACCTTAACCTTTAAAGCGCCAATGGGAACGTTAAAAGCTTGCGCCCCAGCTCTGATGAATCAAGAGCAAAAGTTCTTAGATACTCTAAGCAAGGTCACACGATACGACATCGACGGTTATGGTGCTTTGATTCTTACCACAGAAAGCGGAAAGACCATTACTGCAAGACAGTGATAAACTAACTTTATTTGGTGGGCCTAGGCCCACCTCGTTCACTTGTTCAAAATCTTTGGAGGCAGGAAAATAGTGAATTCGTTTATCGGCTCAATCAATACACTATGAGGCACTTGCTGCTCCTCTTTAGTTACTAATCCCATCCGAGTTAGTAAACCGAAATCTGCTGATTGTAGTGTTGCAGGCTTAACTTCTAACTTCTTATGCCAAACTCTATAAGTTCCTAGCTTTCCATCTCTTCTAAAGTAAAAACCAGCTAGTGGGTGCGTCAAATAAACTAAACCTGTTTCAGTATCGGGAAAGCCTAAGAGGTTCATTTCATCTTCTGAGCTTTGACTTATATGAACATTCGCTGGTGCCCAGTCAGCTTCGGTAGTCATTTTATAGCTTTTATAGATCTTGGCTTCATTATCAAACTCACAGTCAAAATCAACACGTCCCGAAAACCAAGGTAGGTCCCATAAATATCTTGGTACGCACAGCGTCCACGAATCCAAGGTTGTACCAATAAACCATACACAGCGTTCATTAGTATTTTGATCAATAATATAGATTCGGTAATTTGTCTGCCCCATTTGGAACTTAGGGAAAGGAAATACAGCCGAAGTAAAGTCTACATCAATAAAGGGCACTACCGAAATAAGCGCTCTTGGCTGGCCTTCTATATCTACGGTATCTAATTTAAAACGCTCAGGGAATAATCCATTAAACCTCTCTGGTGGCACTGCATAGGTTATGATAGCGAAGTGTTTCAACCCACAAAGAACATCGATCCCTTTTGGCTTCGGCCTTTCATCTAGATAATCATCAAACTTTAGCTTTTCCATTACGTTCTTCCCTTAGTAACATTTCAGCTATAGGTTTTAAGAATCTACCGCTGAAAACATCAAATCCCACACCCCATGCCCAAGATTCTGTCCTCGAACCTCGAATTTAGTTAAAGGCCGTGATTCTGGGCGTGGTACGAAATCATTAGCTTCCGATAAGTTTTTAAACTCAGACATAGGACTCAATACTTCGAGCATATGTTCTGCGTAGTTTTCCCAATCAGTGGCTAGGTGGAGAATACCGCCTGGCTTAAGTTTCTTGTGTAACTTCTTACAAAATTCGGTTTGTACAATACGGCGCTTGTGATGGCGCTTTTTATGCCACGGATCAGGGAAAAAGATCTGGATGCGCTCGAGACTGTGGTCAGGGATGCAGTGCTCTATGACTTCAACCGCATCGTGGTTAATCACTCGAATATTCTCTAAGTTATACTCTTCCGCTAACACTAAACATGCACCGACTCCGGGGTTATGCACCTCAATTCCGATAAAGTCATGGTCACGTTGATCTCTAGCTTGCTCGGCAAGAGACTTACCCATTCCGAAACCAATTTCTAGCACCACAGGCGCTTCGCGACCAAAGATGGCCTCGAAGTCATAAAGTTGCTTGTCGTATTCAAGCCCTAGTCGTGGGAAATGAAGGTCCATCGCGCGCTGCTGCCCCTTTGTTAAACGGCCTTTGCGCAGCACAAAGCTACGGATTTTACGTTTGTTTTTTTCTTCAGAATTCAAAGGGATAGCTCTCTTTTCAATAAACGCTATAATACTTGGGAGCGATTTTACCATATTGTAAAAGTTTGAGGTAAATTATGTGCTTAGAACCACAAAGACGTTGCGAAAATATAGTCAAATCAGTAAGGTGGTTCATTCGGGTTTTAGAGTTTGCTTATAGACAAACTCAAGAAAAATAACGAAAAAAGATTAGGAGTTAGGAGAGGAATGCCATTTCCGGATTTACCGAATGGGCATGCACTTTTTGTGCTGTTGCTGACGGTTTTTGCCTTGTATTTATTCCGACGCGATGACATACCGCTGGAGACATCCTGCGTAATCGTGCTGTTGGTCTTAACCATGGGCTTTACCTTCGCACCATTCCATAACTTCAATGGTCTCCTCGAACCAATGCAGTTCTTTAGTGGCTTTGGTCATGAAGCATTGGTCGCTGTATGTGCGTTGATGGTTGCGGGCCAAGGCTTGGTTAGAACTGGCGCCTTAGAACCGATCGGCCGTTTCTTGGCACGAATCTGGAAAACTGCCCCGCTTTTTTCGCTATTACTTACCTTACTCATTGCAGGCATATTGAGCGCATTTGTTAACAATACGCCGATCGTTGTCTTACTTTTACCGATTTTAATCAGTGTTGCTGTACGCTCCAATCGTAGCCCTTCAGGTCTATTATTACCCATGGGTTTTGCCACAATCGTGGGCGGTATGGCCACCACGATTGGTACTTCGACCAACTTACTGGTTGTTTCTGTCGCCGCCGACTTAGGGCTTGAACGCTTTGGTATGTTCGACTTTATGCTCCCAGCAGCTATGGCGGGAGCTATTGCCGTGGTCTATTTATGGCTCGTCGCGCCCAAGATCACACCTGAGCGCCAAGCCTTGATGAAAAATACATCTCCCCGAATCTTTACCGCACAACTGCATATCAACAACGATTCTTTTGCTGACGGTAAGCCCCTAGCTGAAGTCATAGGTAAGACAGATGGCATGATGAAAGTGACTCGTATTCACCGTGGTTCAGACGCCACCATTATGCCCATGCCTGATGCGATCATCCGTGCTGGCGACAAACTTCGCGTTACCGATTCCCCTGATCGCTTAAAAGAATATGAACAAGTATTGGGCGCTCGACTTTATAAGTCCGGCCAAGAAGTTAGTGAAGACCATCCCCTCACAGCTGAAAATCAGCAGCTGTCTGAACTGGTGGTAACCCCAGGTTCCCCGTTGGCTGGTCGCTCGCTCAAAGACGTTAGCTTCATGAACCAATATGGTTTGGTCGCCATCGCCCTGCATCGCGCAGATCGCGTGGTTGATATGCACAACAAAGGTTTGGGCAAAGTCACGCTGCATGTTGGTGACGTATTGTTGGTTCAAGGCGGCCAAAGTGAAATTGCCGAGTTTAAAAAACGTGGTGACATTCTGGTGCTTGATGCAACCACCGACTTACCACGCTCACACCGTGCACCAAGAGCCTTAATCATTATGGGGTTGGTCATTCTGTTTGCCGCAGTTGGCCTACTGCCTATTGCCGTTAGTGCCTTGGGCGGTGCCTTGTTAATGATTCTGACTCACTGCATCACATGGCGCGATGCCATGAATGCACTCAGCGCACCCGTGGTCTTAATTGTCGCCGCCAGTTTGGCTTTGGGTATCGGCATGACGGAAACTGGCGCAGCAGAATATTTAGCACAGGCCTTCGTCTCCGTGCTGCATGGTGCTCCGCCCGCAGTATTGCTGAGTGGCCTCATGCTGCTACTGGCTATTCTGACCAATGTAGTATCGAACAATGCCGCAGCGGTTATCGGCACGCCGATTGCAGTCAGCGTGGCGACCCAGTTGAATCTGCCGCCAGAACCTTTCGTTATCGCGGTACTGTTCGGCGCAAACATGAGCTTTGCCACACCAATGGCGTATAAAACTAACTTGCTGGTGATGAATGCTGGTGGTTATAAATTCTCCGACTTTGTTAAAGTCGGTGTGCCATTAGTCGTCTTGATGTGGATATCATTGTCGATTATCCTGCCGATTCTTTACGACTTCTAATGGTTAACATTCATGTGGTCAGCAACCGAGTTTCAGCAAAAAGTAATTAATTACTATCGCCAGCATGGACGCAAACACTTGCCTTGGCAAGGCACCAAAGACGCCTATCGAATTTGGTTGTCGGAGATCATGTTGCAGCAAACCCAAGTCACCACCGTCATACCTTATTACGACACCTTTTTGCGGCGCTTCCCGACTATTGCCCAACTCGCTGAAGCAACCAGTGATGAAGTGATGCACTTGTGGAGTGGACTTGGCTATTACAGTCGCGCCCGTAACCTGCACCAAGCGGCAAAGATGGTGGCTGAAGAGTTTGACGGCCAATTTCCACAAACTCCAGCCGACATTGAAACCCTTCCAGGCGTCGGTCGTTCAACTGCTGGCGCCATTGCCGCTTTTGCTTTCGACGAGCCTAGCGCGATTCTTGATGGCAATGTAAAGCGAGTACTCGCCCGCTGCTACGGTATCGAGGGATGGGCCGGTAAATCATCGGTGCTGAAGGCCTTGTGGCAGCGTGCTGAAGAAAACACACCACAAGAAAATACGGCTCAATACAACCAAGCCATGATGGATCTAGGAGCTGTCGTTTGTACGCGCACAAAGCCCAAGTGCGAACAGTGCCCGCTGTCGGAGCAATGTTACGCATTGGAACATGAGAAAATTGCTCAACTTCCCGGTAAAAAACCCAAAAAAGCCCGGCCCAAGCGATCTGTATACTGGCTGATTTGCTTAGAAAATGCACAAGTCATACTGCACAAACGCCCACCATCCGGCATTTGGGGCGGCCTCTGGTGCTTCCCTGAACTGGAAAAGTCAGTTGAAGAACCTAAGCATGAACAAAAACTAGACAGTTTTATCCATAAATTCAGTCACTACGACTTAGAAGTGCAACCATTGCTAGTGAAAAAGCTTCCCAACACAGGTATCATGGAGCCCAACGAATTCAACCACTTTGCGCTCGACTTCTTGCAAAAGAAAACGCAGCAAAAAACTGCAGAAATAGGACTACCGACTCCGGTTAGTAAGGTCCTAGCCAGTCTTGACCCGCAAAGTCTAAAAACTTAAGTGGAGCAACGAATGTCACGTACAATCTTTTGTAAAAAACTACAAAAAGACGCCGAAGGAATTGGCTTTAAGCCTTTCCCTGGTGAGCTAGGCGAACGTATTTATGACAATATTTCACAAGAAGCATGGCAAATGTGGCTAGAGCACCAAACCATGCTAATTAACGAAAAGCGTCTTAGTTTAATGGACGAAGATACCCAGAAATACCTCGCTGACCAAATGGAAAAGTTCCTGTTCGGAGGCGACTACGACAAAGCCGACGGCTATGTCCCAGAGGCCAAGCAATAAATTTCAAATTTAGGCTTGACTTAAATCGGCATAATCGGTTTAATACGCGTCCTCGGCCTGGTAGCTCAGTTGGTAGAGCGGAGGATTGAAAATCCTTGTGTCGGCAGTTCAATTCTGCCCCGGGCCACCAACTTTATTATATAAAACAAGGCGTTACATCTGTAACGCCTTTTTTATTGCCTATTATTTATTCAGTGGGCTACCTATGGGCTACTCAATCATCTTATAAAGTTTATAATTTCAGAATTTTACTGTTATTGCTTATTTGTTAGCGTCGTCAGCAGCTTCTGCATTTGTTTTTTCATTAAAAGTATGTAAGAGTTCTTAAAAAGAAATTTTCAAGGAAGCAAAATGAGAATAATAAATGCCATAATACATAAGCTGGAAAAAGAACCTCGCTCCACCGATGCTGAATATAGGAAAGGCCACCCTATACAGACAAATAGCGGAGCCCTTACACGCTTTGCCGAAGCCCTGCAAACAGCTTACAGCAAAAAATCAAAGGCGACGGGCTCATTCAATGACAATGAAAACGTTTATAGGTTTCCGATCCACTTAAAAGAGTATTTTGTAAGAATGGAAATGCAAGAGCCAGCTTTCGTTCAATTCACTGAAAATGCAATGGAGCTGCTTGTTAACAAAGTCAAAACCGAACCCATGGCGAAAGGTGGCTTCGTCCTATTTCTACACTACTCTTACAATGATACTCATTACTTAATGGTACTCTTGCTGAGTCATAAAAATGTTTTTAATATTGAAGATCTAGATATTGAACAACTTAAGGCAGTTGATCTAGAGACACTTAGGTATGCCGCAAGAATTGATTTAACAAAATGGTCAAATACTCTACTTAGTGACGAAGTCGCAAATGAAGAAAATAATATACAAACCTATCTTAACTTCATAAGAGGAAGCGCTGAATCTGTATCACGATACTTTCAAGACTTTATAGGCTGTACGGATTTCTCCCCTGCACAACAGTCAACTAAAGGAATGATAGATGCCTCTAGGAAATATATGGCAGATGTTATGGACCTTTCTCCCGATGAACGAAGAAATGTGGAACAAGCAATTTTAGAGTATTGCCTAGCCCAAAGAGAGAATGATAATCCCGCTTCTCAAATAGCAATTGCAGGTATAATTGATCATGATAATGTTGATAGGTACATTACATATATGGGAGAACAGGATGATGTATTATACCCTGACAGTTTCGTACCTCATTTAAATGAGCTAAGGAAGCTCAAGCGTTATTCTTATAAAAGTAATCAGTATGGATGGAATTTAACGTTTGATCACGTGGCGTATGAAGAATATGTCAATTATGACCCTGAAGAAGATCGAATAGTGATAACGAATGTTCCGAAAGACTTTGCGGATAAACTTGACTTGTAATGGCTACTTTTTCAAATCTGATTAACTGTATCAGAAATTATTCAACAGAATCTCATTCAAGAGCGCAAGACTTTGAGTTTAATGTAAAGTTAAACCAAGAGACTTTCAGTGATCTTAGAAATTTTATAGACGAAGCAATAGAGAGCAAAGAAAGCTGTCCAATTGCTCAAATTACGGTCAACAAACGTCAAAGAGCTATACAAAACGCAAATGATTTGAGGCAATTTCTTGGATGTGATATTAGCTTTTCAGTTGAGTCTTTAGACTATGGTGGAAGAATATTTTCTTCATTACAAGATTTTGTTAGTTCGAACTGTCATCTTAAAGAACCAGAAGTATATTATATTTGTGATATTGATTACTTGTCTTCCGAAGACATAAACAATACTTTAATTGTCAATTACCAAAAAGTCATCTTGTTGTTAGATATCTTTGATAAAGTTGGTGACCACACAGATAAAAGTAAACATAGTCATCATGAATACTACATCTTAAGAGAAGATAAAGTAGCCTTTAAATCTCACTATACCGATAAATGCCTGCCTAACGATCTAGATTTAATTCAGTCGCTTCACTCAGAGCTGGTACCAACAGAAAATGAATCTCACTTATTAGAAAAGAGAAGAATTTTTTGCAAGGTCCTTTACGACCATTTTAAGTCATTACCAAACAATGAAAGTAATGTTGAATCAATATTGGCAAATTTGGAGAAGATTTTCAATCAATACAGATTAGCATACGATCTATATATTAATGAATTTTCTTTTAACAAATTTTTAGATGAAATATCCAGAAGAAAACTTGATTTTATTAATCAATTAAACGACATAGTGTCCGATGTAGCGTTTAAGCTCATAAGCTTACCCATTGCTGCGGTTGTTATTTCTATTGTTGATAAGTCTGAAAGCTCTACACTTATAAAAGTTTCTGCAACTCTATACGCAGTTATCATTTTAATTCTACTTTATTACAAACACAGCACTCTTTCAGTTATACAAACATCTGTCGATGATTCATTTTCCTATTTACAATTAGAAGATGACTACAAATATGGGGATGAGTTTGATGAGAATTTAGGTAAGGCCAAAACTAGTGTAGAAAAAAAAATATCTCTTACAAAACTAATTATAAGGTCATTTGCTATTATTGTTTTCTTATCGTTGCTCTACATTTATTTCTGTAAGTTTAGTTAACGATTTATTAATAATAACAATATTAGTCAATTTCATTTCTCAGCCAATTGTGATTATCTATGCCGTACTTACTTTATAATTAATGGACTTTATTACTATGATATTGCATTTATATGAGTGGTTTATAAATAATTCAGCTGAAATTCTCATTGGAACCTCTGCTTTAATCTTAACAACAGTCACGGTATACCAAACACGTAAACATAACCGTCTTTCAATTACACCTCATCTAAATACTTTCTTGGATCATGGAGATAAAGAGGTAACTCTCATACTATTAAATAATGGTATCGGACCGGCTCGGATTGACGATATAACTGTCTTCATTCGTGAAAATGATTTTAAAGGTGACCTTAAACAAATTGCATTTAATCAGATTCAAGATGTCTTACTAGAATGCTTAACAATAGAATATGCAATACACCTCGGTAGCAACTATTCTTTATTACCGGGAAGCAAGCATGAACTAATTAAAGTATCCATTTCAGACTCCGAGTATACAAGAGCTCAAATAGAGCGCAACTTGAAACAAATTCATTTATTAATAGGCTACTCTTCTTTTTATGGTGATACGTTTACTTTAGATACCAGAAAGACTTTTTGGAATAGCCAGGATGAGTAGCCTAAGGTGCACTCTTAGCCCTATCGGCTATTTCTTGTAGTGTCTGGTCTATAATCTCTAATAAAGTAACCTTTATTTCTTTCTCCGTTTTTAACCTCAACACCATTGGGGCCGCTCTATCTGGAACTGCTATAAACTTACTAATAATTTCTTGCTTAAGCTCACCGAATTGTCTTTCTATTTCCTCTATAGTTGCTACCTCACTCTTAGCTTTTGCAGCCTTGTGTTCCGCTAACAATGCGTCCGCTCTGAGCTTTTGTTGTCTATAGAGCTCCTTTTCTGAATCCAGTTCTTTTAGTTTACGTTTTGCTACATTACGCTGAATATACCATTCTAAAACTACACTAGATTCAAACTCCCAAGGGATCCCCTTGGCTCCTTTAGTAATATAGGGACAACCTTCTTCGATTAAACTATCCAAAGTTGGCTTAGATATCCCCATTGCTCCAGCCATTTCAGCTCTATTTAAAATCATGCCTACCTCCGTAGTAATAATAAACAACCATAGAATTGCCACGCACAATGAAAACTCCGCGAAGCCGCGCACCCTTATAGCGAAAGTCCTGGGAAGGACCCGTTTCTTTTAACCGGCGAAACGACCCCCACCTCCCCCAGCCTCTGGCCTAAACATATTATTAACGTGTGTTATAGCGACTATCTTAATAGTCGTGTTATACACACTATAATATATATAGGTGGCAAAGCGGCAAGCTATAAAAGCTATACAAATCAATTAGATACAAACTTTTCCGCTTTATGTTTTGCCGGTTCAAACGGCAAGGCTTTTCATAATAAAATCAATGACTTATACACTTGCCAGCATAGCTTTGCCATCGGCGAACTACTGAGCGGCAAAACTATTCATTACTTACCACTTCTAATTGAATCCCTTTCGCTGTCCGGTTTGATCTGATTCGCCCCCAACCCTCTAGCTTATCTATCGCTTCTCTTATCTTATTCCGGCTATAACTGGTGGTAGAGCAAAGGTCTTCTATTACCTTTGTCTTTGAATGCTTTGAGAGCTCAATACTCAATAAGGCTTTATATACTTCCTCCACGAAGTTGCTTTCGCTACTCTCATCTTTATGAATAGCAAACCCAGCAAAACATTCGCCGCTTTTAAATGCCTCTCCTTTTTCGTTAACTTTTATTAACTGATGAATATCTCCTGAAAGCTCACCATTATTACTCTTGGTAACCTTTAATTTTATAGCGCCTTTCTTAGCCCTGCTAATATTCAACACCCACCTGGCGCACCGGGTTAGAATCGGATGTCCTGCGGTCGCATTAAGATCTAAAGTCCCGCCTTGCCCATAAGGATTTAATTTTGCCGATTTTGTTGGATGATGGACTCCTAGCACAGCGCAGTTATATTTTCTTGCTATCATTGAAAGATAATCGGATAAATCTTTCATTGGTTCCGCACTAGACTCATCACCATCAATCAATAAACCAATAGGATCAATAATTATGAGTGAAGGGTCCCTCCACCCTGGAGCACCTTTGTAGGCTACTGCTTGTCTTAAATACTTTAGAATGGCTTCCTTCCGGTCGGATGGAGTTAAAGAGCCATCAAAGTCTTCATGGGTCATGACGCCAAAGTATGGGCTCTTTTTAATGCCTAACCGGTCTCCAATATTAGTGCATCTTTGCTTTATTTCCTTCTGATCATCTTCTTGGAAAATCCCAATTACTGCCCCAGGCTTACCAACTTGGAAGAGATTGCTCACTGTGCTGGGCTGCTCCTTTTGGTTTGAAACCTCTAACGCCAACTCTAGACTAAGCATTGTTTTTCCTATTCCCTCTTCCCCCACTATTAAGCCAAATTGTCCTGTTGATAATGAGTCTAATACCTTAAATGAATAATCCCCTTCATCGTCGGCCTCTACTTCATCCCTCAATGGATTGAATGCACATATATAATTCTCACTAATCAGCGTCTTTGTCCTTTCCAGCGCTAACGCTATAAATTCATTAATTGAGTCAGCAACCATACTAACTACATCGTCCCAGCTTTTATATTCTTGCTCTTGGTAACTCCATTTATCATGCAATGGCTCGTTCACCATATCTCTTATTTTTGGAAGTCTGACTTTAATGTTTGTTTGCTTTGAGTCCGTGTATATTACCAAATGATCTTGCACTGCTTTTTTCTCTGACTCTGACTTAAGACCGCACCTTGAAAAGTCCGATAACCATGAGTCGATTCCGAGAGAGCAATGATAGTCCTCAATCGCCTTTTCCAGTCTGAATATTTCTGGCGTTATAGATCCTGCAATCAAGAAACCACAATATTCATGCTGCCCAGCACCATATCTTGCCCGACTAGTGTCTACTTCCTCTCCGTTATTAATATCAAACTTAAAACCGTTGCTTAAGCATCCAGGCTTGCAAGACATGAGCGCTTCAAGAGGGCCTAATAATACACCCAGGGATCTAGACCAGTGCCTTACAGAAAATAGAGGTACTCCATGAAAGTTATCGCTATTAGAAAGCCTTAGATCTGTAATATAAGCACCCAGGTTTATGTAACCAATATGCTTATTTTCACTCATTGAGCTTCCCCCATATAAACACCCGGAAGTAAAATATATCTAACCGTCCAAGTCTTATTACCAAGCTCATCGTAGTAACTCGTTCTCTGGCTAGTTATATTGAACCTATGTTCCAATTTGAGTTTTGAGACAAGTTTAGTGATACTGCCAAACCCATAATCGACACCATTCCGTGCAAGAACTCCCTTGGTACCTCTATTTCTCAATAAAGTAATAAGTTGCTTTTGGTGTTTGGTCTTAGGTGAAATAGGCTTTGTTAGGTTTTTATATTGCATACCCTCCTCCTATAACGTATGTGTTCTTGTGTTTGCATCCATATAGGCTTTAATATCACCTAAACGGTATCTCACACTTCTTGAGCACTTTTGATAAGGAAGGTTTCTTGAACCATTTGATGCCCAAGCCTCGAGGGATTTAATTGATAACCCCAGCAATGATGCTGTTACTGTTCTCGTTATCAATGCATTAGGGTACTGGGATGCAAGGTTTATTAAGTTGCTGAATTCAGCCTCTTGAGTAGGTGACAAGTCACCGTGGGTGTTCTTTGCTTTGTGCAAAAGCTCTATAGGGTTTGATAGATTCATACATTGCCTCTTGCTGTTTTGTATTATTTACAAGGCAATGATTGCGTTTCTCTGGGTTAGATAGAAGGCGTAATTTGAGGTTGTTTTTTTTACTAAAGTATACGTCTAGTTCAATCCACAGCCTCTAATATTTTTTTTATATGCCCTTGGGGACTGAACCCATACCCTAGGACACGATTAATTAAATAACTCATCAAGTCGCTATATAATGATTTTTCTCCTTTTTTGTAGTTATATTTTAACTCTTCACCTGGGAATGCCTCTTTGAAGAATTTAGTGAATATTACTCCAGCATTTGTAAACTCGAAATTTTTCTTTGTCCAGTTACGCTCTATTTCTAAAACTCTAGACTGTACTGCGGCTCTAAGCTTAATAATTGACTCATAGACCCCGCTATCACCTTCTAAGAATACAGTCTCTATACTGTCGTCTAGATCATCATAAAGCACGCCTTTTAGTCCATTCCCCACGTATTCTTGATGTAACAAGAAGTACTCATGATCAATAACTCTTAAGCTACCAGGCTCTATCTCCTCAAGAGCATCCAAGGACCTAGACAAACTTTTTTCGAGATCCTTATAAGGTTTTATATATTCCTTTTTCCCTTTATGATCTAAGCATTGCTTTCCCACCTTGTGGGCGTAATAAGCCACTTTTAAACCATCCTTTATAGTTTCAATCTGCTTCGTGCATGCAGATTTTGGAATGATTTTCCTTAACTCTCGCAATTGTTCAGAAGTGAGTTCTAGCTCTAACGGTAGGGTGATAGTCTTTTTATCAGTATTAAGCTGCCTCATACTTTACCTTAAAATGTGCCTTAGAATAATTAACCGGTCAACCTGTAAGGCGGCAGGCTTTCGGGAGCTACCCTAGACCGGTTACAACTGCTAATTTAATTTATCTTCAATAGATTCTATCTTCTCGTAGATTTTTGAAAAGCTTTCATTTGCTCCCTTATGTAATGCATCAGCTCGTGGGGCCCAATCACTAGTAGTTATTTCACCATTTCCTTTAGTAGCTTGGTCACCTATATCTTTTAGGGCATTCACTAGCGAATGGTAATCTAGTAATTCTTTTGCTATTGAATCAAGTTGAGTTTTTAGTTCTGCATTGTTCATATTGTCTTCTTCCTTTTGTTTTCAAGTGATACGACTGGCGCTGTCTCAATAGCTCCAGCCTGTTTTAAAATATATTCATTTATTTTCTCGATGGGAGCTCTTAAACGTTCAACATCCCAGACGATATAACCCGCCGTGACGTCGCCCCCCATTGAGTGATTAACTAATTTCTTAACTGCGTAGGGTGATATATCAAGACTTTCCGCTATGCTGATAAATGTTCTTCTTAAATCATGAGCCGTGACTCTTATTCCACAAATCTCCCCAACACGGTCAAATGCTTTCTTTGGGTCCTTTAGGTGTGCGGTTCCTCTGCCATTAAATACATACTCGCTAACTTTCTCGGCTTGCCGTCTTTTTAACATTTCTTTGATATATGACGTTATTGGAAGCGTTAGTGGCTTTTTATTCTTGGTCCTAACCACTGTCATGCAATCATTTCTAAAATCTATGTTTTCCCATCTAATAGTTGCGGCTTCCATTCGACGCATACCGGTACAAAGAACAAATCTTAGGTAATCAGCTAAGGTCCCAGCCGTATCATGCTGTGATGGCTCTGCCTCGACCATGCGATCGATGGCAGCCCACCAAGGTTTAATGTCATTTGGCTTTAAAATCCCTTGCCGGCGCTCTACCTTATTCCACTCTCTGTTATGGCTTATCCTTGTTACTGGGTTGTCCAATATCATTGGATTACCCATATCATCTTCATATTCTCCATGAGCAAAGTTAAATAAAGCCCTTAAAACCCGCATACACTTGTTAGCAGTAGCTGGCTTGTCAGCGCTCATATGTCTGAACTTTGCCGCAACATCATTTCGCTTAATATCCAATAGAGGACGGTTCATCCATTCAGACATATTGTTTTTAATTACTGATCTATAATCCAGCTTGGTACTCTCCGCTAATCTCCTATGGACCAGAAAGTAGTCTTCTAAGCATTGGGATAAAGTCACACCCCTGTTCCGTTTCGCCTTCTTGGCCTGGTTTGGATCTATGCCATCAAACATTTTGGCTATTTCTTGTTGAGCATTTTTTCTGGCATGCTCCACAGTCATAGATGGAAACTGCCCTAAAGTAACTCGCTTGGGTTTACCGTTGAGCTTTTTATAAACTAAAAAGGATTTAGTACCGGTATACGACACTCGCAATTGAAGACCTTTCACTTCACTATCTTTGTAGGTCACCCTTCCGGATTCGGGAAGTTGAATTTTAAGCAGCTTTGATTTGCTGAAACTGAAGGTTGTTTCCATTGTTATTAATCGCCTTAACTTAATAGGTGAAAGAGGCCTTAAATCTTTCACTTAAAATCCTGGGCTACCTCTGGGCTACCGGCGAGGTAGAAATCAATGGAAATCACTATAGATCGAAAAATAGCCATATATCAAGTATTTATTTGATTTATATAGAGAAATAGAGTTTCATAGAGCTCAATAAAACTCGTAAATTAGGATTGAAAATCCTTGTGTCGGCAGTTCAATTCTGCCCCGGGCCACCATTATTAAGAAAGCCTGACTAGAAATAGTCGGGCTTTTTTTATCGCTGTTCTTTTCTTCCGCACCCTTTTTACTTATTACCTTTTTGTAATCCTTCAGTATTCGCGCTACATTAGAGGTGTTGGCTTCGGCTAAATTCGAGCCTAGCTGAGTAGAGGGATTTTTCTATGCAGCATATTATGAGGACATTCTTTTATATCGCGCTTTTGGCTTTCGCGTGGCCAGTAATTAGTGCCTCTCAAAATCAAGACACCCCTCCTTCCCAAGCAAAGCTCCTCAAACTCGATGGTTCCGTTAATCCCGGCACAGCACATTATCTCGTTTCTAACATTCAATCAGCTTCTGAAGAGAACTATGATCTGATCATTATTCAGATGGATACTCCGGGTGGACTGGATTTAGCCATGCGCGACATCATTCGACAAATTTTAGCGTCTGACATTCCTGTCGCTACTTACGTTTATCCTCCAGGCTCTCGAGCTGCTAGCGCTGGAACTTATATCTTGTATGCCAGCCATGTTTCCTCAATGGCTCCCGCCACCAATCTTGGTGCTGCTACGCCTGTTTCTATTGGCGGCATGCCTGATCCGTCTTCCTCCGATAAAAAAGATGATCAAAACAAAGAAGGTAAAGAGCAGGCTCAACCGTCAAGCAGCAATCAAAATGCCATGCACAAGAAAATCATCAATGATGCAGAGGCATATCTACGCGGATTAGCGGCTTACCATGACCGAAATATCGATTGGGTCAAAAACGCCGTACGCGAGGGTGAAAGTTTAACCTCAAAAGAAGCACTCGAAATTGGTGTGATTGATTTAATTGCCGATAGTCCTCAGCAACTACTTCAACGCATCCATCAGCGAACGGTACGCCTGCCTTCAGGCCAAACACAACTCGATACAAGCGATATGAGTATTGTCACAGTTGAGCCCACATGGCAGATGCAGCTTTTGAGTATTATTAGCGATCCCAATATTGCCTACATTCTGCTGCTCATTGGAATCTATGGCCTTATTTTCGAAGGGTATAATCCCGGTACATTTGTGCCCGGCGTGATTGGTGCTATCTGTTTGTTACTGGCTTTTTACGCGCTACAAATTCTTCCTATCAACTATGTCGCCGCAGGCTTATTAGTTTTAGGCATCGCATTACTGGTGGTTGAGGCCTTTGCGCCCAGCTTTGGCATATTAGGTGTCGGCGGCATTATTGCCTTTCTCTTCGGCTCCTTCCTACTATTTAACGAGCCGGAAACCGGTATTGCCGTCGCGCTCCCTATACTCATTAGCGTCACCATTATTACGGTCATCTTGCTTAGTTTTGTACTCAGTCTAGCGATCCGCTCTAAGCAACAACCGGTGGTCAGTGGTCGAGAAGAATTACTCAGCGAAGTTGGTGTCGTCAAACAAGACTTTAACGGCGAAGGCTGGGTTCATATCTGTGGCGAAAGTTGGAAAGCTCATAGTGATCAGCCGTTAACCGCAGGGCAACAGGTTAAAGTTATTGCCGTCAATGATCTTGAGTTAACGGTCGAGCCACTGTCAGACGACCGCATCTAGTGCGACTTTATTAACCAATTATAGAAGGATTTATTATGAACATTTTATATCCAATCATTCTAGCCGTAGTTGTTTTACTATTGGCTAGCATGTTTAAGATTCTTCGCGAATACGAGCGGGGGGTCATTTTCATGCTGGGTCGCTTTTGGAAGGTCAAAGGCCCCGGTCTAATTATCCTCATCCCTTTTGTACAACAAATTGTCCGCGTCGATCTCAGAACCGTGGTCATGGATGTTCCAACCCAGGACGTTATTTCGCTCGATAACGTTTCAGTGGAAGTCAATGCCGTTGTCTACTTTAGAGTTATTGATCCGCAAAAAGCGATTATCAATGTTGAGCATTATTATGACGCCACCAGTCAGCTGGCTCAAACCACATTGCGCTCAGTGCTCGGTCAGCACGAACTCGATGAAATGCTCGCTTCACGAGAGCAGCTGAATACTGACATCCAGTCTATTTTGGATAATCAAACGGACGCATGGGGTATTAAAGTTGCCAACGTCGAAATCAAGCATGTGGATTTAAACGAAAGTATGATTCGGGCCATTGCGCAGCAAGCTGAAGCAGAGCGTGCTCGTCGGGCTAAGGTCATTCATGCACGTGGTGAAATGGAGGCTTCTGAGAAACTGCTCGAAGCAGCAAAAGTATTGTCGCAACAAGAGGAAGCCATTCAATTACGGTACCTGCAAACCTTATCGGGTCTTGCGGGCGAAAACAGTAACACCATAGTGTTCCCACTCCCCATAGACTTCATGAAGAACTTTATGAGGAAGTAACTCAATAAGGTCTGGTTTACGCCAGACCTTACTCACTCTAGTTTAAACTTTCCCCAAACTTACCACGCTTAAAATCATCAAAAGCTTGCATGATTTCTTCCTGGCTATTCATGACGAAAGGCCCAGCACCAACCACTGGCTCATTCAATGGCTCTCCACTTAAAACCAATAATGTGCTGTCGGCTTCTGCTTCAATCAATAGCTCAGTGTGCTCAGGATCAAAAATTACCGTATCGTTAACTTCCACACTTCGCTGATTAATGTTTACGGCCCCTTTTAAGACCACAACTATCGTATTCCAGCCAGCTGGCATAGATAAGGTTTGCTGGTTATTCGTAGTCATGCTTAAGTCCCACACATTCAACGGTGAATAGGTTTCCGCAGGACCTTCCATCCCCTGATACTGACCAGCTATTAACCGCAAATCACCTCCGTCTAACGAAGCGGTCGGGATATCACTAGCTTTAATGGCCTGATAACCCGGCTCAACCATTTTGTGCTCTGCCGGAAGATTCACCCATAACTGTGCCATTTCCATCACTCCGCCGCGCTCGGTAAAGTTTTGCGAATGGAATTCGTCATGCAAAATACCGCCCCCAGCGGTCATCCACTGCACATCGCCGGGAAAGATAGTGCCACCTTCGCCGGTC
Organism: uncultured Kangiella sp.; assembly: GCA_950096615.1. GTDB lineage: Bacteria > Pseudomonadota > Gammaproteobacteria > Enterobacterales > Kangiellaceae > Kangiella. Next base: position 20,321 of record CATNCP010000022.1, on the reverse strand, counting down.
GAGTCACGGTGAGACACCTCTCCTTGATACACAATAGTCACAGTTTCAAACCCACGATGCGGATGTTCGCCAACGCCCCGCGGCGTATTGCTCGGCTCGAAAGTCGCAGGCCCTGCATGATCCAGCAATAAGAACGGGCTAATTTGCTGACCTTTCGAATGGTAAGAAAATAGAGAGCGCACTGGAAACCCGTCGCCGACCCAGTGACCTTGTGGTGCTTTATAAATACCTTGTATCTTTTTCTGTGTCATAGAACCTTACCTCGAGCATTTCACTCAGTGATTTAACTCTTTTAAGCGGTGTCATAAGACTAAATATTGATGCGGGTCTCACTTTTTTCAACTTTCCATTAAATTTTAATGATAATCGTTTGCATTTGAGAAATGTTATCGGTATGATTTGTTTCAAGGTCAGGGCAGAGAACAAAATAATCACTACCCTGCTAAAAAATTCGCTGTGCTCATCCAGTGCCGTAAAGTAGCGTAAATCGGAAAGCCCCGCTTACCCTACAAGTGCTGACACAGCGAAACCAAATTCCAACAATAATAATACTGCTATCATAGGTCTCTTCACGCTATACCGCCCTTTGGGCGGTTTTTTTTGCTTTATTAATTTTAATAACTTAAGCGCGATTGCACTCATAAACACTGTAAAAGTGAATCAAACTATCCAATATGAAACGTTTTCTTTCTCGACATGGCGAAGGCTTTCTTCTCATCATAATAGGCAGCTTCGTTGATAAAGCTGATATAACAATCTTCACCGTCGTAAATAACGTCATCGCCATTGAGTAGCGTAAACATAGGTTCACCAGAGCGCAGCAAGGTGAAGTCACGATCTTGGATATCTTGATGCACCATTCCGGCAATATCCCCATTAACATCAGTGGGCAGGAACATAACATCGAAGTATTCAAACACATCGATACACTCAGAGGGTTGAGGTAACTGATGGTTGTTGTATTCGTTCAAGAACTTAAAGATAAGCTGGGTGGTTTGCTCGGTTTTATCAAACACATCCTGTCGTAATTGGCCTTGCGCCGTAGCTCCAATCTCAACCAATACATGCTGTGGGGCAACCGACATCAAGAAATGATGGTCCGGTAATTTCTCTAAAGTAATCGAAACATCATCCATCCGTTGCTGCACATAGTCCGCCAGCATCAAGTGAAAGGTATCGGTTTTGGTTAAAACAAGGTTAATCCCCATTGGCGCAGTCGAAGTATGCAGATCAATGATCATGTCTGTTCGGCTACTACCCTTAGGCCCAAGCTTTTGATTGATTTGCTTGGCCAGTTCATTTTCATGCCCAAACAAGGAATCATCATCAAGGTCAGCTTGTCTAAAACTACGGTTCAGGTCTCGGTCGATATATCGTCTGTTAGCGCGGTGAGCTTCATGATTAGCGGTAAATAACTCCACCTCAAAACTATGTTGACCCAGAAGTTTAGGGAATTGGCGATACTTATTGAGCAAGTAGATGCCGGTCAATTCGTTACCATGGGTACCGCCGACTAAAGCCACTCGGTCGATCGTTTCATTAGACATCTTGATACTCCAACATTACTGTGCTTCTACCATTATTTCCTAGGGTGACTCTGGCGCCATTCCCAAGGGTCTTGTCGCTGCGCTTCTGGCAAAGCCCATAAACCTTCGCCGGACTCTTTGGCGGCTTGTTGTAATGCTCTCATGCGCTTACTTTTGCTGTATTTCCAAACCCAAGCTGCGCCCGACTCAACCATCTTATCATTAATACTCTCGCCATTGACTTCTATGATCGCCAAGCGACGACCATAACGATCCCTTTTTGCGCCTCGTAGAACCAGCGATTCTCCCTGTAACAACTGCTTCAATGTTGCTTTAGAGTCTTCGGCGTAAGGCTGATGTCTTTCAGGGGCATCGATATCGAGCAATCTCACGGTAAATTTCTTGCCTTTATCACAGCACAGAACGGCGCTATCGCCATCTTGAACATAAACCAGCTGGTAACCAGCGTCATTCGCTTGACCGCATGAAGTCGTCGTAATCAGCAAACAAAAAGCAATGATCAGGCGCCACATGGAATTACTCATCATCTTTCTCAACAATTTTTGTTGCTGTCGCTTCGACTTCCAAGGGCTCTGTTTTGATTTTAGGCTTGGGCAACGTCGCGATGGACGATATCAACAAGCCTGTAATCAATGAAATACCCACAATAATCATATTAAAGGCCGACTCCAGTCCTCCGATGATATTATGATCCAAAATCTCGGTCAGACTTCTAAAGCCAACACTGCCAGGAACCAAAATAATAAATCCGGGCATCATCACCGCTGCAGTGGGCACTTGCTTGATTCGGTAGGCAAGATTTGCAAAAACACCCACCGTTAAGGCCCCAAAGAAAGCGCCAGTAGCTGCGCCTAATTCTCCCCCGGCCCAACGCGACACAAAAAACGATGAGGCCGTCGTGATAACTATCCACGGCAAATGCCGACTTCTAACTTGGAATAGCATCATCAATGACCATGAGCTGACTAAAATCGCAATCCAAACGGTCCATCGTGGCAGCTGATGGTCAATCATGGTTGTGATTGAAGCCTCTCCAAAAAACAAAGCTGCTAATTGTGCACCAATCGCCACGCCAAAAATCATCTGGATAAAAATTACCACTGAGCCGAGTAGCCGTGCAGTGCCTGATACCAAATTCTGGGTCGCCAGTTCAGCCATAGCGATGGTTAGCATCATGCCAGGCACCAACACAATAATTCCCGATACCACAGGAATATAGGTCGAACTCAGTCCTATCCAATAATTAAAGCCAAAAGATATTAGCGTCGCTAAAAAAGCTGATAACGCTGGCATCAAGTTCGACACGGTTTCTGAGCGTAGGCCGCCCACATTGACGAACACGCCAACCACTAACCCGGTTACTGACGCTGTAATAATTTCAGGGATGCCACCACCGAAAATTCGGCAAATAGCTGTCGATACCAACATAAAGCAAAGAATCATCCAGGACTTGCTATGTAGTGGTGCTGAATTGGTGATTTCCGTTAGTTCCTTTGCGCCTTGCTCGGTTGTGATTTCATCATTAATCACTGCATAAGCCACATCGATCGTGCGGCTTAGCTTGTCCACATTCACTTCACCCGAATTCGAGCGAATAACATAAGTTCTTGGCTTATCTTCGTCCTGAATAAACGTCATGGTAATACTGGTGGGCACCACGGTAGCCTGTAAACCATAGCCCAACTGGTCTGCCACATTGGTCATCAAACGCTCCAGTTCATAACTGGGCACACCATACGTATGCAGTGCTTTAACCAATCGCAGCATAAATCCCACAGGTTCGTGGCGATCCGGATAGTTCGGCACATTGTCCAATCGACGCTCGGCTATCGAAATCGGCAAATCGTCGGCCATAGCAGCTTTTTCCTTATGAATTAATTATTTATAGTTGTTTTCGATAATACGGGAGAAACTCTGTTACAAATATCTACAGCGTATAGATTGCATCTTACTTTTTAATGGAATAGCATTGCAAACTTGAAGTAATTTGACCATTTAGCGCCAATTACTTCTTAAACATCCATTATGGACTTTGCATTAACTCTTTAATAAAGAGCTGCGTGAATACACTATGAATAAAATGTTACGTCACATTATTATGATAGCTGCCTTGCTAAGCATGGCTTTGCTTAGCGTGTCGCATGCATTTTCACCTATTCACCAGGATGCAACCGATCTACCCGAGTGTACTTTTTGTTTACATCATGCCGGAAACCAGCTTCATACAGCTCCGCATCAATTAACAATTCCACAACCACTCGAGATTAGCACAGAGAGTGCCACTCATAATAGCAGTACGGTCTTTGTGCGCAGCATCCGTCCTTTCTACGGACGCGCCCCGCCTCAACTAGCATAGCTACTCACTAACTTTAAAAACTAACTTTTACGTTATTGGTCCCTCGCTGAACCGAGAGAAGTTGTCTCTGCGGTAAGTCCGTGGGCTCAAGCATATGCTAGAAATTTTGAGGAAATACCACAATGAAACTTAGAACACTAAGTCTATTAATTATGGGAGTTTTAGCTTCCCAGAGCGCATTAGCGGCTGAAAAGAACCTTTCAGGCGTCATTACTGGTGACGACAACCAACCACTTGAAGGCGTTGAAGTCCATCTTCGCGCACAGAATTTATCCACGACCACTGATGCTAGCGGCAAGTTTACTTTTGAGAACCTTGAAGAAGGTCGCTATGTTCTAGACATCAAAGGTGGTAGCGAAGGCCACATCAACCGCTCCGTTCGTCATGACGGCAGCGACAAATCGATTAATCTTACTCCAGAAAACGCTGAAGTTTTAGTCATCACGGGCAACCCTCTCGAGCACTCAAGTCTCGAAATGGCATCACCAGCCGTTATTATCAGCGGCGATGAGTTGGTCAAAAATCGTGGCGCCAATATTGGCGAAACGCTAGCCCAAACCCCTGGTATCAACCTTTCCAGTTTTGGTTCAGGCGCTGGCCGTCCTGTGATTCGTGGGCAACAAGGTAATCGCGTTACCGTTCTAAGTAACAACAGCTCAACACAAGATGCATCAAACTCCAGCCCCGATCACTGGATTGCGGCCGAACCACTTTTGGCTGAGCGCGTGGAAGTCTTAAAAGGACCTGCAACATTACTTTACGGTGGCGGCGCTGTGGGCGGTGCGGTCAATGTGGTCGATAACCGCATTCCACAGCATTTAACGGATGGTATCGAAGGTGGTTTTGAAGCTAGAGCAGCCGACTCAACTACCGGCGAACGCAGTACTGTTGGTACCGTTACAGCATCTGCTGGCAACTTTGCTTTCAACATCGATGGTTTCAAGTCTGAAACTGATGACTACGAAATTCCTGGCTTTGCTGAATCATCATTCTTGCGCGCCGAAGAAGCTCACGAGCATGAGGGCGAGACCGAAGAAGAGCACGAGGAACATGAGGAAGAGTACGGCGGCACCTTAAATAACACTCGCACCGACACAAAAGGTGGCAGCTTCGGCGTTTCTTATATTGGCGATCGTGGCTTTATCGGTATGTCATATACCGAGTTTGAACGTTCTTACGGCTTACCGGGGCACGCTCACGGGCATGAAGAGCACGGACACGAAGAAGAACATGGGCATGAAGATGAGCACGAAGAACATGAAGAGCATGGTGAGCACGACGAAAATGTTTTCCTCGATCTAGAGCAAAAGCGCTATAACCTTAAAGGTCAATTAAGCGATCCGTTTGCCGGCTTCCAAAACCTTAAGTTCAACTATTCAAAAACTGACTACGAGCACCAAGAAATCGAAGGCGATGAGATCAGCACACGTTTCACCAATGATGCACAAGAGCTTCGCCTTGAAGCGGTACATAATTCATGGAACGGTTGGCAAGGCGCATTCGGCCTACAACTTAGCGACAGTGATTTCGCAGCAGTAGGAGCCGAAACCTTTATTCCTGCTTCTAACACCAAAAACTATGGTATTTTCTGGCTGGAAGAAATCGATCAAGGCAACTGGCACACCGAGCTAGGGTTACGTCTTGATCAACAAAAAATTGATGTCTCCAGTACAGCAAACTTCGACGGTGCTCAGCGTGACGACAAAGCCTATAGTTTTGCAGCAGGAACTGTATGGCACATGGATGATAAGTGGTCTTTACCCATCAACTTAGCATTCGCTCAACGCTTACCATCCGTTGAAGAGCTTTACTCTAATGCTGGTCGTGTTGAAGATCCTGACAGCGATAACAGCTATGTTCCTCACCTAGCGACTCTCAGCATTGAAGTGGGCGACGAAAATCTCGACAAAGAAACCGCTAAAAATATTGATATTGGTTTGCGTTATCACACAGACGAGGTACACGCGTCCGTTTCTCTATTCCACAACCAAGTATCTGACTACATCTATCTTGCTCACCACGAGCACGAAGATGACCACGGCACAGGTGGCGGTCATGATGATCACGAAGAACATGATGAGTTCCCAATCTTTGAGTTCACTCAAGGCGATGCAACCTTCACTGGCTTAGAAGCGGAGATCGACTGGACCTTTGGTTATGAAGGTGACTCTTATTGGAAAGCAGGTCTTTTTGGTGACTATACGCGAGCGACTTTAGACAGCGGCGGCTACTTACCTCGTACTCCTGCCAAGCGTTTAGGCGGTAATATCGGCTTTGTTCAAGGTGATTTAAGCGCCGACTTTACGGTGATTAAAGCCGACGATCAGAACCAAGTGGCTGATGAAGAGTTCCCTACTGAAGGTTACACTTTGGTCAACATGAGTGTCGGCTATAACGTCTATCTTGATAATGCTGACCTATTATTATTCTTAAAAGGCGAAAACATGGGTAATGAAGAAATTCGTGACCATGCTTCTTTCCTAAAAGATCGCACGACACGTGCGGGTAGAACTTTTTCGGCAGGATTCCGCTTAACGTTCTAACCTAAAGTTAGTTGTAAATTTTATTGTTGTTACCCCCAGGTTGGCTTAGCTGCTCCTTCTCGCTAGGCCGACCTCCTTGGGCACTTCCCAGTAAGCCCTTGAAATAATAAGAAATACCCCCATCTATATTGCGTCCAATTGTTACCCCTTACTTTGTCGTATACTGCCTAGTGTATGATCACCAAGTACCATTCATATTAAGGAGATTACCATCGAAAAGTTCATTAAAGACGCATTAATTCTTTGGGCTACAATCGATCCGATTGGTACTTTAGCGATTTTCGCATCACTGACCGCGACTTTAACCCCAAAACAGCGCTTTAAGACCGCAGTTAAGGCGATTATTTATTCAGCGATCATATTGATTGGCGCGGTAGTCATTGGACAGATTCTTCTTTCCGCCATGGGCATTAGCCTAGTCTCACTACAGGTAGCCGGCGGCATGATCCTTTTTATTTTTTCCCTACAAATGATTTTTGGCGATGCGCTAGCTTTTAGTTCAGGCGGAGAAAAAGAGCAAGGGCACGACATTGCCGTCTTCCCCTTAGCCGTGCCGTCAATTGCAACGCCCGGCGCTATCATGGCAGCGATACTGCTAACCGATAATCATGTTTACGATATTCAAACACAGGTTGGAACCAGCTTAATTATGCTGGCGGTACTTGCTGTTGCTTTTCTTTTCATGCTGGCAGCTGGGCCCATTCTAAAAGTTATTGGTCAGAACGGCGCCGCTATTCTGATTCGTGTCATGGGCCTGATTCTCGCCGCCATGTCACTAGAGTTTATATTAGAAGCTTTCCATATCTTTGAATGGCTCGAAACTTTTGAGTCATCAAAAGGCTAAACGTAACCATGGAATATTCAGGAATTTGTAGCTGTGGCGAGGTTGAATTGATCTTGTCACTTCCGAAGCCTTTAAAGCACTACCAGCCTCGCGCTTGCGATTGTGACTTCTGTACCGAGCGTGGAATATCCTATATTTCCGATCCTGACGGACAACTCACCATTGTTTCCGATCGTTCGCTGAAGGTTTTAAAACAAGGCTCTGAGCAAGCGCAATTTTTACGATGCCCAAACTGCCCAGATGTTGTCGCGGTAACCTATGATGATGCACAGACTGTGAAAGGCGCGATAAACGCCTCGTTACTCAGCGATAAAGACACTTTGCAAGACGCCACATCGGCATCTCCAAAGCAGATCTCTGGCCAAGAAAAGCTCATGCGCTGGCGCCAGCTCTGGCTAAACGTTGAGTTTACCGCGAGCTCAGCCAGCGATTAAATTAGCCGACGACCACTTTCTTACGACGATTGTTTCTAACCACACCAATGGTATAAACCACTAGGCCAGCCCAAATAAAGCCAAATGTAGTTAATAAATCGAGATTGAAGGGCTCTTTAAACACGAACACTGCCAGAATAAAGGTCAAACTCGGCGCGAGATATTGTAAAAAACCGATGGTATTTAAAGGCAGAATTCGCGCGCCGGCAGAGAACAACGCCAATGGCACCGTTGTGATAACACCGCCCGCTACCAGCAACCAATCAATGGTTAGAGATAAATTAAGGAAGCTTCCCGTACCCGTGTACCACAGGTAATAGATATAACCCAAAGTAATCGGCAGCACCATCAAGGTCTCGACCAGCAAGCCTTGTAACGGCCCAATATTAACCTGCTTTCTGAGCAACCCATAGAAGCCGAAAGAGAACGCCAAGAATAACGACACCCACGGCAAACCACCGAGCACGACCACTCGATAGGCCACGCCAGCAATAGCTAAGCCAAGCGCCCACTTACTCCAAATCGACAGTTTCTCTTTGAGGAAGAAAATCCCCAAAGCCACGCTAATCAGTGGATTAATAAAGTAGCCCAAACTGGTTTCAAGCACCCGATCGTGTGTCACCGCCCAAGTAAATACCAGCCAGTTACCCGAAATCAACACAGCGGTTACCGCCAATATCCCCATGGTTTTCTTATCTTTAAGCACACCCTTGGGAAAAGGACGCTTAATGATAAACATGATCAATAAGACCACCGGTACAGACCAAGCCACACGGTGCGCTAGAATCTCTAAAGCCGACACTTGTTGCACTGCTTTGAAATAAATCGGTGCCAAGCCCCAGATGACAAAAGCGCCAAGGCCGCATAAATAACCGGCTTTGTTATTTTTTTGTTCTTGGTCGTTATTATGCGACAAATGAGGCGATTGCTGATTCGTAGTGTTTTCAGCTGTCATGACGATAACCTATTGAAAAATATAGAATGTAGGCGAACTAGCCAACCATAAAAGTACCCGTTGCTACCGCAATCTGGGTATTGTTCTCGTTAATTAATTCAGTACGCACCACAGCGACTTTTTTACCCGCCCTCAGTAACTCGGCTTTAGCAAAAAAAGTCTTTCCTCGCCCTGGGCGTAAAAAATCCACGCGCAAATCGATCGTGCTTAATTTGGCGATTTTTTTTTTCAGTTCATCCAGATGTGTTGCCGGATTGCTGTGCAAAATCCCTACGGCAGCCATAGTTCCGCCGACCATATCCATCGCTGATGAAATCACTCCACCGTGCAAAATCCCTTGAATATAATTGCCGACCAATTCGGGCTTCATATCGAAAGTAATCACACACTCTTCCTCACTAACTGTTTGATATTTAAGACCAATATGCCGATTGAAAGGAATGTTGTTTACCAGTGCTTCGCCGAGCATATGCAAAGCATCTCGCTGTAGAGAACCCATGCTACGTCTCCGAGATGACCAAAGAGATGGTCCACCACCTAGAATTTAAGGCCATTGTGCCTGATTTACCCATAAAAAAGTATGCCTTAAAGTGAATATTCGGAATAACTTTGGGTTATTTCGCATCGGCTATTTGATCACGCCCAGATTACGGTTATAATTTGCGCACTGAATTTCCGCCCTCGGGTGTTTGGGCAAGTTTACTCAGTTGGTGTAAGCTTAGAGCCGATGATCTGTATTGATAGAGAGAGACCATGATTAAAGTTAAATCCTTGTTCGTATTAGCTGTGAGCTTCACAGCAGCAGTATTTGCCGGCGCAGCGGCAGCGACACACTTGAGTGACTCAAACGTTAAAGATCGTTTAGAGCCAGTCCACAAAATTTATGTTGAAGGCGATGAGGTACCACAAGTATCAAACACGGCTCCAACAACAGCGTCTTCAGGTCCTCGTGAACCAGCAGATATCTACAACACCTACTGTACCGCATGTCACGCTTCTGGCGTTGCTGGTGCTCCAGTTATGGGCGACGTAGCAGTTTGGGACGAGCGCATGTCTAAAGGCATCGAAACAGTTTATGAAAACGCCATCAACGGTATCAACGCAATGCCTGCAAAAGGTACATGCTCAGACTGTTCAGACGACGAAATCAAAGCTGTTGTTGACTACATGCTAGAAGAAAGCAAGTAATCACTCTAAAAGGCCGATCGCTTGATCGGCTTTTTTGTGCCTGAAATTTACGATTTATGCAGTGCATTAAGCCGGAACAAGCTCACTTACTCGAAGTCATGGAGTGGGTTCGAAGCCCTAAAGTATTCGATATTTGGGCTGGGCCAGGCGTACGCTTCCCTTTTACTGCCGAAACATTTGCCGACGATTTAAAACTCAATGAACTCCACAGCCGAGTATTGATCGACAACGGACAAGTCGTCGCTTTTGGCCAAACCTACCAAAGACTTGGTTACACGCACCTTGGACGACTGGTGGTTAAGCCCAATCTACAAGGCAAGGGAGTCGGCACTGAGCTTATCAAACAATTAATGGCGATTGGCGATCAACAGTTCGACAGCAAGGGCTATTCCCTATTCGTACTAAAAGCCAACACTCGTGCTAAAAACCTTTACCTTAGACTCGGTTTTAAGGTGCAAGAATACCCAGAAATCATGCCTTTGGCTGATTGCCTTTATATGGTTAAAGATATGGTGAACGATCATGAGCCCGCAGCTTAAACTCTCTTTAATAGCAATCTTGATTTTGGTGCTTGCTGGATGCAACCAAGAGCCCCCAAAAAATGACGGCGAAAGTATTTACTACCGTTCATGTTTTAGTTGCCACGAACGTGGCCATGGCGGCGCGCCTTTGCGTGGAAATGTGGAACAGTGGCAAGCACGTATTGATAAAGGCGAAGATGCTTTGATGAAAAGCATGGTAGAAGGTTATAAAACCATGCCTCCTAAAGGCGGCTGTTTCGATTGCACTGAAAAAGAGCTTCAAAAAGCCTTGGACTTTATGGTGCAGCCGAAGCCCCGGTAATTGCTTGTAAGATTTTTCTCAAATCGCTTCTACCTGCATAAGCGCGCCACATCGCCATCAATAAAATAACGCTCGCGATAACTAACATCATCCACTCGCTATGCATGAGGTGTGTCGCTACAGCTCCAACCATCACACCACTTAAGCCCAAGGCCGCGACCGCAGCCAAACGTGGAATCAATAAAACAACAGCGCCCAAAACTTCAACAGCACCCGTTAAATACATAAACCACAACGGGTAACCCCAGCGCTCAAAGGCCTCAAGTTCAAAGTCTAAGCCTAATAACTTAGCTCCTCCCGAGAGTAAGAAAATAAGCGTTAATAATCCTGTAACAACCTTGAGTTTCATTCTATTACTCCATTAGCGTTAATTACTTAAAGACTCAATTTCCTGCTTTTAGTTACATCATTAATCTTGGAAAAGTCTTTCGCTTAACCCGTGAACCAAGTCTCACCTTTATAAAGTATAGCTTTAAAAGCCACCTATAGAATATAAGATACATCCAGAATAGCACGTTAAAAGGAATTAACTTCATGTCGCTACAAATAGACTACAAATTTATTAGTCAGCTGGAGGGAGGGCAAATCTTAAAAGGCTATGCTCCACTCCCCCAACGCAGTAAAAGCGGCGTCACCATTGCCACTGGTTTTGACTTGGGGCAAAGAAACCAAGCAGATCTTAAAAAACTCAACCTACCCGCTTCGCTTATAACAAAACTGACTCCCTACTTGGGATTAAAGCAGCAACAAGCTCAGAAGGCTTTGAATACTAGTCCTTTGACTATTTCCATATTAGAAGCTTCATTAATAGATAAAGCCGTGAAAGCAGAACACGTAGGCACATTAACCCTTAAGTATAATGCTGCGACACCGCTTAAAACAAAGAAGTCTGCGTCTTCTAACAAGCCTATTCAAACAAAAGCGACTTTCCGAAGTTTACCCAAACAAGCGCAAACAGTTATTGCTTCGGTCTCATTCCAATACGGGGTCAATTTACAAAGTAGAACTCCCAAGTTTTGGAAAGCTGTTACCAATGAAAACTGGAAAGCGGCGATTAAAATCTTAAAGAATTTTGGTGATATTTACTCCGCACGCAGAAACAAAGAAGCTGCATTACTCGGTACTATATGATGAAACAGATATTGATCTCCTTATTATTTCTAACAGCTGCATCATGTGTTAGTCAAAAAAAGGAAGCAAAGCACAACACATTTGAAATTTATGATCATTCATTGCTTCAGTCCTTGGCAAGTGTGCAGTCATCCTTAGAAAGACAACGTACTGAAATCACCTTTACTAATAGTACTGCGAATAATTGCGCTGAATATTTGTCCCTAAAAAAGCGCTCTATGGTTGAGTCAAATACTAGGAACCTCTTAGTAAAATCGGAGTACCTAGAATGTGATGTTATTGGAATAGTACGCTCTCACTACAACTCCAGGCCTCAGCCCAAAGATAACGCTGAACACTTCGGACAACTACTAGCTACAAAGCTCGATCTTTCCACATTAAAAACATCGCTCGGTAACTTGTTAACTGATGATAAACAAACCATCATGACACTATTTCCTTCTGAAGCGGCTATTACCCCAAATTCTGTAACAATAAGCTCCCCCTCTAGGCACTTTAAAGTAGAAGTTGTTGCGGTAGGAAATATCAATAACAACTCACACCCTGACTGGATCGCTTATCTTTCAGACGAGCTTTTAGATAGTAACTACAGTAACTTTGCGACTTTAATTATTTATGATCCTTCAGCAAAGCAAGGTGGCTTCACCGCTGAACAGCAATAATCTTCTAAACCAGTTTTCTAGAGATAAACATAAAAAAACCGGGGTGAACCCCGGTTTTTGTTTTTCATACCGTGTTTCTTAGTTACTCGTAAAAGTATAGTTTGCTTCAAAGGTTTGCCCCGTTTCCGCAATTTCAAAACTGAACGTTAAGCTCGTTTCTACTCCTGCCGTTAGTGGCGACAACAAAGCAAACTCAACAGCTTGGCCTTCTAGTAGTACATAGCCATCATTAATCACCGTGAAGTAAGGTGAAACATTACCTGAATCATCCGTTACTTGGATGTTGGTAATCGTGTAGTTCTGACCTTCCGCGATGATACTAAAGGTATCTAACGTAAAGTCCACCGAACCACTGACCGATGCATCAACTGTTGCACTTGAAGCGTACGGCATGGCTACCTGATTAAAGGTCGCACTCGCATCAGCGCCAAACTGCTTGCTAAGCTTCACTTGTGGTTGAATCACTTCAACATACACAATGTCTTCAATGCTGGCTTCGGTGCCATCATCAACAACCAACGCGATGACATAGCTACCTTCGACATCAGCAGTAAAGCTTGGCGTTGCTACCGTCGCATCCGCAAAGGCTGCTGCACTGCCGCTTGGTTGTGATACGAACGTCCATTGATAGGTTAATGTATCACCATCAGCATCAAAGCTACCGGTACCATCCAGCGTGACAGAAGTTCCTGCCGTTACTCGCGCGTCTAGACCAGCATTCGCCACAGGCTTCGCGTTTGCGCTTGCTGCGATGACAGTGACCGTATCAGCTTCTGATTTAATCGAACCGTCATTGACGATTAACTGAATCGTATAAGAACCTTCGACATCAGCGGTAAAGCTTGGGTCAACCGTTGTGGTGCTGTCTAAAGTCGCCGTGCTTGTTGCAGGCGCAGAAATGATTGCCCATTCATAATTAATAGGGTCACCATCCACATCCACACTCGCAGAACCATCTAGCGCGACACTGGCACCAACATTAACGCTTTGCTCAAGACCGGCGCTGGCGATTGGCGCAGCATTCGCTTCCACAGCAACAATCGTCACCGTATCAGCACTGCTATTCACCGAGCCATCATCAACGATTAACTCAGCTTCATAAGTACCTTCAACATCAGCCACAAAAGTAGGCGTCGCCAGACTGATATTGTTTAACTCAGCCATACTACCCGCAGGCGTTGAAGTTAGTGCCCATTGATAGTTAATCAGATCACCATCAGCATCCGAACTCAGCGTACCGTCTAAAGTAACCACTGTATTCGCTTTTACACTAAAGTCATCACCAGCATCTGCTACAGGATCAGAATTCAATGTCGCAGAAACGACTGTTACCGTGTCCACCTCACTGCTCACGTTGCCGTCATTAACCACTAACTCCGCAGTATATTCACCATCAACATCCGCATCGAATGTCGGGCGTGTTGCAGAGCTGTCGCTTAATACCGCTGCGCTCGCTGCAGGCTTAGCTGTTAATGTCCATTGATAGGTGATTTGATCACCATCAACGTCCGTACTCGCCGAACCATCCAGCATCACTGTCGAACTGGTTTTAACGTGCTGGTTCTTACCTGCATCCGACGTTGGCGCAGAGTTCACGGTTGCAGCAATGACTGTCACTGAGTCAACATTACTGTCCACCGTTCCATCATTAACCACAAGATCAACGGTATAAGTACCATCGACGTCTGCAATAAAGGTTGGACTTTCGACGTCAGCATCACTCAGCGTTGCTGTGCTGCCTGATGGTTTCGACGTGATTTCCCACTGATAAGTTAAGGTATCACCATCAGCATCCATACTCGCCGAGCCATCAAGATTCACGGTTGCACCCGTTTTCACATCTTGGTCTGGGCCAGCGTTTGCTTCCGGCTTTTCGTTAGAACTCACAGCAACAATGGTCACCGTATCAACGTCACTCGACAACAAACCATCGCTCACCACAAGTTCCGCTGTATAGGAACCTTCCACATCGGCTGTAAAGGTTGGGGTCGCCGAAGTATCCGCTGTTAATGCTGCGGTACTGCCTGTCGGCGTAGAAGATAAAACCCATTGATAGGTTAAAGTGTCGCCATCAGGATCTGAGCTTGCTTCACCGTTTAAAGTGACATCAGCACCAACATCAACTTCCTGATCACTACCAGCTTCAGCTACTGGCTTTTGATTATTCGAACTATCATCGTCATTCGAGTCAGAATCGCTACAAGCTGACATGACGAACACTAAAGCGGTTACCGCCAATAGTCTTTTCATGATATCAAACATAGTTACTCCTCATTCTCGTTCCACCAGCAAACAGTATTGCCTGCTGGGGTACAGGGCCCGTAACGATTTACGCTATTCACCTGTACTGGAAAGATTTCGTCGTAACCAAAGCGATTGTCTATCCTGACAATAAAGGCTTTGATAGAAACCTCGTTTCAAAGCTAATTATTGTTTTGTGACTCAAACATTCTACGGATTAGAAAAGACAATGTGTTTAAAGAACTGTAAAATCAACAACTTGCAAACCACCCCTCCGCCATAGCCCCTCGCATGCGGGAGCTATAGCTGGTTAGACCTTCATGGTGTTTTATCGATTTAGAGCGAAACCAATGCACCTTTGCATTACTGCTCAGCCCCGTTGCCCCTAATTTGCGAAATGTGTCACAACTGTTTATATTACGAACAGATAGCTGAAAGCTAATACTAATAAAGTAAAAAGATAAAACGAGAAACAACAAGGATTCAGGATGAAAAAATTAGGACTAATGTTACTACTAACCTTACCTTTCACCCAAAACAGTGTCGCCTGCAACCCACAAACTGGTGAACGGGTACAACGAGTCTACGCCGAGTGGAATGGTAAAAATCTTGGCTTGTGGGACGTCGAATTCAATAAGCCAAAAACCTTCGAACTCTCCAATGGCCTAAAACTCGGTATCCAGATAGAAGAAGCCACAGCCGAAAAATACAAAGAGCTCAAAGACGCCTGGCCACATACGCCAGAAATGGTCTCGATACGCCTTCTCGATATGGGCACCACTCCACACAAACAACTCACCATGACCTGGGGCGGAGCAAACTCCATCCAAGGTTACAGCGAGAAAGGCGGCGCCGACCGAGTTAAAGAGCTTGGCTCACCGGGATTAACGCTGCATTTGATGAAGGCAGTTTGTTTCAATAAATTTGCCAGTAATAGCTATACAAAACTATAACTAAATAAATTTAAAGGGGATTATATGTTAGTACGCTTTTTAGGTTTCTCAGTAAAATCACCGCCATCGATACCGTTAAATAAGGTCATGGAGGATCTAGAGCAAAAGTCAAATAATTATGAGCAATTTGATGAAGCTGGCCGATTTTTATTTGTAGACACACATTCAGATGACAATTACTATCTTGGCCTAATCGTAACAGTAAAAAACCAAAGAACTTTTTGTGAACTACGTGAAACAGGTACATCTTTTAAAGTTCGTGTGAATCAATTAGATGCAAACTCGAATATAATGGAATTCAACTTTTTTGTGATAAATAAAGATTCTGGTGTTGGACTTTACCAGCACTATCATCAGTCATGTAGTATTGGACAAGGTATAAATCTAATAAAAAAACACTTCGCGAAATTAAAAGATCTAAAACGCAAGGTAAAAAAAGAAGAACTCATAGCTTCTGGTACCCTACCTAATAAAGCAGAAAAAAAGGTGAAAAAAATATTTAAAGGTTTTTTTAAATGGGAAATACTTGTTCGCAAAGATAAGCTAGCAGAAGTTTTGTCCGAACTTGAAAGGATAAAAGCTCTAGAAATCGATTTAGCATATTTAGAACCTGATTCAAAAGAATTTGGCCAACTATCTGGCTTTGTTAGAAAGCAAAGGCGAAAATTTTCATTCATTAAAAAAGCTAACCCTTATAATTTAATTCAACCTATCGTCTCAGCTGTCAACAAATCTGACACTAAATCTGGTAGAGTTTTTGGCATCGATGATCAAGGTGTTGACCGAATTATAAAAATACAAAATAACCCTGATAATTTTGGTGAATTTGATTATGATGAAGTAGCTACTCATATTAACAACTTAGATGTTTCTGACTTCAAGGAGAGTTGGATTATCCATAAATTGAAAGAAGCCTGCGAGAATAATTCATCTACTTTCAAGGCAAAAATCAAATGATAATCAGACTATTTGTATGTGCCTTTTTAGCAACTTTGCTAATTTCATGCTTATACTCTTTTGTCCAAGATAGAATGGAGCTTGTTGCTTTTTATGAGAAAAATTTAAGAGGCAATCTTTTTGCAGGGCTTTTAACTGTTGGGGGATTTCTGCTCTCTCTGAAAACATTTATTCTAATAAAACTTAAAGACAATGTTTACGATCATGATAAATATAAAGAATTATTTAATGAACAAAAAAAATTAGACTCTACAATTAAACTTTATGATCCATTAAAAAACTTAAGTGATTTTTTATTTTGGTCTGTGTTATCTACAATTAGTGCCGCTATAGCACAACTAACTATAGGTCTATTTGGTTCTTACTACCTGACTCTATTTGCTATTTGGATATCAGCTTTTGCGTTAGCTATATTAATTTGTTCGATGTTTCTTATAAAATCAAGCCTCGATGATTGGTTCAAGTTTATTAACCATCCTGAAGACTAAAAGCTAGCGTAGATTGGGCTGGAGGTGAAGCCCAATGATTTCCAAGGAAGGTTTTATGTATTATCGACGAACAAAGATGAATAATTGGGGTCAGAGTGCAATTTTCTGACCCTCCTAGATCCAAACTAATCAGCTACATCAAACTATCTAACTCTTGTTATTATGGCCTTCTTTCGAGCCCTTATTGACTGGTTTCTTTCTACTCGGCTTTTTCTTACCAGGTTTCCTTTTAGTCGTAGCTTTCCCTTTACTCGCTGACCTTCCTTTATATCCGTTCTTGCCTCTTTTCGGTTGGCTACCTTTATCTTTAGAACCACCTGATTTATTACCAGATTGTTTTAGTTTGGCTTTGGCGAGTTTCTTCTTGTGGGGCTTCTTTTTCTTAACGGCTTTTAAGTCGGTTTCCGGGACCACATGATTAGGTTCAAAGTCGTCTACAGTGATTCGTTCTAATTGTTTCTGAATTAGGTTTTGGATGGCTCTTAAATCATCCACTTCATCGGCACTTACTAAGGAGATAGCGCTACCCTTTTCCCCTGCACGGCCAGTACGCCCAATACGGTGCACGTAATCTTCAGCGACATTGGGTAAGTCGTAGTTCACCACCACTGGCATTTGGTCGATATCGAGTCCTCGAGCGGCGACGTCGGTGGCGACTAATGCCTGTACCTTGCCTGACTTAAATTCTGCTAGCGCACGATTACGCGCGTTCTGGCTTTTACCACCATGAATCGAGCTTGCTTTTATGCCGCGCTTTTCAAGCGCAAGGCTTAAACGATTCGCGCCACGGCGCGTTCTCACGAAAACCAACAATTGGTGCCAACGGTTCTCTTCAATAAGGAAACTTAATAACTCAGCTTTCTGCTTTTTATCAACAGGGTGAATCCATTGTTTTACCGTTGTCGCAGTCGTATTAGTCTTTTCCGTTTCGATTAAAACTGGGTTATTTAAGAACTGCTGACTGAGCTTTTTAATCGAGTCAGAGAAGGTCGCGGAAAATAGTAAGGTTTGACGCTTTTTGGGGAGCTTGGCTAGAATCCGTTTAATGCTCGGTAAAAAGCCCATATCCAGCATCCTATCCGCTTCATCCAGCACCAGAAACCCAAGATCCTTGAAGTTCACCGCATTCTTTTCCATCAGGTCCAATAAACGCCCTGGCGTCGCTACAAGCACATCAGCGCCTTTACGAAGCTTCAGCATTTGCGGATTGATCTTCACGCCGCCATATACTACTTGAGACTTCAGCGACAAGTTAGCCGCGTATTTTTGGACACTTTGATGAACCTGCTCCGCTAGCTCTCGCGTCGGCGCTAGAATCAAACAACGCGCCGAGTTTGCCGATGGCCTTTTACCTTCCGACAACTTCTGCAAGATCGGTAGCGAAAACCCCGCTGTCTTGCCCGTCCCCGTTTGCGCCGCCGCCATAATATCCTCGCCATCGAGGATTAACGGTATTGCTTTTTGCTGGATCGGCGAAGGCGTTGTATAACCGCTTTTGTTAAGCGAATCGAGAAGAGGTTGGATCAAATTAAGTTCGGTAAAGGTCATCAAAGGCATTATTTGTGCGATAGGCCACTAGTTTAACGGTTATCCCCCTAAACTACGAGTTAATAGTGCAACACTCTAAGGCAAGAGTCGAGGTAATAAAAAAATTTCGCCATAGTGTCTTATTTTAAGCTTCTACTTAGAAACTAATTCACTAATATAGTTTGAAACCTCCTTCATTTCCTTTTCCATATCAGCACTTAATATCCCACTTTTACGATAGACTGGGACTACTATATCAAGGTTTCTAAACTCATGGTGAGCTGCTATCAGCTCTAAATATGTCTCTAGCACCAATGGCTTTGTGCTTTTCCTCAAAAGATCTTTCTTTGCCTTTTCTTCAAAGCGCCTCATTTCTTTCTTATCATTATCATTTTCCTCTGGATGTTTTTCATAGTACAGCTCACGCCCGAGCCGTTTTTGTGACCACTTTAACTTACCTAATAGCCTTTTAATTTCTTTCTGTAACTCTATTGTCCCCATTTGTCCCTAATACCTCTGTTATCTTTATATCAACTAACCCAGCGGGGTTAGTTAACTTAAAACTTAAAAGGAGTAAATTATGTCTAAAAAACCAATGTCAAAAGCCGCTGCTTCTCGTATTCAATCAGCGACCGCAAAATCGAACAGCGGTGCTGTTCCAAAAGGCTCGTTTGCGGCGAGAGCACAGTCAAAAGCAAATAAATTTAACTCAAATCGCCCACTTAATGGGCCAAGTACAACCGGTGAAAAATCTGGCACTAAAAGAGGCAACAACTCACCCAAAAGTAAATAGGAGGCTCTATGACTGACAGTACATCAATGACCGATGAAGAACTTGATCTTTGGTCAGATATCCACAACCCTAATAATGACGCGGATATGGATGACTGGGCAGACGCTCATAATCCAAACAACGATGATTTCTTAGGGGATTGATAGTAAAGGTAGCTTGGGGGAGAACCCCAAGCTACTTACACATTCTTGCATTCTTTTTATATGCTGCTACAAAGCCTTTCCTATCTACTTTATACCTTATGTATGATATTTCATTCATTGTATCCTCTAACGCGCATAGACATTTTTGTTTTTTATCGCCGTAGGAGTTGAAATCCAATGGCTTTTTCTCCGAACTAATACAGGCGTCTAAAAGAGAGTATTCCACTTTCATAGGATAGCGATTATCGGTAATGGCATAATCGATAAACTGACTACCTCCATATGCTATCACAGCGGCTAACCCTGCTAATCTCAAAGGCTTTTTAATCGTAAATTTTTCGATTACCTTATTACAATTCTCACACCCAAACTCAACCTTTGTGCTTATTTTAGCTTTATCCTGACAGTTACAAGACTGCTCCATCTTTACTCCATTTTCTTTTTTTAATACGCCAAGTCTACCCAATTGACCCATGTTTTGGAATATCTAACAATACTGACTTCCTAACGAATAATTAGCCATATAACTTTTACGACAACTTTTTTTCATCGATCTTTTGATAAGACTTCATTTGGCCATTCAAACTTTCTTACAATTTTCGTAACACTTCCCCGAGCCACCCTTTGCCCTTTGACCGCCAAGTCTTTATATTGCTAGGTTCGGACCATTTTATAAGAATGTGACAATGTATAAATATTCCATGATAAGCGGCCTT
>CATNCP010000021.1 GCA_950096615.1 uncultured Kangiella sp. | reverse complement strand
GTCGCGCGCTGGATTACAGGAAAATAGTCCTGTAAAGACCTTTTAAAAGGCGGCTTTTGTCGCCTTTTTTATTGCCAAGATAAAGACTATCGATATGTTCAAAAGCCTAGAACAATTTTGTAGTGAGCTCCAAGGCGCTGAATTTGATCTGAAGTGGGAAAGTGAGCGCACCTACTGTATTGCAGACAAAATGTTTGTGGTTTTTTGTCCGGATTCAAAGTCTAGCAATGATGTTAAGCGCGTTTGCTTCAAAGTATCATCAGCGGATTTTATAGCGCTGACTGACAGGCCTGGTATCGTACCTGCGCCCTACCTTGCTCGATATCACTGGGTCTCCGTGGAGACTGAAAGTGCCTTATCGAAGAGTGAGTTAGAAACACTTATTAAAGGCTCATACGATATGGTCTTCTCT
Source organism: uncultured Kangiella sp. (assembly GCA_950096615.1). Taxonomy (GTDB): domain Bacteria; phylum Pseudomonadota; class Gammaproteobacteria; order Enterobacterales; family Kangiellaceae; genus Kangiella. The sequence continues at coordinate 50,147 of CATNCP010000021.1, read as the reverse complement.
AAATTGACCAAAAAGAAACAACAAGCAATCTTAAGTATCCCCTCATGACCAACCTACTCGTAATTTTAGCCATCGCTCTCGCTGTTGGTGTTTGGATCAATGTTCGACGAGCACAAGAAGCAGCGTATAAGGCTGCGCAACAAGCCTGCCAAGAAGCTTCTGTGCAAAACCTAGACGGGTATGTTGCTTTGAAGAAACTCTATTTCGATAAGAACGAAGAGGGACGATTGCGCTTCCTACGCCGCTACCAATTTGAGTTTGCCACCGATGGCGCTCAACGCTACACAGGGCACATTGTGATGCAGGGCAAATGGCCTGTTATCGTTGAGATGGAGTCTGTTTAAACCGCTAAGGTGATTTTAGCGTTATCTCCAATATCTCGCCCTAAAGCTCTTTTGGTCGCGTTATAGGCCGCTTCAAAAGCTGCTGGGCCGACTTCCAGCTTCGTAGGCCCGCTACGGGGCAAATCAAACAACTGTAGCGTGGTCATATTGGCTCTAGCCGGCACTTCCAACGCTTTGGAGCCTTTTTTACGCCATGGCGAAACAGAGACAATATGATGATAAAATACTCGCTCGTCATACCGCACGTCGGCCAACGCAGGACGATCTTTAATACCACCGTCTAGTAATCGATAACCGTTATAATGAATAGGTTGAAACAAGAAGGGAATCGCACAAGAGGCGTAAATCGCAGGAATCAATTCACCACTATTAATAATAATGGTTGATTTTGACTTAATGTCATACGCCGATAAGGATAATTCTGCTCGACATTCTTCAAACCGCTTTACTGGTAAAATGTCCTGTAAGATTCCTTGAAACTTTTGGCCTTTGAGCAATCCCCAACCAAAACCTGGATCCCAAAAGTCTTGGCGTTTCAGCTGAAACAGAACACTCTTTAAATCCTTCGTATCCACTCCAGCAGCCCAACAACTCGCTACTAACGCACCAGCGCTAGAGCCGGTGAGACGCTGTGGTAATAGATTGTCTTCTTCTAAGGCACTGAGCATGCCGGTATGAGCAAAAAAACTAAAGAAGCCAGAAGAGAGCGTTAAGGTGAAAGGTTCGGCGGCAAGCCAATCTCTAAGAATCATGAGCGTGTTTCATAAAGCCAAGTATTATTAAAAGGCCGCGTGTGATCATGGTCAGACACATGGCCTAGACTTCGACGTAAGCCTCTCCGGTTAAATTTTCGTACTTTATAATAAGCTGTTCTTTGGTCTCTTCGTGCTCATCATCCAAAGGAATACAGTCCACAGGGCACACCTGCTGACACTGCGGCTCATCATAATGTCCAACACATTCCGTGCATTTGTCGGGATCAATCTCGTAGATTTCCTCGCCCTGATAGATCGCGTCATTAGGGCATTCAGGTTCGCAAACGTCACAATTAATGCATTCGTCTGTAATTTTTAGCGCCATACGTTATTTACACCAAGTGTTCTGAAAAATGATCATTCATCATTCTGTGAATGAGTGACTCTATTATCGCTTATATAGTAAACAAGTTCGAGGCTATTCTGAAAATTTCTTCTGTAACGCTTTTTGTACAATAGGATCAACAAAAGCCGTAATATCACCGCCTAAAGATGCAACCTCTCTGACCAAGGACGATGAGATATAAGAGTACTTCTCTGAAGGCGTTAAGAAGATAGATTCCAGATCAGGATCTAAGTGTCGGTTCATGTTCGCTAGCTGAAACTCAAACTCAAAATCTGATACTGCACGTATTCCACGGAGTACCGCTAACGCGTCCTTTTCTTGCGCGAAATGAGCCAATAAGCCATTAAAGCCTTCCACCTTAACTTGTGTATTGCCTTTAAAAGTTTCACGAACCATGCTAACCCGCTCTTCCAAGGTAAACATCGGTTTCTTCGAAGGGCTTTCAGCCACTGCAATAATGACCGTATCAAATAACCGACAGGCTCTTTTTACAAGATCCATATGGCCTTTAGTAATAGGGTCAAAAGTCCCTGGGTATAAAACAATTTTTTTCATACGTAAACTTTACTCAATCAAAGGATAGTAGCGTAGTTACTACTACCTATATTATAGATACAAACGCTCAAAGCAACTCTCCCTAAGTGGCCTAATGTAGCCAAGACCCACTATCACCGCTTCATTAATCCCAGCAGGAATTTAGCAACTTTCGATTGGGGTGGGTACATCAATTTAGTGCCTGCAAAGCGGCTTTGTTTAAAAATACTCTTCGCTTTTGAGAAAGTTTTAAAACCTTCTTCTCCGTGATAATGCCCCATCCCGCTAGCACCAACACCACCAAAAGGCAGCTCCTCTTGGCTGACATGAAAAATTGTATCATTTAAGGTGACACCACCAGACACTGTTTTTAACATATAGTCTGACGTCACCTTTGTGTTATGACTAAACAAGTATAGAGCCAGTGGCCTTGGCTGATTATTAATATAATCAATCACTTGACTGTGCTCGTCATAGCTAATAACGGGTAACATCGGTCCGAATATTTCTTCTTGGCGAATCAACATATCCTCGGTACTGTTAAGCACCATTATCGGTGGGACCTTCCTTCCTTGTGGTTCCAGTTCACCTAACAACGGCACTATGTCTGCACCCTTTTCCTTCGCATCATTAAGTAGCTCATTGTAACGTTCGAGTTGTTTTTCCGATGATAGAGCTGTGTAAGCTTCTTCTTTCCAGTTTGGATAGAAACGCTTCGCTTTTGCCTGTAGCAAGGCTGTAAAGTCATCCAATTGTTCTTTGTGAACAAAGACATAGTCCGGAGCTAAACAGGTTTGCCCTGCATTTAATAACTTACCAAAGAGTAAACGTTCAACAGCAACTTTCAAGGGGAACGATCGATCGATAATCGTCGGAGACTTACCGCCTAACTCTAAAGTCACTGGCGTCAAATTCTCACTCGCAGCTTTCATAACCTCACGCCCTATTCGCCCCGAGCCTGTAAACAATAGATGATCAAAAGGTACTTTTGAGAAAGCTTCCCCAACATCTGGGCCGCCATTGCTCACACGAACCCAATCTTTACCCAGGTATTGATGACAAAGTTCAGCAAAGCGGTGACTAAAGGTCGGCGTAAACTCCGACATTTTAAGCATAACTCGATTACCAGCCGCAATAGCCCCGATTAAAGGCCCGAGAGCTAAGTAGAGAGGATAATTCCATGGCACTATGACGCCTACTACCCCCTTGGGCTGATACATAATACTGGCTTTCGCTGGCTGGAACCAAATACTAACTCCGCGCTTTTCTGGTGACATCCAGCTTGTGAGTTTTTTCTTGGTATAGCTAATAGACTTTAAAGAAGGGTATATTTCTGCAAGCTCGGTTTCAAAAGGTGAGCGATAGCTAAAATCTCGGCTAATAGCTTGAATTAGTTCTGACTCATTCTCTTTTAACAGACGAGCCATTTGTTCCAACTTTTCGAGACGTCGTTTTATGGTTGGATACGGTTCATCGGTGTAACTTTTCTTTAGGGCTTGAAACTCAGCGTTTAAATCCATAGCGAAATACTTTTGATTTCAATGGGTTAGTCCGACTAGCTTAGCAGAAACCCAAGCCAAAACCTAATGGCTCCAGCTTTTATAAGAAGCGATCAAAATAATTCAAGATAGTTTGTTCTAAGTAGAAACTCACGCCCTTGCTCGTAGGAGCGGAAACGAAACCGACGTGACCTCCATGCTCACTGATTAACAGTTCCAAGTTATCAGGCAACTGATCATCCCTTGGAATAATCTCTGGCGACATAAAAGGGTCATCCGCGGCATGAATCACCAGCGCAGGCTTCTTAATACTACCTAAATAATAAATACTAGATGCAGTACGGTAGTAATCCTCAGCATCTTCAAACTCATTCAGAAAAGAAGTCACTCGATTATCGAACTCACGGAATGAATTGATCGCCATAACGTCCCTCGGTGACATATTTAATAATTCCAATAAGCGCTCTGGAGTAAATTTATTAACGATGCGCTTTTTCATGGAGTTCAGTAGGTAGAACTTATAAATCTTGGAGAAGCCTTGATCAATGGAGTCGGCACAAATCGATAAGTTAAACGGTGTCGATACTGCACAACCAGCATCAATTCTGGCACTTTCTTCATTTTCACCCAGCCACTTGAGTAAAACATTAGCACCCAGCGAGTACCCCGCGACAAACAACTTCTCAGGCGATTGACTCTTATGAATTTCATCAATCACCTCGTCCAGATCTTCGCTGCGGCCAGAGTGATATGTTTTGTCGAGGCGGTTCATTTCTTCACTGCAGCCGCGCCAATACACCAGCACGCCACGCCAGCGGCGCTGCTGAATCTGGAATAACATACGTCGTAAGTAGGGAGAATCAATATCCCCCTCTAATCCATGGAGTAGCACTACTGTCGGCGCATCTCGTTCAGGATTGACCCAGTCCATGTCAATAAAGTCACCATCGCTCAACTCTAGCCTCTGCCGAGTTAATTTTGGCAAAGGCAACTTCGGGGCTAGAGGCGCCCAAAACGTTTGTAGATGTCGATTCTTTAACCACCAAGGTGGGTCAAAGTGGCTTTCCTTAAGCATATAACCTATTCGTATCGTTTATTGATGATATTTCTTACTTAATTCATGCACAGCGTTAATAAAAACACCCGCTTTTTCAGGCTTCACGGTTTGATGAATCCCATGTCCTAAATTAAACACATGTCCATTGCCATGTCCATAACTGGCTAAAATAGTCTCGACTTCTTCACGAATTCTCTCATCAGAAGCATATAACATCGACGGATCCATATTTCCCTGTAACGCGACCTTACCAGCTACTCGCTGACGGGCTTCACTCAAATCAGTGGTCCAATCAACGCCCAGGCAATCACAACCGGTCGCAGCCATTAAGTCTAACCACTTGCCTCCGCCCTTAGTGAATAAAGTCACAGGAATTGTCTGACCATCTTTCTCACGTTTTAGGCCATCCACAATTTTAGCCATGTAGCGCAATGAAAACTCTTCATAATCTCGTGGCGTAAGTACCCCGCCCCACGTATCAAAAATCATTAATGCTTGCGCACCGGCTTCAACTTGCGCATTGAGATACACAATAATTGAATCAGCAAGTTTGTCGAGTAATTGGTGCATGACCGCTGGTTGCTCGTACATTAACCCTTTGACTTCAGAGAAGTTTTTAGTTGTGCCACCTTCGACCATATAAGTCGCTAAAGTCCATGGGCTGCCTGAGAAACCAATTAATGGCACGCTCCCTTTAAGCTCTCGGCGAATGGTACTGACTGCGTCAGTCACGTATTTCAGTTCTTGATGCGGATCAGGAATCGGTAAATCTTTCACTGCTTTCTCATCACGCACTGCTTTTTTGAAAGCAGGCCCTTCACCCGGAGTGAAGTACAGGCCCAACCCCATGGCATCAGGGATGGTCAAAATATCCGAAAACAGAATTGCGGCATCTAAAGGATAGCGACGAAGAGGTTGCATCGTTACTTCGCAAGCCAGCTCAGGATTGGTGCATAAATCCATAAAGCTACCAGCTTCTGCTCTGAGTTGACGGTATTCAGGTAAATAACGTCCTGCCTGACGCATCATCCAAATTGGAGTACGATCAGTCTCTTGTTGTAGTGTGGCCTTGATATAACGGTCATTAACGAGTGGGTGGCTCATAAGGTTTGTAAATTGGTGTTCTGATGGTGGCTATTATAAAGGTTACGCCGGATGATAACAGCCAAATTCTTTATTTGTTGGTATATCTAGTGGATTCTATTAATCTGCTTCAGAGGAAACTTCTTGGCTAATTGCTGAAAGCTGACGTATCCAAGGCTTCTGTGCCAAAATCTCAGGAGGTAACGACTCCACAGCCTGCTTAGCTTCAGCTCGCGTATCGAATGCTCCCCACAAAACTCGGTACCGAATTTTCCCTTCTAAGTCTGCTGGATAAACATAACTATCAGCTAGATCTAAAGATGATTGAAAGCTCTTCGCGGCTGACTCTTCAGAATGCGAAAAAAGCTGAAGACTGTAAGCGTCTTGTGAATGTGTCGACAGCCACTGCTTGAAACTCTTCGCGCTATTGCTGCTTTTCTCAACAGGCCCCTCTTTCTTCGCCACCTTTAGTGCAATAGATTCAATCGGATCTGCAGTCTGTGCAGCCTCTTCGACCTCACTCTCAGTGAGTGTTTTCTCCTCACTTCCCACTTCAGACTCTTTACCAGCGACAATCCCGCCTTCTAGTTTTTTGCTATCCGTTTGTGATTCATCAACAGTAGGTGGCTCGCTAATTTTTTCGGTCTGTTTGATGGGCTTATCGAGAGCTCTCTCTTCAGCAGTTTCTAAATGCTCAATAGCAAGTGCATCTAGCTCATCTTTGTTTGGTTGAGCAGTATCATTACTGTTCTCTTCTAGAGCAACTTGGGCTTGGTCAGACTCGTCTTCCCCTTCACCCCCTCCCATACTAATGGCTAGGGAAATGATAAGGATTAATGCAGCTGCGGCTAACCCAGCTGTCATGTACCAACTTTTATTGGCCTTATCAAAGTTTTCGCTACTTTCTTGCCCAGAAAAAAGCTTGCTCAAGTTTTTCTTTGCCTGCTCGATAATATCTTTTGGCAGCCCCTGGCTTGAATACCAAATCGTATCGCTTTGCATTTGAGAAACTTGTGCATATTTTGGTTGATCTTGAAGCTGCTTCTGTAAAAATTCGTAGCAATCTTCCTTCGAGAATAACGGCAGTTCAACGCGACGTTCAGCAAACTCATCCACGCGATCACTAATGCCCGGCTCTGCTAATAGTAGCCAGTAAACATTGTCTGTAGGAACCGTAAGCCTTTGGAGCAATAAAGTTGAGGCCTCATGCGCATCATCAATAATGACGATCATCGGTTTATCAGGCGCTTTCGGTAGCTGTGCTCGAATTTGCTGGATAGTACTTAATGGGTGAACCTGTACGATCTGACAATCGATATTTTCATCAAGCACTAGCTTCTTTTCGAAAATCTTTCCGAAAGAGGATTTCCCGGAACCAAACTCCCCTTCCATAACGGCATAACCACCATTGGGAACCTGATATTTAATCAGGCTCATCAATCGCTTCCAGCTAGACGGCAAGAAAAGTACGCGATTATGCTTTTCAAAAACGTTTGGATTGAGTGACTGTGAAAAAGCCATTTAAGTCAGTCCCTTATGCTACAAGTGACTCAAGATTACGTTTCAAGTATTGCTCGACGTCTTGAGACTTAACGGAATGCTTTATAGTAACTTCACCAATAGATTTTGGCAAAATCAGAGTGAGATCTGCGTCAACATTTTTTTTATCCAACGCCATGGCAGCCACTAAATCTTTATGAGTTAGTCGTTTTTCATAGCCTTCGACAGTTGATGGAAGATCTAATCGCGTTATCAGTGACTTAATACGATTCATGGATTCTTTGGGTAAGAGTCCTGCTAACTCTGCAAACTCGGCTGCCATAACCATTCCTATAGCAACGGCTTCACCATGAAGCAACTCTCCATACCCCAAGCAACGCTCGATAGCGTGCCCGAATGTGTGGCCCAAATTCAACCAAGCCCTAACCCCTTGCTCTTTTTCATCCAACTCCACAATTTCAGCTTTAATGGCACAAGAACGTTCGATCATGGCGATTAATGTATTTTCGTGGTGACTTAAAATTTGACTAGCATGCTCTTCTAACCATTCAAAGAAACCAGCATCATATAGTAGCGCTGCTTTAACGATTTCGGCTAGACCCGCTTTAAACTCTCTATCAGGAAGTGTCTCAAGGGTTTTTATATCGGTAATAACGCGACATGGTTGATGAAAAGCACCAATCATGTTTTTACCTAATGGATGGTTTACAGCAGTTTTACCACCAACCGACGAGTCGACCTGAGATAATAGAGTTGTAGGAATTTGAATAAAAGGTATTCCCCGTTGATAGGTTGCAGCAGCAAAGCCAGCCATATCACCCACAACACCGCCGCCCAGCGCGATGAGAGTGGCATTGCGCCTTAAACCCGCTTCAAGCATAGCATTTAGTATGTTGTGATAGTTTTCAAAAGACTTATGTTGTTCACCATCATCCAGTAAAAACACATGGCACTCGAACGCTTCTAAACTGCTTTTAAGCTCTGATAAATAGAGAGGGGCGACAGTATCGTTAGAGACGATAAAAACTTGCTTGCCATTGATGACTGACGAAAGATGTTCTTTATCGGCAAGAAGGTTCTTACCGATAAGTATTTGATAATCTGAGCTTTTTGAGGATAACTTTAGATCAAGCTTTTTCAATACTACGACTACGCAATTGGTTGTTCCATCAACTCAACGATTTCTTTCGCAACGGATTTAACAGAACTAATATTAGTTGCGACTGTTAAGTCTGCGATTTCGGTATACAAGGGCTCACGCTCCTGCATCAAGTCTTCAAGAGTATTCTTAGGATTTCCGTTTTGAATAAGCGGGCGACGCTTATCTCGACGAGTACGCTCTAGCTGTTGCTCAATCGAGGTCTCCAAGTAAACAACAACTCCACGGGCAGCAAGATGGTTACGGCTTTTGTCAGATACGACAGCTCCACCACCAGTAGCCAGTACTATGCCTTGTCTTTCCGTTAACTCTTCAATTATTTTTTCTTCACGTACGCGGAAACCTTCTTCACCTTCGATATCGAAAATCCAATCGATAGGTGCGCCAGTGCGTTCCTCAAGCTCATGATCGCTATCCACAAACTCAAGCTTTAAGATTTCAGCCAACTGCTTGCCAATGGTTGTTTTACCAGCACCCATTGGTCCCACTAGGAAGATATTGCGCTTACCTTTCATTATTAACGTTGAACTCTTTTATTAACCAAATATTAAAAACCAAAAACCCAGGCACGCGATTATACCCGGGTTTTTAGTATTTGGGTATGACTGTCTAATATTTCAAGCCTTCTTTGATAATTTTCGGTGTTACGAAAATTAATAGCTCTTCTTTGGCATTTTCTCTAGATGTATTGCGGAATAACCAGCCTAATAATGGAATATCACCTAGAAGAGGTACTTTGGTTTCATCTAAAGTAACTCGGTGCTGGAAGATACCACCTAAAACGATAGTCTCTCCATTATCCACCAGAATTTGAGTTCCGATTTCTTGGGTATTAATTGCTGGAGCTCCGCCAACAGCTTGACCATCCGCTGTTGTGAAAACAACTTCCTCACCGCGGGTATCTTGACTGATTGACAAATCTAAGAAGACACGACCATCAGGGGTAATTTGTGGCGTTACTTTCAGTTCTAGAACGGCTTCTTTGAACTGAATGTTTGATGCACCAGAAGACCCCCCCTGTAAGTATGGGATTTCTTCACCAGCCTTAATAAAGGCTTCTTTTTGATTAGCTGTAATAACCTTAGGACTTGCCACCACTTCACCACGGTTTTCAGCCTCTAATGCCGACAACTCCATATCAATGATTAACCCCTCGGCTAATCGGGCAAACGATAGTCCTAAACTACCTGCAGCACTACTTACTGGCAAGTTTACATTAAAGCCGTTAGTTTGGTTTCTGCTACCACTTACCGAACCATTGATCCGTCCAGCGTCTTGTACCGTACCAGAAACACCAACTTCTCCAGAGTTCATTGCGTCACTGATACCAAAACGAGCTCCTAGATCTCTAGTGAAGCCATCTGTTGCTGTAACTATCCGTGCTTCAATTAAAACCTGCTCGACAGGTATGTCTAGCTGTTCTACCAAACGTCTAACATCTTCAAGTTTCGACGAAACATCTTTCACAATTAACGTGTTAGTTCTCACATCCACGGATACAGCACCGCGCTCAGATAAAATCCCAATAGTGGGCTCTTCACCTGAACCACCTGACTTCAACAAAGCAGCCACTTCAGTCGCCTTAGCATAATTAACCTGCATTAACTCTGTACGTAGAGGAGCTAACTCTTCCTGCTGCTTATTAGCTTCAAGCTCTTGTTGTTCACGAGCCGCAATAACTTCCGCTGGTGCAATCATCATGACATTTCCGTCTTGACGCTTATCCAAGCCCTTAGACTTCAAGATAATATCTAATGCCTGATCCCATGGGACATTCACTAAGTTTAAAGCCATTGAGCCCTGCACATCATCACTGATAACGATATTGATACCAGCAAAATCACCTAGAGTATGCAGAATTGCTTTTAGATCCATATCCTGGAACTGCAATGTTAAGCGCTCCCCCGTATACTTAGGCTTTTCACGCTCTCGACGCTCCATTTCTTGCTTTGTTAGAGGCTTTAACTCAATCGTGTATAGATCATCTGCCTGATAAGCAAGGTACTCAAAGGAATCATTACCACGCACGGTTAACCGCACGTTATCACCACGTCTCGATGTTTCTACAAGTTGCGCCGGAGTTCCAAAATCAACAACATCAAGTCGGCGAATAAAGCTAGGATCAATATCACTTCCGATAAAGTCAGCAATTACATTACGCCCTTCTTGACGAAGGTCTACGTTCACATTTGCCGCCCCAAGATTAACTAATACTCTAGCTTCACCAGCCGTACCACGACGAAAATCGACGCTGGCAATATCAAATTCAGAATTACTATAGCTCGAAGTAGTGCTCGGCTTAGATTGATTAGCGACAGTACCTGTTGGGCCTGCATCTAAGGTAATGACAAAATCACTGCCTTCAACTCGACTATTGTAAGAGACTAATTCAGATAGATTGATAACAACTCGAGTCCTATTTTGTGCTTCAATAGCAGTAATAGAGCCAATAGCACCAATGCCAATATCCTTTGTTTTATAATCCAACCCTGAGTCTACTCCAGTAAAATCCATTGAAATTCTAGCAGGGTTTGCTGTCGTAAATTCCCGCGGTGTAGGTGGCACATCTGTATAACTCAGACGAACCATCACCTTATCCCCAGGCAAAACATTATAATCTATAGCCTGCAACTGGCTGGCACTTACGCCCCAAGAAAACAACATTAATCCGCTGAGTGCGAAACCGCTTTTTAATAACTTCTTCATCTTTATCAACATAGTCGTTCTACCCAATTCTGACTTGTTCATCCGTTTTTCATTTATAATACGCATATTCAGCCCCTCACTGCCCTATCACTAGGTATTGTGTGCGGTTTTCCCAACAGCCTCTACCGTTAGGGACAATCGCTTCAATGGTAATTTGGTTACTATCAATTTGGCTTATTCGCCCATTGTTTAAACCTATATACTCACCAACATGAACCGGCTGAATAACGCCAGCACTATCGCCGCCAAGGATTTTAACCAATCCGCGCAATTCCTTTTTATTTGCAATCATACCAGCATACTGCAGCGCATCTAATCCATACCTCTCCATTTCAAATTTCTGTCGATTAGGATCTGGTCGAACATTAGACTCACAATCACCATCCACCAACATCGAGCTAGATTCATGTTCCGGGTCTAGTCTAGCAAACGGACTACGTAGATCTCCTGCTGAATAGGTGAAGGGCTCGTAGGCCACTACTTTTGGAATAGGCTCAATACTTTTCTTGGTTTCACTTTTGATCTTCTGTATTTCTTGGTCAAGCTTTTCCATACCATCGTTTTCACAACCACTCAATACCGCAAACGATATAAGCGAGCACAGAAGGATGCTAGTTTTGTTTGAGATGCTCACTATTATCCCTCCTCAGATTCATAACGATATGTTTTAGCCAAAACACTGAAACTCAATGTTTCACCGCTCCCAGTAGTAGGGTTTGAATTTCTTTGATTACCCCTCGCTTCAGAAATCGTGAAACCGTGTAGGGTTACAATTCTTGGTAGCTTTGAAATCCTACTGACAAAATCTGCTATTTGGTGATAACTGCCTGTAGCTACAATTTCTATTGGCTTTTCAATATAAAACTGTTTTTTTGATTCGTTTAAATACTTATGCGACAACAATTCAACACCAGCACCTGAAGCTGCATATGAAATTTCATCCAAAAGGCCTGGAATTTCAGTGTTCTTAGGCAATTGCTCAAGAAGTCCTTTGAAAGTTTCTTTCATCTCAGCCATCTGCTCTCGATAAGCGTCAAGGTTAACAGCCTTTTCATACTCACGCTTATAGTCAGCCAATAGTTGCTCTTGTTTTTTTGCCTTTGAATCTAGTTCACTTAACTGCTCGCTAGTGTCGAAGTAATAACCCAAGCCAAGGACTACCACCATCGCAATTGCGATAAACGCGATTTTGCCAGGGAGAGGCCATGAACCAATATTATTAAAATCTTGATATTGACTTAAATCAGCCATTATTTACCCCCCTCTGATTTTTCTTGGCCAGGAATAACTTGCTTGGCCTCAAGAGTAAAGTTTTGAGCTGGAAGTCCTTTGGTTTGCTTCTGGACATCTTTGAGAGCACTAGTCTGTAACCGCTCAGAACTGTCCATCTTTCTCATAAACTCAGAAATTCTTGGGTTGGTTTCACCCTGTCCAGAAAATACTAATTTATACTTCAGTGTTTGTTTCTTTCCTGCCACAGTTTCACTTCGCTTCCAGGTGGCCAAATTGATTCCCTCTGGAGTAACTCTGACAAGCTCATCAAACATTCGAACCACTTCAGGACGACTTTGCTGTAAATCAGTAATCAAATCCATACGCTTGATGAGTTCTTCTTTTTCTTTTTTCAACTTTTCAATTTCTTGTGTTTGTTTTTGAAGAACCCCAATTTCCGTGTTCAGCTTACTAATACGATCATCTTGTTTCTCAATCCTATCAGCCATGACCTGATTCACTAAGAACCAAATCAAACCAGCAAGAACAATCATCAAAGCAAACGTAATCCAAAACTCTTTATTTCGCTCTTGGCGCAGTTCTTCACGCCAGTCGAGTAAGTTAATGCGAGCCATTAGTCAAAACTCCTTAATGCTAGTCCACAGCTAATCATCATTGCTGGCGCATCGGCGCTCAATGCTTGTGTGTTCACATGAGATGAGATAGACATATCGGCAAAAGGATTAGCCACACGAGTCGGAGTACCTAAGTGCTCTTGAATCATGCTATCCAAGCCATCAATCGAAGCACAGCCACCAGCTAGAATTACTTCGTTAACCGAGCTGAACTCGCTGGCAGAGAAGAAGAACTGCAGTGCGCGTCCAACTTGCTGCGTAATAATCTCAGCAAAAGGCATCAAAACTTCAGTTTCATAATCATCCGGCAAGCTACCTTGCTTCTTCGCAAGTCCGGCTTCTTGATACGATAAGCCATAACGACTCTGAATCTCTTCGGTTAGCTGGTTACCACCGAATAACTGCTCACGGTTATAAATCACTTGCCCGTTCTGCAATACATTGAGACTGGTCATGGTCGCGCCGATATCAATAATCGCCACCACAGAATCTTCAAGGTGCTCAATCGTTTTCTTTTTCGTTAATTGATAAGCACGCTCAATGGCATAGGCTTCAATATCTACGATTTTTGGTGATAAGCCCGCAATATCCAAAGCATCAACACGCGTATCGACATTCACACTACGAGATGCGGCTAGCAAGACGTCAACTAAGTTATCGTCATTGGCAGAATCCCCTAATACCTCAAAATCAAGGTTAACCTCTTCAAGTGGGTATGGAATGTACTGATCCGCTTCGACTTTGATGACATCTTCCATTTCTTGATCAGAAAGGCCTTTCTCCATTTGAATGGAGCGAGTAATCACTGCCGAGCCAGACACTGCAACAGCGGCATCTTTAGTCTTTGCGTTCGCTTTTTGAACAGCTTTCTTTATTGCATTACCAACCGCTTCGGTATCACGAATATCACGTTCAACAACAGCGCCTTGCGGTAATGGTTCGACGGCATATCTATCAACTCTGTAACGACCACCTGACTTACCAAGCTGCAAGACCTTAACAGCAGTCGAGCTGATATCAATACCTATCACTGGTACTTGTTTATTTTTGAATAACCCCAGAACCATAAATCCTATGCCTCATTAAGTTGGTTCAACACAGTCCATTTGTTCGTTTTATCTTATAAAGATCTCTAAGACATGTCCCCAAGAAAGTGGATACAAATCCACATAAAAGTTAAACTTTTTTGTTAACTAACACTTCTAAGATACTATATTTACACTGATTTACAAAAAAATTCAGCCTTTTTTTTTAGAAAAGGTATACTGGTACTCAATTCGTAAACCAGCTGTAACGCTTCACAATAAGTCTTTCTAAAAAAATGACCATCAATATATTGAAGAAATTAGCCCTATTTGTGATTTTTATCACAATATTTGTGGTTATGACCATTATTGGCGCTTTCCTCTATGCGACTCCGCAGGTGCCGGAAATCGATTCGCTGAAGAATGTAAAATTACAAACTCCCATGCGGATTTTTACTCAAGACGGCAGGCTAATTGGTGAGTTTGGCGACGTCAGACGCGAGCCCGTTACCTTTGAGCAGATCCCTGAGAACTTTATTAATGCTCTGGTAGCGACAGAAGATCAGCGCTTTTATGAACATAGCGGTGTCGACTTTAAAGGATTATTACGAGTCCTTAAGGTGGCGGCGACCACAGGTGAATTCTCCGAAGGCGCCAGTACGCTCACCATGCAAACCGCTAGAAATATGTTCCTTACCCGAGATCAGCGTTTGAAGCGTAAGTTGATCGAGATGTTCCTCGCGGTTCGAATGGAACAAGAGCTCTCGAAAGAGCAAATTCTTGAGCTTTACACCAACAAAGTACACTTCAGTCATCGCGCCTACGGATTAGCAGCCGCCTCTGAAGTGTATTATGGCAAACATTTAAGTGAGCTAACCTTACCGGAAGCCGCAATGATGGCAGGTTTACTCAAAGGTGAGTCAGCCTACAACCCCATTTCTAACCCAGAGCGAGCTTTGGGACGTAGAAATCTCGTGCTGAGTCGCATGCTAGATGAAAACTACATTAATCAAGATGCTTACCAGTTAGCCACAGAAACGCCACTGACGGCCACAAAGCATGCTGCCGATCTTGATGTCGGCGCTCCCTATGTAGCCGAAATGGTTCGTCTTGACGTTATCAATCGCTTTGGCCGCGAAACAGCTTATAATCACGGCCTTGATATTGTGACTACGATTAACTCGAAGCATCAAGAAATAGCTAACAATGCGCTTCGACAAGGGTTGCTTGAATACGACCGCCGCCATGGCTACAAAGGCCCAGAACAACAAATCGAAGACTTTGCCAATAAAGAAACACAAGAACTCCTGCAGATTCTGAATAACACACCCACAATCGCCGGGTTAGAACCAGCGATTGTTCTCGAGGTCGGTGAAAAAACGGTTAAAGCCCTCAATAAAGAGGGGGTAGAAATAACCATCCCTTGGGAAGGACTGAATTGGGCAGCAAAATTTATTAGCGATAGCCGTATCGGCTATAAGCCTAAAACGGCCTCAGAAGTTGCGGCAGCGGGCGATCTCATTCGAGTCATTCAAGTTGAGGAACAGTGGCAACTCAGCCAAATCCCTGAAGCTTCAGCAGGCTTTGTCTCTATTCGCTCTAAAGATGGAGGCATAACCTCGTTAGTTGGCGGGTTTGATTACTTTACCAACAAGTTCAACTTGGTGACTCAGGCTAGACGTCAACCCGGCTCAAACATCAAACCATTTATCTACGGTGCAGCCTTTTCAAAAGGGTTTACCCCAGCCAGCTTGGTCAACGATGCTCCTTACGTCAAAGTGAATAACGAGATTGATGAAGTATGGCGTCCTCAAAACGACAACCTTAAATATAATGGTCCAACCCGACTTCGCGTTGGTCTAAAACGCTCCATCAACACCATTTCTACCCGACTGATTGATAGCATCGGCCCAGCCTATGCTGAAGATTACTTAGCCAAAATTGGTCTGCCAGACGAGCACATGGATCCATACCAATCATTAGCTCTCGGAACCGCTAGTTTTACACCGCTGGAAATGGCGACGGCGTATGCTGTACTCGCTAATGGCGGCTATCAAGTCGAACCTTATTACATCGAGAAGGTGACGACGTCTTACGGCGACATTCTTTATCAAGCCACACCCAAAGTAGTGTGCGAAGAGTGCGAACAAATTAAAATTAATAATCAAATTCGTGAAGCTAAGTACAAGCCTGAAATTCGCAACTACCCTGAATTGCCACTGCCGGAGCATAAAATTGCGAAAGAAGTTATTGATCCGCGTGATGCCTTTATTCTTTATGACATGATGAAGGACGTTATCCACAGCGGAACAGCAACTACTCAGCTAAAACGTCGCGGCAGTTCCTTACTGGAGCGTCACGACTTAGCAGGTAAAACAGGAACGGCCAACGATTACAAGGATGCTTGGTTTTCTGGCTTCAATGACAAGCTTGTTGCCAGCGCCTGGATGGGCTTTTCCGACCATCGCCGCAGCCTAGGCCGTTACGAATATGGTGGTAAAGCCGCACTGCCAATATGGGCATCCTTTATGGAAAAAGCGTTAGATGGCGTGCCAGAACAGGAAATTATTCAGCCCCCTGGCGTTGTTTCCGCTAAAATTGACCCCGAAACTGGCAAGTTAGCCGCTCTAGGTCAACAAAATGCCATGTTCGAGTACTTCCGTGACGATAATGTGCCTTCTGAGGTCAGCCAGCGTTCTACCGACTTTGAGCAACTGTATAACGGAAACCGCTCTGAAGAGTCAGAAAGCACTCCTGAGGATCTAGACCAAGAGCAACTCGATCAGTTAATTAACTCTATTCAAGAAGAGTCAACTGATGAAGAGCAGCCTGAAGAGCAACCAGAGCCTGAGCCTGGTTCGATCTTTTAATTTGACGCAAATATACAGACATAAAAAAAGCACCTTTCGAGGTGCTTTTTTTATTACAACTCTTTCTGCAAGAGCTATCTGTAAGGGTTACGCAGCAATTACTTATTAAGTGAACGGCTACCGAAACGCTTACGGAAACGATCAACACGACCGCCTGAATCAACCATTTTCTGCTTACCAGTATAGAATGGGTGACATGCAGAGCATACATCCAAGCTGATGTCAGAACCTGCTGAACCAACTTCAATGACGTTACCACAACTACAAGTTGCTTTGATCGCTTTGTATTCTGGGTGGATACCTTGTTTCATAATTCATCTCTCTTCATTGGAGTCGCCATTTGGGCTATAGCCTTACTTCATTAGAAGCCCGCTACGCCAAACACCACTCGAATATTTAGGAAGCGCGATTGTACGCGCCATTAAGGCTAAGATCAAGCCATAGGCCACTGCTTTACTGCGCTGGAATGGTTAAATCCACACCAAACAGAAAATCATCCTCAATATCAAACTCTCGCTGCGATATCACTTGGCCACTGACATCCAGCACTTCCAGCTGATAACGGCCATTACTCAGGCTATCTACTCGGAAATAGCCAAACTGGTCAGTATACGTCTGCATCATAACGACACCGTCGCTGTTTTTCAGCAAGACTTTCTGCTCCAAAGCAGGGCGCCCCTGAGTATCTGTCACTCGTCCAGCGGCACTGTACTTAGCCTGCATATCGAAGTCTATCCGCGTCACCGATGAGGCCGCCACTTCAACCACATAACTCTTGGTATCAGGCACCAGCTCAATCGGCAAAAACTCACCATCCAGCGATACTCGGTGTACACCCGGCGTGACCTTTTCCAAATAGAAAGTACAACCTTGTACTGGCACCTTATAGTTTGCGCCATTAATGAGAACGCTGACATGCTCTAAATCGCACTCGTCACTTCCAGTGTTTAAGGTTCCAGCAATCGTACCTTGCGTATTGTAACTATTGCGATGAGTCGCAGGCACAAATTTATCGCCAGCGACAGCAAAGTCCATAGAAACACGGGCAAATGCTGAAAAACCACCATCAAACTGTGGATCCGCGTCTCTAAGTCGCACATCTAAATACACGCCAGACATTAACTGAGTACGGTATTCGGCAAATAATCCCGTGCCGTATTGATTGGAATGATTTAACTCAAACCTGAATCGGTCATAACTGGTCCAGTCGTTTGGCTGCCAGTAGAAACCCGCTGCCGACTCTATGATGGTGTTTTCATAGTTTCTGCCGTCAATCGTATCTTGGTACATGCGCCCCGACATATAGCCTTGGTACTTATCATTAAAGTTATGATCGAAGCGGATGGTTTGCTCATCAGGCTTATGCGTCACACGAAAGCGGGAACCGAAACTGGGTCGGTAGTATAATTCTGTACGGTAAGCGCCATCGAAATCAGGTCGCATCGCTAGCGAGAAGTTATTAGTGGGGCTATAGAAGACACCTGGCTTTACGAAACTTACTCTATCCTCAGGGATGTCTTCGCGATCTTGATAACGCCCGATTAACTCCAAACGTAAACTGGGGTCTGGGGTGTAATAAAAATAACCGTTGGCCGTTGTTGAATCACTATCATCCTGCTCAAAAAAGCTAGCTTCTTGCTCTCTCACAAAGGTTGTCATGCGCCAATTATCGCCGCTCCCATCTAGCTCAAGTTGTTGGGTATTAGCGTTATTTCGCCATGAAGCACGATAAGCTCCAACGAAGTGACTGCCCAATGACGATGCGACTCCGGCAGTTTTGGTATCGAGATCATCCAGTAAATATCCGGCTTCAACCGTTGTTTCGTCTGTTAAGCCATAACGATATAGAAACATCCCAGCTTCACCCTGATCCTCAAAATCAGGGTCTAGCCAGTTGCCTTTTTTACCGAACGCGGCGCTGGTTACCATCTGCCCCTTACTTAATAAACTGTCGGAGCTAACTCTGGTTTTATTTTGACGCTCTAACTCGGTGCGACTTACGGCATCCAGTATCACCACCTCAAGCTCGTTATATAGCCCTGACTCTGAACGCACCTCTCCAAAATCATAGGTACCATCTAGACGCACAAACGTTTCGCCAATGAGCTGATTATTGACATACAGCTGAGCAATCGTCCCGGCTTCAGCCGTGCCTCGGATTTTCTGAACCGAAGAACCGAGCTCCCTAAAAAATCGAGATTGACTGATGTCTTGATACGGGTCATAAGGAATGTCTTGATTGCTATAAAAGTACTGTGCACCGGTAATGGTTACCGTTGGCGACACCACTGAAGGACTCACTGTTTGCTTTCCTAACAGCCATTGTGAGCGCTCACTTCGGCTAAGCCAGAAGTACTCATCAAGCTTCCAATCGTCTGAAGTGTTTTTTTCTGCTTCGACTAACCAAGACCCGCCCCAAGCGGCTCCACTACTGAGTACCTCGCTACGCTCACCTGTTGAATTAAAGTCCAGTGGCCCACCGTCTTTTTCGGCATAGACTTCATGTGAGAGACGCAGCTGTCGCACACTAAAAGTATCAGGGTGGTACTCAACGTCTGGCACGCTGCCTTCTTCCTGAATGTCGGCAGTACTTCGATCTGACCAAGGCGGTAAAAAGGTTAAGGCATATTTTGTTGGGTCGAAGCGCCCATTCACTTTTAAGTATTGGTTTAAAGTTTCTAAACCAATCCATAATTCACCATCGATTTTATAAGCATGACGCATGGAGATATCGACATCAGCACCCGGCACACTGACGGTCATAATTCCTTGCTTTACTTGATAGCTGGCACCAATAACCGGAAAAACTTGCTCGATAGGAATTAAGTAATCTTGCTCGGATTTAACGATATCTAAGGCGATTAGTTCCTTACCGCGGACTTCTAACCCCACAAGAATTTTTTCGTAACCCAAAGAAGTGTTTGAGCTGGATGAGCTAGCTTCCCAAGAGTTTTGAAACAAGGAACTATCCAGCTGGCGCGGGCTATGATAAGCCAGATATTCGGACTCAGAATCAAAATTTTCACGAGGCGCGGGCTTGGCAAGCGCCAATATTGGCTGCACCAATAAGGCAATCCCTAATAGGCTATAAATCCCTAAACGCAGCATAACGACAATTACTTATCTTGCTGAATATAATAGACTTTTTCAAATAAAGTCCCAGCAACGTCGATCTTTACAGCTAGAGCATACTGACTGGATAAGGCCTTCTTAATATCTTCTTTTAAAGTAATAGCTGCTTCTACTTTACGACGCTCCCCTGCAAACACAGGCTTCGAAGTAACCTTTCCACTCGCGAATGGTTTATCTCCTTTAACTTCACCGTTCTCACCATTCAAACGCTGCAAAATCTCTTGCTCAGTTGCTTCGTCAGCGTCCACAATCATGTAAAAACCTTCAGGGCGAACGTAAGTATTGCCACTACTGGTAATGTCGAAGTTAAAAGTGTGATTCTCTTTATTAAAGGTCATACTGTGAACCGCCGCTTCACGCTTCACATCACCAAAAAATGCATAAACAGGAACGCCAACATTGAATAGGACATTTACGCCCTTAGCTTCTTCTGCACGTAGCTGTTTAAAAAATACCATGGCTCGGTGTTCGCCATCTTCTGGCTTAGCTTTTGGGCGCACCGCCATGCGAACGGTTTGTTGCCCTTTCGCCGGAATGGTCAAGCGAACAGGATTAATGATCAACCACTGATCCAGACTCTGTGGCGTCGGGGGTAAAGCTCGGTAATTATTGTCTTCATCAAAATCCCAGTTTTGCACTGACACTTCGACCTGCATGGGTTTCGAGCCTAAATTCAATACCGTCACGCTTTTAGTCGCATTAACTTCATCAGACTCTAGTACGATTCTAGAAGGAGAAATAGCTAATTGAGGCTGTAGTCCTTTTTTACTGGCAGCTCCAACATCTACTGAGCTAATCAGCAAAAAAACCCATATAGTCAATAACTTAACAACATTCAAAGCGTTCAAAGAATACACCCTCTTCCCATTTAGTTATTACAAGTTAAATTACGACGATCTCCACCGTTGGGATCTGAGCCACGAAATAACTCTACCTGCAGATTGCCATTATATACGCCACTATCCCTGGCATTAGTTAAATCAAGTGTTAACTGGATACTTTCTCGAGTTCTAATACCAACCCGGAAGCCCCAAAATGTCAGTACTTGACGTTGACTATTCAGTCTATTCACTGAAGTAACGTCGATGCATGAGGTTGGTGAGCTGCAAATTCGATTATCACCAAGGTTGAGGCCATTAAACTGGTAGTCCGCTGTAATGAAGTCATTAGAGTTCCCTTCAAAATACACATCAACCTGCCACACAAACTCAGTTTGCTTGGTCACGATGCCATGTGCAAAACCTGCAATGTCTGATTCAATATTTAGATCTACATTACCGTTTATTATGAGGCTAGACTGGCTGCCAGGGATTGCAAAAGATTTCTGGGCTCCACCGCCACCAGTAGCGACATCATTCCGAGACACGCTAAGCGATTCATCAAGCGCATAACAATCGACTCTAGCTTCCGCTGGAGTCCAGTATGCAGCCGATAAGACAAAAAAAGCCGAACACATAAGGCCCGGCTTTTTCCGTAAACTTATCATCACTCTTCTCGATAATCGGATGAGATTATGAGCCAGTTACTGTGATGGTGTAGTTAGCTTCAAGCAAACCATCATCTAAATCGCTAGACGTTAGGTCAACGTCAAACGAGACATCGCCAGCTGTAGCTGACATTGAAGGCGTACCACTTGCTGGAGAAATATCCAAATTTGATACCGCTGATTCGCTGCCATTATCAGCAACTGATGCGTTAAAGGTACCATAACCTAGTGCACGAACCGCCCAACTGTTTTGGATATTAATGTTAGCCGATGTACCTGTTGTTGAAAGATCAGATGAAATACCTAAATCAACAGCGCCTGAAGCGATTGAACCTGATTCAGTAGCGGTAATCGCTGAAGAACAATCTTCCGAAGTACAGCTAGAGTCTAACAACGCCGCGAATTCGCCAGCAGCGAAGTCTAAATCGATGTCAGTGTAGGCGTATAAGATTAAAACGTCAGGAATCGTGACATCTACATCCACGTCTAATGTGGCTGAGTGAGAAGAAGTTGTTGCGAATAAACCTGTAGCTAAACCAGCTACAAGTACAGATTTTTTCAAGAAATTCATACTAAGTCCCCTTTGGATAAAAAGTGCTCGATGGGCAACGGATGCGAACTGTATCACACATTTTGGTTAAATTATAAGTCATATCTGCATTAAATGCTCATTTTTTGACCTTTTTTTGCATTGGTTCGGCTCAAGGCACGGCAGATCAACAACTTATAGAATTATCTGATATAAATTCCGGTAACTGTAAATAATCCAACATTGCATTACAAGACTAGAACTGTATAAATTTCCGACACTTGGTGACAATTTTTGTCACATAACAATAGAAATATCGAATCAAGCAGTAGGGGAATGGTGAACAAAAACATCGTTTTTTGACGCTCGCATAAAAAAAGCGGCATAAAGCCGCTTAAGGTTACAGTTTATTATTACTATTATAAGTCGTTATTCTTATTAATCTTTGCTCATCTCAAACAGAGCTTTAATGGCAACAATTAATGTCGCGGCTCCCACCATATAACCAATATTGTGCATGATTGAACCAATGATGGTTCCTAGGCCAGCAAAACTATTCAGCGCCTGCTCTAATGGGTAAATTGCCGTCGAAGCCATTAAAAATGCAATACAAGCGATCAAGAAACCTTTTGTTTCGCTGCCAGCAACATTCAACAAACCTACCACTAGCCCAATTACTACTAACAATAATGGAAACCAGCTGACACTGATAAAGCCGCCGATTACCGCTACAGCTAAACCCGCTAAAAACGCGATACTACCTATTTTCATACCACTCCCCCCTTCTCATTTGAAATTCGTATATTGCTTAATATTAGAATATCTTGTGCTTTTAATTATTATTCATTAGTAAATCTTGTAGGCATACATTATCAGATTTTTTTACAACAACAAGTCTGACCAGCTAAGTCTACCTCCATGCTCTGCAAAGCAATCAACTAACACTAGCTATTCACGGCCAATCAATTTACAGTTGCCAATCCATCTAATTGCTCCTACTCTTTAGCAATCAATTCGTCATACTAAGCATATGTTTCAGCAGCCCGTAGCGAGACTGGCGGTACCGACACCGCTAAGAAGAACATTTGATTACCTATATCAGGGGCAGGCTCCTGCTGTGGGCAGTCGCGTTGAGGTGCCGTTTGGTCGCCAAACTTTAGTAGCCACCGTTTTGTCTCTTGCAGATCAAACGCCTGTCGATCCCAAAAAACTTAAGTACATAAAGCAAACTATCGATAGTGAGTGCATACTACCAGCGCAATTATTCAAGCTCATCAAGTTTGCCGCTAGCTACTATCAGTACCCGATAGGCGAGGTATTTTCAGCCTGCCTTCCCACGTTGTTAAATAAGGGCCAAGCTGCAGAACTCGAACCTGAATGGCAATGGAGCCTAACGCCAGAGGGGCGTGATGCCATCCCCAAGCTCCGTAAAAATGCCGTTAAGCAACAGCAACTGTTTCAACTTTGCTTAGATTGTAACGGCGTCTTAACTGAAGCACAGTTGGCCAATCATGACTTCATCCCCTCTTACCTTAAAACCTTTGAGGAAAAAGGCTGGTTGCTTAAAAGCGCTTATGAAACAAGCTCTATTTACGAACCTAGCTCGTCTTATGACAATCGCTTAGAGCTCAATGAGGAGCAGCAGTCTGCGATTAACACAATGAAGCCGCATCTAGACACTTTTAAAGGCTTCCTTATTGATGGCGTTACTAGTAGCGGTAAAACCGAAGTTTATATGCAGTTGATTCAACAAGTGCTCTCGAATCACAAGCAGGTATTAATGTTAGTGCCAGAAATCGGGCTAACGCCACAAACCGTTAAACGCATCGAGCGCCGCTTTAACGTTCCCATTGCCATGCTGCATTCCGGCCTGACGGATAAGCAACGTTTAAATATTTGGCTCAAAGCTCGCGAGGGCAAGCTCTCTATTATTATCGGTACTCGCTCTGCCTTATTTACTCCATTAGCCAAACCAGGCTTAATTATTGTCGATGAAGAGCATGACCTATCCTATAAACAGCAGGAAGGCTTTCGTTATTCCGCACGTGATCTGGCCTTAGTCAGGGCTCAATACGAACAGACCCCCATTATTCTTGGCAGTGCCACACCGTCAATGGAGTCATTACATAATGTGCAACAAGGAAAACTCGAACTGGTTCGCTTAACCAAGCGGGCGGGCGATGCAAAACCACCACACATAAAGGTATTAGACGTTAGACAACGCCACCTTAACCATGGCCTGTCACAACCATTAATTGATAATATGCGTCGCCACCTAGATCAAGGACAGCAGTGCATGGTCTTCCTCAACCGTCGAGGATTTGCACCAACATTGATGTGTCATGAATGTGGCTGGATCGCGGACTGTCAGCGCTGCGATCGCCACATGACTTATCATCAAAAATTCAAACGCCTTCATTGTCATCATTGTGACAAGCAGGTCTTTACCCCAAAACGTTGCCCAGAGTGTCAGTCGCCACAGCTTAACCCGGTCGGCCTGGGTACTGAGCGCTTGGAAGAAGCCTTAACCGAGCTATTCCCCGATAAAGCCGTCGCTCGAATTGATCGAGACAGCACGCGTCGCAAAGATTCGATGCAACACTTTGTTCAGGCGATCAAAAATAACGAAATTGATATTCTTATCGGCACCCAAATGCTCGCCAAAGGCCACCACTTCCCCAAGCTATCGCTTGTTGGTGTTGTTGATACCGATGGTTGTTTATTCAGCGCGGACTTTCGTGCTACTGAACGCACGGCGCAACTTTTAACTCAAGTCGCGGGGAGAGCTGGTCGCTCGAAAGACATAAAAGGTGAAGTGGTGATTCAGTCCCACCACCCGGATCATCCGCTCTTGGTCAACCTATTTACTCAGGACTACCAAACCTTAAGTCAAAAAGTTCTCGAAGAACGGCAAGAAGCACAACTTCCGCCTTACGCAGCCATGGCAATTTTCCGCGCCGAGGCTAGCACTTTAGAAATGCCGATGACCTTTTTGAATGAGGTCAAGCAGCAGCTCAGTCATAGCGGCCTTACCGTTTACGGCCCCTTCCCCGCGCCCATGCCGAAACGAGCGGGGAAGATGCGAGCGCAATTGATGGTGCAACACCCTGAGCGTAAAGCATTACAAAATGCCTTAACGCCAATCACGCCGACGTTGGAGCAACTTACCAGCGCGCGTAAAGTACGTTGGTCTATAGATGTTGACCCGCAGGAAGTTTTTTAAGGCCTGAAGCCAAGTCTAGCTCACATTTTTACGGTTAATTCACACTTGTCGTTGGACTTACTAATAACAACGCTTAAAATACCACACACAGGCCACATGGCCGCTAGCGGCATTTTTAGTTGCACATTGATAACATTATTTTCTTACTCTTAGAGCTAAACAAATGACCAAAGACTACGCCAAGCGTAAGCGCCAAAAAAGAAAAAACAATACGCGCACTCCAAAGAACTCAGCGACTAAAAAACCTATTTCTCCAATTTTAGTCTTTATCGGCGGGATTCTGATTACCTTATTGGTTGTATTTTTGTGGGCCGTTGTTAAGAAACCTGATGTGCTCAAAGAACTGGTCACCGCTGAAGAAACATCGACAGAAAAAGCGGCAGAGACTGGCAACTATAAGCAAAACAACACCGCTCAACAAAAAAATACGGAACCTCAGACAAACGACTCGAAAGATGACACTGAGTTTACGTATCACGAAGCTCTGACCAATAAAAAGGTCGACGTGGAAGTGACAAAGCCTGAATCGACCAATAGCAATAAAAGCTACATTATGCAGTGTGGCGCCTTTAAACAACTCGCGGATGCAGAACGGATGAAGGCTGAACTTGCCTTTATTGGCTTTCAAGCCACCATCTTAAGTAAGGGGGAATGGCATCGTGTACGCTTGGGGCCCTATCAAAGCAAGCGTAACGCCGAAAGCGACCGCCACAAACTACAAAACAATAATTACCAAACCTGCCAAATTTGGTAGTTGATTGATTTTAGATGGCGATGATAGAACGCTTCTGATCACTTGGCGTTAAAGTCGACGGCTAATGCTAGGTAGCTTTGCATCATATTTAGTAACATTTCCGCTCCACTTTCCCAAGTAATTTCCTCAGCGTTTTCCTTGAATTCACTCCCCTAGCCCCCATTTAGCAGAGTAACGAAGAACAAAACTCCGGAGCTGATTTTGGAACAATATCGTGGAACCACCATTTTATCGGTGCGTCGCAATGGAAAGGTCGTCATTGGTGGCGACGGTCAGGTTTCTTTAGGCAATACCATCATGAAAGGTAATGCTCGCAAAGTTCGCCGCTTGTATAACGATCAAGTTATTGCAGGTTTCGCTGGCGGAACGGCTGATGCCTTTACCCTTTTTGAGCGCTTTGAAGCTAAATTAGAGTCTCATGGCGGTAAATTGATGCGTGCAGCCGTTGAGCTGGCCAAAGACTGGCGTACTGATCGCGCATTGCGCAAGTTAGAAGCGCTACTTGCCGTAGCTGATAAAGAACACTCCCTAATCATCACGGGTAATGGTGATGTGATTCAACCAGAAGATGACTTAATTGCCATTGGTTCTGGTGGCGCTTTCGCTCAATCAGCGGCTAAAGCTTTGATGCAAAAGACTGAGCTTGATGCTCGTGAGATCGTAGAAACCGGTCTTACTATCGCTGGCGATGTGTGTATTTACACCAATCACAATCAAACCATTGAAGAATTAACCTATTGAGGCCTATAGGACTTATTTCTTTGTCAAAGACATGGCTCCTGTATTAAGTCATACACGACGCCAGTCTTTGCCTTGAACTCAGCCCTAATGCACCCAGTAGGAATATAGAACTTGAGTAGAGAATTTATTATGTCTATGACACCACGTGAAATTGTCCACGAACTCGACAAACACATCATTGGCCAGAGCGGTGCAAAACGCTCTGTCGCCATCGCGCTACGTAACCGCTGGCGCCGCATGCAAGTTGAAGAAGGCTTGCGCAACGAAATCACTCCAAAAAATATCTTAATGATTGGCCCAACGGGCGTCGGTAAAACTGAAATAGCCCGTCGTTTAGCTAAGTTAGCAAACGCGCCATTTATTAAAATTGAAGCGACTAAATTCACCGAAGTGGGCTACGTTGGCCGTGATGTGGAATCCATCATCCGCGATTTAGTCGACGCAGCGTTTAAGATGTTACGCGAACAAGAAATGGCGAAGGTCGAAAACCGCGCACAAGATGCCGCCGAAGAGAAAGTATTGGATGCGCTTCTACCGCCTGCGCGTAAATCATCTGACTCTCAGTGGGACCAGGAAGATACGCCTAAGGCTGAAGATTCTTCAGCCCGCCAAGTATTCCGCAAAAAATTGCGCCAAGGCGAGCTCGATGATAAAGAAATTGAAATCGATGTGGCTCAGATGTCTGTTGGCGTTGATATCATGGCGCCTCCTGGTATGGAAGATATGACCAGCCAGCTTCAATCCATGTTCCAAAACATGGGACCAAGCAAAAGTAAGAAGCGTAAAGTCAAAGTTAAAGACGCCATGAAGATGCTGACGGAAGAAGAAGCTGCAAAAATGGTTGATCAAGAAGAACTCAAGATCAAGGCAGTTGAAACGGTTGAACAACACGGTATCGTTTTCTTGGACGAGATTGATAAAGTCACGAAGCGTAGCGACAACCAAGAAGGTGGCGTTTCACGCGAAGGTGTTCAGCGAGATCTATTGCCGCTGGTTGAAGGTTGTACCGTCAACACCAAATACGGCATGATCAAAACCGATCATATCTTGTTTATCGCTTCTGGCGCATTCCACTTGTCCAAACCATCGGACTTAATTCCAGAGCTTCAAGGTCGCTTACCGATTCGAGTCGAACTTCGCGCGCTAACTCCAGAAGACTTCAAGCGCATCTTAACCGAGCCTGATGCAGCTTTAACCAAGCAATATCAAGCATTACTGGCGACTGAAGGTAAGAACATAGAGTTTACAGAGGATGGCATTGAAAAAATTGCTGAGTACTCCTTCCAGGTAAATGAGACCACCGAAAATATCGGTGCCCGTCGTTTACACACGGTTATGGAACGCTTGCTAGACGAAGCGTCTTTTGAGGCCAGTGAAAACGAAGAAGCGCTAACTATTGATGCAGCCTATGTCAGCAAACAATTATCTGAACTTGCTGATGATGAGGATTTGAGCCGCTTTATTCTGTAACCACGACTCAAGTTTGATTAAATAATCCCTCTTAAAAGACCAGCTCATGCTGGTCTTTTTTTGTCTAACTTCAATGACTTAATCATCAAGCTGCACATCACAAGCATATCCGTATCTCAATAATAAATAATTATCACTATCGCTTCAGATATAGAATATCTCAAATAACAACATCCTTAACTGTCCTTTTTATTAACCAAGAGTGCGCCGTTCTTAGAACTTTTTGCTATATAAGAACCCTTTAAAGTAAGCTGGAAAAGCCAAGGAAAGCAGTACCTTGATGTCAATTTTGCATTAAACCTAACAAGATTAGATTATCTAATCATCTGACCAGTTACCTATAATTTATTTGATAATTTCAGATTTATCTCTTAGCGTTAATGGGACTTTTGCCACACAGC
Organism: uncultured Kangiella sp.; assembly: GCA_950096615.1. Taxonomy (GTDB): domain Bacteria; phylum Pseudomonadota; class Gammaproteobacteria; order Enterobacterales; family Kangiellaceae; genus Kangiella. The sequence goes on along the minus strand of CATNCP010000021.1, from coordinate 21,686 downwards.
AAAAGTACAACAAATAAATTTATTAGATAGGGGTTAGAAAATTATGAAACTGAATACAGTGGTCGCGGGGGTTATGTTAGCGACTGGCGCAGCAGGAGTATCAGCAGGCCAGTTCAAAACAGCTCCCATTTCATCAAATGCTATCGACAATCAATATATCGTTGTATTGAAGGATGACGCGGTAGCGGAGAATGAAGGAATATTCAGTTCGCAGGCGAATGCAAAAGCCGTTCAAATGCTTACCGACAACTTGGGCTTGCGTTATAAAGCTACCGTCACACGTAACTTTAAATCAGCGCTTAAGGGTGGTGTATTCACCATGTCTAAAAAGCAAGCTCAACGACTAGCGAATGATCCTAGAGTTAAGCTGGTAGAGCAGGATCAAACCATCTCCATCGCTGCAACGCAAAGCAACCCAACATGGGGCATCGACCGTGTTGATCAGCGGAATTTACCGCTCAGCGATAGCTACAGCTATAACACCGGTGCTTCTAACGTAAACGCCTATATCCTTGATACCGGTATTGATAATAACCATAGTGATTTTGGTGGTCGCTCATCGAGCGGTTACGATTTTATCGACAACGACAATGACGCAAGTGATTGTCAGGGGCACGGTACTCATGTTGCCGGAACAGTCGGTAGTAACACCTACGGTGTCGCTAAAGACGTAAACTTAATTGGTGTGCGAGTTCTAGACTGTGAAGGCAGCGGATCTTATTCAGCAATTATCTCTGGTATGGACTGGGTCGCTGACAATCATACCAAGCCAGCAGTTGCCAACATGAGTTTAGGTGGCGGCTCTTCAAGCTCTATAGACGATGCCGTGCAAGGCATGACCAATGCTGGCGTTACCGTTGTTGTTGCCGCGGGTAACGATAACGACAATGCTTGTAGCTACTCTCCAGCCGGCGCTCCAAGTGCTATCACGGTTGGTTCAACTACTTCGAGTGATGAGCGCTCCAGTTTTTCAAACTATGGTAGTTGTTTGGATATTTACGCACCGGGGTCCAATATCACCTCAACTCGCAATAATGGCGGCACACAAACCATGAGTGGTACCTCAATGGCATCACCCCACGTTGCCGGAATCGCTGCTTTATACCTAGCCGACAACCCTAATGCTTCTGTCAGCCAGGTAACTCAAGCAGTTACAGATGCAGCAACACCAAACAAAGTAACGGATGCCAAGTCTGGCTCTCCTAACTTATTAGCTTACAGTATATTTGGTGGCTCTAATCCTGATCCGGATCCAGATCCAGATCCAGAACCAGGCAATGAGCTTGAAAATGGAGTTTCTGTCGTTCTTTCAGGCGCTAAAGGTTCCGAAAAAGAATATACGTTTAGTGTTCCAGCTGGCGCTTCAGCTGCCGACTTCCAAATGTCGGGCGGCTCAGGCGACGCTGACCTATACGTTAAGTTTGGTAGTGCGCCTACTTTGAATAGTTATGACTGCCGTCCTTATAAAAATGGTAACAGTGAGTCTTGTAACTTTAATGCACAAGAAGGCACATACTACGTAATGGTTCACGGCTACTCTCCTTATTCCAACACAACTTTAGTCGCTTCTCATGACGGCGGTGATTCAAACCCAGATCCGGATCCGAATCCAGGTGAAGGTGGCGAAGAAACCTTAACTAACCTGTCGGGGAATGCTGGTCAATGGAGTCACTATTACGTCGATATCCCAGCTGGCATGAGTGTTCTAGACGCGCAAATTAGCGGTGGTTTTGGTGACGCAGACATGTACGTCCGTCGTGGCTCGCAACCAACAGCTTATAATTACGACTGTCGCCCGTATCAATGGGGCAATAGTGAAAGCTGTTCAATTGCTAACCCGGCAGAAGATCGTTACTACATCAGCTTATATGCATACCAATCATTTTCAGGCGTAACCCTGAATGTTGTTTGGGAGTGACCCTTAGTGCCATCATTGATGGTGACTACCTTTGGCTGGCCTTCGGGCCAGCCCTTTTAGGGGGCAAAATGATAAAGCTCTATAAATATTAGCACCAAGTGGGGTGAATCATCGTACTGGATGATTCTAGTTTAGCCGGCCTTAAGGTCGGCTTTTTTTATGCCTAAATTATTGTAACTGCATAAAAAGTAACACGCTTGGACGATCACTATTCCTACTTTGTAACGCATTGTACAAAATAGACGGAGTTCAAAATTTACTAATGAATAATACCGCAATGCATTATTTAATTTGTTTAATATGTCGGACTTTTATACAGTCGCCCAGTTGCTATAACCATTACATATATAGAAGAAGCAACAATACATTTATCATTTTTGAGGTAATCTATGAAACTAACAAAGGTAGTCACAGGGGTATTATTAGCAACTGGCGCAGCAAGCGCAGTAGCGATGGCTCCAAACCAAATGGCTAGTGCGAGCAAAACATCTAATATGCTGGTTCAAAATCAGCAGACAGAATACGGCGCTGGTTTAATTGTTAAATACAAGGATTCCGATCAGTTCCAAACGCAGGCAAGCGCAAAATCAATGAAAAGCATTAGCAGCGTGGTTGGTGCAAACGCCAAACACCACCGTTTTAATGCTTTCGGCTCACAAGTTCTTAAGTTTGACACGCCGAAGAGCGTCGCAGCACTTGAGCAGATGGCCAATAAACTAAGTACTCGTTCAGACGTAGAATATGTTGAAGTTGACCGCTACATGTATCCATTAGCGACAGCAAACGATACACACTATGGCGTTCAGTGGCACTACACAGATCCAACAGCTGGCATTAACCTAGAGTCAGCGTGGGATACCACTCAAGGCCAAGGCGTTACCGTTGCGGTACTTGATACGGGTTATACAAATCATGAAGACTTGGCAGCTAACTTGATCGGCGGCTATGACTTTGTTTCTAACGCTGCAAACGCGCGTGACGGTAATGGCCGTGACTCAGACGCTATCGATGAAGGCGATTGGGCAGGTGCTGGTGAGTGTTACTCAGGTAGCCCAGCGAGCAATTCAAGCTGGCACGGTACCCACGTATCAGGCACTATCGCAGCAGTAACCAATAATAACCAAGGTGTTGCAGGTGTTGCTTACAACTCTAAAGTCGTTCCAATTCGTGTTCTAGCGAAGTGTGGCGGTACGACATCAGACATCGCAGATGCCATCGTATGGGCAGCTGGCGGCAGTGTTTCAGGCGTTCCATCAAACCCTAATCCGGCTCAAGTTATTAACATGAGTCTTGGTGGTTCAGGCGCCTGTTCAACAACTAGCCAAAACGCTATCAACTCAGCTCGCGCTAACGGCGCAGTGGTTGTCGTTGCTTCAGGTAACTCAAACGCCAACGTTTCAGGTCATAACCCAGGTAACTGTAACGGTGTTATCAGCGTTGCTGCGACAAACAACCAAGCAGATCGCGCAAGCTACTCAAACTATGGTGCATTAATTGATATCGCAGCTCCAGGCGGTGAAGGCGGTTCTGGCGGTGTGGCTTCTACCATGAACTCAGGCACCACAACTCGCTCTACTGATAGCTACGTATACAATGCGGGCACATCAATGGCTGCTCCTCACGTAGCAGGCGTTGCGGCATTAATGTACGCAGTGAACTCAAACCTAACGCCGGATGAAGTTGAGTCTAAAATCAAAAGCTCAGCTAAACCATTCCCTGCAGGTTCAAGCTGTAACACTTCAAACTGTGGTGACGGTATGCTAGATGCGGCAGCGGCAGTTGCAGCAGCACAAGGCGGCGGTAACCCTCCACCACCACCAAGCGGTAACGAGCTTGAAAATGGCGTTGCTGAAGCAATCTCAGGCGCGCAAGCTTCTGAAACTGACTTCACTTTCGTGGTTCCTTCAGACGCAAGCTCTGTTGACTTTGTCATGTCTGGCGGTTCAGGTGATGCTGACTTATACGTTAAGTTTGGTAGCGCACCAACCACATCAAGCTATGACTGCCGTCCATACAAAAATGGTAACTCTGAGTCGTGTAACTTCAACGCTCAAGCAGGTACTTACTATGTAATGGTCCGCGGTTACAGCAGCTACTCAGGCGCAAGCTTGACGGCAACGCATGATGGCGGTGGCTCAAACCCTCCAGCAGCTGGCGGTAACGAAACGATCAGCAACATCTCAGCGAACTCTGGTCAGTGGAAGCACTACACACTAGACGTACCAGCAGGTATGAGCACACTAACAGCATCGATTAGCGGTGGTTCAGGTGACGCAGATCTATACGTTCGCCGTGGCGCACAGCCAACAACCTCTAGCTATGATTGCCGTCCATACAAAAACGGTAACAATGAAACTTGCAACATTTCTAACCCAGCTCAAGACACATACCACATCAGCGTACGTGCCTACAGCACATTCTCTGGTGTTAACTTGAATGTTGTGTGGGAATAATAGCAACAGCTCATCATATTTGATTGACTAGATAATGATGACAAAGCCGGCTTTCGAGCCGGCTTTTTTTATGCATTAACCGCCAACCTTTATCTTACTCGACACGCTCCCAAGCCTACTGAAAACATAAATTTAACTAATCGCTATATTGATAAAACACCGTATCTCACAATGGCAAAATATTTTTTCTAAGATATTTCTTTATTCACTCAGGTTTTTCACTGAAAAGCAGAAATCAACAACTTACATTTCTTGACACTTCAAACCCTTGTTTATAAAGACTCTTTGCCGGTAGTGATCACTCACATTCACAAAAACGCTCTTTGTATCGCAATGTACAAAAGTGATAAATCTCAAGCTTTACTAATCAAAACTGCCTTTTCGCATAAATTAGTTTGTTTTAGCAAGTCAATTTTTATACAGTCCAAGTGCTCTTTCAAAATAGAGCAATAAAAAATTAACACTAAGGGGTTAAAAAAACTATGAAACTAACTAAAGTAGTCACAGGGGTACTACTTGCGACTGGAGCTATCGGCGTTCAAGCTGGTGAGTTCAAAACAGCGCAAGTACCTTCTAATGCGATCAAAGGACAATATATCGTTGTTCTTAAAGATAACGCAGTTGCAGAGAACGAAGGTCTATTCGCTTCTCAAGCAAACCTAAAAGCTGTTCAAATGGTTAACGACCAGCTTTCTAACAAATACCAAGCACGCGTTACTCGTACTTATAAAACAGTACTAAAAGGCGGCGTATATAAAATGTCTGCTGACCAAGCGCAAAAGCTTGCTCAAGACCCAAGCGTAGAGCTTGTTGAAGAAGACCAAATGATGTCTATCAACGCGACTCAAAACAACGCAACTTGGGGTCTAGATCGTACCGACCAACGCAATCTGCCACTAAGCGGTACTTATACATACAATACAACAGCTTCTAACGTTAACGCTTACATCATTGATACTGGTATCTTAAACAGTCACAGTGATTTCGGCGGTCGTTCGTTCAGTGGTATTGATACGGTCGATAACGATGGTGACGCGACTGACTGTAACGGTCACGGTACGCACGTTGCTGGTACTGTAGGTGGTAGCACTTGGGGTATCGCTAAAAACGTAACGCTTTACGGTGTTCGTGTACTAGGTTGTAACGGTAGTGGTTCAAACTCTGGCGTAATCGCGGGTATGGACTGGGTTGCTGACAACCACGTTAAGCCTGCAGTTGCGAACATGAGCTTAGGTGGTGGTGCATCAAGCGCTACTGACTCAGCGGTTCAGCGTATGACTAATGCTGGTATTACTACAGTAGTAGCAGCGGGTAACGACAACTCAAACGCTTGTAACTATTCTCCAGCTCGTGCAGCTAGCGCAATCACTGTAGGTTCTACTACATCAAGTGATTCACGTTCAAGCTTCTCGAACTATGGTAACTGCCTAGACATTTACGCTCCAGGTTCAAGCATTACTTCAGCTTGGTCTAACGGCGGTACTAACACTATCAGTGGTACGTCTATGGCGTCTCCACACGTTGCAGGTGTTGCAGCTCTATACTTAGCTGAAAACCCTAACGCTTCAGTAAGCCAAGTTACTCAGGCTATCACTGATGCAGCAACTCCAAACAAAGTAAGCGACGCTAAGTCTGGCTCGCCTAACTTATTGTTATATAGCATCTTCGACGGTTCTACTCCTCCTCCACCACCACCTCCAGGCGGCGGTGAACTAGAGAACGGCGTAGCTGAGTCTATTTCTGGCGCTCAAGGCTCTGAAACTGACTTTACTTTCGAAGTTCCTTCAAACGCAACGTCAGTTGACTTCCAGATGTCTGGTGGTTCAGGTGATGCTGACTTATACGTTAAGTTCGGTAGCGCTCCAACGACGTCAAGCTACGATTGTCGTCCATACCGTAACGGTAACAACGAGTCATGTAACTTCAACGCACAAGCAGGTACTTACTATGTAATGGTACGCGGTTATAGCAGCTACTCTGGTGCTAGCCTAGTCGCTAACCATGATGGTGGCTCTACGCCTCCTCCGGGTAACGGCGGTGACGCAACTATCCCTAACATCTCTGGTGCTGCGGGTAGCTGGAATCACTATTACCTAGACGTTCCTGCTGGAATGAGCACGTTAACTGCTTCAATCAGCGGTGGTTCAGGTGATGCTGACTTATACGTACGTCGCGGCTCACAGCCAACGACTTCAGCGTATGATTGCCGTCCATACCGTAACGGTAACAACGAAACTTGTAACATCAGCAACCCTGCTGAAGACCGTTACTACATCAGCTTACGTGGCTACTCAGCGTATTCTGGTGTAACGCTAGACGTTGTTTGGGAATAATTTCCACGCGTTAGTTCATCTTACTGATAGATGATTAGAAGCCGGCCCTAGGGTCGGCTTTTTTTATGCCCGCGCCTTTCAACTATTTATGTTTCAACGCTTATCTCTGATACAATTGATCCAACGTTAATAACCGTTAATCAAACGTCATGAGCGAAGCTCCAAGCGCCATAAAGCTTCATCAGAAATCACGACAACTTGAAGTCTGCTTTTCTGGTAATACCTACCTTTTGCCCTATGAATACCTGCGGGTTTTTTCGCCTTCTGCTGAAGTTCGAGGTCATGGTAACCAAGAGCTCACGTTGGTCGGTGGAAAAAAAAGCATCACGGTAACGGATGTAGAGCCTGTTGGACAGTACGCAATTAGGCTCAGTTTTGATGACGGACACGACAGCGGACTGTATACTTGGCAAACACTGTATGAGCTTGGGCGTGATTATGCCGATAACTGGGCACTCTACCTTAAGCGACTAGACGCCGCCGGACTACACCGCTCTGCCGACACCAGCGTCGGAGTTTTTGATCCTAGCGCCAACTAGAACCACTAATAAAGAATTGAAGTCATGACACAAGACGAAAACAAACACGACAGTACCACTCACTTTGGCTACCAGACCGTTGCTAAAGAAGAAAAAGCCGCAAAAGTTGCTGAGGTCTTTCACTCTGTGGCGGGCAAGTACGACGTCATGAACGACCTCATGTCATTCGGCGTACACCGTATATGGAAGCGCTATACGATTGAGCGCGCAGCTGCTCGTAGTGGACAAAAGATCCTTGATATTGCTGGTGGCACAGGCGATCTAACAGCCAAGTTTTCAAAAATTGTTGGCCCCACAGGTCAGGTTACCTTAGCTGATATTAACGACTCGATGATTAAGGTAGGCCGTGCCAAATTAGTAGACTCAGGTGTGGTTGGTAACGTTGACTTTGTGCAGGCTAACGCAGAGTGCTTACCGTTTCCTGACAATCATTTCGATCGCATTACCATCGCCTTTGGTTTACGAAATGTCACCGAAAAAGACAAAGCTTTAAAATCCATGTACCGCATTTTAAAGCCTGGCGGGAAGTTACTGGTTCTTGAGTTCTCCAAACCAGCGTTACCTTTATTGTCTAAGGTTTATGACATTTACTCCTTCTCTTTATTGCCAGCCATGGGGAAACTCGTTGCGAATGACTCCGAAAGCTATAAATATCTTGCTGAGTCTATCCGCATGCACCCTGACCAAGAAACGCTAAAGGGCATGATGGAAGACGCAGGCTTTGATGATGCTGAATACACCAACTTAACTGGCGGCGTGGTCGCGCTGCATATAGGGAAAAAGTTCTAATGTTGGTTGAGCTACTTGCCCCTACCATCGAAACTGTTATCAACAAAGTCATCGGCCTCGATCCTGAGGCTCGTAGCCGTTTAGATAGGCTCGACCAAAAAATCATTGCCTTTCACTTTACTGATATTGAACAAAGGCTCTACTTCATCATTGATGAACGTTACATTGTGGTTAAGCCGATCCTTGACAAAGAATCTCATGCGGAACTGTCTGGCACTCTATTTTCCTTTTTTAACTTAGCTTCTGGTGATGATAGCGACCCTGTTTTTAAAGGTGAAGTTCGGTTTGCGGGCGAAATTAGCACAGCACAGAATTTCCAGAAATTCTTCAATCAACTCGATATTGACTGGGAAGAGCACCTGTCTCACTACGTAGGTGATATTGCTGCTCACCAGCTATTTAAAGGTGGCCAAGCTGTTTTTAACTGGCTCAAAAGCACCGAGCAAACCGCAAAACAGAATGCCAGTGAATACCTTCGGTTTGAGGCAAAAGCAGTGCCAGCCTCGATCGAGTTAGAAAACTTTTATGATGATATCGCTGATTTAAAATCTGATGTCGATCGCTTGGCCATCCGCATTGAGCGACTAAAGCAACAGACCCAACAGGAGCAAGCGCAGTAGATGAATACGATTAGACAATTACATCACGCGCTAACCATTAATCGCACCTTAGTGCGCTATGGTCTTGATGAGTTTTTAACGCCAACGCCGCTAGCGGTTTTACGGCCAGTGGCAAGACTCTTCTCATTCAGCTTTCGTAAGTCTGCACACGATAAATCTCGTGGGGAGCGTTTGCGACTCGCCCTAACTGAGCTTGGCCCGATTTATATCAAACTTGGGCAAATGTTATCGACTCGACGCGACTTAGTCCCGCCAGATATTGCCGATGAGTTGGCTCGACTACAGGATCAGGTTGCTCCATTCCCTTCTGATGAAGCTAGAAATGTTGTCGAACAACAACTAGGGGCTAAACTAGACGCCGTGTTTAGCGACTTTAATACAGCCCCGCTGGCCTCTGCTTCCATTGCACAAGTACATGAAGCTACCTTAAAAACGGGTGAAGCGGTCGTGATTAAAGTATTACGCCCTAAAATCCGACAGAAAATTCGTCGTGATTTAAGCATGATGTATGAGCTGGCTAATTGGGCTGAGAAATACTCAAGCGAAGCTCGCCGATTACGCATTAAAGAAGTGGTTAAAGAGTATGACTCTACCTTAGAGCGTGAAATTGATCTGAGAATCGAAGCCGCTAACACTTCTCACTTACGGCACAACTTCCAAGACTCTGAGCTGTTGTACGTCCCTAAAGTTTACTGGGACTATACGCGCAGCAAGGTCATGGTAGTTGAGAAAATTGCTGGAACGCCTATTGGCGACGTTAGGCGCCTCAAAGATGAAGGCGTCAACATGAAGGAGCTGGCTGATCGCGGTGTAGAAATTTTCTTTACCCAAGTCTTCCGCGACAGTTTTTTCCATGCTGATATGCACCCAGGGAACATTTTTGTGGATACTTCAAATCCTGAGAAGCCACAATATATCGCTATTGATTGCGGCATCATGGGCACTTTGGATGAGGACGATAAACGCTATTTAGCTCATAACTTCCTCGCTTTTTTTGACCGCGACTATAAGCGTATTGCTGAACTTCACGTCGAGTCAGGCTGGATTGATGAAGATGTATCGATTCCAGAGTTCGAGTCTGCGATTCGTGCGGCGTGCGAACCCATATTTGGCAAAGCGTTAGCGGAAATATCATTCGGTCACTTTTTGATTCAACTGTTCCAAACCGCGCGACGTTTTAACATGCAAGTACAACCACAGCTCGTATTGCTACAGAAAACACTGCTTTATGTAGAAGGACTCGGGCGTCAGCTGTACCCTGAGCTCGATCTCTGGGAAACGGCGCAGCCTTATCTTAGAAAGTGGCTGCGAGATCAAATTGGCCCCAAAGCTATTTTTGAAGAAGTCAAAACTCAGCTACCGGACTGGTTACATAAAGCTCCAAAAATCCCAGGGTTATTGTTCGATAATGTGCAACGACTGGGTCAAGAGTTAGAGAAGTTTGATAGTCTAAAGCAAGAATTAACTCAGCTAGAGCAATATAAGTTGCGCCAGAGTGCAGCCCAGAAGCATGCCATTATCGGAAGCGGCTTCGCCCTCTTAAGTGGTTTACTTTATCTTGGCATTCCAAATGACTGGCTGCCCAGCCTGATAGCAGGTGTTATTGGGCTAGGCTTCTTGGCGAAAAGCCTGTGGCCGATTAAAGTAAAATAAGTTTCTACCTAGGGAGTTATTAAGATTATGAGTGATTGTCTTTTCTGCAAAATCATTGCTGGTGATATACCGTCAGACAAGGTCTATGAAGACGATAAGATCTATGTTTTTAAGGATATTGCTCCCAAAACGCCCGTACACTTGCTGATGATTCCCAAAAAGCATATTGCAAGCTTAGCCGAGGTTGAGGATAGCGATCAGGAGCTTCTCGGCTACATGATGCGCAAGGTTCCACAGATTGCCCATGAGGCAGGCTGTGAAAAAGGCTTCAGAACCGTGATTAATACAGGTGATGAAGGCGGACAAGAAGTGTATCATATACACATCCATATTCTTGGTGGTGGCGGTAAGATGCCGTTTGCGTGAGCGCCAATTGATTAAGTAGAGGTTCAAATGTTCAGTAAATTTGGTATGTGGGAATTAATCATTATCTTGGTGATTATTTTATTGTTGTTTGGCACAAAGAAATTACGCAACGCAGGTGGCGATGTTGGCGCAGCCTTTAAGAACTTCAAAAAAGCATTTAAAGACGAAGACGATAAAAAAGAAGAAACTGGCCATCTTAATGATAATCGCGACAACGCAACTCAAGATGCTGACTTTTCTGAGTCAAAAGATCCTGAAAGCAATAAAAAATCTTAACTCACTTCCTTAGTCGCCCATGCCTTTTGATATTGGTTTTGCAGAATTACTGTTAGTCATGGTACTGGCCTTATTAGTATTGGGGCCAGAACGTTTACCTAAGGCCATGCAAACTTTTGGCCGCTGGGCAGGTAAAGCTAAGCGTACCGTAACCAACTTTAATCATCAGGTTAATCGCGAGCTTGAGCTAGACGAGATGAAAAAAAAGCTCGCAGAGCACGAAGAAATGATTAAGCGACAAGCCGAAGGCACCGACTTACAAAAGCTTCGTGATGAGGCAGAAAAGAAAATAAAAGCGGCTGAAGAATCCAAGCAACGTGCTGAAGAAGCGATTAGTTCTAACACCAAGTCACTCAGTGACGATAAACAACAATAATCTCTATGAGTGATTCAACCTCCAACGATATGCCTCTATTATCGCATCTGATTGAGTTGCGCTCACGTTTACTGCGCTCAGTCTTAGTGATTGTTGTTATCTTTGTCGGTTTAGCATTTTTCGCTAACGAACTTTATGAGTGGCTATCTCAGCCCCTAAAGGAAGCGCTACCTGAAAGTTCAACGCTAATCGCGATTGATGTCACCGCCCCGTTATTCGCACCGTTTAAGCTCGCCTTTGTCATGGCCATATTTATCGCCATGCCCTTTGTACTTCATCAGGCTTGGTTGTTTATTTCTCCCGGCCTTTATAAACACGAAAAAGGGTTTGCCGTACCTTTACTGGTCAGCAGTATTATATTGTTCTATGCTGGCATCGCCTTCGCCTACTTCGTTATTTTCCCAATCATTTTTAGCTTCCTGTCTAGTATTGGCCCACAGGACGTTAATTATTTGCCAGATATCAATAGCGTACTGTCGATAGCTTTAAAGCTTTTCTTCGCTTTCGGGCTTGCTTTTGAGATCCCCATTGCAACCATGTTACTCATATGGTCTGGCTTAGTCAGCCACGAAAAACTCTCGAATACACGTCCTTACATGGTCGTCGGTATTTTCGTTTTCGCCATGCTGTTAACACCACCTGATATGATTTCGCAGGTATTGCTCGCAATTCCGATGTGGATTCTATTTGAGCTAGGGCTCATATTCGCACGAGCATATTCGCCCAAGAAAGCCGACACTCATAACAATAACGATACTAATGAAGACACTGAAACCAAAAACTCTTAAGCGCGTACTCAACTTGTGGCCGCCTCTTTGGGGCGCAGGTATTCGCGTCATCGAACTGGCGGAAGACTGGTCCTTCGCTAAAGCTCGTTTACGCAAATACTGGTTCAACCGTAATTATGTCAACACGCACTATGGCGGTTCACTGTTTTCCATGACCGATCCTTTTTACATGTTACTGCTTCTCCATAAGATGGGCCGTGACTATGTAGTGTGGGATAAAAAAGCCGAAATTAAATTTATTAAACCTGGGCGCAAAGATGTGTTTGCTGAGTTTAAGGTTAGCGAACAACAGGTTAATGACTTCAAAGAACAGCTCAAGTCTCAAGACAAAATCGAACCTGTTTTTGAGGTCGATATTATGGATTCTGAGGGTTTATTGATTGCCAAAGTATGGAAGACCATTCATATCTCTAAGAAACAAGCAAAAAAACAAAAGGCCGCTTAAAGCTGCCTTTTTAGTGCTCGCCCCACAGATTAACGAACAAAGTGCCACTCCGTTTGTCGGCCACCTAAATAAATCACGCTCTCACCATCAAATACTGCTGATTGCTCTAGCATGATCTGAACCGGTTGATCATCCCATTCCGGTAAGTTCACTTTGACATTACCTTCTATGGCATAACCCGTATTAGGATACAATTTCCAGTCACCTTTGACAGGCGTCGGCCCTTGGTTATCCCACATACCTATTGTCGGACCAATCGCATGACCGACAAAACCCAGTGGATGAGTATAAGTGCTGGAGTCAATACCTTGTCGCTTCGAAGCTTTATGAGTCGCTTCTAGGATCTCATTACCCGTCCTGCCAGCTTTAAACTCTGCCGCCAATATATCCTGCCACTGATTTCCTACCTTTAATGCCTTTACTAAGCCTTGAGTCACTTCATACTCACCAAACTTAGCGACATAGCCCATCTCCTGCGTGTCCGTACAAAGCTTTAAGTAACACAAGCCCACATCGGTATGAATAATATCCCCCGGCTCGATCGTTCGATTGCCTTTGCCATAAAATGCCGAGTCTGGTGAGTTCTTATCACCTTGGCGCTGGATAGTGACATAAGGCTGGAACCACGGTTTTACACCAAGCTCCTCAAAGCGCTCGCGAATATACCAAGCAACATCCTGATCAGTGGTTACTCCCGGCGTAATCACCTTGTTGGAGAACGCTTCATCTATAACGCCGCGGGCGATTTTAACTATTTGAGGATACACTGCTAACTCTGGCGCTGTGCGCGTTTCCATCCAACGGATGACTAACTCCTCAGAACTCACCAAACGCTCTTGGTATTTTTCTGGTAAGTGCTTGAGTAATTTTTGATGCAGTCCTTGGGTTAAACCATCGGCTAAAGCCCACTCTTCGCTAACATTGATTCCGATGCTTTTGGGGTCGTAATCTTCGATGATTTCAGCCAGTCGATCCCACTGCTGATTAACGGTCCCGCCTTGCCAGCGCGATTTATAGAAGTCACCAATGTTATATCGGCTGACACTAAAGCGCTCAACGGTATTCCCTTTTTTAGCAAAGACCAATAAAGTCGTTCGTCTGGCAGCAAAAGTTGGCTCTGGAACTAGGGTGTAAAAGAGCGCATCCTCGCCATATTCTCGATTAATCACCAGCCACATATCCAAATCTGACTCTTTCATCAAACGAGGTAATAAATGGTCCAATCGATGCTTCACAATACGGTTCACAGGTTCAACTCTGTCTCGATGAGACAACACTGCTGGTGTTTCAGCAATCTCAATACCTTGCTTATAGTCTTCTGTCTGAGCGGATAGCCCGCTCAACCACAAAGTGACAAACACGATTAACTGCGCCCACTTACTCATAGAAATCTCCTATCAACCAATTTTTTTAGCTAATGGTGGATATTGTTATGTTTAAAAAAATTATCAGTATTTTCAGAATCTTACTGATATTACCACCCGCTTAAGCAAAATTCACCCTACTCAATAAAGCAAAATGGACACACAATTTAACAAATACTTCACTGTCATCGGTTGCGTCAGTGGTCCGAACCACCTAAAATGAATGAACGTTCATTTTATTATTTTTTAACTATGTCCAAGAAACATCAAATTCTTGAGGCAGCGATTCGTTCATTCGTTGAACGCGGTCTGCAAGGCTCTTCTATGGCACTGGTTGCCAAAGAAGCCGAAGTCGCGACCGGCAGCGTTTACAACTATTTTGAGGGAAAGGAACACCTGATTAACGAGTGCTTCCTCTATGTAAAGCAGAATGAAGTTGAGTTTTTGCTAGAGCATTATGACCCTGAGGCTAGTTTTGAGGCACGCTTCAAAGGCGTCTATACCTCAACCATACGGTTTATGTTGGATCATTGCTCTTACTTTAGGTTTCTACATTTGTACGCCTTTTCTCCTGTCATCACTCAGGAAACTCGCGACAAGTTGTACCCTGTATTTGAGACCTTCATTAATCTCTATAAAGATGCCTATGAGGCAGGCGTTATCGGCTCTCCCGATGCACCAGAACAACATTTATCGATCTACGGCGGAATAAGCTACTTGATGCATTACTACTATGTGAATCAAGTAGAAATCACCGATGAAAAAATTGAATCAATGGTCAACTTTGCTTGGGCTGCGCTCAGCAACTCCAAGCAAGTTACGGAAGGATAAAGCGTTATGAAAAAAGCAATATTAATTAGTACTTTGTTGGTAACTGCTAGCGTTTCGACAAGTTATGCCGCTCAGCAGGGAGAACAGCAAGCAGCGCCGGTACAAGTCGCTGAAGTAACTTCAGACACCACAACCATTACCCAAAATTTACCAGGACGTGTAGTGGCCGTTCGAACGTCAGAAGTTCGCGCACGAGTTGATGGCATCCTTGAGAAGCGCCTGTTTACTGAAGGCGTAGATGTGAAGCAGGGGCAGCCTCTTTTCCAAATCGATGACCGTGTGATGAAAGCGAACCTCAACGCAGCTAAAGCTGACTTGAGCAACGCGCGAGCACAGCAGAAGTTAAATAAACAAACGTTAAAGCGTTACGAAGAGCTTTTAAAGCAAGGCGCTGTAAGTCAGCAAGAGTACGACACTTATTTAGCGCAAAGCCATCAAGCAGACGCTCGCGTTGAGCAGGCCAAAGCTGAGTTAGAGAAAGCTCAGATCAGCCTAGATTACGCCACCGTTGAAGCGCCAATTTCTGGACGCATCGGTCGCGCGTTAGTCACTGAAGGTACTCTCGTTAGCGCCGCTAACGCTACTCACCTAGCGACCATTGAACAGTTAGATGAAGTGTATGTCGACTTTACGCGCTCTCCAACTGAGATTAACAAGATGCGCGAATTATTCTCTAATTCAGACGCTACTGACTCAGAATCTCAACAGGTCGAAATATTATTCAACGACGGTACGCCTTATGAACATCCTGGGCATTTAGAATTTTCTAGCCTCTCGGTCGATCGCGATACTGGCTCAATTTTGCTTCGTGCCACCGTTAAAAACCCAGACAACACATTGTTGCCTGGCATGTTCGTGCGCGTTAAGGCACCTGTCGCAGACTCTCAAACTTTGCTTCAGGTTCCACAAAAAGCAGTGCAAGTAACGGCTCAAGGCGCCATGGTTAAAGTGGTCAAAGACGGTAAGTTAGCCATGCAACCTGTCGAGCTAGGACCAATGATGGGCACCAGCTGGGTCATCAAAAGTGGGCTCGCAAAAGGCGATAAAGTTATCGTCAGCAATACCCAGTTCCTGCAACCCGGAACGCCTGTACAAATTTTGCCAAACTCTAATAAACCACAAGAAGCGGAAGCGTCTCATACGCAACAATAGGTATCACTTATGGCACAGTTTTTTATTAACCGACCTATCTTTGCATGGGTTATATCTTTACTGGTACTGCTAGGCGGTGCGCTAGCAGTTCAGAACTTGCCGGTGATGGCGTATCCCGATATTTCACCACCGCAAGTCACGGTAACGGCTAGTTATCCAGGCGCTTCTGCGGAAGTGATTGAAGACACGGTTACCAGCGTTATCGAGGAAGAGATGAATGGTATCGAAGGCTTACGTTACATTAAGTCTGATAGTTCACGTACCGGTACTTCGACCATCGTTTTAACCTTTGCAACCGGTACAGACACTGATATCGCCGGTGTTGAAGTTCAGAACCGTCTCAAGCGCGTTGAGGCGCGTTTGCCAGCGTCAGTACGAACTCAGGGTGTGAATATTGATAAAACACGTCCTGATTTTTTGATGGTGGTTTCGCTTTATTCGCCCAACGGTACTCATGATGCTACCGATCTAGGCGATTATGTTGATCGTGCGATTTTAGGTGAAATGCGCCGTATCGATGGTATTGGTAGCGCCCAACTCTTCAGCTCAACTTACGCCATGCGTGTGTGGGTTGATCCTAAGAAAATGGCTTCTTACGCCATTACGCCCAGTGAAATTTCACAAGCCATTCGCGATCAGAACGCACAATTAGCAACTGGCGAACTCGGCTCACTACCTTCGCCAAGCAACCAGCAAATAAATGCGACGATCTTAGTTCCTTCTAGATTATCGACACCGGACGAGTTCGGTAACATTATTCTGCGTTCTTCAAGCGACGGTGCCATTGTTCGCCTAAAAGACGTTGCTGAAGTTGAACGTGGCGCCAATAACTATGGCTCTGCAGCAATGTTGAACGGCCAAGACTCTGCAGCTTTTGCACTAAAGCTGAGCAACGCCGGTAACGCCTTAGAGGCGGCAGAGTCGGTTAAAGCCAAAATGTCAGAGCTTGAGCAATATTTTCCCGAAGACGTTGAGTGGGTGATTCCTTACGACACATCCATCTTTGTCGACGAGTCAATTAGCCAAGTGGTTCAGACGTTAATCGAAGCGGTATTCTTAGTAACCTTAGTCATGTTCTTATTCTTACAGAGCTGGCGCACAACATTAATTCCGCTGATCGTGGTGCCTGTGTCATTAATTGGTACTGGCATGGGGCTTTACTTGCTCGGTTTCTCTATCAACATGCTGACCATGTTCGCCATGGTATTAGCGATTGGTATCGTGGTCGATGATGCGATTATTGTTGTAGAAAATATTAAACGTATTCTCGACGAAGAAGATATTGGCCCTTATCAAGCGACCAAAAAAGCCATGAAGCAGATTTCTGGCGCAATTATCGGTACCACGGCTGTATTGATTGCGGTATTTATTCCGATGGCTTTCTTCTCAGGATCCGTTGGGCGTATTTATCAGCAATTCTCGCTAACTATTGTACTGAGCGTTTCTATTTCTGCATTCCTCTCTTTGTCATTAAGCCCAGCTATCGCGCAAGGTTTATTGAAAAAGGAAAAAGAAGGCAAAAAAGAATGGGCGCCGTTCCGCTGGTTTAACACTGGCTTCAACAAGTTTACTGATACTTATATGACTAACGTCAAAAAACTGTTCAGTAAAACGGGCTTGTGGATCACGATGGCTGTGTTTGCCGTGATTACTGCTTTTGTCGGCTGGCGCTTTGCCAGCATGCCGACAGGCTTCGTTCCATCGGAAGACCAAGGCTTCATCGTGGCGTCATCATTAATGCCATCAGGCTCGACGCGCGCGCGGACGCTTGAGTTAACCAAGAAAACCGATGCTTGGTTCTTGGATCAGCCTGAAGTTGAGCGAATCATCACCGTAGCGGGCTTCAGTTTCTTCGGTACCGGCCAAAATACTTCGATCACCTTTGTCAATTTAAAGCCATGGGCTGAGCGTGAAGAGATGCGTAATGCTGATGAATTAGCGGGTGCTGCGACGGCAGAGTTTATGAAGTACCAAGAAGGTAACACCTTCGCCTTTAACATGCCGTCAATTCCTGGCCTAGGTAACAGCAGCGGCTTCGACTTCCAGTTACAAGATAAGTCTGGAGTCGGAACGCAACAATTGATGGGAGCCGCCTACCAGTTAATTGGCATGGCGTCCGAATCAGGCAAGTTTGCTGAAATTCGCCCTGATACATTACCACCAGCGCCGCTGTTAACGTTTGAAGTGGATCGCGTTAAAGCGCGCTCACTGGGTATTGATATTGGCGAGCTGAACAATACGCTTCAGATCGCTCTCGGCTCAGCCTACATCAATGACTATGTCGAAGGGCAGAAAGTACGCCAAGTGTGGATTCAGTCAGATGCAGAGACTCGCTCAACGCCTGAAGAAATCCTAAGCATGCAGATCCGCAACACTCAAGGCGACTTGGTTAATTTATCCGAAGTTGCGACTGCCAAGTGGACGGAAGCACCAGCCAAGTTAACGCGCTACAACGGTTCTGCCTCGATTCCATTAACCGGTAATGGCGCTGAAGGCGTGAGCTCAGGCGAAGTTATGATGCTGATGGAACAATTTGCAGAAAACTTACCCAAAGGGATTGGCTATGAATGGTCTGGACAGTCGCTCGAAGAAAAAGTCGCAGGTAACCAAACGGCACTTTTATTCAGCTTATCTTTCTTAGTTATTTTCTTAGTGCTAGCTGCACTGTATGAAAGTTGGTCGGTACCGTTGGCCGTAGTGTTAGTCGTGCCACTGGGTATCTTGGGTTCAATACTTTTTGCAGAACTCAGCTCTATGGCCAATGACATTTACTTTAAAGTGGGCCTCATCACCATTATTGGTTTATCGGCGAAAAACGCGATTCTTATCGTCGAGTTCGCTCGTGAAGCTCAAGGTGAAGGCAAGAGTGCGCTTGAAGCGGTGACCGAAGCTTGTCGCTTACGTTTGCGTCCGATCCTAATGACTTCATTAGCGTTTATCATGGGTGTGTTACCTCTGGTACTTGCTACTGGCGCAGGTTCAGCAAGTCGCCAAGCCATCGGTACCAGCGTAATGGGCGGTATGATTTCCGCGGCTGTGTTGGCCATCTTCTTCGTGCCAGTATTCTACTTGCTGGTGCGCAAGATTTTCCCAAGAAAGCTAAAACACTACGAACTTGCCGCTAAAGGTATGGAGATTAAAGATGACTAAATCGTTAACCAGCAAAAGCCTAACCTCCGTCACGGCCTTGGCAGCTAGTTTGATTTTATCTGGCTGCCTATCCATGGCGCCGAATAATGAACGTCCGCAAACCTCTATTGAGCAGAGCTTTGGACAAGATACTGGGCAGAAGTTGAAAGCGCAGGATGCCGCTTTCACGCTAGAAGCTTGGCAGGACTTTTTCCCTGATTCCAACGCACGCGTCATGATAGAAGAGGCATTGCAGTCGAATACAGACTTGCGCATTGCTATCGCTCGTATGGCGGAAGTCGAAGGTCGCTATCAAGTACAGCGCGAAGATTTATTCCCGTCAATCAGCGGTGAAGTTAGTCAAACCCGTACTAAAAATTCGGCCAATGTCTTCACTATCCCTGGCGTTGATAGCATCCAAGATGTTTACAGCGCAAACGTCGGTTTAATGTCGTATGAGTTAGATCTGTTTGGACGTGTTCGCTCGCTCAACGATGCCGCTTTAGCACAGTATCTTGCCAGTGCTGAAGCCGCTCGCTCAGTAAAGTTAAGCGTTATCGCCCAAACGGCTAACGCCTACTACAGCTGGATTTCTGCTTACCGCAGTTTAAACCTCGCGGAAAAGACGCTAAAAAGCCGTCAAGAAAGCTTAGACTTGATTCAAAAGCGCCTCGACACAGGTATCGCCAGCGAACTGGATTTAGCGCAAGCACAGGCCGCCTTAGCCACTGTTAGCGCGCAAAAAGCACAATTCGACCGTGCTCATGCTGCTGCAAAAAGTGCGCTAGAGCTATTAATCGGCAAGCCTTTGTCAGCCGTTAACTTTGATACTGAACAATTAAAGTTAGCCGCGATGGCCATTGAGCTTCCTGACAACATCAACTCAGAAGTGCTATTAAGCCGCCCTGACGTTTTATCAGCGGAACAAAGCTTATATGCGGCTAATGCCAATATTGGTGCTGCTCGTGCAGCTTTCTTCCCGTCAATCAGCTTAACGGGGCAGTATGGCTACTCAAGTACGGAGTTCGATAACTTGTTTGATAGCGAATCCAAAGCATGGAGCTTTATGCCATCCATCCGAATTCCTATCTTCAATAATGGCCTGCATGCGAACTTAGATATTGCCGAAGCACAACAGCAGCGTTTAATTGCTGAGTATGAAAAAGCGGTGCAACAGGCTTTCTCAGAGGTGTATCAGTTGATGGCTAACCGCTCAACCTACGGTGGTGAATTAGAAGCTAACCGTTCCTTGGTCAAAGCGCAAAGCAAACGCCTACAGTTAGCAGAAGCAAAGTATAAAGCTGGTCTAGCGAGTTACCTTGAAGTGCTCAACGCACAACAAGACCAATTCACAGCCGAGCAAGCATTACTCGAAACAGAACGCGCACAATTAGCGAATGTTATCTCGTTATATAAAGCACTTGGCGGCGGCGACAAAGCCGTGACTTACGCACCTAAGAACGATGCTGAAGGTATGGATACAGAAGCACAAAGTTCCGGAGTAACAGAGTAAACCTAAATCTACCCCCTTAGTGTTTATTCACTCCACTCAGCCCTGCTTTTGCAGGGCTTTTTTATTCCGGCTTGCAATGCAATTATAGACACTCTAGAGCCACAATCACTTCCTCTAAAAAAGTTCACAGTTATGATTTGGTTAGAAGCTTGCTTAAAAGGCTCGCTCTAAACAGTGATAGTTCCATTCAGGTACTGAACGGCATTGCCAGAAATAATGACCCTTTGACCTGCCACTACACATTTCAGCACACCTCCACGCTTTGAAGCCTGGAAGGCGACTAGATTATTTTTTCCAAGACGCTCAGCCCACAGCGGCGCCAGACCGGTATGAATTGATCCTGTCACTGGGTCTTCGTCTCCGCCGTTAGCCGGCCAAAAATATCTTGAAGTAAAATCATAATCCTGTGAGTCAGACTGAGAGGTTACGACTACGTCTAGCGGTCCGAGTTTCTTCAGAGTATCGTTATTACACTGCACAGATAATACGTCAGATTCCGATTCATAAATCACAAAATAAGCCTGCGAATTAGAATAAACTTCTTTCGGTGGGATGGACAGCCCAGCAACCAAATAGTCAGGAATGGCTTCAACTTTATCAGGCTTAGTATTCGGAAAGTTCATTTGAACTCTCCCCGTTTCAACTTTCTCGACTAATAGTTCTCCAACAGCCTCGGCTAAAAATTTAATATTAGCTAACTCAGAGCACCTACTAAATAGGACAAAAGCCGAGGCTAAAGTCGCATGACCACAAAAATCAATTTCAGTCATCGGTGAGAACCATCGGATGCTGTATGTTGCTGGATCAGCTGCAACCAAAAATGCCGTTTCAGAAAGATTATTTTCGGCCGCAATAGATTGCATTAGATTATCAGGTAACCATTCATCAGTAATAATTACTGCTGCTGGGTTACCGCCAAAAACGGAGTCTGTAAAAGCATCTACTACCGTTATTTCAAGTTCCATATGTGCCCCAAAATACAAGCATTTCTTTCGTTAAACCAAGGTGGTTTGTTGTATTATTTATCACCCAACATAATGCCGATCCATTGGGTTTCTTTATTACTGTCGAGGATGATTTTAACGATGATGGTCAGTGGTACTGACAGTAACATTCCGACAGGCCCTAAAACCACGCCCCA
>CATNCP010000020.1 GCA_950096615.1 uncultured Kangiella sp. | reverse complement strand
TGGTTCGCCATAAACTGATGCATGTGCTGTGGATTCCTATAGTCGCAAGTCGAAAAATCGCTATAGAAGATCGCCAAATCGCGATGCCGTTCCTGTGGCAACCGACAGCGGAAGAAGAGCAGGTGTTGAAGAAAGACTTTGAAGACGTGCTCGATCAAGTATCGATGGGGAGAATTGAACAAGTCGATGCCAGACTAGGAGATATTCTACAAGTAAGACCTAAGGCCGCGAACTCAAAAGCGCTAACTGATGCTATCGGGCCAGAAGGGACAACAATTAAAACCTTGCCCCGCGGCTTCTATTTACGACCGCAATTCACTAAGCAGTGTTTACTGAGGCAGTTTAGTGCCTACTAAGTCATTTAGCCTTTGCTTTTCTATCCCCTTTAACTGAGAAAAATAGTCCGCGCTAGCTAAACCATGAGTTAGACAGTACAGAGTACCTATTAATAATATCGTTTTAATATACATAAACTTAACGCTCTTTTCTTTGTGCGATATCAAAAGCAAGTTTCCTTTGTCTTACCTTTATTTTATTTTCAGAATTTAACTCCCTATATTCATTGTAATACTTCAATGCTTCTTTTTTATTATCGATTTTTGAGTATATTTGAGCTAAGACTTCTGCCGCTATTTGTAATCTACGTCTATCTTTTCCTTCTTTTGCTTTGCTATATGCATTCAACGCGTATTGCTCTGCTTGACTATAGTTTTCCAATTTGAAATAATTTTTTGAAATAGCTATATTCAACTGTGCAATTAAATTTTTCCAACCTATAGTATTTACTGGCTTAATAATTTTCTTTAGTTCTTGATTGCTTTTTTCCACCTTCCCTAAGTCTGCGTTTATCTCGTTTAGGGTTATTATTGAGATATACTCAAAGATCTTACTTTCGTTATTTTTACAATACTCAACCGCCAGCATAAGACGCTGTCTAGCCATTTTAATTTGCCCAACTCTTCGCTCTATAGCTCCTAATTCATAATTAGCAATACAGAGGTACTCACCGTGTTTTAACTTTCTCGCTTCAACTTGTAAGTTTCGAGCTAATTCAAGCGCAAACTCAAATAGTTCAGCCTGCTGATATATACCAACTGCTGTTTGAAGAATACTGGCTTTGTACCTTTCTCTTGTTAGATTTGGAACAGCTGAAACTGCTTTATCAAGAGCGATGAAGCTGTCTACATGATTACCTAAAACGTGCTCTGCAGTTGCTAATAGAATATTTGCTTTCGCTTTAATATCAATGCTTTTAGTTTCTTTTATTAATTCTCTAGCAATCTCTTTACAAGAATCTAAGTTTGATGACAGGTAATCGTGATGAGCTTGTAGGAGCTTATAAAAATCTTTTTCTAGTCGTGTGAATTTAACTTGTTGATGTGATATCTCTTTTAGCCGCTTCTCAACATAGCTATTTCCGTTGAGCATGTTCCTCTCAATACTAACAAGCTCTTCATAGTAGTCACCCTTTTCAGCACTAACTGTCACAGCAGCTATTATTAATACAAGCGCAGATATAATTTTACTTACCTTCACTATCACTCTTAAAGCTGTCCTCGTCTTGCGATATCAAATGCTAGCTTTCTCTGCCTTGTCCTAACTTTCCCCTGAACATTTAATTCCATATACTCTTTATAATAGTTTACTGCTTCATCATTGTCGCCAAGCTCAGTGTAAACCTCTGCTAAAAGTGCGGCGGCTTTTTCTGTTCTTTTTTTATCTTCAACTTTTTTTGCTAGTTTATAACCTGCTTCACCAAAGTTTTTAGCTAATTCGAATTCGCCTTTTTTTAGGAGCAATCTTCCATATAAAGTTTTAGTTGCAGATCTTAAGACATCCCACCCATAGTCTTCTACTTTAGCATGTAAATCCTTAGCAATGGCTTCAGCACTTTCAATCTTGCCAGTTTCTATCTTTAACTGCATCAGGCTGTATTCAATTGCGAACGAAGCGACTACAATTTTCTCTTTCCCACAATACTCTTTTGCTGTTAATAGACGGTTTTCTGCCATCTTATAATTTTTAGTCAATAACTCAATAGTTCCCATTTCGTATGAAGCCAGACACATGGTTTCACCATTTTTACTTTCGTTAGCAAGGGTTATAGCTCTGCGCCCATACTCTAAAGCAAACTCGATTAAGTCCGCATCTTTATATATCCCCACCGCACCTATTAATATTTTTGACTTATAACGTTCGCTATTTAACTTCTCCATTAAACTTAATGAACGGTCAACAGCGATGAAGGCCTTAACGCTTTCGCCTTTATGGTGATAAATTGCTGATAATAGCATTTGCTTTCTTGCATCATGATCGGGGCTTAACTGATCACTTGGAAGCTCTTCTAAGTATAGCTTAGCTTTATCAACATCATTCATCATGAAAAGTAGGTGGGCACTCAATAGCTTGTGATGCTGTCTTTCTTTAACAGACAAGTCATCTTTGTGCTGCCCGATGAGGTTTAAACGTTCACGTGACGCAGGCAAGTCATTCAGAAGTTTTTTTTCTATTTCCACTAATTCCGTTGTGTAATCTTTATTTTCCACCCCTTCCACCGTAGTTACACAAAGCAACATCATCAGTATTAACACTAGTTTAAGCATTGATAATCCCTGGCTTTCTATCATAGTTTAATTATCCTTCTAAAACTGCACTTTTACAAACCTGTATTTGTCCATCAATTGATTGAACTCAACCCACTTCTAATCTCTCCACTAACTCTTTGTTAATATTCATTTTTCTAGCTGGAGGAACAACCAATGTAGTATGAAGATTTAAGTCTGTACTTGGTAAGTCTACAATCTTAATTTTCTCTTTTCTAACCGAATCTAACGGTAAAAATGCTGCTTCATACAGTATAATTTCATGCTCAGGTGGGTACCAATTTAAGAGGTACTTCACTAAAGCTTCTATATTTTTCTCGCTAGTTTTAAATGTTTTTGCCGTTAGCTCTCCTGCCAATGCAACTTGCCATAATAGCAGATAGCTGACGACATTCGGTTGATGCCCATAGAACAGAAATTGAGAAGCTTCATAGCTTTGAACACCAAAACTTCCTGGGTCGATGCCTAGGTCTGAATATAGACAAGCTTCTGCAGAAATTCCCGGCTCCATATAGGCTGAGAATCCTTCTTCTTGAGCTAACTTGATTGAATCATGTGGTACACAAGCGAAAACACCAGCATGTCCATAAAATGCTCCACAGACACGTTTACCCTTACGAATTTCTTCTAGTATACGCTCACACATCTCGCTGTAAGATTGTTTTCTATGTTTTCCTTCCGAATAATAGGATTGCAGACTAATATGCTCCCTGCTGATACTATCCAACCAGTTTTCAGCTATAGGGTGAGGCATCAGCGATAACACTACATCAGCCTCCTCGATAACCTTTTTTGCTCGAACAGAGATGTGGCCTGCAAGTAATATCCCGGTACTAACCGCAATATACGAGCCTTTTTTTTTATTTATCATCTTTCATTAGCATAACGATATTAATACAAACCGCCTTAGTGCCTGTTAACTTTTCAATCTCTTCTGTTTCTCCACTCATTACAGCTTTTATTTCATTATCTTCTAAGCCAAAATCCTTCATTACTGCTTCTGGATTTTCTACATACGATTGGTTTAGTTTTGGGTCTTCCGATAATTTAATGACGAATTCTTCAAATTTCTTTTTAGACATAGTAGTTCCTTAATATTCCCTGTAATACATGCGTATCAAGCCAAACGCTCCATTTATACCCTAGCAATATAAAAAAAGCCAGCTAACGCTGGCTTTTCGAGTCAAGTACTCAGTTCACAGAACCGTTAGTCTGCGTAAGTCTCTGTTGCAGGGCAACTACACATTAAGTTTCTGTCACCAAACACATCGTCAATACGGTTCGTCGTAGGCCAGAACTTGCTTAGAACTGTTGCTTCTGATGGGTAAACGGCTTCTGCAATTGAGTAAGGTTTATCCCAGTCACGAAGGTCAGCCTGTGTATGCGGAGCGTTGGTTAGAGGATTATTCTCTTTATCCCATTCGCCACTAGCGACTTTCTCTACTTCCTGACGGATGCGGATCATGGCATCGACAAAGCGATCCAATTCGTACTTAGATTCACTTTCTGTTGGTTCAATCATGAAAGTCCCAGCTACTGGGAAACTCATAGTTGGCGCGTGGAAGCCATAGTCCATCAAGCGCTTAGCAAAGTCGACTTCACTGATGCCCGTTTCATTTTTAATATCACGCAAATCAATGATGCACTCATGCGCCACCTTGTCGTTACGGCCCACATACAACACTGGGTAGTGTGCAGATAGCTTGTTTTTCAGATAGTTAGCGTTTAATAACGCAACTTCTGTCGAGCGACGTAAACCAACTTGGCCTAACATTTTGATGTAAGCCCATGAAATCGGAAGGATCATACCGCTGCCATAAGGAGCCGCTGACACAGCGTTGTCGCGCGCTTCAACACTATACACTTTACGTACTGAGTGACCCGACACAAAAGGTGCCAAGTGCGACTTAACGCCAATAGGCCCCATGCCCGGACCGCCACCACCATGTGGAATAGCGAATGTTTTGTGTAAGTTTAAGTGTGATACGTCTGAACCGATATCACCTGGGCGAGAAATACCCACCTGCGCATTCATGTTGGCGCCATCCATATAAACCTGCCCGCCGTTGTCATGAATGATGTCGCAGATATCTTTAATTTCTTCTTCGTAAACGCCGTGCGTCGAAGGATAGGTCACCATCAGTGCCGCTAAGTTGTCTTTCATCTCTTCAGCTTTAGCTTTCAGATCGTCAACATCAACGTTACCGTTGTCATCACACTTAGTAATAACCACTTTCATACCAGCCATCTGTGCTGATGCTGGATTCGTGCCGTGCGCTGAGCTTGGAATCAAGCAAATGTTACGGTGACCTTCGCCCTGACTTTCATGGTATTTCTTAATAGCAATCAGGCCCGCATACTCGCCTTGTGCGCCAGAGTTTGGCTGCATCGAGACAAAGTCATAACCTGTAATCTCGACTAAGTCTGCTTCTAACTCCTTGATCATTTTGATGTAGCCATAAGTCTGATCTTCAGGAGCGAACGGGTGAATAGTTGCAAACTTTGGCCAAGTAACCGGCATCATTTCGCTGGTCGCATTCAACTTCATCGTACATGAACCTAGCGGGATCATGCCGTGTACCAGTGAGAAGTCTTTGGTTTCTAAACGCTTGATATAACGCAGCATATCCGTTTCAGAATAGTAGTCGTTAAAGGTTGGGTGCGTTAAGAAGTCGGATTGACGAACTAATTGCTCTGGGATAGAAGATTGAGCCTCACTGTCTAATTCAAAAATATCAGACTCAGCTCCAGTAATTACTTCGATTAATTGCTCAATGTCCGCTTGGCTTTTCGCTTCATCGATGGAGAAGCTCACTAAGTCGTCACTGTAATGTAAGTTTACGAGTGCTTCTTTCGCACGGTCTTGAATAGCCTCAACATCTGAAGCGCGGAATGTCACGGTATCAAACCAGTGCTCATTCACTACTTCCATGCCAGAGTTAACAACTGCTGATGCAACAATCGAAGCATAACGATTGATACGACTAGCAATCGTTGTTAGACCTTTCTTACCGTGGTAAACCGCGTAGAAACTAGCGATATTGGCTAACAACACCTGCGCAGTACAAATATTCGAAGTCGCTTTTTCGCGGCGAATATGTTGTTCACGAGTCTGCATCGCCATACGCAATGCATTATTATCACGGGTATCTTTTGAAACACCTATAATACGACCTGGTAACGAACGCTTAAATGAATCACGTGTCGCAAAGAAGGCTGCGTGCGGACCACCAAAGCCCATCGGAACACCAAAACGCTGGGCTGAACCGAACACCACATCGGCACCCATCTCACCTGGAGACTTCATTAGCACCAAACTCATAATATCTGCGGCGACACAAGCAATGGCTTTCTTTTCGTGCAGTTTTTCAATGATACTTTCTAGATCGGTAATATCACCGTGAACATTGGTGTATGACAATAAAGCACCAAACACATCGTGATCGGCAGCTTCTTCAATCGGACCAATGATTAAATCCCAGCCATAATGCTCAGCACGGGTTTTGACCACATCAATTGTCTGTGGAAATGTTTTCTCGTCAACAAAGAAGGTATTACATTTTTTGTTTTTAGACGAGCGCTTGGCTAAACCCATAGCTTCGGCAGCGGCGGTCGCTTCATCTAACAATGACGCGCTGGCTAATTCCATACCCGTCAAATCCATCGTCATTTGCTGGAAGTTTAAGATAGCTTCCAAACGACCTTGCGCGATTTCAGGTTGGTATGGCGTATAAGCCGTGTACCATGCTGGGTTCTCAAGTACGTTACGCTGAATAATTGCTGGCGTTACCGTGTCGTAATAACCCATACCAATGTATGACTTAGCAACGATATTTTCGTCTGCAAGCGACTGCAAGTAATTCAAAGTTTCACGTTCAGAACGCGACGCTTCCACAGCAATCGGTTCTTTCACTTGAATCTTATGCGGAACAGCCTTTTCCACTAAGTCATCTAACGAAGACAAGCCCAACTCACTGAGCATTTCCTGAATCTCGTTCTCACGAGGGCCTAAATGACGGCGGATAAAATCATCCGACTGTTGTAAATCTTGCAAGCTAGTTTTATCAGTCATACTGGTCGCGACCTATCAATTTCAATTATGCCGATCTGCATAAACTGTTTAATCGAAAAAGCCTCGAACAACTCGAGGCCCTTAAAAGTTATCACCTACGCTTGGTGATCAATGAGTTATACCTCACGGCTAACCCATCTTATAATCAAAAGAATTGAAGCATTTAGCTCCAACTCTGAAAAATTTAGAAAACCCACCAACCAAATGATTATTGCGTTCAGAGCAAGGCAAATGTATTAATAACGAGGCGACGTTTACTTTAGGTTAAACGAACTGAGTTATTGATGCATTTAACGAAGCTATGAGCCAATAATTTATTCGTCAGCGATTTCCTCGGCATAATCCTCTGCCGACATTAACGAATCCAAATCACCCGAATCAATCTTCATTTTGAACATCCAGCCGTCACCGTAAGGGTCGCTGTTAATCAATTCTGGCGAATCTTCCAGCTCTTCATTCACTTCAGTGATTGTGCCCGCTAATGGCGCATAGATATCTGACGCAGCTTTTACCGACTCAACCACTGCGATTTCGTCTTCTACATCAACTTCGCTATCCACTTCTGGCGCTTCTACAAACACCACATCACCAAGCAACTCTTGCGCGTGCTCAGTAATACCAACGGTTACAATGCCGTCACCTTCGTCACGGATCCACTCGTGGCTTGATACATATTTTAATTCTGCTGGAATTTGGCTCATTGTCTCTTCCTCTATAGCCACCCGCCAGGGCAATCTATCAGTTCAAAAATTAATCGTATTGTATATCAAAGTTAAACGCTGCCCAAGCGTTTATACTCGGGCGGCTAAGCTCTTTTAGGAGTCGTATTTAGCCTACACTAAATCAATGACTTACCTTTACGCACGAAGCTAGGCTTAACGACTTTTGCTGGAATTTGCTTCTTGCGAACCTGCACTAAGACTTCTTCAGCGTCGACTGAACGTTGAACTCGTGCCATCGCGATGCTTTTGCCGGTTGTCGGCGACATAGTGCCAGACGTGACGACGCCAACCACTTCATCATTAACAACAACCTCTTGCCCTTCGCGCATAATGCCTTTGCCATCAAGTACCAGACCAATCAACTTGCGCGGAATACCGTTAGCCTTCTGCTCTGTTAGCGCTTTACGCCCGACAAAGTCGCGGCCTTCTGGCTCCCATGCAATAGTCCAGCCCATATTAGCTTCAAGCGGTGATACCGTTTCATCCATATCGTGGCCGTACAGGTTCATGCCCGCTTCGAGACGCAAGGTATCGCGTGCTGCTAAACCGCACGGTTTAACACCAGCTTCGACCAAGGCACTCCATAACTCAATAGCTTTATTGTCTGGAACCAAAATCTCATAGCCGTCTTCGCCCGTGTAACCGGTACGCGCTACGAACAAGTCGCCAGCATAAGCTGCAACGAAAGGTTTTAGACCAGCCACTGCTTCTTTCTGCTCATCAGTCATCACTGACTGAGCTTTCTCAATCGCTTCTGGGCCTTGCACGGCAATAATCGCTAGATCAGAACGTTCTTCAACGGACACATCAAACTGCTGCGCAACATTCTCCAACCAAGCCAAATCTTTCTCCCGAGTGGCGGCATTCACCACAACCCGATAGTGGGCATCATTTAAGTAATAAACGATAAGATCGTCAATTACGCCACCATCTTCGTTCAACATGCCGGTATAAAGCGCTTTGCCAGACTCTTGCAGCTTGGCGACGTCATTTGCCAATAAATATTGCAGATAAGGCTTTGCTTCACTGCCTTTAATCTCAACAATGGTCATGTGAGATACGTCAAACATGCCGGCTGTTCCACGTACTGCGGCATGTTCATCAATCTGTGAACCATAATTTAGCGGCATATCCCAGCCACCGAAATCTACAATGCGAGCCTCAGCATCAACATGAGCTTGATATAAAGGTGTTTTGCTACCCATAACGAGACCGTTCCTTTACGAATTTAATGGGAATAATGGCGCATGATTATACAGGGGTTCTAGCGACAAAAGAACCCAAAAGGCGAGTGTCAGACCAGTAAAAACGCCTCGCTTATTACCTAACTGTATAACCCCCCCTCTAGATTGACTTTTGTTTTGCCAATGTTTACTTTCTACAGTCGAAATCTCAAAGGAATAATAATCATGAAAATTATAGTTTTAGGTGTAGCAACACTCGTATCAATCGCTTCTTGCAGTTCATTTGTAGAAAAAAAACAACTTAGCTCAGAAATTCAATACATTAACTATCAAGATGGGAAACTCACAAAGTCTAAGCCTATGTGGGAGCAAGTTACCCAAGAAAGTGGCAAAGTTAAGCTGAAAATAGTTTCATCTGGCTTCAAATTCAAACCGTCATGTTCCACAGTGCTAGTTGGAATCAACCAGAACGGTGAAACCGAAGAAGTGGCCATTTCTCATCACTTCGGGGATAAACAGCAATTATTCTCTACAGCCAAGAAGTATCGTTCAATGAAGTGGAATCCAACAAAACACAACCCAACAAAATCAGCAGCTGTAGTTGAAATTAAAACTTACTCATACTCTGACGACAAACAACCGGCTGTAGACTTTTTAGAAAACTGTTCCGGCTACCTTCCTAAAGCTCACTCTTCTTGATCAACAGAATGACTGGAATAATACCCACGGCGACTAACATGATCGCCGGTAACGAGGTCAGCTCCCACTGGCCTTCGGCGCTCAGTTCGTAGATCCTCACCGCCAAGGTGTCCCAGCCGTAGGTACGCAGGATTAATGTCGCTGGCATCTCTTTCATGACTTCAACAAATACCAATAACAATGCGGTAAAGACGCCTGGTCGCAATAATGGGATATACACTCGGAATAGTCTCTCGCGCTTTCCAGCGCCGAGAATACCCGCCGTTTCGACGACACTCGGCTTGATTTGCCCCATCGAACTCGACAGTGGCCCATAACCGATTCTTAAGAAGCGAATCACGTAAGCAAGTAGCAGCGCAAACAACCCTGTCGCCAACCATTGGCTCTGATCATCCATAATGTCCGCGATCCAACTATCAATACCATTTAGCGCCATCATGATCCCGACCGCTAAAACGGTTCCCGGCATGGCATAACCCAGCTGCGAGAATTCGGTCATAACACTTCTCGCTTTAGTCTGCTTTTGGCGTTGTGCCCACACCATAATACCAGCGACGAGCAATGTAATCGCTGCTGCCAAAACCGCCAACAAAACCGTGTTTAGTAGCAGATCGATAGTTCCTTCTGTGTGCTGTTCAAAACTGCTAACGACCCAGTACATCAGCTGAGTCACGGGTAAAATAAAGCCTAGAGCGAACACAGACCATGCTCCGACTTGCGCCAAAAATCCCCAAAGGCCCGTTAACCGCTGGCGATATTGCTTTAATGCCGCACCCGATTGTTCGTAGCGCCCTTTACCTCGCCCCCACTTTTCTGCGATGACCGCCATACTAACAAACAGTAGCAACAAGCAGGCAAGCTGTGCCGCTGTGCCATGGCTGTAAAATCCGTACCAGGATTTATACACGGCGGTGGTAAAGGTGTTGTAATTAAAAATACTGACCGCGCCAAAGTCAGCCAAGGTTTCCATCAAGACCAAAGCCAAACCGGCGACCCAGGCTGGACGCGTTAACGGAATGACCAGTCGCCAAAACGCACCGGCCTTGCTGTAGCCCAGAGTACGCGCACTCTCATAACTGGAGCGCCCTTTACGCTGTAAAGCACTGCGCATCAGAAGATAGACGTACGGATATAGCGACAAGGTAAAGACCAGCCCCACTCCCAACGGGTTACGCATATCCGGTAGCCATTCAATACCAAGGCCTATTGAGAATAGAAACTGCTGTAATGGGCCACCAAAATCGGTAAAGCCCAATAGCACAAAGGCTAAAATATAAGGCGGTATCGCTAGGGGTAACATCAACCCCCACTGCAAGATACTTCTTCCGGGGAAGTCGTACATCACCACCAGCCAGGCCAAACTCACGCCTAACAAAAAGCTCGCAATACCAACCAGCGCGATAAGAATCAGCGTATTAGAAAATAGTTCAGGGAGTTCTGTCTGCCACAAGTGTGACCACAATTCTGACTCAACTTGCCCCCAAGATGCTAGCAGTGGTACCAGCGGCATGATGCAAATTGCAAACACTGCCGATAATAGTACAGCCGGTAACCAAGCGCCCATACGCTGACGCCAGCGATGATCGCTGGCGTCAGTTACAGTTGAGTTTAATGATGTTTTGTTCTGCAAGTGTTCTTTATCAGGGTCAATAATGTTTATTTATAACCTGCTCTGTCCATCACTTTAACCGCTTGTGGTTGAAGCTCACCTGCTTTTGATAAGTTCATATCATCCGCTTTGAAACTTCCCCAAGCTTCCACCTCTGGAACAGGCTTAATCTCTGGGTTCGCTGGGTATTCCATATTATGGCCCGCGTACATTTGTTGCGCTTCTGCGCTCGATAGCCATTCTAACAGCTTTATCGCATTTGCGACATTAGAAGAGTGCTTGGTAATTCCCGCGCCAGAGATATTGACGTGTACACCTGACGTCTCTTGGTTAGGCCAGAATAAGGCTAGTGGTATTTCTGGGTTTTCCTTCTCCAAACGACCAAAGTAATAAGTATTCACAACACCTACGTCACAGGCACCAGCCTCGATAGCATTCATCACTTTAGTATCATTCGAAAACGGATCCGTTGCTAAGTTACCGACCCAGCCTTCGACAATTTGTTGCGCCTTTTCTTCGCCATGACGGGCGATTAGCATGGCTACGAGCGACTGATTGTAAACCTTCTTAGACGTTCTCAAACACAGGCGACCTTTCCACTGCTCATCGCCCAGCGCTTCATAAGTCGTTAATTCTTCAGGGTTAACACGCTCTTTGCTGTAAACAATAGTACGTGCACGAACCGTTAAGCCATACCACTCATTATTCGGATCTTGCAGACTTTCTGGGATATTGCTTTCGAGAACATCTGATTCTATCGGCTGTAAAATGTCTTCTTGAGTCGCCTGCCATAAGTTACCGGCATCAACCGTCATCAAGATATCCGCTGGCGAACGCTCACCCTCAGCTTTTAGACGGCTGATAAGCGGTGCCGCGCCATCTGTGATGTAAACCACTGGAACTCCAGTTTCTTTCGTGAACTGCTCGAAGAACGGTTTAATCAGGTGCTCTTTGCGCGATGAATAGACCACGATCTCTTTTTTCTCATCAGCTGGCTTTTCAGCTGCTGGAGACTTTGTTTCAGCAACGTTTTTCTGCTCACTAGCAGTTTGTTTCTCTTGCTCAGTATCACCACAAGCACTCAGCGATAAAGCAGAACCAACTGCTAGCGCCACAAGCCATTTATTCATTGTTTTCATTTAAAATATCCTGGGAGTATCCCGTAGAATTGCAATGCACAAATGATAATTATTATCATTTATCATTTCAAGTAGAGTTTTATGACAATGACGTTTTAACTTAAAGTCCCATCGCTTTGCGGATAAGCTTTTGTTTAAGGATAGGGTGCTTATCTGTCAACGCTAAACCATAACTCCGCGCCATCTGTAAGGCTGGAATTTCTTGCTCAAACAATCGCTTAAAGCCCTGCATCGCCAACTGCATCGTCTTCGTTTCAGACTTGCGAGCCCGCTCAAAAGGTCTTAATCGATGTTTTAAGCCAATATCAGCGCCTTTTTTCAACGATACTTCAATGGCGTTAGCTAACTCCAAAGCATCCGCAAAACCAAGATTTACACCCTGACCTGCCAACGGATGGATCGTGTGTGCAGCATCACCGATTAACGCCAACCTATGCTGCGCCATGGTGTCTGCGGTTCGCTCAAACAGTGGGAAAGCAACAGGCGAGCTTTCTACGCTAACGGCACCTAAAGTCGACTCGAAGGTTTGTGTCAGCCGCTTCTCAAAATCTTGGGGCTCTAAAGATAGCAATTCTTCGGCAAAAGACTCATCCACCGACCAAACTATCGAACATAATGATGAATCATTCAACGGTAAAAAAGCTAAGGGGCCATGATGATCGAATCGTTGCCAAGCGGTTTGCTGGTGCGCCTTTTCTGTTTTAACAGTGCAGACGATAGCTTTATGGCCATACGCTTGCTGCTCCTGCCCGACGTCGCTGGCTTTACGCAGCCATGAAAAGGCACCATCGGCCGCTACCAGCAACGACGATTTTATTCGTTTACCTGACACGAGCGTAAGCTCTGCATGATTGTCTTGATAGTCGACCGCTTGGCACTTCTCTGGACACAACCAGTCAACATGGCGCTCTCTTTCAATCGACTGAAACAGCGCGCGCCTTAACACTCGATTTTCAATGATATGCCCTAAATTCGGCTCAGCAATTAAGTTCGCATCGAACTCAATCTTGCCGCGTGACGACTCACCATCCCACACAAACATTCGTTGATACGCAGACTTATCTTGATCATTGATAAGCTGCCATGCATCGATATCCTGGAATAGCTGTTGGCTGGCTCGGGTAATCGCACTAACACGTGGGTCAATCGTGCCCTCTTCCCATTCAAGCTCTACAGGTTTGGGGTCAATCACTGCCACACGAAGATCGAGCTGCGATAACTTCGCAATTAACGCCAGTCCCACCATACCGCCACCAACGACGATGACGTCATAATCCAATTTTGGCTGTCGGTTATTTGAAACAGGCATTGATTCTCTCATAGCTAGCAGAACCTTTATTAAACATATAAGCCGCTAACTCTGGTAATTCAGGATATTCTCGCTGGATTACCTCACTGTAATCACGTTTTTGCTTTATTTCTACGATCATTCTTTGGGCCTCCCTTTTTGCATTCCCGGAATTTATCTCTGTTACATACCCAGCTACAGCCCACTCCAGCATCTGTTTTGCCAGAGGATCGTCCAACTCTACAGCCACAAGTTTCCAGGCTTCATAACGTGTTTCTAGTTTTTTCAGCTCTTCTTTGTCAGAAAAATTCCCCTGCAAAGCATTTATTTGACTTGCCAATGGCGCCGCTAAACAATGAATACTGGCTGTATATCCATCAATCAATGCTTGCTGACAGTATGGTTGTGCCTTTTTTATAGCTTCTTGATGACTAGAGTTTGCTAAACGGTATGCTAATCTCGCATTAGCTTCAGCATCACCAGACTTTGCCATCACCTCCAAGTTATCAAGTGACTGATAGCTGTAATCATTTGAGCTACCGTATGTAGAACGCTCATCGCCGTAAGCCGTGTTGTAGTAGCCTCTGGCAAAAGCCCAACGATTTGACTCTTCCATCAACTTTATTGATGTGTAGTGCTCTCCTTCTGGATACCAGTCATTATATTTTTCTACTAGCTGGCAAACTTCTTCTACCTCTAAAGTTGTTGTGCTTTTTGCTAAGTGTTGATCTTCAGAATCTCTTTTATCTGAAGAGACTTTTACGGTATCTCGTAGATCGTCTTCGTTGCCAACTTGATTCGTCTCTCTACTCTCAATACTCTCAGGTAATTGCTCTGAGTCCCTAATCTGGTTAATGTCGAAAAAAAAGTAGAACAATACAACGACTGTTAAAGCGCTCAGAAATAGTACGGCTATTCCTTTTTTATTCATTATAATTACTCCTCAAAACATGCTTTAAAAGCGTTCATAGGGTCACCATTCTTTTCTAACACGTACGTTAACAATTTTGGAATTGGAGGATGTTGTCGTTCATTAATGCCTAATTGTTGCCTTTGCATTTCAATATTTTCAATCAGAGATTGAGTGGTTTTCTCTATAGTCTCTTGATCAAACTCATTCTCTAAATCCGGCAACATATTTATGGCTAATTTGCTGCCCAGCTCATCGCCCAGCCTCTCAGAAACATGTTGCCACGCGGAATATTCCAGCTCCAATGCCTTGAGTCTTTCAGGGTCTGTCCTGTCGCTATCACCGTCTTTATGTTTTTCTTGGTGAATCTGGGCTGTTACATAAGATGATTTGCACATCACCATCGCAGTATAACCATCAGCAATCGCCCGGTCACAATAAGGCTGCGCCCGCTCCATACTTTCTAAGTCGCTTTTAAGATACAAACGATAGGCTAAGCGAACATTGGCCATAGAATCACCGGCTTTAGCCATTTCTTCTAAATCATCAATTTCGTAGTAATCGTAATCTGATCGCTTTTTGATGCCCAAACTTCCCTGAGAATATTCAGTTTCAAAATAACCACGGGAAAAAGCCCAGGCTTTGACCTCAGTCATAAACTTATCCGACTCGTATGAATCTCCTTTCGGGTACCAGTCGTCATATTCATCAATTAACTGACACAGCTTCGCATCGGCCTTTGAGTCATCTTCAACAACTTCGATAGTATCTTGGCTGACGTCTTCGTCAACCACAACGTCGTTTGGTTGCTCTTGTTGTTCAGCGCGCTTTGCTTCTTGGGGCCCCTCTGCAACCGCAACTTGTTCTGTAGGCTCATTGTGCTCTTGCACAACTGCCTGTACGGGGCGATGCTCATCTGCGCGCCATAACTGATAAGCCACAATAGACAGTGCAATGACAATAGCCACTAAAATAGCGATAATTTTATTCGTCATTTGCCGCTAACTCGCTGTTTTCAAAGTTAAAGCCCATGGCTTGCTGTGCAAACAAGTCTTTTGCTATTGGCGTAATATCAAGCGCTTTCAGCATCAGGTTTCTTGATACCGACATCGGCGACCAAGCGTTAGAGAACAGCCGCGCAAGGGATTCTGTCATCCACACGGTTTTATTCCTGTCAGCATGTCGCTTATGCTCATAATTTCTTAATACCTGATAAGCTCCATAATCATCACCCTCAAGGCCGCCCAAGCACTGGCTTAAGTAAGCAACATCACGCAAGCCAAGATTGAAGCCTTGACCCGCTATCGGGTGCAATGACTGAGCAGCATTGCCGACCAAAACACAGCGCCCTCGGAACAGAGTTTCCGCCTGCTGTTGAATCAGTGGGAAAGCAGCGCGTTTACCGACTTTAGTGATGCGTCCTAAACGTGCTCCAAAGTCTCTTTCTAAGGCTGCCGCAAAATCTTGCTCGGATAAAGCAAGGTAGTTCTCTACTTCATCATTCGGTTTTGACCAAACCAAAGCCATCCGATTCTGTGTGAGAGGCAGCATCGCCAATGGGCCATCTGCAGTAAAGCGTTCGTAGGCACAGCCATGATGGGGCTGCTGTGTAGCAACATTACAAACAATAGCAGAGGTTCCAAAATCACGAGTACGGCTATCAATATAAAGACTTTTTCGTAAGGGTGAGCGAGCGCCATCAGCCAATACCACCAGCGATGCTTCAACTTTTGATTCGCCATCCGCAGTTTCGACTGTCAACTGGGCTTTATCACTTTGCTGCTCAAGTTTAAGTACTTTGGTCGGTGCAAACCAATCAATCAATTCCTGCTGCTTAATGTTTTTATGCAGTACTTTACCCAACTGCCAATTTTCGACCACAGCACCTAGCTGCTGCATACCTTGATCTTTGGCATTGAGGCGGGTAAAACCAATATGTCCTTGTTCTGAAACATGGATTTGCTCAATCGGCTCTGCGACTGACATAAAGTCGTCACTGACCCCAAGGTTACGCAAGATATTTAATGATGATGCTGAAAGAGCGACGGTGCGGTCATCAAAACTCGGCTGACTAGGCATGTCAGTTGCAAAGGCTTCAAACACCGCACAGGCAATGCCTTGTCGCGTTAACGCCAAAGAAAGACTCGCACCGGCCATACCGCCACCGACAATGACTACGGGATATGTATGCTTAGGCTTTGCTGTCATCGTTAGGATTAACCTGCCATCAGGCGTTCAATTTCATCCCGAGTTTTCGGGACGTCTTTCGAAAGAATGTCATAGCCTTTGTTGGTGACTAAAACATCATCTTCAATCCGAATACCAATGCCACGCCATTTTTTCGCGATATTGCTACCATTCACCCGGGTGAGGTTGTGCGGGATATAAAGCGCTGGCTCAACGGTCAGCACCATGCCTGGCTCCAACACTCTAGGCTCGCCGTGTAGATGATAATCGCCGACATCATGCACATCCAACCCGAGCCAATGGCCCGTTTTGTGCATGTAAAACTCTCTATATACACCACGCTTAACTAAATCATCTGGATCGCCTTTCAGAATGTTCAGGTCGACCAAACCTTTGACCAACACTTCGACCGCTTTGTTATGAATATGATCCCAATGATTGCCCGGTTTGACCATCTCAATAGCAGCCAACTGAGCCTCTAGAACCACGTCATATAAAACTGCTTGTGCATCACTGTATGTACCGTTCACAGGAATCGTTCGACTAATATCCGACGCATAATGCTCAAACTCACCACCGGCATCGATCAATAACAAGTCGCCGTCTTTCAGCTCATCAGCATTTTCAATGTAATGCAGGATATTGGCGTTTTCTCCAGAAGCGATAATCGATGGATAGGCTGGGTAGCGACACCCCCCTTTGGCGAAGTGATAATGTAACTCGGTTTCTAAATCGCGTTCACTCTTTCCGGGTGCGCAGGCCTTCATCAGCTCTATATGCGCTTTTGCCGACGCCTTAGCAGCGTGGCGAATACGTTGCACTTCTGGGGCTGATTTAACGAGGCGCATATCGTGAAGGTGATGACCAATATCAATCAGCTCGCCAGGAGAATCCGTGCGCTTAGCTGGAGAAGTCATCAGCTCGCTACGCCATTCCATGACTTTATGGTCAAACTCAGAGTGAGCCCCTAAGGCAAAATAGATACGATCACGTCCTTCCATTAAGCCCGGCAAAATATCATCAATATCTTCGATAGGGAAAGCATCGTCAGCTCCCAGCTGCTCAATCGCGCCGTCCTGGCCTAAGCGCTTGCCATGCCAGCGCTCTTGGGTCGTATCTTTTTCACGGTTAAACAGGATGAATTCGGCCTGCTTTCTTCCTGGGATGAGAACCATCACCGCCTCAGGTTCATTAAAACCGGTCAAATACCAAAAGTTATTGTCCTGACGAAATGGAAAGTTTACGTCATGGCTGCGTACTTTTTCTTCGGCGGCGGGCAAAATGGCGATGGAGTTTGGCCCCATCCATTGCATTAACTTCTTGCGTCGGGCTGCAAAATTAATGGCTCTCATAGAATCCTTGTGTCTTTAATGTATTTGTTGCTGCTGTTCAGGATCAGGTATTGGCTCTGCTTGGTTCGCTTGGAACAACAATAAAGCAGACATTTTGATGTGTTCACAGACGGTCATAAATGCTTTTTCCATCTCTTCATCAGGCTCTGACATCTCGAAGTCGATCTTGGCAATCTCACCAATATCCTCAAGGGCTTCCTTCGACTCACCCTCAAGCTCTTTGTCATCTTTTTTAGGTACTAGCCCGTAGCCCGTCAAATACCCTTGGCACCACTCACCGACAGCCTTAGCTCGCTGCTCTAGCGGTAAATCATCTTCAGGTCTCATCAAATCAACTGAAAACGAGTCAGCCTGGTAATCTTTTTGGCAAAATGCAATCAACTGCTCCAGCCCTTCTAGAGCTGGCTCAGGAAGTGGCTCGCCTGATGCTAGGAACTCGCTCATGTGCTGTTGCCAGCGGCCGCTTTCAATCACGAAGCCGTGGCCAAAAAGGCCATGAATCATGCCAGCAAGCTCGGATGGCGTTAAGTCAGGGAAAAAGTCTTGGCACAGCTCTGATGCTTGTGTGTAATTCATAATAATCGTGCAATACATCTATAACATTTTGGCGTTAGTGTAACCCTTGTAAGCACTAAAACCCAGTTTATCAAGAAAAGTTCCGTGATCTACTAGGAAACAGTTGGCTTTGGCGTTGATTATTGATTGACCAGCCACATTCAGAACTTTATAGTATACTTTAACAAAATTGGGTAACTTGCTATGTCGGCTGACTATAACACTGGTACTATGACAAACAGTCAATTTGAACAGTTAGAAGAAAAAATTGATGCCTTGCTGGCGCGGTTTAATACGATCGATACTGAAAACAAGCAGCTTCGGCAGCAGGTCAGTGAACTTCGTGTTGAAAAAGATCGGCTTCACAGTCGTAACGAATCTGCGCGCAAGCAAATTGACTTAATGATTTCGCGTTTGAAATCAATATAGTTACTGCTAAGGCTCAAACAATAAGTTCAGCGACAAGCAACACACAATGATTGGGGACATCCTGTAAACCGTTTAACACACAGGAAAATCAAAAGAGATGGCTGAAACCATGGCTAAATCCAAAGCTACTCCGGTGAATATCACCATACTGGGGAAAGAATTCCAGGTTGCGAGTCCAGAGGACGAGCATCAAACTTTGCTTCAAGCAGCGAATTTCCTAGATCAGCGTATGCGTGAAATACGCTCTTCTGGCAAGGTGCTTGGCTTGGAGCGCATTGCTGTCATGGCTGCCTTGAATATCAGCTACGAACTTCTCAACTCTCCAAATCCTAGCTCCGAAGAAGCGTCTGAAGTGGAGCAGCGCATCCAGCTCATACAAACTAAAATTGACGACGCGCTCAAAGAAAGCGAGCAAATAGGGCTGACGAACAACCCCTGATTTTGTTACAATGGCTTGGCCTGGGCTGTTCGTCAGTAGCGAGCGTCCTCGAGCCGATAATTGTTATTTAGGGATTCCTCAATGCAGGTGTTGCGCAAGTCCGCTCAGATCGGAAAGCCTGATCCTGTACATGGACTCCCCCCTTGAAACTCCGGGTTTCAGGGCATCACCTACAACGGCAGTCTGGGTTTCTATGAACGAATTTGTTACACAAAAAAACTATATTCGTACTCGAATCAAGCATGAACGGCAAAGTCTCACATCGCCTTTTATGCAGCGTTCTGCTATTGCCCTACTCGGTCATGTCTCACAATCTCAACTGATTGAAAACCACAACAATATAGCTTTTTATCTCCCTGTCAGAGGAGAAATTAGTTGTATGCCTATCATTGAATACGCTCTATCCTTAGGCAAGAAGTGTTATGTCCCTAAAATTCGCGCTGGTCGTAAGCGGTCTATGTGGTTCCTACCTTACGAAGGGCGGGAATCAGTCGAGAAAGGCCGGTTTGGCATATCAGAGCCTACAGCCAGTGCTAGCCGAGCCATTGCCACCAGTGAGTTAGAGTTAGTCTTTATGCCTCTCGTGGCCTTTGACAATTCTGGCAACCGCCTTGGTATGGGTGGTGGCTACTATGACACTGTATTTGGCAATTTAAGTCCGCAAAAACGCCCACAACTTATCGGTCTGGCATATAATTTACAGAAAGTCCCGCAAGTACCCGCTGAGAAATGGGACTTAAAAATGGATGGTGTGATCACACCTAATCACTATCATCGTTTTACCGAAGAGTAACCTAACACTAATCCAGCAGCTTACGCCCTAACAATTTTTTCTAGCTTGTTTTATACTTGCACCATCAACTTTCTAACACAGAAGTATTATGGCCTATTGGTTAATGAAATCTGAGCCGGATGTTTTCGGCATTGAACACCTTAAAGCCCTTCCTAAAAAAACCGATCATTGGGACGGCGTTCGTAATTATCAGGCAAGAAATATGATGCGTGATGATATGAAGGTTGGCGATCAAGTATTTTTCTATCACTCAAACTGCAAGCCACCCGCGATTGTTGGCATTATGGAAGTGACGAAAGAAGGTTACGTTGATCACACGGCTTTTGATCCTGATGAAAAGTACTATGACCCTAAAAGTAACCCAGATAAGCCTCGCTGGTACATGGTCGACGTCACTCACGTGCGCGACTTAAAGCGAGAAATTCCACTGGATGAACTTAAAACCTACCCAGAGCTTTCTGATATGCGCTTGGTGCAGAAGGGCAACCGACTATCCATCATGCCGATTGAAAAGGACGAGTGGGACTTTATTTTAAGTATTGAGGATGACAAAGCATGACTCAGGACGAATTAAAGGCACTCGTTGGCCAAGCCGCCGTCGACTATGTGGTCGAAGGCAGTATTGTTGGCGTAGGTACTGGCTCAACCGTTAATTACTTTATTGATGAATTAGCAAAGATTAAGCACAAAATTGAAGGTGCCGTCTCTAGCTCTGAAGCATCTACCGAGCGCTTAAAGGCTCATGGTATTGAAGTCTTTGAACTTAACGACGTTGACCGTATCCCCGTTTATGTTGATGGCGCCGACGAATCTAACCATCTACTTGAGCTCATTAAAGGCGGTGGCGGTGCGTTAACGCGCGAAAAGATTATTG
This sequence comes from uncultured Kangiella sp., assembly GCA_950096615.1. Classification (GTDB taxonomy): domain Bacteria; phylum Pseudomonadota; class Gammaproteobacteria; order Enterobacterales; family Kangiellaceae; genus Kangiella. The sequence continues at coordinate 29,952 of CATNCP010000020.1, read as the reverse complement.
CCGCTGTGGCGGAGAAGTTCGTTTGTATCGCTGATGAGTCAAAGTTGGTGCGTAGGTTGGGAGAGTTTCCGCTACCTGTAGAAGTGATTCCAATGGCGCGAAGCTATGTTGCTCGTGAAATTGTTAAGCTTGGCGGCGATCCGGTCTACAGAGCAGGTTTCACCACCGATAATGGTAACGTCATCTTAGATGTCCATAGCTTAGAAATTAACGAGCCGATCAAATTAGAGCGTATTCTGAATAATATCGTTGGTGTCGTTACTAATGGTTTATTTGCAGAAAGAGCTGCTGATGTATTGTTGCTTGGCAAGCAAGACTCTGTCGAAACTCTGACACGATAAAGCTAAAGCAAGCGACTAAAGTCCCACCATTATAGTGGGACTTTTTTGTTCTTACCTTTCTTCTACTAGCTACTTTTTCTAGCTATGAATACTGTACTTATCCATCAAACTATAAAGCGTCGGTCGCGTTAACCCTAACAGCTTAGCCGCTTGAGAAATATTGCCGTCGGCTAATACAATCGCACGCTGAATGGCTCGAGTTTCGGCAGCTTCACGAACTTGCCTTAGATTCAAAGGCATCTCACGCAATTGCGACTCATCTATCTGCAAGTCTTCTGGTGAGATCTGTGTATTTTCAGACATCACCACCGCGCTTTTAATTTTATTCTCCAATTCTCGCACGTTACCCGGCCATGCATAGGCCTCCATGGCTTGTACCGCGGCCTTGGTAAAGCCTTTAATGTTGCGACCAAACTGCTGATTAAATTTATTGAGCATGGTTCGAGCAATCAATACCACGTCGCCATCACGCTCGGATAATGGAGGGATACTGATGTTGATCTCATTCAACTTATAAAATAAGTCTTCACGAAACTTGCCTTCTTGAACTTGCTGCTCTAACTGGCTATTGGCTGAACAAATGACCCGAAGCGTGACAGAAGTTGCCTCTCTACTCCCAACGCGCTCAACCACACCATCCGTTAAAACCCGCATAAACTTTGCCTGTAATGACATGGGCATCATTCCCACTTCATCCAAAAACAAAGTACCGCCATTAGCTTCTTCTATCTTACCTAAGCTGCTTGATTGCCCTTGATTAAATCCAGTAGCATCATATCCAAACAACTCAGTTTCCAGTAAATTCTCTGGAATCGCCGCACAGTTTAGATACGCAAATGGTTTTGATCCTTTTTTACTCAAGCTATGAACTGCACGGCCAAGGACTTCCTTACCCGTTCCGCTATCGCCCTCTAGCATGACGTTAAGATCTGTCGGCGCGACTTTTTCTATCTTCTGACACACCGCTAACATTTTTGGACTCGTAGCTACAATGCCATGAAAGCGCATATTTTCGTTACGGCGATGGACGCGGCTTTCTTCTTCTAAATTCGCCAACTCAAAAGCTCGATTAATAATTAGCTTTAACTCTTCCGGCTGTATTGGCTTATGGTAATAATCATAGGCACCAAGCTCCACAGCTTTCATGGCGACTTCTCGCTCATCATTACCTGTAACCACAATGATTTTGCTGGATGGCGAAAGCTTTAAAATTTCTTCCAAGAGTTCAAGTCCCGCACTAGCATTCGCAGGATCTGGCGGCAAGCCTAAATCAAGCGTTACTACTTTCGGCTGGAACCGCCTTAACTCAACTAACGATGAGTCTTTATCTTCCGCCAGCACCACATGGTACTCATCTAGCGACCATTTGAGCTGTTTCTGCAAGCCCTTGTCATCTTCAATGACTAATAATTCTGGTTTATTTTGTGCCATATTCCCCATCCCTCTCTCCCTCTGGAGAGGCTAAAATCGCGATACAATGTGTACCTTGATTAACTTCACTATGAATAATTAAATCACCACCGAAGCTTTGTAGCAAATAGCGGCATTGGTAAACCCCAATTCCAATACCCGCATTTCCCTTAGTCGTTGCGAATGGCTTGAATAATTGCTTTCGCATAAACTCGCTATCCATTCCGGTCCCTTGGTCATAAATATGCCAATGAACTTGATCGCCTTTAAGCTCAACATGATGGGTAACTAAACTATCCTTATCACTTGCCTCGATTCCGTTCTGATGCAGATGCTGAATGACATTAAGCAATGCATCTTTTTCAGCAATGACCTTTACTTCTGGCACTTTGCCTGTCCAGTTCAACCTCTCAGTGCTCTTCTTGAACTTGTCTACAATGGCCTTTAAGTCACACACTTTCTTTAAATCAGATGCTGAGCGCCCTCGTTTCAATTGAGCTAACATCTTATTCAAGCGACTGGTTGCACTCGCTACGGTCTCGAAAGCATCATCCACAAACTCTTGGTTTTGACGGTAACGCTCTGCGTTATGGGTGATCAACTCCAACTGAGCTGTGACATTCTTGATGTCATGCACCACGAAAGCCGATAAGCGATTAAAAGCATCAAAATGTTGTTGCTCATAAATCTGGGTAGTTGCCTCGAACATGGCTAGATAACTCGCCATTTGTAAGCCAGCCGCTTTAAGTAAGTCATGATCTTCCCAATTTAAAATTGGCTTACTGTAACTAGCAGCTAACCCAACAATCCCGATTAATTCATCATTTCTTCGCAATGGGATGAAAATTCGATGATTTCTAAAAAGCCCCTCGCTCAAGTCAATATTTAAGCCTCTGTATATATCCGAGTCCTTTTGGTACTCCTGAATGTCGATGACCCAGTTTGTCTTATCCATGAAGTCGCTTAACGAGCGTGGCAATTGATAGCTCATATCATCGGATAATGGCGACTCCCAGTGGTCCACATAAGCAAAACTGTCGTTTCGTAAGCTCCATAGCTTTCCTGCTGGACTATCAATAATATTACCAATAGCCTTGATCGATAGCTGATAATAATTACCGGTGACGTTGGCTTCATCCAGCGCACGATTGAAACGAATCCAACTTTCTCGATAGTCATACTTATAAGCTGAAAACAGTTTCCGGTAGAGAATGGTCAACTGCCCGAAGAAACGCTTCTTATAGGACAAAACCATAAAACCGACGCCCGATGTCAGCAAAAAGGCCAGTGCTAACTCGGTATTACGCGTCATCACATCTATCAGGATGTAGCCTACCACCGCTATCCAGCAGTAAATCGCAAAAATATTAAGCCCACTTTCTGGACGATACCGGGGCAAGGCTTCATTAAGTTGGAATCGGCTATGCTCAATACCTTGCAAGTGAATAATGCTAAAACTGATGGCTAGAGAGGTGACGATAGAGCGAGAAATATCCAATACTTCGGGAGTACCGGACTCATCTAGCATGAAAACTAACATGCAAAATAGATCCCATACCAAAATAAAACCGATGGCTCCCGCTAAAGTTGCGATTTCTCGACGATAAGTTTCGGCGAATTGATTGCCGGCAATTTCAACTAAATGCAGCAACAGCAGCAGTATAAGCCCTGCAAATCCAGGGTTAATTAATACGGATAAAGCACCAAGATCTTGGAACTGAATAAACAGCCATAAGGAAAGGACCACGCAAACAGCACCATTGACCCATAAGTTGGGCCGAGCGAACTTCCACATAAATAGCGCAAGCGTGCAGAAAAACCCAAATAGGCGCACCCATTCGAGCAACCAAAAAGGTAAGTGGTAAGCATCCTCAAGTAATTTAGCCCCGCTCCAAATAGCTAGAGTGAGCGCCACAACAATGAGTGGCCAGAAAAGCGCAATGCGCCGCCAGCGCACTAACGTCATTACTAGAAGATATATAGCCAGAACGATACTGGCAATGAATCCCGCCATGACAAACTATTGATTTGAATGAGTCTTTGTTATAAAAGAATTAGCCCCAAAGATCCACTCTTTAAGCCTTAAAAATCAATAATATAGTATTTTTTGCGAGGGGCTTGAAAAGGCTAGATTGCTGTCGCTGCTTGTTGTATTTCCACAAACTCAGTGAGGGACTGGACCGACTCGAAAACTTCCCCTGACAATTCATCATCAGGAATCTCGATGCCGAAGTCTTCTTCGATTTGCATTAAAATTGACACGATCGCCATGGAATCAAACTCAGGTAAGTTGCCAATAAGCTGAGTATCTGCGGACAACTCATCAGCAGATAGCGATAATGTATCGCTTAATAACTCAATCATTTTATTGATATTCACTTCGTATGCCATACGGCAACTCTCCTCAAGGCAAGGCAATCATAGAACCTTAAAAACAACAAAACTTAGCCTTTAGGGGCTAAGTGGCGGCAAATTGTAGCAAAAACAACCAGCACAAACACCTTTTTTGTCATTCAAACGCAATAATTTACAGAAACACTTTCTATCGCTTTTTTGTTTTGCTTAAATGAACTCATTAGACCAATTACTACAGTCAACCGAGAAGGAACGCAGTCGCGAATTGCCATGCCTACAAATACGTCTTATAACAAACAAGATTTAAAAGTATTGCTACTTGAAGGAGTTCACCCTGTTGCGGAAGCCATATTTCGCCGTGACGGCTATGACAACGTGACTTACCACAAAACGGCCTTATCCGAGGCAGAGCTGTTAGACACGATTGGAGAGTATCATTTCATCGGCATCCGCTCACGAAGCCAACTGAATGAAAAAGTACTCGCCGCTGCCAACAAGCTTGTCGGCGTGGGTTGTTTCTGTATTGGCACCAACCAAGTGAACCTTGAAGCTGCACAGCATAAGGGTATACCAGTTTTCAACGCGCCCTATTCCAACACTCGAAGTGTTGCCGAGCTGGTTTTAGGTGAAATGATCATGCTATTACGCGGAATTCCTGCTAAAAATGCTGCAGCTCACCGCGGTGAATGGCACAAAAGCGCCGCTCAATCTAACGAAGCGCGCGGTAAAACTTTGGGCATAATCGGTTATGGTCACATCGGTACTCAGCTCGGTATCTTGGCTGAAGGTATCGGCATGAAAGTTAGGTTCTTCGATATCGAGAACAAGTTGACCCTTGGCAACGCTGAGCAAGTTGTAGAGCTCAATACATTATTAGCTGAATCCGATGTCGTTAGCTTACATGTCCCCGAAACCCCTGAAACGAAGGGCATGATGGGCCAAGCTCAAATTGCTCAAATGAAGCAAGACAGCATTCTTATTAATGCCTCAAGAGGAACGGTAGTTGACATCGACGCTTTAGCTCAAGCGCTTGAAGACAATCGTTTAGCCGGTGCCGCGATTGACGTATTCCCGACAGAGCCAAAGTCGAATACCGAAGAGTTCGTCTCCCCACTGCGCCAGTTCGATAATGTCATTCTGACACCACACATTGGTGGCAGCACTCAAGAAGCCCAAGAAAATATTGCGATTGAAGTTGCTGATAAGTTGATTAAGTACAGTAACAACGGCTCGACCATGTCAGCCGTAAACTTCCCACAAGTGTCGCTGCCAGAACACGACAACCGTCACCGTATTCTGCATATCCACCATAATAGGCCCGGTGTACTGACTCAAATTAACCAAATTCTTTCAGAGAATAACGTCAATATTTCAGGACAGTACCTTCAAACTCAAGGTGAACTGGGTTATGTAGTGACGGATATTGAAAATGGCTCAAGCCAAACGGCGCTGGATAAAATGCGTCAGATCGACGGCACTATTCGAGCAAGAATTTTATACTAATCATCTTTGCCGCTACGGTTTAGGTAGCGGCATCTTTATTGAGTCGCGCTTTAATTTAACTCAAAGTAGACCGTATCAGTAACGCCGGTGATTCTTTCGTCATTTTCAACCAATTGTCTTAGCACTATCTCTTTTTCGTTATTATACTCGTGGCATTGGCTTGTATTATCCATCCAGCTTACTGGCCTCTGAACTAAGGCATATCCCTGTAACTCAGTATAACCCAGGGTATTTTGATCCACTTTTAGCACCATTCCAGGAACGGCATTGGCATAGACTGAACCATTACAGCCTGGCTCAATGTAGTAACGCTTAATATTATTATCAGCTATTCTTCCCTGCGGCGTGATCATAAACAAATAGCCGTGGGCACTCTTAGCGGTTAAACGATTGCCTTCCTTCTCAACACCAATCAGTTTCCCCACCATTCCCTGCTCACTATAAATACCACTGTTGTGCTGTTCAGTAGTATCTCCATCGCCGGCATTGACTTGCTCCGCCACCAAGCTTTCCACCGCTACTGACTGTTGTTCAATTTTGTTACTCAAACGCTTTTCACCAGCTGCACTTTCTACTGATAGCTCTGCAATTTTTTGCTGCAAACTCAGCTGCTCAGCTGCTAAAGATGACGTTTGATATAACAGCCAAATAATCCCTGCCGTCAGAACGAACAGTAGCACAATGAAAACCGAACTGATGAAGCGGTACTGCTTAAACGATGTGGTGAACAGCTGCTTTAGATAGTCAGTTTGACCTTTCACTTCTTGCAACACCTGCTGCTGTTTATCGCTTTTTGCAATTTCATCCAGCATTCGCTTGCCGTAATGAATGGTGTCTCTACGCAAATCATCGGTGGCTTTACGCACTTTATTCGACAGCTGTGGTGAAAATTCATTTTCCAGGAAAGACTCCAACCACACCCGTAATTTTTCATCAGCAGTTGGCTGGAGAATATCGTCCTCGACTTGTTCCGCGGGGACATTCCCTGAAATAGCACCCCAGAGGTTGAGCTTTAACAATGCTTCTTCCACTTCTTCGGAAGATAACTCTTTCGGTAAAACTCCTACCGCACCCAGTGCTTTTACCTCTTGGTGATATTCCTCACCACATCTTGCGGTAAACATCATGACTGGAATATCATCGGTTTTGGAGCTTTCCTTTAACTCCTTGATAGTTTCAAATCCATCTTTACCTGGCATTGCCTGATCCAAAAAGATGACGTCGACGACGTTATCATTAAGGTAATCTATAGCTTCGTCGCCAGACTTGGCATGAATACTTTCAATACTATAGTTTGATAAAACGCGCGCTAGAACCATAAACGCCGTTCTAGAATCATCCACAATCAATGCTTTCTTAGACATATCTACCCCCATAGATATAACCCTTCTCAATACGCCCTCCGGAGCGCTAAGTAAGATACCAGCTGGTTAAATATTCACCAGAGTTATTTCTGCATTATATGGTGTGGGTCACGTAAAAAGCGATAAATACTAGTTGTTATTCTTTATTGTTATGTTTTGCTTAATCCAGATAATAAAAAGGCCAGCAAATTGCTGGCCTTTTTAAAACATCGACAATACGATTACTTAACGCGAGGATCAAGTTTTCCTGCTTTATAGTCAATCGCCATCTGTTCCATGTTGATTGGCTTAATCTTAGCCGCGTTACCAGCTGTGCCAAACGCTTCGTAACGAGCTTTACAGATCGCTTGCATCGCGTCTTGTGCTGCACGGTTATATTTACGTGGGTCAAATTCTTTTGGATTGTGCTTTAAGAATTTACGCACCGCGCCTGTCGCGGCCAAACGTAAGTCAGTATCGATGTTTACTTTACGCACACCATGCTTGATACCTTCTTGAATTTCTTCTACTGGCACACCGTAAGTTTCACCTAAGTCACCACCGTACTCATTAACGATTGATAACCAATCCTGCGGTACAGATGAAGAACCGTGCATCACTAAGTGTGTATCAGGAATACGCTCGTGAATTTCTTTAACACGTTTCAAAGAAAGCACATCACCTGTTGGTGGACGCGTAAACTTATAAGCACCGTGTGAGGTACCGATAGCAATTGCTAACGCATCAACGCCTGTATCTTTAACAAACTGTGCCGCTTCTTCTGGATCAGTCAGTAGTTGTTCTTTGCTTAAAACACCTTCAGCGCCAGAACCGTCTTCTTCGCCAGCCATGCCCGTTTCTAGTGAACCAAGGCAACCTAACTCGCCTTCAACTGACACACCGCACGCGTGCGCCATGTCCACTGCTAGCTTAGTCACACGAGCGTTATACTCGTAGCTTGCTGGCGTTTTCATGTCTTCTTCAAGCGAGCCGTCCATCATAACTGATGAAAAGCCTAGTTGAATCGACTGCTGACAAATCGCAGGAGAAGCACCGTGGTCTTGGTGCATACACACTGGAATATGCGGGAACTCTTCTGTCGCCGCTAAAATCAAATGACGCAGGAAGTTTGAACCTGCGTATTTACGCGCGCCTGCTGACGCTTGAACGATAACAGGACTATCAGTTTCATCCGCAGCCTGCATTACCGCACGCATTTGCTCAAGGTTATTCACGTTAAATGCCGGAATACCGTAATCATTTTCTGCTGCATGATCCAGTAATTGGCGTAATGTAATTAATGCCATCTTGTTATCCTCTTAAACTCTTAACTGTTTAATATTTAAATTCTTCACGCTCTGCCAGTCAGCTATTTCGCACGCTCTTCTAAAATTGCTACTGCAGGTAATTCTTTGCCTTCTAAAAATTCCAAGAAAGCACCGCCGCCTGTCGAAATGTACGACACTTTATCTTTAATTCCATATTTATCAACCGCAGCTAACGTATCGCCACCGCCTGCAATTGAAAATGCATCGCTTTGCGCAATCGCTTTTGAAATCGCCTCTGTTCCAGCGCCAAATTGATCAAACTCAAATACACCAACTGGACCATTCCATACGATGGTTTTCGCATCTTTCAATACTTCGGCTAGATGCTCCGCTGACTTTGGACCAATATCAAAAATCATATCGTCTTCTGCTACATCGTCTACCGATTTAGTCTCAGCCGCTGCATCTTCCGCAAACTCTTTGCCTGTAACAACATCGACAGGGACTGGAATCTCGCCACCTTTTGCTTGCGCTTGTTCGATCAAGCGCTTCGCTTCAGGAATTAAATCCTCTTCGCACAATGACTTGCCCACAGGCTTATCCGTCGCAGCAATAAATGTATTAGCAATTCCGCCACCGACGATTAACTGATCGACTACCGTTGAAAGCGATTCTAATACCGTTAACTTCGTCGATACTTTCGATCCGCCCACAATCGCCACCATGGGTCGCGCTGGATTATCCAAAGCTTTGCCCAACGCTTCCAACTCACCGGCCAATAATGGTCCTGCACAGGCAACTGGTGCAAATCTAGCTACGCCATGAGTCGACGCTTGAGCACGGTGCGCTGTACCGAATGCATCATTAACAAACACATCGCACAGTTCCGCATACATTTTCGATAGACGCTCGTCATTGGCTTTTTCGCCAACGTTGCAACGAACGTTCTCAAATACAACGACTTCACCTTGCTCAACGTCTACGCCTTCAAGATACTCACTGACCAAACGTACTGGAACGTCCAGTAAATCATTTAAGTAATCAGCGATTAAAGCCATCGAATCTTTTTCTGTTAATACGCCTTCCGTCGGACGACCACGGTGCGACATCACCATGACCTTCGCGCCTTTCTCCAGCGCTAACTTAATGGTCGGTAACGATGCCTGAATTCGAACATCGCTTGAAATTTTGCCATCTTTTACCGGTACATTTAAATCTTCACGAATAAGTACGCGCTTACCCTCAAGATCTAAATCTGACATTCTCAAAACATTCATGTTTTAGAACCTTTACTTAAAGTATTTCTATAATCTAATAAAACGCAAAAGACTTTCCGAAAAAAGCCTTTATAAATCCAGTCAATAATTTAACAAACTATTATTGTGTTTAGACGCGGCGCAATCATTTTAGGTTAGCGAATAGTACAAAAGTACATGAGCGACGACTAAAATGATTGCAACAAAGTATCAACCAATAATAGGCAGTTAAACACTCATCATTTTGATGGCGACGTCTAACATTCTGTTCGAGAAACCCCACTCATTATCATACCAAGTAACCACTTTAACCAAGTTACCGTCCATCACACGAGTTTGGCCTGCGTCGAAACTTGAAGACGCTGGGCTGTGGTTGAAGTCGATAGACACTAGTGGCTCGTCATTATAATCCAGTACGTGACCGTCAGCTGCGTTTTTAACGATTTCGTTAATTTCTTCAGCCGTTGTATCGCGACCTGCTGTGAACGTTAAGTCAACACAAGAAACATTGATCGTTGGTACTCGCATGGCGAATCCGTCCATCTTACCGTTCAACTCAGGAAGCACTAAACCTACCGCTTTAGCTGCGCCTGTTTTTGTTGGGATAATGCTTTGTGCTGCGGCACGTGCACGACGTAAGTCAGAGTGTTGGTTATCGATCAATTTCTGATCGTTAGTGTAAGCGTGAATCGTGTTCACTAGACCTGATTTGATACCAACAGTGTCGTTTAATACTTTCGCTAATGGCGCTAGACAGTTTGTGGTGCACGAAGCGTTTGAAACAACTTTATGCTCTGGCTTTAAGATATCATCGTTAACGCCGAATACTACCGTTGCGTCTACGTCTGCTGCGCCAGGTGCTGAAATAAGAACTTTTTTCGCGCCACCTTTGAAGTGCTTTGATGCACCTGCTTGGTCTTTGAATACGCCAGTACATTCGAAAACGACGTCGACGTCTTGCTCGCCCCAAGGGATTAACTCTGGGTTACGCTCAGCATACAATTTAATTTTGTCGCCGTTAACGATGAGGTGATCGCCATCCGTTGAAACGTCAGCATTGAAACGACCGTGTGTCGTGTCATATTTTGTTAAGTGCTTCGTTGTTTCAGCTGGGTGTGAAGAGTTGATCGCCACAACTTCGATGCGGTCACGGTAACCGTGCTCATAAATTGCGCGTAACGCTGTACGACCGATACGACCATAACCATTAATTGCTACTTTAACTGTCATTTGATTCTCCAAATCTTTTTCGTTTAGGGCTTATTTTGTAACCATGCTAAGCTGGTCAGCTCCATGAAAACCTTGGCTTTCATGGGTGCTTCCCAACTCGTTACGATTAATCCAGTAAGCCACCTTCATCTAACATGTCTTCAGCTACAGCTAAAATATTCTCTACTGTAAAACCGAAATGCTCAAATAAATCACCTGCTGGCGCTGACTCACCAAAGCTTGTCATGCCAACGATTTGACCTTCAAGGCCAACATACTTGTACCAATAATCTGCAATCGCAGCTTCAATCGCAATTCGCGCTGGAACGTCCGCTGGTAATACGCTTTCTTTATAACTCGCATCTTGTGCATCGAAGGTATCAGTCGACGGCATAGAAACCACTCGCACCTGCTTGCCCTTCGCTGTTAACTTCTCTGCAACTTCAACTGCTAAGTCCACTTCAGAACCTGTAGCAATCAAAATCAACTCAGGTTTTTCTTCGCTATCGACAAGAACATAAGCACCTTTAGCAACATCTGCGAGTTGCTGTTCATTACGCTCTTGATGCGGTAAGCCTTGGCGACTTAAACTCAAGGCCGTAGGTCCGTCTTGACGCTCGATTGCTGATTTCCAAGCCACCGCGGTTTCAACCGCATCACATGGACGCCATACCGAGCAGTTTGGTGTCGTACGCAAATTCGCCAATTGCTCAATCGGTTGGTGCGTTGGCCCGTCTTCGCCGAGACCAATCGAATCATGTGTAAACACATAAATCGCTTGCTGCTTCATGAGTGACGCCATACGAACAGCGTTACGCGCGTATTCCATAAAGATTAGGAAAGTACCACCATAAGGCATTAAGCCACCATGTAACGCCATACCATTCATGATGGCGCACATACCGAACTCACGAACGCCGTAATATAAATAGTTACCGCTGGCATCTTTCGCCGTAATGCCTTTAGATTGCTCGTTAATCGTCAAGTTAGAACCGGCTAAATCCGCAGAACCACCTAACATTTCAGGCAATAATGGTGCGTAAGCGTTCAACGCCATTTGTGATGCTTTTCGGCTTGCTACCGTTTGACCTTCTTCTTGCAGCTGCTTAATGTACTTATCAGCTTCTTCTGCAAAATTGCTCGGTAGGCGCTTGTCTAAACGACGTTTTAACTCATCAGCAAGTTCCGGGTGCGCTTCACGGTAAGCGACAAACTTCTGATCCCAGTCGCTTTCTAGCTGCTGACCCGCGTCACGCTTGTTCCATGCGTCAGCGATATCTTGTGGGATCTCAAACGACGCATGCGGCCAATTTAATTCTTTACGTGCTAACTTAATTTCATCATCGCCTAGAGGCGCACCGTGGCAAGATTCCTTACCCTGTTTGTTTGGCGAACCAAAACCAATTACTGTTCGGCAGCAGATCAGCGTTGGACGGTCGCTATCGGCTTGCGCTTCTTCGATTGCTTTCTTTACCGCTTCAGGATCGTGGCCATCAACGTCTGCAATCACTTGCCAGCCATACGATTCAAAGCGTTTTGGCGTGTCATCTGAGAACCAACCGTCGACTTCGCCATCAATCGAGATTCCGTTGTCATCCCAGAACGCAACCAGCTTACCCAAGCCTAAAGTGCCCGCTAACGAGCAGACTTCATGCGAGATGCCCTCCATCATGCAGCCGTCACCCATAAATACATAAGTGAAGTGATCGACAATATCATGGTCAGGACGATTAAATTGCGCGGCTAATGTTTTTTCTGCGATGGCGAAACCTATCGCATTTGCAATGCCTTGGCCCAAAGGACCTGTGGTGGTTTCAACGCCTGGCGTATAACCATACTCAGGGTGACCCGGTGTTTTCGAATGTAACTGTCTGAAATTCTTGATGTCTTCAATGCTGACATCGTAACCCGTTAGGTGTAAAAGCGAATAAACCAACATAGAACCATGGCCATTCGACATCACGAATCGGTCACGATTTACCCAGTTAGGATTGCTTGGATTGTGGTTTAAGAAGTCACTCCAAAGAACTTGAGCGATATCCGCCATCCCCATAGGGGCGCCAGGGTGACCCGACTTGGCTTTTTGAACGGCATCCATACTAAGTGCGCGGATGGCATTGGCTAATTGAAAACGACTCGGCGTGTCATTACCAGAAGTGGGCATCGAATCTCCTAAATAGATATGAGTAAGGCCAGCAATTTTTAGGGCGCTTATTGTCTCAAACCGCGGTCAGCCAATCAAATGAATTGGGCGTTTTTTGCTCAAATTAACGATCTTTTGCTGGCGTTAGCGGCGGAAAACCACTTTTCACCGACATCTAGCCCTCTTCATCCTCTTCCATCTCTTGCAAAATATTGAACAGACTATAATCCGGATTGGTCAACATCGCTTCAATTTCCCATGGAGGAACTGGCTTACTAAAGATATAGCCCTGGATTTCTTCGCAGTCCATTTCCCGCAGAGCCTCCACCTGTAATATCGTTTCCACACCCTCGGCCACAACTTTAATACCAAGGTTATGAGCCAAAGTCACGATAGAAGCCACCAGCTTTTGGTCGCGCTCAGAATCTTCCAGATCCCACACAAAAGATCGATCAATCTTTAGGGTATCAATCGGGAAGTCTTTTAAGTTCCCTAGAGAAGAGTAACCCACGCCAAAATCATCCAACGCCAAACTGATCCCCATTTCTTTCAGAGTTTTCATCTGTTGAATCGAGTGAGCCAAGTCCTCCATCACCATACCTTCGGTAATTTCGAACTCCAGCGACGTTGCTTCAACTTTAGCGATGTGTAGCGCCGTCTTAACCGTTTCCCACAAATTTTCATGATAAAACTGCACCGCAGACAGGTTGACCGCGATCTTGCCATCATAAATGCCACGATTCTTCCAATCACGAAGCTGTAAGCAGGTCTTCTCAATAACCTTCTGGCTTATTGGGATAATAAAGCCCGCTTCTTCTGCCAATGGAATGAACTCGCCAGGCATCACCAAGCCACGATTTGGATTACGCCAACGAACTAACGCCTCCATACTGGTGATTTTGCCCGTCTCTAAGCTCACCTTCGGCTGATAGAAGACCACAAACTCATCTTTTTCAATCGCTTGGCGCAGCTCACTCTCTAGGTTAATCCGCAGCTGAGCCTGTTCGTTCATCTGCCGAGTATAGAACTGGTAAGTATTCTTTCCTTTCTTCTTAGCGTAGTACATCGCCATATCGGCGTTTTTCAGCAATTCTTCTGCGCTTTCACCATTCTCGGGATACATAACGATGCCAATACTCGGTGAAACCACAACCTCAGCGCTCGATAAAGGTAACGGCTTTGAGAAGTGGTCGAGAATCGCTTGTGCATACTTTGCCGGCTGACTCCAAGTATCGACATCGCTCAACACCACGGTAAACTCATCACCGCCTAAACGCGCCACTATGCCATTATTATCTTCCGCAATACTCAATAGTGCTCTGGCTACCGAGGTAAGTAACTCATCACCCACGCCATGGCCGAGTGAATCATTAATACGTTTAAAATTATCCAAATCAATAAACAGCAACGCATGCTGATCCGACTCACCAGACAAGGCCAGCAATTCTTCGAAGCGCTGTTTGAAGCTATTGCGGTTTCGTAAACCGGTTAATTGATCGACCGTGGCCAGGCGACGTAACTCTTTTTCTGCTTTCTTACGGAAAGTAATATCGGAGAACACCCCGACATAGTTGATAATGTTGTCATCGCCATCACGCACCACATCGATATTAATCTCTATAGGATAAATCTGTCCGTCCTTCCTGATGGCTTCTAATTCACCGCTCCAGCTTCCTTCCGAGACTAATATTTCACGCAATTCTTCAATGAAGTTATCCGGTGCATTAACAATAGCCGTTTCCCTGATTGGTTGACCAATCACTTCTTCAGAGTCAAAGCCGGTGATTTTGGTGTAAGCCTTATTGACTGCAATATAGTTATAGTCTTCATCCAAAATCCAGACGCCGTCTGAAATATTATCGAACGACTTTACCACCATGCTTAACTGTTGCTCGGTGTCTTTCAAATCACTAATATTCTTCAAGGTGCCGGCCATTCTCAGCGGCTTTTTATGCTCATCTCTGGCCACGACTTTGCCTCGATCAAGCACCCAAATCCAGCCACCACGCTCGTTGCTAATGCGGTAAGTGCTCTCAAAGTGCAGCGATTTACCGCCTAAGTGAGCGTTAAGTGCCTGTTTGACGTAAGGTAAGTCATTGGGGTGAATATTCGAATTAGCCATTGAATAACCACTACGGATACCGTCACGCGGAAAGTCATAAGGCCATTCATTCGAGAGGTGCAAAGCGCCAGTATTAACCTGCCAATCCCATAGCTCGTCGCCGCTTCCCCACAGTGATAGTTTAAGACGCTCCTCACTTTCCGCCAGCTGCTGTGCTGCTGATTGACGCTCACGCATTCTTGACCAAATCAAATAAGAGAAGGCAAGAATAATCAGCCCGAGTATAAAGCCATATATAGTGTACGCCAGCGGCGATAACCAAGACAGGGTTTGAACTTGTACTTCTATTTCTGCAGGTTCCTCGCTCCAGAAACCATCTTTATTCGCTGCATTGACTTTGAAGTGATAGGTTCCGGGCTTTAAGTTGGTGTAGGTTACACGACGACTCTTAGCATCGGTCTCGGTCCAGTCAGCATCATACCCTTCTAGCATGTAACGGAAGCGGTTGCTCCAAGGATCAGTGTAATTAAAACCGGAGAAGTCAAAACTGACGGCAGTATCTTCTGGATAAATTTTAACTTGCTCAGCGATGTTCGCTGGTTTGGTTAATCGCTGACGCCTCTGCTCGCCCACAATGATCGAGTTATTATTGACCAAGATGTCGGTAATCACTGGCTTTGGAGGCATATCATCTTCGGTATAAGCCGATGGGTTAAACGAAATAACCCCATTCATCCCACCAAAATACAGATTCCCCATCCGGTCGCTGGTGGTCGCTCCAGTATTAAACTCTATGATTGGCTGATCTTCCGTTACCGAGAACTGGGACATACTGTAATCAGATGTATCAATTCGATACAAGCCACCGCCAGTTCCCGCCCAAATGGTTCCGAATTCGTCTTGGAGTAATGAGTAAACGGTTTCGTGTAAATTACTGACCGCATTATTCAAAACCGTGTATTGCTGGCTCACTAAATCCAGCACCACCAAACCGTTTCCAAAAGTGCCAACCCATAACCTTGAATCTTGATCCAGCGCTAAGCTCAGCACGACTTCTTTAGCTTGGGGTGGCAAATCATTAAACAAATTGTCTAAAGAAATGAAACTCTCATCTTTCTTACTAAACCGATAAACGCCACTATCAGAGCCTATCCATAGATAGTCATCAGACTTATCAGGCATGAGAACATTGATGCGATTATTTCTATGGTAATTGATATCAACTAAGCGGTATTTCTTCAAAGAACTATCAGGGTCCAGGCGCCACACACCTTTTGCCGTCCCTAACCATAAATACTGCTGGTCATAGTGCGCCGTTAAGAAGTAATCCTGAGGATTAGTCGCTTGATAAACCAACTCAAACGATAGCTTTAACTCATCAAACTTCCATACTGACTGTTCTGAAATCAGCCAGTGCCGCCCTGCGCCAATCTCTATCAACTTGTTAATACTTTTACCTTCGAGCTCTGGCGGCAACGTGATCTCGACAGCTTCGGCCCCATCATAAGTCCGCTTGAGTACCGTTAAACCATTAGCATCACTTCCAACCAGCAAATGGTCATAACTAGTAGCCAGCAAGGAGTATGTAACGTCACTCTTTAGCGAACCCTGCTCGCTTGGTGAGTGATTAATATGAAGGAAATTGATCGCATTAGGGTTAATTTTATTAAGGTATGAGGAAGAGCCAATCCAAACAATATCACTACTATCTTGGTATAAAACATTAATGCGGTTACTACCAACAGCGCCCGGCTTACCATAAGTATGATGGTCTACAACTCTTTCACCTTTAATGGTGTAGAGGCCTTTCTTCTGAGTCCCCACCCACAGTCGTTGCTCTTTATCAAAATACAAACTATTCAATTCAAGCTCATTATCCTCAAGCCCAATATCGCCTAGCTGCAATTTTTTAAAACTTTGCTCAGCAGGATCAAACTCAACCAATCCCGCTTGAGGAGATAATAACCACAAATTACCTTGTGGCGTTTCAACTATTGTCTCCAACAATCCCAAGCTTTGCATCGCGGGGTTATCAATCACAAGAAACTGGTTTGCCGTGGGCAGGTAACGCGCCAAATCGCCACGCGTAGTCACTAGCCATACTCGCTGCTGACTATCGACGATAATATCCTTCACTTCAGACAACGCCGCTGGAACGCGACGACTTTTCATAATAGGGAGCGTTCGAAAACCTTTAATCGCGGGGTCGTAATAGGATGGACCACCGTAAGTTCCAACCCAAACACCCCCCCTATCATCGACAGCCAAGCTGGATACAAAGTTGTCCGCGATAGAAAATGGTTCTTGAGCATTATGGTAAAAATTGATGATCTTGCCGGTATTTTGCTGAAAAAGCGCCAGACCATTTTGCGTCGCAATCCATAGATCACCATCGCTATCTATGGCCAAGTCTTTAATTCGTGTGCTGGGTAACTCACTGTTTTGTTTGTTATAAATCTTAACGCTATAACCATCAAAGCGGTTCAGACCATCCTCAGTGCCTATCCAAAGAAAACCATGCTGGTCTTCAACAATCGAAGTCACGGTGCTTTGCGATAATTCACCTTCAAGCAAAGCTGCCGCGGCATATTGCGCCCGCGCCGTCGAATAAACAGTACTCGTAAACAACCATCCCCAGAGGAGCAAAGACAGTAGGATTAAAGCTTTCTTTGGCATTAAGATCCTTTATAGGTAAATGCTACCTTTTACTTAAGCCTTTAGTTTCAACTAAATTACTTTAAAAATCAAAACTCTGTAACTTAATTTATTAGCTTATCTATATTATCATCAAGGTAACATTCATGACATGGAGTTTCCCATGACGAAAATTGCAGTGGTTTTATCCGGTTCAGGCGTATTTGATGGCGCTGAAATTCATGAAAGTGTATTAACATTACTGGCCCTAGAGCGACATGGTTTTGACTATCAGTGCTTTGCTCCTAATATTGAGCAAATGCACGTCATTAATCACTTAACAGGCGATGTCGCTGAAGGCGAGAGCCGTAATGTCCTAGTAGAATCAGCGCGAATCGCTCGTGGCAATGTTAAAGATTTAGCCGAAGCCAATGCCGATGACTTCGACGCGGCTATTTTGCCCGGCGGGTTTGGTGCTGCTAAAAACCTTTCAGACTTTGCGGTAAAAGGCAGCGACTGTAGCGTAAACCCCGACTTAGTCAGCTTTATCAAAGGTTTTGCACAAAATAAAAAGCCTGTTGGGTTTATGTGTATCGCACCAGCAATGTTGCCACATATTTACGGAGAAGGTACTCAGCTAACCATTGGTAATGACCAAGATACTGCGGACGCCATCGAAGCGATGGGCGGTATTCATCAAGCCTGTCCTGTGGAAGATATCGTCGTTGATGCAGACAATAACTTAGTCACCACTCCCGCTTACATGCTGGCCTCTAGCGTGTCAGAAGCGGCCAAGGGCATTGATAAGTTGGTCGACAAGATTGCTGATATGCTCGGTTAATTAACGCTTCGATCCACAAATTCTTTCAACGCTTCATAATCGTTAATCGCAGGAAAACATTGACACTCTCGGCAACAGTAAGCAGACAACTGCGCTGTTGCTGGGAATTTCTTTTCCAATGAAACGTCATTAATTCCCTTCTCCAGCGCAAACACCCAGCGCCCTGGGTTCAAACCTGTTGCTAAGTATTCTTTCCAAGGCGGCAACTCAAAACCATCACCGCGTAGCACCCACAACTCCAAACCTTGCTGCCACACTTCCAACAGCCGTATCACTGAAGGGTACTGTAAAGGGGCTTGCTCAGCTTCTGCTCTTGCCTGCACCAAGCTTTTCTCTATGAAAGCTAATCTTTCTGTATCGCTCGTCATCTCAGCAACCACCCACACGGCCTCTAGCGCTTGTGCTGCGCCGTTTGGCATTGCATCATCACTCCAACTTTTATGTCGCGTAATGACCGTTTTTTGGTTGTCAGAAGTAAAATAAAAGCCTCCATTTTTCTGGTCAGCAAACTCTTGCCATAAGCTGTCACACAGTTGCTTGAGCCAACTCCAGTTTTGCTGTGAAAAATTATCCGCTAATGACAAGAGTAACGCTTTGGCCAAATACCCGTAGTCATCCAAAAAGCCTTGCTGATAAGCCTTACCATCTTTAAAGCATGCCCAAAGCTGCTTATCCAGCCACACTTTCTCTCGCAAAAAGTTTATACAACCAACGATTAAGTCATCAGACACTGCCTTGCTGCCGGCTTTCTTCGCCTGAAGCAAGCCTTGCAGGGTTAACGCATTCCAACTGGTCAGCAGTTTATCGTCTCGAAACGGTAATGGTCGCTTATCACGAACAATTTTGAGTTGTTGACGTGCTGACTCCATTAAAATTGGCGCTTGTTTCTCGTGAATATCTTTTTCTTTGGCCATATCCCGCCAAGCTTTACGCGTCACTAGGTGCCATTGCCCTTCGAAGTTAGCCGGCTCATTCAACCCATAGTAAGCTTTGGTAAATTGCTGCTCTTCGTCATTGAGAAAGTCCAACTGCTGCGGACTCCAGCAATAATAGGCACCTTCTTTACTTTGCCCTTGTTCATCCAAACTATCGGCGTCTAAGGCTGAGTAAAAGCCTCCCTCTGACGACAACATTTGCTCTTCGAGCCAACGGACAGTTAAGTCTACTGATTGCATCAAATCACCATCCGCAAAGTAGTGCCCCGCTTCTGACATTAGGCTGAGAAGCTGACCGTTGTCGTACAACATTTTCTCAAAATGAGGAATATCCCAGCGCTCGTCGACGCAATACCTGAAGAAACCACCGGCTAGATGATCGAATAGACCGAATCGGCTAAAACCTTGCAGTGAGCGAGTTACTGCCTGACTCAACGTCTCGACGCTCTCACTCTTTAATTGTTTTGACTTTAATAGGTGAAGCGCAGAATGCCAGATAGCTGGCTGAGGAAACTTAGGCGCCCCTTCCATACCGCCGTATCGAAAGTCATGGCGCTCGATAATGCTCGAACTCAGATTTTCAGCTAACGATTCGGTGCTGCTCGAGCTATCTGACTGCCCGCCAGCCTCGCCACCAGCAACCACTTTCAATGCTTGTGTCAGACGCTGGTTTTGCTCCTCGATGTCCCCTTTCTTTTCACGATAAACTTCACTAATTTTTTGCAATAACTCTGTAAAAGCAGGCAGTCCATGGCGTGGCTCCTTTGGAAAGTAAGTACCGCTAAAAAAAGGAACTAAAGACTGTGGATCTAAAATTGTAGTTAATGGCCAGCCGCCCGCTTGGCGATTTAGCAGTTGATGCGCTAGCTGATACGTTTTATCCAAGTCAGGCCGCTCCTCGCGATCCAACTTGATATTAATAAAGTGCTCATTCATCACATCAGCCACAGACTGGTCCTCGAACGATTCATGCGCCATCACATGACACCAATGACAAGACGAATAGCCCACCGATAATAAAATAGGTTTATCCGACTCTTTAGCTAAAGCGATGACCTCATCGCTCCATTGCTGCCAATGAACGGGGTTATCTTTATGTTGTAACAGATAAGGGCTGTTAGCCTGCTCTAGAGTATTTCGCATGACTTTCCTTTATGAATCTGATGATTAATATTCGCTTGTATTAATGTATAAAGCATGGCACTTTTAGCCTAATGATTGCAACCGTAACCACTGAAAATTAAACCCTATGACTTTCTCATTCATGCCACTTTTGGACTGGATCGCACTAACATGGTTTTTGCTGTGTTGGATCGGCTACACCTATTTCGCTCGCATCAAACAAAGAAATAGTTCCACCATCGCCAATCAGCTTGAGGCTAATCGTGTCGAATGGTTGGAAAGAATGATTCAGCGAGAAATGCGTATGGCTGATATCAGTGGCCTGGGAATTTTGCAGCGTAACGTGACCTTTTTTGCTTCCACCACCATTTTTATTATTGCCGGTTTATTAACCGTTCTGGGCTCGACGGAAAAAGCTATTGTGCTTCTTCAAGCCTTGCCATGGATTGAAATTGACTCCAGAGCTACTTGGGAATTGAAGATCCTTATTTTGGTTGTGACTTTTGCTTACGCCTTTTTTAAGTTTACTTGGTCAATGCGTCAGTATAATTTTGCAATTGTTCTTTTTGGCTCAGCTCCCGACATCGAGGATCCAGCGGAAGACAGAGATATATTTATTCGACACACAAACTGGCTATTGAGCAGAGCGTCTAATTCCTTTAATTATGGCCTACGCGCCTACACTTTCGCGCTAGCAACGCTCGGCTGGTTCTTCAACCCAGTGGTATTTATGGTCGCTGCCACTCTAGTAGTTGGCGTTTTATATCGTCGAGAATTTCGTTCTGCAACGCTGGCGGCTCTGTATAACGCCAGCCATCACAGTAACGAGAAAACATTGAGTGCCGACTAGCGGATAATCAGCACGGGAGCTTACAAGGACTTGAGGTAATTTAGAACGTCCCGAAACTTCTTTATAGTCATGGTGCTACGTGCATCCGTGGCAAACTGCCCTTTTACCACAACTGTCGGTGCATATTGAATGGCATAGTTTTTGGCCAATGCCTCAGCTTGGTTGATGCGATCATACAAACGGCGATTTTCCAGCAACTCCGCTACCGCCTCTTTATCAAAGCCTAGCTCAAAAATTGCCTCAAACAGTGCTTCTTGATCCTTAGGATCAAGTTCACCAGCATCAATTTGTTGCTTCAACTTTGATAAGGCGTCTGGCTCACCTTCCAGCATCTCAATAACATAGAAAGCCTTTGCCGCAGGACGCCATTCTTGGCGAGCAATCAGGGGTACTATTTCAAAGTTTTCGAGCTCCGTTGACAATTCCGCTTCGATCTTGCGGCATGAATCACAGCCTAACCACGTAAAAAACAGGTTATCACCTGTCGCAGCGGAAATGTCTTCTACTTGAGCGATCTGCCAGTAATCCTCACCTTCTTCGAACTCAGCCGATGCCACTTGAACCATCATTGTCTGAAGTATCAATAGCGCTAACACTGTTATTAATTTACGCATCCCATTACCCTGCTTACTAAACCAATCTTTATTTCTGACCGCTCTTTACACGTAGACGGCCAATAAAAAAGGCGACTATAAGTCGCCTTTTTACCTTGAATCTTGCGCTAAATGCAAGTCAATTAGTGTAAACCCAACATGAAGTGGGCAACAGCTTCAATTTGCTGATCTGACATGCGAATGGCGATATCACGCATGATAGCGTTCGAATCATTAGCACGGTCACCATGTGAGAATGCTTTCAACTGCTTAATCGCATATTCAGGATGCTGACCAGAAACTGCAGGATAGCCCGCTAGATTCAAGCCTTGACCCGTCGCACCGTGGCAGGCGGCACAGGCAGGAACTTTACGCTCAGCATCACCTTGGAAGTAGATTTTCTTACCTAAGTCCAAGAATTCTTTTTTCACAGCACCCATCTGCGTTTCTTGTGAAGCAAAATATGCTGACAAATCAGCAATGTCTTGCTCGCTCAAGTTTTTAACCATCGGCGCCATAGAAGCGTCATAACGGCCTTGAGTTGGGTCTTCTGTACCAGCTTGGAAGTCTTTAATCTGCTTCTCAAGGTATTCTTCATTCTGACCTGCTAACTTAGGCCACATTGGATTACCACTGTTACCGTCCTTGCCATGACAAGCGGCACAAGTAGAAGCCAATTCAGCACCTTTCGCTACATCACCCTCTAGGGCCGTAGTTGGTGCACTCCACGCTACAAAAACAAAAGCAAAAATAGCTAACTTTTTCATCAGGTTACCTACTAAAATATAAAAACTGTTCGCGACACTCTCGCCGCCAACAAAATAAAATCGAAAAGCTCGGTGAATTATAGGGAAGTAACCGTTAAAATGCCAATATCCAAAGGCAAAAAAACTATATTTATGCATTATCAAAAAGCTAAATACTTACTGGGCGCGGCAAAAATCAACCAACTCCCAGCCGATGAGGGCATAGAAGTTGCCTTTGCAGGACGCTCCAATGCTGGAAAATCCAGCGCTTTGAATGCCCTGACACAACAAAAAAGCCTAGCTCGAACCAGTAAAACTCCTGGGCGGACACAGCTTATTAACGTTTTCACCCTAGACGAAGACGCACGCTTAATCGATTTACCCGGTTACGGTTATGCTAAAGTTCCTGAGGCGACGAAACTATTATGGCAGGAAGAGCTGTCTCGCTACTTGCAAGAACGCCAATGCTTACGCGGTTTAGTGCTTTTAATGGATATTCGTCACTTCCTCAAAGACACTGACCAGCAAATGCTGGTTTGGGCTCATGAAGTTGGGCTGCCAGTACATTGCTTATTAAGCAAATCCGATAAGCTCAAGCAAGGTGCAAAATCCAAAGCCCTGTTACAGTGTAAAAAACAAGTCAGTGAACTTCACCCCGAAGCAAGTGTACAAGCTTTTTCTTCTACCAAGAAGCATGGTTTAGATCAGCTTCTCGCTAAACTTGATGCATGGTACGCTACCGATGCGCCACCGCCAGATGATAAGGACTAAACGCTATGCTTAAGCCTCTATTCCATACGATTTCTTTTGTTTTTCTTTTAATGTTTAGCGCAGCCACCCTTGCCGCTGAGACCAACGAACAAGACAACGAATCGCCTCCACAACAGACACAGAAAACCAGCAGCTATCAACCGCTGATAGAGCGTTATATTCTTGATGAGCTGAAATCGGTACGCCAAGATCAACAGACACTTCGTGCTGACATGGAAGAAAAGGTAGCTCACGCGAAACTCGATGCCTCCGATCGAATTATTCGCTATACCTCTGATACCTTGAATAACATGTTCATCATTATTACCACCGCTGCTTCAATTTTAGTATTGATGGGTTGGCGCTCAATGCGGGACGTTCGCAGCAAGCTCAATGAAGTGGTTGAAACTAAAATCAACGAACTTACCAGCGAGTATGAAGACCGGCTACACGAACTAGAAGGTAAGCTGCGTAAACGCTCACAAGAAATCATTGATGCACAGGAAGATATTTCCAAATCCAACGAAATTCATTCTATTTGGATGCGAGCTGGCCTTGAGACCAATATGCACCAAAAGATAAAACTGTTTGATGAAATCCTTGCGATCAGTCCTGAAGACATCGAGGCTTTAATTTATAAAGCGGATGCTGCTTACGAACTTGGGGATTATGAATGGGCCTTTAGTCTCGCTAATCGCGCCATCGACCAAGATGAAGATTACGGCCTAGCTTACTGGCAACGTGCTTGCGCTAACGCAGCCAACGGTGCTACACAAGAAGCAATTAACGACATTAAGATTGCCATTGAAAAAGCCCCCAAACTAGCCGACGAATTAGAGCGTGAACCAGCTTTCGAAGGCCTGCATAAACTCGAAGAGTTTGAAGCGCTTAAGACCCAAGCCTAATCCTAATTTAATCGCTTAATAATAAAAGCCAGCTAACGCTGGCTTTTATATGTCTCTAACTGTAACTGAACCTAAATTTCCAACTCTTCTTGATAACGGACTAAAAAACACAGGCATAAAAAAAGGGGTGGCCTGAGGGAACATAGGTACCACCCCAAATGCGCAATTCAGCTTGGGGAGGCCGAATTGCAAAGTCCCGCTGTAAGGAGGGAGTCGCGGGGAGCACTTCATTGTGCTCACTTAAATAGACTCGCGTTTAGGTGGTTTGTTTCAAGATTTTTGTAAGGTTGTGTAAAGAAAATTTCAAAGTGTGACATTAAGCGATGATCGCGATAAAAACCTGCGCTATATCACACGTTGAGTGATAAATAGCGCAAGTTTAGGTTCTATAAAGCTGCACTATTAGTGCGCTTCTTCCCAGTTATCGCCCACATCAACTTCTGCGATTAGCGGAACTGATAGTTCTGCAACACTTTCCATTAACTCAGGGATTTTTTCTTTCGCTAGATCCAGATATTTTTCTTCGACTTCGAACACCAATTCATCATGAACCTGCATAATCATCTTGATACCCGGCTGATCTTTTAGCCACTTATCGACTTCGATCATCGCTAGTTTGATAATGTCTGCTGCGCTCCCCTGCATCGGGGCATTAATAGCCGTTCTTTCAGCTGCTTTACGACGCATCCCGTTCTTCGAGTGGATCTCAGGGAGATACAAACGACGGCCGTACAGAGTCTCAACATAGCCCTTATCAGCCGCCTTTTCTCGAGTACTGTCCATATAGGCTTCTACGCCAGGGTATCGTGCAAAATAAGTATTAATGTAATCCTGCGCAGTATTCCTATCCGCATCTATTTGCTTTGCCAGACCAAAAGCTGACATGCCATAAATTAGACCAAAGTTAATCGCTTTGGCATCACGTCGTTGATTAGGGCTAACGTCGTCTAAGTCTACATCGAATACTTCTGCAGCCGTCGCTGAGTGAACATCCAGCCCTTCTTCAAACGCTTTGAGTAGCCCTTTGTCCTGAGATAAATGAGCCATAATCCGCAGTTCAATTTGCGAGTAATCCGCGGCTAAAACCTTACAGCCTTCAGATGCAATAAACGCGGTACGTATACTCCGCCCTTCTGGTGACTTAATCGGAATATTCTGTAAATTTGGCTCAGTCGATGATAATCGTCCTGTAGCCGCAATAGCCTGATGATATGACGTATGGACGCGCTTAGTTTCAGGGTTAATCATCTTCGGCAACTTATCGGTATAAGTCGATTTCAATTTACTTAAACCACGATTCTCTAAGATTAGTTTTGGTAGCGGGTAATCTAATGCAAGCTCTTGTAGCACCTCTTCTGCCGTTGAGGGTTGTCCTTTCGGTGTTTTTTTAATCACCGGAAGTTCTAATTCTTCAAACAAAATAGCTTGTAACTGTTTTGGAGAGCCAAGATTAAATTCTTTACCCGCAAGCTCGAACGCTTCTAGTTCAATTTCTTTAAGTCGCTGTTCGAATTGGCGGCTTTTTTCTAATAACAATTTACCGTCAACCAACACACCATTACGCTCAACTTTTGACAATATCCGCAATAATGGCATTTCGATATGTCTGAATACCTGCGCCGGACCTTCCTCTCCCTCCAAATCTCCCCATATCTTTTGATGCAGTTTCATAGTAATGTCTGCATCTTCTGCCGCATAAGTGGCTGCTTTTTCTAGCTCGATTTGATCAAATGTCAGCTGATTCTTGCCCTTACCAGCAATTTCCTCAAATTTAATGGTGGCATGATTGAGGTATTTTAAAGACAAGGAGTCCATATCGTGACGACTTGCAACTGAATTCAAGCAGTATGACTCAAGCATGGTATCAAACTCGATACCACCGAGCGTAATGTCGTAACGAGCCAAAACACTCATATCATACTTGAGGTTTTGCCCTACTTTTTTTATGTCCTCACTTTCTAGCAACGATTTCATTTGCTTTAAAACATCATCACGGTCTAATTGTTCCGGTGCCCCCATATAACTATGAGCAACTGGTAAATAAGCTGCTTCACCATTGTCGAGCGCAAAGGACATGCCAACCAAATCAGCTTCCATATAATTTAAACTGGTGGTTTCCGTATCGAAGGCAAATAACTCAGATTGCTCTAATTTTTTTAGCCACTTATCCAGTTCCTCTTGGGTAAGAATGGTTTCATACTTACTGCGGTCAATCGCTGACTCTTCAGCCTCATCCTCACCTTCAGCAAGATCTTCGCCCGCCTCTTTTAGTACTTCCGTTAACCAACGACGAAACTCCATCTTCCCATACAAGTCCTTGAGCTGTGCAAGCTCTGGCTCTTTGAGGCTTAGCTCACTCGGTTTAAACTCTAAATCACAGTCGAGCTTGATCGTTGCTAACTCATAAGAAAGCGGTAGCTGCTCGAGCGCTTCTCTTAAATTCTCACCAATCTTGCCGCCAATCTTATCCGCATTCTCCATCACGCCTTCTAACGAACCGTATTCATTCAGCCACTTTACCGCAGTTTTCGGGCCGCATTTATTAACCCCAGGAATGTTATCAACCTTATCACCAACCAAAGCCAGAAAATCAATAATTTGGTCTGGCTTAACGCCAAACTTTTCAATCACTCGGTCGTAATCCGTGACAGGGTTATTTTTATCCATGGTATTAATCAAAGTCACATTGTCACTGACTAGCTGCGCCATGTCCTTATCGCCGGTAGAGATCACCGTTTCACGGCCTTCGGCACATGCTTGCTTGGCCAGTGTGCCAATCACGTCATCAGCCTCTACCCCATCTATTACGAGGAGAGGCAAGCCCATTGCTTCTACAATCTGATGGATTGGCTCAATTTGCTGACGTAAGTCTTCTGGCATCGGCGGGCGATTGGCTTTGTATTCAGGGTACAAGTCATTGCGAAAAGTTTTGCCCTTAGCGTCAAACACCACCGCCATATGTGTCGGCTGATATTCATTAATCAGACTTTTCAGCATGTTGATGACGCCAAATACTGCGCCAGTCATCATGCCCTCGGAATTGGTCATGCGCTGTAACTGCGGCACATGGTAAGCACGAAATAGATACGAAGAACCATCAACAAGGATGAAAGGGCTTTGTTTTTCTGACATGAGGATTTACAGTTTCTGAAATTGGTTTAAGTGTAACGCAAGTTTCTGATGGTTCCTACTATCAACCATTATTGTTCATTTTGTGAACAGCGATAAAGATTGATGATACCGTTTTTGTTAAAGTCTAAACGTTAGCCAAACATTCGCGCTAACTCTAATTCGCTTCATGATGAGGCGTCTTATTTAACAAAGGAGGTTATTATGGCTTTTCCAGTCAATCCGTTTGCATGCAGTATTGATCCCGATTCTGCTGAATGTCGCGAGTCGAAACGATTCTTCCGTGAGTTGTTTGAAGCAATGTATATTGCTCGTTTTTTTCCGAAGTTGCCCATACCACGGCCCATTCCTGACCCACCACCATTCTTTGGCGATCCAAGCCCACAGCCCAGTCTAGAGGCATTCCACAACGTGGTCTCGGCCGAACTTCTGGCACATGCACTGCAAGATCCGACTCCAACACCCATGCTTAAAGCATTAAAAGAGTCTAATCTACAATATGATGTCGCTAAGAACTTATTGCAGCAATTTGAGCATGCCGCTAAGAGCCTCAAGCAAGAGCTTAAACAGTTGGGGTAAATCGTTCTTAAACAAAAAGCCCAGCGAATGCTGGGCTTTTAGGACTTTCTTAGCGTCTTTATTTCGTCAAAATATTGGGTACTCCACGCTGCGTTATAGTCAACTGTCTATTTTTCACGTCAAACTCGATGACGATATCAGCAAGCTTGAAGGAAAACTTCTTTTGATTAACCGGAGTGAGCGGAAAGGCAGACTGCCCAGTCGCTTGCGCATACAAGCTGCCGTTTTTTACCATTACTTCGATATCAAGCGGAAAATCATCACTTTGGTAAGTCCCCACGTACTTCTCTAGCGTTTCAACCGGTACCTCTACTGCTTTTGTAGATTCGCCACCGCCCACTTTGATGAATACATCTGCACGACCACCCTGCTTAATAGCAAACTGATCATTGTCTCGATCAAATTCAATTTCGATTCCAGCTCTAGAGAATTCGAATGTGTTCTCACTCAAAGCCGTTAAAGGAAAGCCGCCTTGACCAGTAGCCTGTGCATATAATTTACCTTCAAGCAAACTGATACTGATATCGAGTGGGTGAGTCTCGCTTTCGTAGTCACCAACTAAGGGCTTTAGAACCTCTTCGTCCAGTTCAATTTCTTGACCAAACTCTGGCACAGGTACGTCTTTTCCGAAATAGGCATCCAACATATTCTCGTAGATCGTGCGCACGTCATAGTTCAAACCGTTGGTTAGCACCACCACGCTAACATCTTTTTCAGGGTAATAAGCAAGGTGAGAAATAAATGACTCAATGCCGCCATTGTGCCAATAACCCTGCAGCTCAGAGTCGCCCAGCTTATATTTAGTGCCGAATATACCTTTACCAAAACCATCTTCTAACTCAATCATTTGCTCTAAGCTCGATGACTCAATGAGTTTTTCTTCAAACAATCCCGTAATAAAAAGGTTTAGATCATCTGCAGTCGAGACTAAAGTTCCCGCCGAATAAGCCACTGACATATCCCACTGTGGAACTTCTTCCCACTTTTCACCATTGAACTGGTACGAATAAGCTTCCGCATTTTTCGGGTTAATGGCTTTGCCTATAAAAGTGTCCTTCATTCCTAATGGCTTGAATATCTTATTTTCTAATAACTCTGCATAAGATTTCTCTTCAATCTCCTCAAGTATATAGCCCAGAAGTAAGTAGTTACTGTTGCTATACGCGCCTTTTTCGCCTGGCTCAAAATCAGCATCAAAGCCTTGGATCTTGTTGACCAGAAAGGTCTTGTCCTGCGGCGACATATGGTAGCTAATGAAGTTAGGATCATCGGTATAGCTATGGATCCCTGAATGATGATTCAACATTTGTTGGATTGTAATCCTGTCAGCGTTAGCCACTTTTGGATAGTAACTGTCCAAAGTTGTGTCCAGGCTTAATTTACCCTCTTCAATAAGCTGGAAGACTAGAGTCGCTGTGAAGGTTTTCGTAATGGACCCTATTTTGTATTTTAACTGCTTATCATTTTTCAGGGTTTCACCACCAGCAGCTTCTAGCGTCGTGCTGTAGACTTTGTCATTACCTTTGTACAAAGCCATGTGACCAAGTAAGCGATTATTATCAGCCAGAGCCTTAAAATATGGATCTAGCTGACTTTCTTCAGTTTTATCGCTGCTAGCCTTATCAAGCTTTGCAGTCGCTAGATTTGGTCCTAACAATGCCAAAGCCGACAAGGCTGTAACGCTCAATATTCTCGCGAATTTCAGCAGCTTTGATGCTACTACAGTCTCATGTTTCATAATGTATCCCTTATAGTCCAGTGAGGCCCAATGATGATGCCCAATGCTCGCTTTTATCTAACGAGTCATTTATTTAGTTTCCTTATCTTAACGAACTTTGACCAATATTATTCCAAATATTATGCCCTCTGGTCGTATCTTAGCTAACACATTGGATCTTTATCATAATTTACAGTATCTTTGCTTTTCTGTGTTTGATTATTTTTTCCACAGCACTCCATTTTCTGTGGATAACTTTGT
>CATNCP010000019.1 GCA_950096615.1 uncultured Kangiella sp. | reverse complement strand
CGCAAGAGGTCAGTTAACGAAAACCTTTGATATAGACGATTATAACGAACTCGACACACGTTCACTTTACTCAGGGCGGATAGCTCAAGAGCTCAAGCAGCAGGCACCCTATGTCATCGACATCACCCTGACGAAAGCACAAGTCGATGATAATGACCAAATTCCGAAATTTCATCGCGATTTCTTCGTGAATCACTGGGGAAAGCACACTGCTATTATTATTCAAAGTAAATCACGCATCGACAAAATCGTCTTCCATCTAAAAAAATTCATCAAAATTCAAGACGACACGAATAAGTGGTTTTACTTTCGTTTTTTCGACCCTCGCACCATGAACCATTACTTACAATCCATTCAACGATGGCCTCAGCGCATAGCAAAATGGTACGGTGCCAGTGGTGACGATGAACTCATCCACACCTTTTACTGCGAAGACAATAATGGCAATAACGCTAATGCTTACCGCATTCAGCAGAACCACGGCCTTAAACACACCGGAAAGGTCACACTAACCCAAGCCGAATTCGAGTTTTTTAAAGACTATCGTTGGACGCAAAATAAGAAAATTATTGAAGCTGAGTTGCGACAAGACTTTCCTCAAGAAAGTTCAAACCTTGAAAGCAACCAGATCAACCAATGGTGTGAAGAAGGGTTAAAGGAAGGTTATACCTCCCCCCGAGCACTTTATGATTACTGCTATGCAAAATTAATGGCGCAAACTCACCATTTTGACTTGTCGCAAATTGAACAATACTTATCTGAACAAAAAACCAGCCATCTAGAAAAATCCAAACTTCTCTATGAAAGCACTAAAGACGCTGTCCAACGTTACACCACAGGAACGAATACACAAGGATAACCCATGTCACGTGAAAACTTATCATCAACGCAATCAGCCAATGACCCAGTCGCCCCATGCGATCAAAACATTATTCCAATTTTTCCAGTAAGGTTTGCGATTAAACCGACTGTATTAACTGAAATATCTAAAAGTTACAGGAATGTAAGTGCTGAAGATAATTTGCATAATGAAGTTGATCATGAGTTTCGACGCATTCGACAAGGCTTTGTTTACATTTTCGCAAAAAATGGTGTTGAAGATGAGAATACAAGAACCGATACTAAAAAGGGCAAATGGTTAATATTTCGCTATAACACAGAAGCAGGTGACGCTAACTCTAGTAACGTCAACACAGGAAACGATATTCCCTTCTATCTTAGACATCCAGATACCGATATTAACGTTGGCGGTCAGTATGTCTTCAAACTCTATGAGTGGGTTGATGGTTATGCCTCAGGACAGTGGAGGCTGAATGATTCTCGAACCTATCCTTACGCTTTCGTTCCACACACAACAACAGAAATCGAGATTGCCTATAGCGAACACCGCTGGCCAGCTTATTTCTTTGAGCAGCTTGAAAATAATAGCGCCCTTCGTGAGAAGCTGTTCACCCAAGTGTCGCTTGGTGCAGAAGAAACACCTTTTTCAGCACCATTAAGCAAGCTTCAGGATCTGGTTGTAGATTTTAAGTCTAATATGGTCGATGAATTTGTTCGCGGGGTATTTGGTCCATTAACTGAATATGCGGACTCACACACCGGAGTAAAGCCTCAGTCTCCTAATCAAATAGCTCCTTGCGAATACAGTCAAACGACAGGACGTATCGTAGCTTTACACGACCCTGTGGGTCGTATTCTAGATATTAATGAGCGAATACATAAAAACGATAACGAAAGAGCAGCTTTTAGCCTCGCTCACCAATATCCCCTCACGACCGCTAGAGCCGTTGAAAGAATTAAAGACATTGTTGATGATGCCAATTGGGTTAAAGACCTCATATACGACGATATCATTGTCGATGACAAGCTTTGGAAAGAACTTTATAACAGTGAACAGCAATTCGACTTAATTGCAGAAAATTTACTAGACCTTCACAAAGTCAGTATTGCTCATAATCAAAACTACTCCATCCACAAGCAAATTGATTTCGCCCTTTCTGGAGTCACAGGATCTTCTGAAACGAAAGATCTCGAGCTTATCACCTACGCCTCGGAGCTATTAAATCAAATTTATTTAGGCGTTGGAAACACAATTCCTGGTTCAAAATATCAAATTGAAACCATTGCCCAAACAGGTGGCAGTACTGCTATGGGTAGAACCATCAATGACTACCTAAAAGTTTGGGCTAAGGTTGCTGATCTCGTCAAGACAGGAGTCCAGAAACGTTTGGATAAGGCGCTTGGTGCAGCAGAGTCGTTTGATTCCTTCCTAAAAATTAATGGGCCTGAACTAGGAAAGCTTCAGCTCCAATACTCGAATTCAGCGTTTATGGAAACGCTTGAAAAGCTTTATGGAATTGATGACTTTAATCAACGACCGCTAAAAATTACTGATGTTGAAGACGTTATCAAAAACGGAATGCTTCCTGAAACATCCAATAATTTATTTTCCGCAGGCGAAACCAATATTACTAGACAAAATACTAATATGGTCCAGTCACAACAAAACTTAGGCAGAACCGTCAGTAACACACAAAATATCGATACTATTGATCTACAATATATTTCTATCGAAGGTGAATTTTATCCATCGGCTGGCTTTCAAGAAAAAGCCGCCTCACAATTAGACACCCGACTCAGTATGGCTGGGCTATCTGCTTTCCTTAACTTCTCAGGAATCTACTTTATCCTCGAGGGTCGCAATAACCAAACCGCGCAAACCAAAGTCGGAAAAATAGCGGAAAATACCTATCTTAATCTTGTTGTTGCCACAGGCTCAATTATCAATGATATCTATGAATGCCGCCAAACCTTCGCTAACGGTAATTTTGTAACAACCTCATCACAAGGTTTATCTCAAAAGCTGTATAAAACATTGGGCAACAACTCTACATTAAAACCGATTGCCAATTTAAGCTCACGAGTAAGAGTCGGCGCGATTTCAGGAGCACGAATATCACAATTTGCAGGTAAAGCCTTTGGTGCCATTGGCGTCTTATTTACCGCCTTTACTGCCTACGAAGGGTTCAGTACCGGCAACAAAGCCAAAGGCTGGGGCAATACTATTGCTGCATTTGGCTCCGCCATGCTATTAGCAGGCGCCCTCATCGGCCCGATTGGTATAGGTATCGCCATCATCATTATAGCAGTTGGCCTTATCACCGAATGGTTCGGCTCCCTTAATCCAATTGAAGAGTGGGCTTACAAAAGCTTTTGGGGTAAATCAGATTATTATTGGGGAGAAAAAGTTGACCGCTTAGATAACATTAACGACCAATTAGATAAAGCTACTAAACTTACCGCTCCTGAGGACTCAGATTATTCAGAGCTTAAAAAATTCTTTGAACAAGAAATGCGCAACTTTGAAGATTTATTCTTAAGAACCAGGGTTCAGAATATTACTAAACGAGGTGAAGCTTTTGAGTTATTCCTGCCCCGCTTTAACGAAG
This sequence comes from uncultured Kangiella sp., assembly GCA_950096615.1. GTDB lineage: Bacteria > Pseudomonadota > Gammaproteobacteria > Enterobacterales > Kangiellaceae > Kangiella. The sequence continues at coordinate 47,548 of CATNCP010000019.1, read as the reverse complement.
CAGGCAATCAACGCTTACTTAACATCACAGTTATGGAAACATCTCTTGGGTCTAGTAAGTATACAAATAGACCAACTCTTGATTTCGAGCACCACAGAAATATTCCTTTTATGACTGAAAAAGATTCCCCTGTCATCCAAGTCGACCTATCATCCTTAGTCAGTGATGATTACCATAGTTTAACTTTATCGGTAGAGTACACCGACCCTCACGGCAAATCCAAGAATCTTGATGACACCTATCTCTATCATGCGGCTCGCAATAACTAATAAAAAAAGAGGCAACCATGCGACTTTTTAACGCCATAGCAAAATCTATCAAAACCTACACAGATAATACCTTGGATATCAAACGCTTCGCTGTACTTTTCCAGAAGCTTAATCTCTATATTATTGGTGTATGTTTGCTCATCCCAGCCACCTGGTTTAATCTCTTTGATGAAAACTTTATTGAAAAAAGAACACAAGTATTTAAGTACGAGGAAAGAATAAAAGAGCATTACGAATCATTAAGGCCTAGTCGAGAATATAGAGGCATTCCAATGCCAGATTATGATGAGTTCTATGAAGAACAACTTCCAAGATATCATTTCCGCTTCGGTTTCATTTACGGTAGCATGGCAATCACGGCGTTACCTTGGCTATTAATCTTGTTCTGGCCTGCAGGTGCACCGATTCGTGTTGACCGTAAGAATGGCTTAATATACACCCGCCAATGGTTTCGCTTTTATGCTGCACGTTTCGACCAAATTCAACCCGAATGCAAAGACTTCTCTGCCAGTTTAGAGCGTGTTGGCGGTCCGTTAATTATCAGTTTATACCGTCCCGGAAAAGTCTATAACAAAGAAGGCGAACTAAATCGAGGCATGAGGATCCGTATTGGTTGCTATATTCCACCAGAGTTAACTCACAACAGAGACATTCTGCGCTGTATCGAAACGTTTATGAAAAACGATATTGATCTCCCTAGCGGGCTCAAACCTAAAAAGGTTGGCTCGAGTGGTCATTAGTCCCATCCCACAAGCTAGCCAAACAAGAAAAGCTCGATAAGAAGATTAATCATTGGATAGAAAACGAAAAGGCCATCAATTGATGGCCTTTTCTAATAATCATTAAATGATTATTTATTTTCTGGAATCTTAGCGACTAGTCTTAGTGATGTTGAAAGTTCTTCAAGCTGTAGCCATGGTTTTAGCCATGCTTTAGCGTGATAAGCACCTGGGTTACCCGGCACTTCTTCAACTTCGACTTTCGCTTCTGCTAATGGATAGCGGGCTCGTGATTCTTGGCCTGCGTCTTCATCAGCATTGACATAATTTAAGATCCAACGATTTAACCAGGCTTCGCAATCTTCTGGCTCCATAAATGAACCAATCTTATCGCGAGCCATGACTTTTAGGTAATGCGCGAAACGTGATGTCGCCATGATGTAAGGCAAACGTGAAGAAATTTCTGCATTGGCATTGGCTTCTGGACGGTCGTATTTCTTTGGACGTTGTGTTGTATTAGAACCAAAGAATACGGCGTAGTCAGTATTTTTGTAGTGACACAAAGGTAAGAAACCGAGTTTACTTAGCTCCGCCTCGCGGCGATCGGTAATACCGACTTCTGTCGGACACTGCATGTCCAAGTCACCGTCATCGCTTAGGAAGTTATGCATTGGCAATGAGTCAACCTTACCCCCACCTTCTGCACCGCGAATTGCTGTACACCAGCCATACTCCGTAAATGCTTGTGTTAGCTTAGAGCCTAAGACATAAGATGCATTCATCCAGCAATAATCATCATTCTTTGCATTCTGAGCAATCTTAGTATTTGGGTCTACATTGAGTTCTTCATACGCAAACTCTTCGATTGGTCGTGTTGCTTCACCATAAGGCAAGCGCGCTAAAACTCTCGGTGCGGTTAAGGTAACAAAGCGCGAATCTTCCGAGTCGCGGAAACCACGCCAGCGAGCATACTCAAGTGAGTCAAATACTTTTTCCAAGTCACGAGGTTTAGACAACTCAGTCCAATCATTAAAACCGAATAGTTCTGGCGAAGATGCCGAGATGAATGGAGCAAAAGCTGCTGCAGATGCGTTTGAAACTAATTCTAAAGTCTCAATATCTTCAGGATGGTTGGTAAATTCATAATCACCAATTAAGGCTCCATAAGGCTCACCACCTGCAGTACCAAACTCGCTCTCATAGATCTTCTTGAAAAGCTGACTTTGATCAAACTCTACGGCTTTACTTAAATCTTTAAATAACTCACGTTTACTAATATTAAGTACTTTTAACTTCATTGATACTGACGTATCGGTATTCTGTACTAAATATTGTAAGCCGCGCCAGGAACCCTCAAGCTTTTGGAATTTTTCATGACGCATAACCTTAGAAAGCTGCTCTGATAATGCTTCATCAATAGCGTTAATAGCTTCACGAAACGTTACTGTTAAATTCTTATTCCAAGTAACGGTACCTTTCATCGCTTCTTGAGTTAATGTTTTTAGTAACTCAGCTGCACGACTGGACTCTGTTTGTTTAGTCGCTGCAATGGCTTGACCTAATAGCCCTTCCGTTTCTTCAACAGCGACATCTTGATTCTCTGCTAATTTTGCATCAGACATCATTATTCTCCTTTGTTATCTCCAGCAACCTCGAGCGCTTTTGCTAACTCATCCAGATCATCAGTATTCTGCAATACTTTTTCCATGATCCCTTCAAGCTCTTCGGAGCGATCGATTTTTGTCATTAAGTCACGCAGTTGATTACGTGTGTCCATTAATTTTTTCAATGGTTCTACTTGATCTACAATTGATGCTGGCTCGAAGTCTTCCATAGAATTAAACTCAAGATTAACAGCCATTTCTGAACCATCGTTCTCAAGTGTATTTTCTACTTTTAAATTAAGGCCAGGCGACATATTGCGCATAACCTCATTGATATTATCTTTATCAATTTGCACAAAACGTCTGTCTTTTAGAGGCTTTAATGGGTTTGTCGAGTCACCAGTAAAATCTCCCATAACACCTACAACAAAAGGTAGTTCCTTCTCTAACACGGCACCATCAGTTTCCACATCATAAGTAATGTGTACTCGAGGTTTACGAACTCTTTTCAATCTATCGTGTATACTAGCCATTTCTTATCCTCCATAGCCTATTAAAATAAATTTCTATTCTTCACTTTCCATTGGTATGCCAGATAATTTGAAATAATTTTCTCTGGCATCACTATCGGGAATTAATTTTTGCAATAATTCCGGTAACGGTAACTGACTCCATTGCACTGTTTGATTGATCATGTATGACACGGGCGAATGAGGTTCAGTCTTTCTAAAAAAAAGTGCTATCTCTTCTAACTTCCGTAACGCTTGTTGACGGTCTGCTATCGCTTTATCACTAGAGTTCGTTTTACTTTCTTCAACATCCCCACTAGCATCGTCGACAGATTCCTCTGCTACTACCATCTCAGCTAACTTGTCTTTAGCAAGATGGTTTAGTGCTGATTCACACTCTTCTAAAGCATTCTTAATATTTGATGTAGGTTGTGGTAACTCTTCTGTAACTGAATCCAACACTTCAACGAAGTTCTGATAATGTGTCTTTGCACTCGTCAAGGACTCATCCAATTGCTGGTAAAAGTTTGCACTTGTTACATTCACTGATCGAACGATATCATCAAGAGTTACAGCTCCAGAATCCAAACGCTTTTGACGTTTCTCGGGATCTTCTATTCGCTCAATTTGCAATGCTTGCTCGTATTGCCAAACCACATAGTTATCTTCTTGAGAAGTGTCTGTCACTGAAATAGATTTTATTGGCATTATTAAAGACCCGTTGCCTTCGTAGCCATTCAATCCGCTTATTGGAGATACCCGAGTCGTCAGACCATCTTCATCTTCCGCGGGGTATAGTCCTTTATCCCAATACTCCTTGATTAACTCAGACGCTAATTCATATCCTTTACTAAAACCCTCAATTCCATGCAGTCTAGTCCAGGCCTCTATCAACCAAGCTGCGACTTCTAAATCTTTTGTCTCACTCTTTAATGCAGCTGTGGCAAGTTCGGCCAACTCAGCCCACCCGTCTGCAATATCATCGTAATTATCGGGGTCAATTAGTGCCTGTCTTTCCTCTTTACGCGCACTATTTCTATAGTCTCTTAATTTATAATAAATTGAGTCGACGCTAGCATCTTGTCTTAAGTCTACACCGCAAGGGGTTTCATCTGATATTGGTTGGGTTAGCTCTATTATTTCAATCACGTAAACTCCTATACCGCATCGCTGGCTTTCAATGATTGCGCTGGAATTGTGTAGTCATCAACCTCATCGTCCACATCAATTTTCACTGAAATGGCGGTGATATTATCCTTAGCACCACGAATCAAAGCTGAGTGGATCAGAGCTTTATTGATATCTACAACGTTCTCTGTAGTAAAAAACTGTTTAATTTCGTTATCCGTTAATTCTTTGTTTAAGCCATCACTACATAGCAGGAATATATCGCCTGAGTTTAACTCACCATCTAAGCGATCAATGTTTAGATCTTGAGCTGCGCCGATCGCACGCGTTATGACATTTGCCAGAGGGTGCGCCTCCGCTTCCTCTTCTGGTAAAGCTCCAGAATCAACTAGTTCATTAACATGACTATGGTCTCGCGTTACTTGTTCTAACTCCCCTGACTGATACAAATACGCTCTACTATCACCGGCCCATAGAATGGTGTACTTTCCTTGGTAACAGACTAATACCACGACCGTTGAACCAACCATTGATTTCTTGCCGAATCTAGAAAATGCTATCTGACGCAACTTTTGATTAGTAATACTCAAGGTGTCTACTATTTTTTGTATGAACTCTTCATTAGTTCCGTCTCTTTCTAATATGCATAAAGCATCTACAACCATGGTACTAGCGATATCGCCAGCACTATGCCCACCCATACCATCTGCAACGACCCATAGACCTAATTCTGGCCGTTCAATATAATTATCTTCGTTAACATCACGCACGGTTCCAACATGCGTCGTTCCACTCGAAATCCATGAATAATCATTCTGCTGCAAAAGATTCTTCCTCTTCTTTCATTATTTTTTCTTGCCAGCCCCATCGCTCCCAATCGCCATCAATCAAGGCACTAAACCCATCAATTGGCGGTAATCCTGAGCAATATATTAATGTGGGACTTATCGTTTTAGATCCTTCTGTCCACCAGATTCCTGTAACATCGTTATTTGTTATTTGTTCGTGCCTGAAGCTTGTAAAATCTAATGACTCTTGCCACAGATATTCCAAAACTTCACTTCTAATACCTGCTTCCCCACAATTAATATTCTGCAATATTCTCGGCACAGGTGCTTCTTCGCCATACAATGGAAATGCTGCCTGGTTTAGAGACTCGAAAAAGGCAGAACTTTCATCGCTTCCATCCAACGTACTCATAGCCAACTCTTCTAACTCTGCAAAACTTTTACAACTTAAGTCTTCACCACACAATTTTCCTTCGTCATAAGTTTCCAACATAAAAAGCGGGTAATACCTACCAACTTTGTCAATACTAGGCATCATGAACCCAATGATGTCTTTACCAATTTCCTTATTACTTATGACGAACCGCCAAATAGGACTCGTTAGATAATGTCTTAACCAACCCTCTCCGATTTGACCTTGGCTTATACTGATTGCTTGTTGTAACCAACCGTCTAAATATTCTTGAGTTTGATAGTCAAGATTTCTAGACACAAAATCACCCTTTGCTCGGATCTTACCGAAGCAAGCAATTTTTCCTGTAGTTTGTTGTTCTACAAATTGCTCTGACAACGGAAACCCTCCAACACAGATTTATAAAAAGGATTCTTCACACTATTGGCCTGCAGTTCTAAAATCGCACTAAACTCACCGCGCTTAAACTCGACAAAGAATTTGTCGTAAGACACAGATTCTCTGACTTCACCTTTATCAAGTAGCCTGAATAAACTCCAGAACCCTTTTCCTTGAATGACTTCATTTTTAAAACCACTTGCGGGCGTAAAGGTGACAGTGGCTAACCCGCTACTATCTGGACCTGGCCAACGCATCGGATATTGGCGAGCAGGACCATGTCGATAAGATAAAACCTGACCTTCCATTTCTAAAAAGAACTGCTTAACGTTAACGCTTAAGCTCGTTGGTCTGAGCGAGAACTTAATACTTGGCTGCTCACTACCCTTAGCAAAGAATGTTTCCCTGATCTTCTTTGCTTTTTCGAACTGTCTTAGCGTATTCCTGCTAATGCCAATATCACGATGAAGCCTCCAAGGACTTGTTGAAGTATCAACAAATACTTTTAAGTGCTCATTAAAGAAGTTATCCATCTCCCCGTAATACCCAAAGAAACTACTGAAGTCATCTAGGGTTATCTCTTGAGCGCTGCCTTTATCGACAGGATAGCGTCCTTGAATTGCCCTACGACATTCTGGCAAAATTTCACTGCGCCAAGTATTGTTCAAATAACTATAAGTGCCGCTGGTCGTTAACGTCTTTCCACTCGACTCAATTTTTGTTAACCAGTTATTCATTGGCTTTGGTGTCGAGCGAGACTCCATACCTATATTATTTATTACCGTTGCAGCCTCTGGGCTGCTGGTAGCCTCGTAAGTTTTTTCTGCTTTATTATTGGCATTACTAATTGATTCTAAAAATGATTTTAAGTCTTTCATTGACTCTAACGTGGCGTCTAGCCTCGCAGGTTTATCATCATCCTGACCAACAAATTCAACGATATCTTTGAAGGCTCTATCTACTACTTTTTCAGGGTTTTCTTCCTGTGAGTAAGCATCCATATTCTTCGGCATCATCCGATTGATTCGAGATACACGATTGCCAACTTTTGTCTGCCTTAAGCCCTCAGGAGTGTTATCAGCCATTTTAGCCATATCTTTCACTCCACCAGACTCCTCTCGCGAGAGCATCACATTGTCTCTTACAGATTCAAATATCCTTTTTATTGGGGAGTTAACACCCGTTAAATCCTCCAACATTAGAGCCCCTTGTGCCGGAGTCGAGAACTCGCGAATATCCACATCATTAATCAAGTTACGCCACTTATAGATGTAATCTTGGAAATATTTATTTTGAACCTCTAATCTCATTTTTGTAATTTGCTTATCATCAAGAGATTCCACTTTTTGATCCGGCAAAACCCACGATTCCTCTGCCAACAACTTAGTAATCTTCTCACTTTCTGACTTGAAGACTCCATGATATCCAGCATAAGTAAATAAGCCCGGAATTCCTTCTTCTAAACTTCGTCCACTTTTTCTATAAAAGTATTGCTGCATATTAAGTGGAATATTATTACTCAACTGAAAGCTTGGCATAGACTCTCTATACTCTTCTTTAAGCCTTGCGTAGGCCCTGTCGACTAAAGAAACGTCGTTCAGTTTATCTTGCGCATACTCTACTAGTTTGCTATCCCTCTTCGGGAATGGGATATTTAAGTCCAAATATGACGTTAAATGCTGCTGCATTTCATGTCTAAATTGGTTGTTTAAATCACCCCCGTGTTCTCGCTTTAAATATAGTGCAAAGAAGTTACTAATATCTTCATGACTCATATGTTCTTTTTCATAGAACATCAGGTACAACCTAAGCATCTCGTATAGATAATCTGTATTATCATCAGCATTTGCTAGTTCGCCCTCTATACTGCTTTGCAAGAATGGTCCAAAGAAATTGTTGAGTGCTTTTTGATAAGCTTCTCTTGCCTGCCCACCAAATTTTTCACCCTGATACAGACCAAATCTCATACTAATTGGAGCATTTTTTTCTGGCGCATACCCTTCAGGAAATTGGCGTAAAACATTTAATCCATCATTCAGTTCAAGAATACTTGAATCCGTTTTAAGCCCTCCTTCGGTGACGGTGTCATACTTTTCGACTAACTGCTGTGTATGCTCTATTAGTGATTGATTCTTATAGTAACTATTAATCCACAAATAGCTGGCTACTAGAGACACTAATAGGCACGCAGCATAGCCAAAATAACGAAATAATTGTTGGCGTCGCTCATATTTGATATTCGTACCGACTAATTCTGACTCTCTAAATATCAACCGGGTTAGAACATCTTTTATAAAGTAGCCTTTGCCCGAGTTATCATTACTTTTATGTCCATTAATTTTGAAGCCAAAGCTCTTTGATAAATTGCTTGATATACGATCAATTGGTGATCCTTCTTGCGTTGCACTAACTAGATAGATACCACGCAAGACAAATGGCTCTTCGTATCGGTTCTGTAAGAAAACTTCTTTTAAAAAGTCATCAATCCCCTTTTGCGCCATTCTAAGCTGTCGAGGAAAGTTAAATATTAGTGCCTTACGCTCAGGGTCTCGCTCTTGTTGTAGACGTTTTAAAACACGAGCTTCTACTTCTTTTATTAGTTCTACAAAATAACGGTTAAAGTCGGCGATAGCACCGTTTTCGTTGTAGTTATTATTTATATCGAAAGTGAATCCAAAGACTTGTTCTCGCTCTTCCTTACTCAGATCATCGAATGTTTGCTCAAATCCTGCCAGAAGATCCGCTTTCGTTAACATTACGTAAACAGGAACGTTTACTCCAAGGTGGACTTTTAACTCTTGTATACGCTGGCGAATTGCTTGTGCATGATCATTTCTTTCTGTCTGCGTCTGCCCTGCAATTTCTGCTAAACTTATTGCTAAAATGGCTCCATTAACAGGACGCATTGGTCGCGTATCTTTCAGAAGATTTAAAAAACCATGCCAAGCACGACTATCAACTTCTTCATAGCTATCCTGTGTTGTGTAACGACCGGCTGTATCTAGTAATACTCCCTCATTCGTAAACCACCAATCGCAATTCCTTGTTCCACCAACACCTTTGACCGGCTCTCCGCCCATGACATCTTTTAATGGCAAGCGAATCCCCGAGTTCATGATAGTAGTCGTTTTACCTGCACCAGGAGGGCCTATCATTACAAACCAAGGAAGTTGGTATATGTTTTTTCCATTTAATTTATTTTTCTCTAAGATCGACAGAGCCTGCTTCATTCGATCCCGTAAAGCACTAACTTCTTCTCTAGACAGTTTCTCATGTTCGTCTTCTTCTAATGGCTGCTCCACCATACTCTCAACTAATCTTTTATTATTTTTGTTAGCTTTTGATTTTTGGAAGAAGTTATATAGCGCCCATATCATGGCTAATACAAACAATGTAGCTAATCTTGCTACTTCACTTTCTAAAGGCTTTACACTTGCAATAGAAACCAATGGTCCACCAAACCATATCAATGCAACGACTGCAGCAATTACAAGTATGGTGATTACCCACTTGTTGGTAATAAAACCTTTCAATGCTTTCCAGAACTTTCTCATGACATCCTTTTCCTTTTATTCACCTACTGTCTTCGCAGTATTGAAATCATTAGTATGATTATTATTAAGCGATAACATTATTTCGACACGACGGTTTTTTGCTCGGTTCTCTTCTGTACTGTTTTCAAACATTGGGTCCGCATCACCACGCCCCTCTGCGGTCATACGGGTCGCTAGTCTTTCATTGCCACTTAAATACCTCACTACCGAGTTTGCTCTTGCTAATGAAAGCTCCCAATTAGAGTGGTAACGTGCTGTAAATATTTTCTGGTCATCACTATGGCCAATAACTTCAATTTTACCCGGTACAGTAGTTAAGACTTGCCCCACTTTCTCTAAGAGCGGCAAATAACCTTCATTTAAACTTGCACTTGCTGAGTCAAACATTTGACCATTTAATATAACGATGCTTACTCTATCGACCTTCTCAACTACCATGAGTTTGTTCATTTCTATCTCAGTCGATAATAGCTGCCTCAATTGTTTTGCATAGTCCACATACATCTGACTATTTTCTGACTCTACCTGTGTCTCTGGGATCAGTGTTGCAAAGCGCTTATAGACGGGATCTGCTTTTTCACTTAATTGATAGCTGAAAGTCATGTAGAGCCCAAGTAATATTGCAGCTAATACTAACCCAACCATCCATACCGGAATTTTTCTGCTACTACTGATCATTTCTGGCACATTTGACTGCCATCGCGGTGATATTTCCTTACTCAGCTCACCTTTTAGCCGTGCTAATTCCCGATACAGCCTATCCTTGTGTTCTTCTATCTGCTTGTAGCCATTAGGGTCGACTCTATACTTACCTTCGAACCCTAGCTCTAAGCAGACGTACATAAATTCTAATAAGTCTTTGTTTTTTGCAGGATTTGTCAGACGATTTTCCAAGATCGAAAAGAATTGTTCTCCACCCCAAGTCTGCTTATAAAAAATACTTAATAAGCTTTTGGTACTCCACATGCTGTTAGTACCCCAAGGAGTATTGAGGACAGTTTCGTCGATAACGGTACACAGGCAATACCTTGCATCCGCAATATCATCCATCTCCACATCTGCTTTTCTTAACTGGTTCTCAAAGTCCCGCATCTGGTTCAGGCATTGCTTATGCAGCAAATCTAAATTATTGACGACGGGGGTATTTCGTAACTCTACCGCTAAAGCAATTAACGTTGTCGCAGCATCGAGTATCGGATTGGTTCCAATACCTGATACTGAAAATAATGTGCCGATAGTATTTCTGCTTAACTCCGGCATTAGTGTTTCATCCTCTGCAGGAGGCTTGGTTGGCGCTCTTTGTATTCCGCCTGGCCGAGGTATTACAATAGTCTTATCTGAGTCATCAAATGCTTGTGTCATTGTATGTCCTTATTCTTATTTCCTTACCGCCCAAAACTCGAGCTCTAACTCAGGGAAGTCTCCTGAAACATGAAAAGCTAGCCCTCCAGAAGCACTTAAACTTTCCCAATGTGGACTATTTCCTTCTAACTGAAAATACACAAAGTCTCTTTTGATAGGTATTTCTCGAGGGGCTACAGGCAAACTACTTAAGCTAATTCCTGGCAGCTGGTTATTCACCAGATTCCGAATATTCTCAACGGTTCCTATTTTAGTTTGCTTTGGGAATTGCCCTCGCAAATCGTCGACAGGCATATCAGCTTTCACCGCTAAAACAAAAATTGCCTGTTTGAATAACTTTTTATCGTGTACCGTTGCCACTTTGATTCCATATCGACGATCTTCTATCGTGATTGGGCTGGCCGCTTCTTCTATCACAGCGCTAAGGTAGTCCTTTAACACCTTGTCAATAATCTTAAATGTCTGACTTAAATCATCATGACGATACATTAAGCTACTATTACCTCGCCTTGTCGCTGAGTAATAAGTTGCTAACTCTCCTTCAAACTGCACTAAAAGACGATACATCACTTCTGGGTGTAAAAACGGTAATGCTAGATAATGTTTAAATAAACCTTCATAACGATTAAATAACTGTAGTAATAAAAAGTTTTGTATTGTATTTGAACCACCTTGGCTAACATTAACCACCCTCTCCGATAATGTTGTCGCTCGCACAGAGAGAGTAGAAATCAATTGCTTTACGGCTGATAACAAGTGATTACTTGCCTTTATGTCTATTATTGGCGGGATAAATGTCTCATCCAATATTAAGGAACCGTTACTCGTGCTTTCCTTAATCTTTGCTACAGGCAATCTAACATTGCCATCATCTTTGGTATTTTCGCCTTCCAATACTAATTTTATATTTAGGCTCGCCAACTCAAGCGATTCAGCAGAGCGATCTCCTTCGTTATAATCCATTAACTCAATATCAATCCGGTTATAACGAAAGTTGTCTTGGCTATCTAATCGCTTATTGATCAAAGCCTTGTTATTTTGAATGCTTGGAACAGCTAAAAATACACGCTTTCCTGCCAGTTGCTTTTGCTCACTTAGATCCAGTACTGCAGGCACAGGATCATTTTGTGGCAAATTAAATACTGTTCCATCCGCAAAAATCCCTCTTGCTTCTGAAATTGATATTTGCCCCATGAGAAGTGCGTCAGGTTCAATGAGTAAACGCCTAAAACCCCACTGAAAGGGGCTTGTTACTGACACTCGCTGATTCAGTGTATTCTCAAAATATCGCTCTTGTTGCTGAAAGTGATGTGGTGATAAAAATATTCCTTCAGCCCATACAACCCTGTTATCCATCAATCACCTTTACAATTCTTCCGCTACAACTTCTATGCTTACGCCCTTCAACGTAAACGTTACTTTATGTTCTTCACCAGGTGTTACTTTTGCTACCGCTCGCCACTTAGCAATTTCAATATCCCTGAATGCTGCAACAATACCAATGTAGTTCGTTTTCGGGTCTGTCACTAACGCCTTATGGATTTCGTGTCCTGGATTCAGCTGATACTCTTTTTGAGTTAGTATCGCTTTCTGTATATCTTTATCTGTCGCATCATAGATTGAGAAGAAGTCCTTAGTTTCAAAAGCCAATTTATCGTTAAGTTGATAGACTTTAATGACTAAAGGTGAAGCTCTGCCCGATGGGTCTGGATTTACTTGTTTATCTACCATCACATCCAGTTGCACATCAGCACCGTCTTCACCACCTAAGAACGAACACCCTGCAACTGCAATCGCCAAGCCTATCGTTAACATGTTTCTTATTAGTTGTTTCATCTTTTCCTCAATTCTTGCCTTACTTAATATCGGTTAATTTGCGCCTAGTTTCTTAAGCTGCGCTTCATAAGCCGCAGCGAAATCTTCTGAAAATGTCTTTTCTGAGCCTTGGCCTACTTCTTCTTGTGCCTCTTTGTGTAATGTTACAAAAACATCCCACATTTTCGCCTTCTTCGTTGCTGGCAATACTTTTTGTAACGCCGATTCGCTTTGATTGGCTCTTGATATCTCTTCTGGATTCAATGTATCTAGCACACCCTGTAATGCACCCTGGGTTCCAGCCATTAATGCCAACTCATGTGTACTCATATCTTTAAAGCAACTTTCAATCGCTTGAAACCATGGCAAAAACCCTGGTACTTGCCGCAGAAATAAGTTTCTCATCGCTTCATCAACATTAATCGAGAACTTCAATGGATTGTTTTCTTGAGTTCTAATCGTTGTCTGCATCACGCGGAATTCACTTTTCATATCGGATCTTGCTCTCAAGATATCCAGCATGCCTTGCAATGAAAATCGTAATGCACCGCCCATGGCTTCAAACAGGGCAGGAGAAACCTCTCGCGGTAAATCATCTTCTCTTAAGCCCGCTGCATTTAGGAATGAAGTCAGATACGCTTTTGCTTGCTCACCATCAATACTGTCAAAACTTCCACCTGACGCTGGCATAGCTGGGGCTGGTTGCTGTGGTTGCTGATGAGTTTGAGCTTTTGCCGGCGCACTAAATGCCTCACTCCTTTCACCTGTCATTGCACCAGTTTGTGGTGTGATCGCAGCATCCTTTGTTGAAGCTGGCTGTGCAATACGGCTTGATTCAGCTGGCTTCGCCTCTGGATGACGCACTTCTGTAGCTTGCTTAATTTGTTCTGGCGATCCATTGGCAGAATTATGATCCCAATCTTCTGGAATTTGCGCCATTGGCGGAGTGAAGTTCTCGGCGTAAGGATCTTGGCTTACCGCTTCTGTTCGCGTCGGTTGCGCTCGTTCTGCATCTAATGCTGTTTGATCAATATATTCTTGCGGAGGCTCTGAAGGAGTGATTGGCGGAGCAGTTTGCTGAACCTGCGTTTGCGCTACCTCTGGAATTCCCGCTTCAACCGCAACCTCAACCTCATAATCTCCTAACTGAAGATAATCGCCATCTGCTAAACTCTGGCTGTTACCCTTTCCTAAAGGCTGCACTGAACGATTAACAAATAAGCCATTGGTCGAATTATCGGTTATATAGAATTGAGCTGACTGGAAACTTATATAAGCATGAACACTTGAGATCACTTTATCAGGGTCAGGTAAGACCCAATCTGATTTTGCGGAACGCCCAATGCTGCCCCCTTGCTCTGTAAAAGTCTGCTCTACGACTTGCCCTGGAGTTAAACGATGGTAGCTCGTAACCTTTAATTTCAGAATACTCATCCAGAAAATCCCTAATATCTATAAAATATCTTGTATATTTTTTATTCTTCCTGAGGATACTTTTATCCAATCAGTCCACATTTTTTAAATTTATTTCAAAACTTCTTAGCCCTGATCGCTATACTACGCGCTCAAATCTTATAATTTATGACGTTTTTAAGGCAATTGAAGGCCAAATTCCATTTCAAAGCACAGATAATAATATTCTACAAATAATAATCAAGAGCCTATTTCAAATAATGTGAACATATATTCAAGATAAACAAATAATTGATGATTATTCTTTCTTGTTGTAGATTATTAAGCCGATTTGGATACCGCCTATCTAAAATTTGAGGACAAAATGACTGATCAACATAATAACGAGCAAGGAAAGCCAACTTCAGGGGAAGCACAGGAACGTGAAAAACAGCACGATCAGCCTTTAGACTCTGAAGATCACAGCCCTGCAAGCACTAATACTAATAATTCCACAGATAACAACTCTGGATCGTCTATTGCGGCTCAACATATCAAAGCTCCGCAGCCGCCTGAAGACGTCGAAGATGATGATAAAACAGTAGTGCAGAACGTCAGTGATCGCTCACAATCATCACGTTTAAATCACATCAAACTAAGCATTGGTGATACCTTATCCAATCGTTATAAATTGGTTGAAAGTTTAGGCTCTGGAGGGATGAGCGAAGTTTATAAAGCTAAGGACCTGCATGCTGAATCTGCTGGTGATAAAAGCCCTTTTGTCGCTGTTAAGGTTTTAAGCAATGAATTTGCTGATCACCCTGACGCAGTCACTATTATGCAGCGAGAAGCTAAGAAAATTCGTGAGCTATCTCACCCCAATATCGTACAAGTCTTTGATTTTATATTCGAAAACGATCTTTGTTACATTGTTATGGAGCTTCTTGAAGGCGAGTCGCTTGATAAACTCATTAAACGGAGTCGTCCCAATGGATTACCAAAATCTGGGGTGATGAAGGTTGTTCAGCAAATGAGTTCGGCCTTAAGTTTCGCCCATAAAAAAGGCGTTTTGCACAGCGACCTTAAGCCAAGCAACATCTTTATCACCAACCAACAAGACGTCAAAATCTTTGATTTCGGTGTCGCTAGAGCTTTAAAGCAACAAATCGACGAATATGCTGTTCAAAGCCATAACGACGAACCTGAATTTGACGTAGGTGGTTTTACTCCTGCCTATGCTAGTCCTAATATGCTCAATAACCAGCCCATTGATGTAAAAGACGACGTTTATGGTCTGGCTTGTATTAGCTATGAGATGTTAACCAGTAAACACCCCTACGATAGGACGCCTGCCGACAAAGCGCTATCACAAGAGTTGAAACCCAAGAAATGTAGAAAATTATCTCCTTTTGCTTGGAACGGCCTAAAAAAAGGTTTAGCTCTTCAACACAACGACCGAGTGGCAACTGTAGATCTTTTTTATCAAGGTTTAAGCAAACAACATGCTAAGCCTTTATTAATTGCGGCTAGCGCTTTAGCATTAAGTTTTATCGCTTATAAAGTCTGGAGTACCGATCAAGCACGAATTAGCCAGCTCAAGTCTGATTTAACAGCGCTACAAAATGAACAATCAAAGTTAGATACCGTTTTGGCCACAGAACCGAATCTAATGGCAACTGCTTTAAATAATTTAAGTACCTTAACGGAACATCACAAAGCGAGCGCCTTGAATCAATTAAGGCAACCCATTTATGAACACTTTGCTGAAAAAGCTTCCGTTGCACTAAAAGACTCCAGCGGGAAATATCCAAATTATCCGGCGGCTTTCGCAGTCATAAATGACGCCAAAACCTATCTTAACGACTCTCAACAGTTGAGTAATTATGAAAATCAGCTTCTTTCAAACCGTAATCAACTTCTTAACAATATAGAGTTAAAGTACAACAGCCTACTTGAGTTGCAAGATTATGCG
Organism: uncultured Kangiella sp.; assembly: GCA_950096615.1. Lineage (GTDB taxonomy): Bacteria > Pseudomonadota > Gammaproteobacteria > Enterobacterales > Kangiellaceae > Kangiella. Next base: position 31,646 of record CATNCP010000019.1, on the reverse strand, counting down.
GTAAAAGAATCCGGTGCAGATATTTATACTCTGCAAGCCGAAATGAAACAGATAGCCCCGCAATACCAACCTGAAATTAGTACACAGGCACAAGAGTTATTCCTGACCTCTCTGCGTGAGGCTATGGACACTAATAATTTTGTTGAGTTACAGCAATTCCAACAAGTTGGTGATAAGGTTTTTGCTCATAACAATGATTTTCAACAACTTAAAAGCGAAAGCCTGCAATATTTATCTGCAGCAGATAAGTTAGGCACTTATCAAAAGGAACTCGAAGCTAATCCAGAGGTTGCATTTCCTTATGATGCGGCAACCATTTTCTACGATAAAACTTTTAAAGATTTCAGCGAACAAATTTCCAGTGCTGAATCTGTCAAAACGCTTGATACCATCGCAGAAGATATCCAACCTTTTGCCCAGTCCTTGCCTACCGACTTCGAGCTCTTATCAAAAACTCAAACGGCTTTAGGCAACGCCTATATTAAATTGGCCGACTCTCTCAATAGCCGAGGTCGCTATCGTCAAGGAGCTAGAACCTTGAAAAAAGGACGAGAAATTCTTGATGGCCTTACAAAAGAACAAAGCTAATTTCACCACGCTATGTCACAAAAAAGGAGCCGAAATAGGCTCCTTGTTTTCTAGCATTATTATCGTCTGGCGTCGTAGTAACTTTGCTCAGACACACGATGCCATGTTTTAGCCTGATCTTTAAATTCCATAAAAGACTCTAAAATTCTTTGATCCAATTCGGTTTCCGTTTGCTCTTTCAGCATGCTCTCAGAAATAGCTTCTAGCTCGCTTAACACTTCTTTCGGCAGCTCACGTAGTTCAACGCCATGTTTTGTAATTAACGTTTGCAATGCTTCATTATTTTTAGCCGTAAAGTCAGCTAAAAGATCCGCATTCGCAGTACGACATGCTGTTGTCACAATTTCCTGTAAATCCTTTGGCAGTGATTCATAGGCCTTTTTGTTGATTAAAGCTTCAAGCGTCGTGCCAGGCTCATGCCAACCTGGATAATAGTAATAACGAGCCGCTTTAAACAAGCCGAACGCTAAGTCATTGTAAGGTCCGACCCATTCAGCAGCATCAATCGCCCCAGTCTCCAAAGAAGTAAAGACTTCACTTCCTGGCATCAATACCGGTATACCACCGGCACGGCGCCACACTTCACCACCAAGGCCAGGAATACGCATCTTCATCCCTTTTAAGTCTGCTAAAGAATTGATTTCTTTATTAAACCATCCTGCCATTTGCACCCCAGTATTACCACAAGGCTCTGGAATTAATCCTAACGGTTCATAGAGCTCACGCCATAGCTCTAAACCACCGCCATGTAACAACCAGCCATTCATTTCTTGCGCGTTTAAGCCAAAAGGCACCGCGGCAAAAAAAGGTGTCATCGGTAACTTACCTTTCCAGTAGTAAGACGCACCATGACCGATTTGGGCAGCGCCGCTGGCGACAGACTCGAAAACCTGTAGCGCTGGCACCAGTTCGCCAGAGCCATAGACTTTCACTTCCATGCGACCGCCACTTAAACGATTAATCAGCTTGGCTAAGTATTCTGCGCCTTCGCCTAAGCCAGCAAAGTTTTTAGGCCACGTCGTGATCATGGTCCATTTAATCACTTCGCCATCCCACTTTTCGACGGGTGCAGCTTTCGTCTCTTTGCCACCATTATTACAAGCGGTCAGCCCTGCGACTGCTGCGCCAGCCCCAAGGGCGCCAATGAAGTTTCTTCTTTTCATAATTAACCTGCTTTTAGTCTCAACGCCCTATTCTAAAGTTTTTTGGGCGATTTCTGGCATCAATGTACCGACTATAATAAGCTATGGCAACTTTGATTAAAAAAAGACCATGCGGGGGCATTGATGTCGAGTTTTATTAATATTTACGAGCAAGCGCTCGATCCTGAGTTTTGTAATAAGTGTATCGAGAAGTTTGAGCAAAGCGCTCACAAGCGTCAGGGTGAAACGGGGCACGGCGTCGATAAGATCAAGAAAAACAGTACCGATATCACCATCACACAGTTTCCTGATGAGTGGCAGGATGAGATGCAACATATTCAGAATGTTGTATTGCGTGGCATGATTCATTATGTCCGCCAATACCCTTTTTTATTGGCAGGCGCTGTGTCGTTAATGTTCCAAAACCAAGAGGGTGATATGGAACAGTTGAGCTATGTCGACGTTGAAAAGATGGACGACCAAAGCTTAGCGCAATTTATTCAGGCCGTTTATCGGTTAGGCCCGGTTAATGCACAGAAATATGATAAGGGTGAAGGCGGTTATTTTCACTGGCACTCAGAGCACTACCCTCACCCGAATGATCCCAACCAGGATTCTTTGCATCGTACTTTGTTGTGGATGTTTTATTTGAATGATGTTGAAGAAGGTGGTGAGACTGAATTCTTTTATCAAAATGTCCAAAGCAAACCTAAGCAAGGTTCGTTGGTTATTGCGCCTGCTGGGTTTACCCATACTCACCGCGGACAAAAACCAGTGTCTAATGATAAGTATATTTTGACTAGCTGGGTACAGTACCAACGTGCAGAACAAATGTATGGCCAGCCTGATCAAAACAACCAATCTTAAACATCACACCATAAAATAAGCCCCGCAAATAATGCGGGGCTTAACCTTTAACACTAAGGGGTAGTATGGTGTTAAAGTTACCTTGAGCTCACGACCTCATCGGAGCAATTTGTTGATGAACCTGATTCACACACTTTGTAAGTGTAACTACGATTACGGCTGACTCGCTCTGAGTAAGCTCCATCATTTGCTGTGGTTGTTCTCAATTGTCCATCACGATAGATATCCACGCTGGATCCGCTGGCGCCATCCCAGTTGAGCACTGCGTAGAATCCCCACCAAGCCCGACTAACGCTCAAACTAATATCTGAAGGTTGAGGCTCCGTCACGGTAACGGTCTGCGTCGAGCTATCGGTCGCGCCATCATTATCAGTAACCGTTAGCGTTACCGTATAACTGCCGGCGCTTGCAAATGTATAATTCGATGTCACTCCATTCCCGCCAAATGACCAACTATAACTACTGATGGTTCCATCACTATCACTACTAGATGAACCATTAAAGTTACAATCTAAGTCGGTGCAACTATAGGTAAAGCTTGCTGTAGGTGGCTGATTCTGAGGTTCCTCACTGACCGTCACAGATTGTGTTGCAGTATCTGTAGCGCCATCATCATCCGTCACAGTAAGCGTAACGGAGTAAGTTCCGGCACTGCCAAAAGTATACGACGCATTAGCTCCGCTACCACCAAACGACCAGCTATAGCTCACTATATTGCCATCGCTATCCGAACTTGATGTAGCATCAAAATCACACTCCAAATTAGTGCAACTGTAACTAAAGTCCGCCGTGGGGGCTTCGTTCACAGGAGGATTACCATCGTCGACCTCTGCAATCGCTGCTGCGGCATCGAGTATACCCGCGCCACAATTACTGGTATTACAGCTTGATCCGCCAGGAAATGCTCGCGCAGAGTCTTTGATCGCCTGTTCAACTTGATCCGGTGTTAAGCTTGGATTGACCGCAAACATCAGTGCTGCTACTCCCGCTACATGTGGCGCCGCCATTGATGTTCCAGCATAATAAGCGTAAATATCATTCGCTGGTGTTGTGGTGCCATCGTTGAGCGTTGAAGCAACACCATCTTGTCCGCCCTCTCCGCCAGGAGCAGCAATATCAATCAGGCTACCAAAATTAGAATAGCTAGCACGGTCAGCTTGTTTATTGGTGGCTGCCACTGAAATCACGCCATTACAATTACCAGGTGTAAAACCTGAGACGTCAGAGTTTGAGTTTCCTGCCGCCACCACTACCACAGCACCATTACTACGGGCTGTATTGACTGCATTTTGCGTCGTTGTCGGGCAAGAGCCGGAGCCGCCTAAACTTAAGTTCAAAACTTTAGCTGGATGAGCGTTTGCTGGCGCGCCGGATACGGCTCCACCTGATGCCCACACCATACCGTCAGCAATATCCGACGTATAACCGCCACACTTGCCCAATACCCTAATCGGTACTACTTTCGCATCATGCGCTATGCCAGCCACGCCAATGCTATTATTCGTCACTGCCGCCACGGTTCCTGCAACATGGGTTCCGTGCCAACTTGAGTCTCGACTATCGAAATTAAAGCCACAATCAAACACGCCATACCAATCACCAGGATCGCTAGCGTCGCCATCTCGACCGTCACCATCGTTTGCTGTCGTCGTATCGGCAATAAAATCATAACCGCCAATGATGTTTGCCGCTAAATCCTCATGCGGCAAATACCCGGTATCGATTACTGCTACTTTAACCCCAGCTCCGGTTGAAGCGTCCCAGGCACTTTCTAAGTTAATCCCAGCCACGGGGTCATGATAGTGCCATTGAGACGGGTAATATTGATCATTAGCAGTTGCCGTTGCCCTCATTATTCTGTCTACTTCAACATAATCCACATCGGGATCTGACTGTATACGCCTGATAATCGCTTGTAAGGCTTTTTCATCATGCCGTTTCGATAAACGTACTACTTGCGAATCATTGAAGGTAAAGCGCTTGTGTTTAAGCTGGAAGGAAGCTTTGGCGCTGATATTAGCCATAGCCATAACCGATGCCTTTTGAGCTTTATCGACACCGTCTTTATACTTGATAATAAGCTGATCACTAGCGCCGTTCACTGCCGAACTGGTCGCCAGACCAACAGCAACCGCTACCGTTAATACTTTTTTATTCATAAGAATCCCCTGTCTAGTCCATTAACAATCGGCTCATGACAAAAGCGGCTTCGGATATCTTATAGGAGCGCCACTTCTGTGACGAACTTCCCTTTTTATAGCACCTGGATAAAATTTGTACAGTTCGTCATGCCGATTCTGTGAACTGGCATTGAGGCTCTCAAAAAGTGTTACCAAAAGCTTACAGCCATAAAAAAAGGCCGCCGAAGCGACCTTTTATGCTAATCACTATCTCTGATTAGTTAGAGCTACCTGAAAGTGTAACTCCTGAGTATGCACGGTAACCACGAAGCATAATATGATAAGTACCTGCTTGTGCGTTCAATGTACATGTCTCGCTGTTGCCGTTTTTGTATGGACGACAGTCATAAGAGCTTGTCGTTGGCTGGCTGCCATAACGAACGTATAAGTCAGCATCACCAGAACCACCCGAGATTGAAACGCTTACTGAACTACGACCCGCTGGAACTTCTAGCGTGAAGTATTGAGTGCTGTTTCTGTTACCAGAAAGGTTTGACTCGCTCAGAGTATCGTTTACTGGTGGGTTAGAACCAGCGTCGGTGTAATCAGCTGTTAAGCTTGTGTTTGAGTACGAGCTATAACCGCGGATCATCACGTGGTAAGTTCCTGCTTGAGGTGAAGCAAACGAGCAGTTTTCAGTGTTACCACTTTTATATGGACGGCAATCGTAAGTTCCTGTTGTTGGCTCAGAGCCGAAACGGACATACATATCAGCATCACCAGAACCACCTGCCATATCAAACGTTAGGTCAGTTGCGCCAGCTGGAACTTCAAATGTATAGAACACTTCAGAACCTTGTGCACCGCTAATACCTGTTTCCGCAACACCTTTAGACAATTCGTTGCCACTTGGTGGTGGAGGTGGTGGGTTACCGCCGCCACACACTGAGTCTAACTCAGCAATTGCTGCTTGCGTTTGTACCAAACCATAACCTGTACGGTCATCACGACCAGCAACATCAAGGTCAAGCGCTGTATCTTTTAATGCTTGGCGAACTTGAGCAGCTGTACATGATGGGTGGTGGCTCCATGCTAGTGCCGCAACACCTGCAACGTGTGGAGTCGCCATCGAAGTACCATTGTAGTACTCCCAATCCTGACCGCCATCTTTAGACATAGTCACGTTTTGACCAGCTTTGTTCGCTAGCTCTAAACCTGTCGCACGATCAACCGATACTACTGGCGTATTGCCAATCTTGCTGTTGAAGTCAATCAGGAACGGATGCTGTAGGCCAGGGCGATTAGCATTACTGTAAACCACAACACCTTCCGCGCCAGCGTCCATACACGCATCGACGCCGCGGTATTCAGGATAGTTATTTTCAGTAGAGCTTGTGTTATCGCCTTGGTTTTCACCACGCTCAACCAAACATACTTTACCCGTCATGCTTGGGCAGTTATAACTGGTGCCTGATGTTGTACAAACACCTAAAGTGCCTGATGCAGAACCAACATTGGCAGCATTATCAAAGCTAAGGCTGCTGTTATAGAAGTTTTGCGGAACAACACCGTTTTCGAAATAATCTACGCCACCAACTTCAAGCTGACCTAGGAAACCGTCACCCACGCCAACGCTTGATAGAATCGCTTCACCAGGACCAGCGACTTCAACTTGGCTAGTGTACTGTGAGAAGTTTGCGTGCTTGTTACCTGAATCAACTGCCGCTACAGAAACAACAGCGTCGTATGAAGCTGGGTAAGAATGGCTTGAGTTACCATCGTTACCTGCTGCTGCGATACTCAATACACCATTATCAAGATGGTTTTGGAACGCGTTTTTCTCAGTGTTCGAAGAACCGCCGCCACCTAAACTCATATTGATCACGTTAGCACCGCTATTAACACACTCATCAACAGCTGCAACTAGCGACGATGAATAACCCCAGCCTGCTTCGTTGAATACTTTAATCACATGAATGTTAACGTTAGCGTTAGGCATTACACCAACAACACCAGAGTTGTTAGATACAGCTGCAATCGTACCCGCTACGTGAGTACCGTGAGAACCACCTGGCTCAAACCAGTTACCCGTTCCCGAGTCGTTCGTGCCCGAATGGTTGTTGCTCGCTAGATCTGAGTTATTAATATCGTAACCCGAATCAATAATACAAACAGTACGGTTACCCGCATTGCTGTCAGATACTACGTCTGCTTGCACACGAGAAATACCCCATGGCTCAATTTCAGTTAAGTCTAAGTTCGTAGACAGTAACTTACGCTTATGGTCAGGCTCGACGTATTCAACGTTTGGATTGTTTTGAAGTGCTTTTAACGCTTGTGGTGATACTTCCATCGCAAATGCGTTGTGCTGCTTTAGGTTGACCCTCATTTGTCCGCCAGCTTTAAGCGCCATGGATTTGGCCTGAACCGCCATACCTGACTTATACTTTACGATAACTCGCTGACTCTCTTGATCTGATGTTGGTGCAGTAATCGTTGTTTTACCTATCGCACCCGATGCGTGAGCTGATACGCCCATCGCTAGAAGTGTGGCCGTACAAGCCATCTTTAATTTAAAATTCATTAACCTACCCCTTTATAAGTTTATGACTCAATGTAGTGGGATTTTTTTAAAATCATTCCAAAAATAAAAAAAGCCCTGCTCAACGGAAGGCGCTCTGTCTCTTCCATTACGAACAAGGCTTGATGGATTAAAGCAGTTAATGAATCAATAGATCAAGGATAAGTTTTTATATTTTACAAATTTGCTACCAAGCGTTACAAAGCAAATAAATTTCAGATTATCTCACTGTAAATCAATGACTTATGTTGAAGGTTCTAATTTAGCATACGCTAACATTAGCTTTTTTAGACCTTCTTTCTCAAAGTTCACCTGAACCGAAGCCTGCGGCCCCTCTCCCTCATAATTAATAATAATGCCTTTGCCAAATTTAGGGTGTTGCACCAGTTGTCCTAAATGGAACCCTTCAGGTCCTTTACGCTTAATGGGCGACTGTTTTTGGAACACGGGGCGCTGAACCTGAGTATTTAGTCGGACTTCTGTCATCAGCTCAGCAGGAATTTCACTAATAAAGCGTGACACTGAAGGATAAGTTTCTCGCCCCCACATTCTGCGCTTTTCCGCATGAGTTAGATACAATTGCTTCATAGCACGTGTAATGCCGACGTAGGCCAAACGACGCTCTTCTTCCAAGCCACCTGGCTCATCAAGCGACATCTGATGTGGAAATAACTTCTCCTCCATGCCGCCAATAAACACTAACGGAAATTCCAGACCTTTCGCCGAGTGCAAGGTCATCATTTGCACTGATTCTTGATACTCATCTGCCTGCGTATCGCCGGCTTCCAGCGATGCATGGGCGATAAAAGCCATCAAAGGCGTCATATCAGGCGTTTCTTCAGGGATCATCTCATCAGGATCAAATTCACGAGTCGCATTCACCAGCTCTTGTAAGTTCTCCTTTCGGGCCTGAGCCTTTTCCCCTTTCTCTTTGCTCACTTTGTCCATCAAACCTGAGTGCTCGATCACCACCTCAGTCTGTTCCCATAAATCCACTTCTTGGGTACTAGAATCTAGCTCATTGATTAAATGAAGGAATCCCGCCATAGCGGTGCGTGCACGAGGTGGTAATAATTGATCAACCACCATTTTGCTGGCCGCCTGCCATAACGACGACTCGTCTTCACGAGCTTTTGCGCGAATTAAGTCCACCGACTTTTCACCCAAGCCACGAGCTGGCGTATTCACCACACGCTCAAATGAGGCATCATCATCACGATTGGTCATCAGCCGCAAATAAGCCATGGTGTCTTTAATCTCTGCACGCTCGAAGAATCGCAAGCCACCATAAATGCGGTAAGGGATATTACGGTTAAGCATGGCGTCTTCCAGAATCCGCGACTGAGCATTACTGCGATAGAGGATCGCAATATCATCATAGCTATTGCCCTGTTGCACCCAGTCCTCGATTCTAGCCGCGATAAAGCGCGCTTCTTCTTGCTCATTAAAGGCTGAATAGATAGTGATCGGATCGCCTTCATTACCTTCGGTCCACAGGCTCTTACCCATACGATCGCTGTTATACGAGATCACTGCGTTAGCAGCTTTTAAGATAGTGCTTGTCGAGCGGTAGTTTTGTTCTAGACGTGAAATCTTGCAATCAGGGAAGTCATTCTCAAACTGCTGAATATTCTCGATTTTTGCCCCACGCCAGCCGTAAATCGACTGATCGTCATCGCCAACAATAGTAATACGATTATTGTCATGACACAGTAAGCGTATCCAAGCGTACTGGATAGCATTGGTATCCTGAAACTCATCCACCAGAATGTGCTGGAAGCGTTCTTGGTAATGCTTGAGTAGATGAGGGTTATTGGCCCATAGCTCATAAGCCCGTAATAACAACTCGTTGAAATCGACTAAACCGGCGGTTTTACAGGCTTCTTCATAGGCGTAATAGACCTTAACCATAGTGCTAACAAAAAAGTCACCATGATGTTGAATATTCCCAGGACGCAACCCATCATCTTTTTTAGCGTTGATAAACCATTGCGCTTGTTTTGGTGGCCACTCATTGTCATCAAGATTTAGTTCTTTCATGACGCGCTTTACTACACGTAGCTGATCTTGAGCATCTAAAATCTGGAAGCCTTCTGGCAGCCCAGCATCTCGATAATGCGCTCGCAATAATCGGTGCGCAATGCTGTGGAATGTTCCGACCCACATGCCTCGCGCAGGCATCGCCAACATATCTTCAACACGACCCAGCATTTCTTTCGCCGCTTTATTGGTGAAGGTCACGGCTAAAATCGAGTGAGCAGAAACTTGCTCAACCTTAACCAGCCAAGCAATTCGATGAACCAATACGCGAGTTTTACCCGAGCCGGCGCCCGCTAACACCAGCAAAGCTTTGTTCGGCGCGGTAACGGCTTCAGTTTGTGCATCATTTAACGATTCGATTATGCTTGAGGCATCCATATAGGCTATGCTTGTTCTAGTTTTAGATTGATGGGCTATTGTATGAAAAAAGTGAGCTTATTATTACCCTTTTTCTGGGTTTTCCTACTTTTGTCTGGGTGTGGCTCCATGCTGGTGCCCTCAGACGAAGAAAAAATGATGCAAGACGCTTATTCATTACAACGAGTTAGCGTCCTACAGCATGCGATTAATGACCCCATCGTGGGTTATAAAGCCGGATTAACTAGCGAACAGGGGCAAGATGCTTTTAATGTCGACGAACCTCTAGTCGGTGCTTTATTTAGAAGTGGCTTTAGTCGCAACCGTGGTGCTTACATGTTGGGAAACTATCATGACCTGCGCTTAGAGGTTGAGTTAGGCTTCATTCTAAGTAAGCCGATCACTAAACCCATTAGCGCCGAAGAACTTCCCCAATACATCAAAGCCATCGTGCCCATTGTTGAGCTTCCTAATCTTCGCTTCGCCCGCAAAAGTGAGATGACGGCGGTCACTCTGGTCACCAGCAATGTCGCTTCGAATCAATTTATCATGGGCAATACCATGCCATTTGATAATGAGCATGTGAATAACTTACAAGCCACCCTGAAAAAGAATGGAAGTCTCATTAACCAAGGCAAAGCAACCGATGCCATGGGCGATCAAAAAGAAGCCTTGGTCTGGATGATTAATAAGCTACTTTCGGTAAACTACCCCATCAATAAAGATTACTTGCTGATTACTGGGGCTCTTGGCACAATGTTGCCCGCTGAAAAAGGGCAGTACGAAGCTTACTTTGGCACTGAATCTGCCAAACCTTATGAAATGTACGCCATTTCTTTTTCAATCCGCTAACTTCATCTGGTAATCAGGTAATACGATTTAGGAGCAATCATGCGAGCAGTATTTCTAGACGCCGACACGCTGGGCAACTGGCAAGGCAAATCACATCAGCCCCTAGCAGACTTAACGCCATTGGCTGAATGCTTTGATGATTTTGATGTTTATGGTTTAACTAAACCTGATGAAGTACTCGAGCGTTGCACTGATGCCGATGTGATTATTACTAATAAAGTGGTTTTAGATGGCGAAACATTAAAGCAACTGCCAAGACTTAAAGCCATCCAGCTGGCAGCCACTGGCATGAACAATATTGATCTAGAAGCCGCCAAGGAGCTCGACATTCAGTGCTTCAATGTAGCTGATTACTCTACTTTCGCGGTAGCCCAGCTCACGTTACAGTTTATGCTCAATTTCGCCACGCGGGCTTGTGAGCATTACCAGCTGACGTCGCAAGGTGCATGGCAGAAAAGTCGCATGTTTACCCTGACTGACTTTCCGATCATGGAGCTCGAGGGAAAAACTCTAGCGTTAATTGGTTACGGCAATATCGGCAAGAAAGTAGAACAACTGGCTCAAGCCTTTGGCATGAAGGTTATCGTCGCCAACATCCCAGGCCGTCCTATGCGCGACAACCAGATCACGCTTGACGAAGCCTTACCACAAGCTGACTTCGTATCGCTACACTGCCCACTAACCGATGAAACAAAAGATCTACTCAATAAAGACTTCTTCCACCAAATGAAGTCTACCGCTTATGTCATCAATACAGCTCGCGGCCCTGTGATCAATGAACAGGATTTAGCAGTCGCACTAAAAAATAATGTTATCGCCGGAGCCGGTCTTGACGTTCTTTCTGTCGAACCACCAAGCCCAGATAACCCACTACTTGCATCAGACATTCCAAATCTCGCAATTACACCACATATCGCATGGGCCAGCCATGAAGCGAAGCAGCGTTTAATTCAAGGTATGGCGGATAATATCGCAAGGATAAAAGAATAAAATATATAATTGCGGCTTCAACTTTAAGTCTATTATGTATGCTCTAGCCACGAAGCCGCTGCTCTTAAAGTTTAAGTCTTTCTATGCATCCCGAGACTCATACCTTTTTAAAAGCTCTTTAGGGATGCGCGAAAAAGTGTAATGTATGTACCAACCATCACCTAAAGGTATATTACAGCTTCCTTTTTCCTTTCCTTTTCTTGGATCATCATCCATACAAATTGCTTTATCAGCATCTTTATTCTCTGCATAAAAATACTCATAGCCAATGAAATAACCCGCTTGACGCATTTCGAATGTGTAAAAATGCCACTGATTATCAGTTTTTCTCCAGTAAAAAGTTTTGGCTGACTCTTGGAGCTTGCATACTTCACGGCTTTTTAGGTACCACTCCTTTTCTTCATCACTATAGCTTTTGTGGTAGTACTCAGTTGTTGTGAAATCTACTTCACTTTTATCATTCCTAAGACAATTAAACTTTTCTTTAATATCTGGTACCCAGTTGTCCTGATAAAACGACAGAATCTTTACAAACTCATCTTTTTTATCATAAAAATTCTCAGACAGAGTATCAACAATTTCCTCATGCGTACTGGAATTATCTAAGGTTGGATCACAACCTAGCAATACTAACACTAGTAATATACTTAACTTCCTCATAGCAATGCCTCTATCTCGGTATTGTCTATATGTAGGTGCTGACACTCTGCATTAATACTGCTTTGAATGTCGGTGTCGTGATTATCACCAATATGCAGCAGCTCTTGTGGTTGGATATTTTTTAAGTCGCATACTCGATGCAGCATTTCAGCGGAGGGTTTAGCGCGACCATCGACGCCTGCGATGTAATGCTTTTCGAAGTAGTCCATTAACCCTATCCAGTATAGATTTGAATTACCGTTACTGACGGCGAATAGGCTGTATTTATTTTTCAGCTTGTCTAATAACTGATAAGTGATTTCAGGAATTTTTATTTGATTGCGCCAATAATAGAAAACGCTGAATGCTTGGTTGACTAGGTTTAAGTCGCCAGCGGTCTCTAACAACATGTGCTCAATTACTGCTTTTCGAAGAGTTGTCATATTATCGAAGTGTGGCACGTCTTGTGCTATAAATTGTTCAGACACACGATGCATGGTTTCTTTAGAGTAATGTTCGCCAAAAGGTGGATGCTTTTCACAAAGAAAATTGTAGAGTTCTTGTTCGCACTTTTCGATCACTCCAGTGTTATCCCACAAGGTATCATCGAGATCGAAACTAATCACTTTGACCTTATTCCAATCAACAGCTTGAATCTTTTCTTCGATAGTTTTCGACATATTATTTGTTATCTTTTTTATTCTTTCTAGCTCGAGGGTGCGCTGCATCATAGGTTTTAGCGAGATGCTGAAAATCTAAGTGCGTATAAATTTGTGTGGTGGAAATACTGGCATGGCCTAACAATTCTTGAACCGCTCTTAAGTCACTGGAAGACTCTAAAACATGTGTCGCACACGAGTGGCGTAATTTATGAGGATGCAATACATCGGTCAAACCTTGGCGCTTGCCCCAATAATTTAAACGTTGCTGTATTGATCGGTTTCCTAATCGTTGTCCACGATTACTTAAAAACAATGCTTTTTCTTCAGGATCTTTTATAAACGCTACTCGATTCTTGAGCCATTTTTTGATCAAGTTGCAAGCCGCTGTTCCAAACGGAACTTCACGAATCTTACGCCCTTTACCAAGTACTCGAAGGGTTTGATCACTGAAGTTGATCGAGTCTAAATCCATTGCTGATAATTCTGACAGTCGGATTCCTGCCGAGTACAACAACTCGATCATGGCTTTGTCTCGAATTTCTATCGGCTCAGATTCTGGCAGGCTATCAATAAAATGATTTAAGCTATCAACGTCTATATTCTTCGGTAGTCGCTTTGGCCTTTTAGGGCCTCTTAAACCAATCGCCGGATTGGTTTTGATCACTTTCTTAGCAACTAAGTAATCTAAAAATCCACGTAGTGATGATAATTTCAGACCTATTGTCGAAGCCGACGCACCGTTGCGATGATGATGCGCCATCCACAACCTAATGTCTTGGCTTGATACTTCCTGCCAGACTTTAACTCTATCTGCTAAGTAGTTTATAAAATCAAGAATCTGGCGCTTGTAATTATTAACCGTATGCTCAGAATATTGTTTCTGATGCAGTAGCTGATCACAATATTCATTGACCACTTTTATCATAGCCATATATTTAACCTCACTCGGTTAAACAAGCTTCCGCCACGTCACCAATAAATCGTAAAAAGAGCGTTCCCATATCAGCCGTAAACAATTCTACATTGTGACTTCCTAAAGCAATGATGCCTACTTCCGCCCCCTCACCTAATGGAATCAACGCATATGATTCAAGCGTTTCTTCACTGTCAAATAACTGATTAATACTTTCTGTTACTCGCCCACATACTGGATCATCTTGAATAAATTGTTGGTCGGTAAATTTTCGCAAAGTATCAATATCAGACACTTTGACATTCTCAAGATTGTCATTGTTCTGACATAACCAGAGTTGGCAGTCGTCAATGTCAAAATAGTCATGTATCTGCTTGCTCAAAGTATCAACTACTTGTTGCTTGGTCGATACACGAATTAGGTTTACCGCTAACTCTGAACACTTTACCAATAACTCACTATTAACATGAGCATTGTCTATCATTTCATTTAATCGACCCTGCAAGTTTTCCGTGCGTTGTCGCAAGTTCAAAATTTGGCGCTCAACTAACGATACTGATCCATACACTTTGTGGTTAATTTTCAGATTTTCGAGTAGCTGGGGGTGACGCTCAAAAAACTCAGGATTTTTTTCTAAGTAATTCGCAATTTTCCCTTCCACTCTTTCCAAATCTTCAGCAGCTTTAGCCATTTTTGTTTCTCATCAATAATTCAATACGCACGATGTCTATTCTAGACATCAATTTGTCCTTCGAACACAACTTTTGCTGGCCCCGTCATATACACTGGGCTTCCTTTACCCGCCCAGCGAATCCAAAGGCTACCGCCAGGCAACGTGACTTTTACTTTTTCATCTAAAATGTTCTGCAAGCGACCAGCCACTACTGCAGCGCAAGCGCCCGTTCCGCAGGCTAAGGTTTCGCCCACGCCGCGCTCAAAAACCCGTAACTTAATCTCGTTAGACTCTACGACCTGCATAAAACCGACGTTTGCTTGCGCCGGGAAATAACTGTGGTGACTCAAAATTGGCCCCACTTTTCCAACCGCTGCCTTCTCAATATCTTCTACCTGTAGCACACAGTGCGGATTACCCATTGATACTGCGCCAATCTTATAGCGAATGCCTTCCGCATCAATCATGTAGGTATCAGACTGCTGTGCAAAACGTAACGGAATTTTTTCGGGCTCTAACCGTGGCTTACCCATATTAATGGTGATTAAACCATTATCTTCCATCACTGTATTCATGGTCGCCGTGTTGGTCGACAGTCGTAACTCACGTTTCCAAGTCAGGCCTTTTTGTCGAACATACTTGGCTACCGCCCTTGCTCCATTTCCACAGTGTCCTGCTTCACTACCGTCAGCATTAAAGATTCGGAAGTGAAAATCGGCCTCAGGATGTTGTGGCGCTTCGATCATCAGCAACTGATCAAAGCCTATACCAAAGTTTCGGTGTGCTAGTTGGCTAATTTGACCTTGGTTTAGGTATACCGGCTGAGAAATGGCGTCCACCACCATAAAATCGTTACCAATACCCTGCATTTTAGTAAACGGGACAATCATTGATCCTCCCCTTTAGCTTCCTGATCTTCTTCAACCTCTTGATTTTCTGACTGTTTTTCTGGCTCTTCCTCGGGCATGAATAAAGGTCCTTTCTGCCCACAAGCAGCCAAAACCAGCACGGCCAAGCTCATCATCCCCAGCTGCCGTAAACGTTTTATCGTCATCGTAATCTTTTTTTAAGAAAATAAGTCTTATCTTGCAATAGCTTGGTTTTGACTGCAAGCGTGATTGCAATCAACCTCACATCTGGCACAATATTCAACCATCAAAGAATCAACGAGTTCGCACTATGACCACTCTGACTGAAACTGAATTCAACGACAAGATGGATGACACCATCATCGCCATAGAAGAGGCTTTGGATGAGCTTGATGAGTTGGATATTGACTATGAAACCAGTGGTGGAATTTTGACCATTACTCTCGAGAATGGGACAAAAGTCATCATAAACCGTCAAACACCACTCAAACAATTATGGCTAGCGGCAAAAGACGGTGGCTATCATTTAGACTGGAATAACGGGCAATGGCAAACCGACAAAGACCAAGAGTCGCTTGAAGCCCTTCTTGACCGAGTATTAAGTCAGCAGGCCGGCGAAGCCGTATCCCTGTCTTTAAGCTACTAATTCCATACAACCAATAATTATTAGGATTACTATGAGCGACAACAACTCAGAATTATTGCCGTGCGTTTCCGTCAACCCGAGCAGCGAACCAAAAGCTACTGTAATCTGGTTGCACGGCCTTGGCGCTGATGGCCATGATTTCGAACCTATTGTACCTGAACTAAAATTACCACCTGAGCTGGGCGTTAAATTTATTTTCCCACACGCCCCCGTTATGCCTGTCACTATTAATGGCGGCTACGAAATGCGTGCTTGGTATGATATTCGCGACGCTGACTTGGCTAATCGCGAAGATAAAGAAGGAGTACGACAGTCTTCTGAGCTCGTCAAAAAGATCATAGACTCAGAAATTGAGTCAGGGGTTCCGAGTGACAAAATCGTTTTAGCTGGTTTCTCACAAGGTGGTGCTATTGCTCTTCACTTAGCCACTCGCTTTGATCAAAAGCTTGCTGGCATTGTTGCATTATCGACTTACCTTACAATGCCGGACGCTTTAGCTGATGAAAAAGAAAACGCGAATATAGACACTCCTGTGTTTATGGCGCATGGCTCGCAAGATCCTGTCGTCCCTATGCAGCGAGGCCAATACAGCGCCAAAGTGCTAGACGACAATGGCTTTAAAGTCAGTTGGCAGGATTACCCCATGGCTCACGCCGTCTGCTTAGAAGAAATTCAAGCATTGGGGCAGTTTTTGAATAAAGTCTTGGGCTAAAAATCTTACTTAAATATCTATGACCAGTAGTTACTACCGGTCATAGATGTCAAAATTCACAATCGGCTTCCACATCGTAGCCTAAATAGTAGTAACTCTGCCAAAACGAATGTTCCCTACCCTTTTCTTCATCCCACATATAAAACCGCACGCCTTCCGAAGTCGTACAGTAATCAACAACATCCTTTAACTCATTACTATTAATATCTAGTTGTTTTTGTTTACCTAAAGAGCTCTGCATCACTACTACGCCTAACTCTTCAGCTGAAATAGACTGCTCTTTCGATATAACGTCATAAAAATGGTTACCCTCTGCTCGATTAACATCAGCCCGACCTTCCATCAACGCAGCACAAGTCTCTGCCGTCCCATAGCCTACTACGCTAACCTTTATCAATTGTTGAGCTTTGCCCACAAGAATGATGTCGTCTTGGGGAGTCAGCTCTTTTTGCGAAGCAACACAACTACCATGATACCAACCGAGCGCTTCTGACTCATTGCTACTGCCAGCAACAGCTGTATCCGTTGTTTTACACGATGCGAGGAATACAATTAACGTCAACAATAATAATTTCAATATTTATCTCCCGTTATACGACCAATGCGGAGCATCAGACTTTAATTTCTTTACCCCGTAGGACTCACCAACTTTATGCAAAGCCGTATTTCTTTTGTAGGGAGGTTACATTATGCCAAGTGCGCGTAAACACCATTTTGGTTCAGGAACCAACGACTGAACCGGTCTTGCGGTATGGGCTTTGAAATAAAATAACCTTGCGCCATATCGCAGTCAGTGTGTTTTAAGTAATCATAAACTTCTTGCGTCTCGACACCTTCAGCTATAGTTTTTATGCCCATCTTTTGCGCTAACGTCACCGCGGCATCGACAATGTAGACAGCGCCTTTATCATCAGGAAGACGTTTAATGAACGATTGATCAATTTTGATCAGCGAAACGGGCAATCGATGTAAGTATTGTAACGAAGAGTACCCCGTTCCAAAGTCATCAATGGAAATACTAAAGTTTGCTTCTGCTAGACGCACCAGCTCATCAATGGCCTGCTCCATATCCACCACAATAGCGCTCTCTGTGACCTCAAGCTCTATCCAGCGACCATCAATCTGATACTCATCCAGCAGAGCAATCACGCGGTCCGTGAAGTTCGGATGCAGAAGGTTTCGCGTTGAAATGTTGACTGAGACAGGTATTTCAACGCCCTGAAGCTTCCACTGTTTGTGTTGTTCTATGGCTTCGCGCAGAGCAAACTCGGTAATGGTTTGGATTAAAGTACTTTGCTCGGCACGTGCAATAAAGACTCCCGGCGTCAACAACCCTCTCTGCGGGTGCTGCCAGCGTAACAACGCTTCAACACTACGAATATCCCCCGTTCTTAAGTCCACTTGTGGCTGATAGTACAAACACAACTGCTTGGTTTTAATCGCCGTTTGCAATTCTCCCAAGATGGACAAATTTTCTTCAGTCTGGGTCACGATTTTAGGATTAAATGCCGTCATCTCCATGGCTCGCTCTCTAACCAGCGCAAGCGCGGCTTCCGCTCGATGAAGATATACTTGTGGCTCTAACTCAATTGTTTTGAACTCGACATAACCAACCCGTGTTTCAACATGCACAGAAATATCGTTATAAGTCACCGCTTCCTTGAGCAAAACGCTCAAGCTATCTAAAAACTTTTGATTGGTTTCAGGATCTTTATCCAGCACGATGGCCAACTGCGCCGAGTCGGTATGGTAGATATCATCACCACCATTGAGCGCCAGCCGACGCGCCATTTGGCGGGTCGCATCATCAATAACACCAAATCCAAACACCGACTTTAGCTCAAGAATATTATCAATCGCCACCACAGCAAGGATGATGTTATCGCCAGCATAACTTTCTTTTTCGAAACGTTTTAAGTCATTAAATAGCGCATTTCGGTTAGGTAACATGGTCGTCGGGTTATAGTTTGATAACCAACGCAACCGCTTCATATACTTAATCACGCTATCGCTTGCAAAACCGCTTACCGAACCTATCAGCACAAAAAAGCCCATTCGATAAAGCCAATTTGCTGTCTTTTGCATCTCCCCAGTTGCTACATTGATCGGCATAAAAGGCCCAAGAACAATACCTGCAATGATCGCCATAACGATACCGCCTTTGATTCCGAAGACGAATCCTGCAAGCAAAATAGGGATATACATGGAATGTGAATAGACATACTTAATGCCGCCGGTTAGAAAAACCAGCAGATAGACAAGCGCAGCCGATGTTAAGAGTATTGGAATCATCAAGCGGCGAATTATTATTTTATGCCGCTCTACCCAGTCTAAAAACTTTGGAGCTTCCATTCTGACCTCCATTGGCAACTGAGTAGCAACCTTCAGCTAAGAAATTACTACTACCAAGACCATACTAGAGCTAACCTTAACTATTTACAAGTTTCTCATGTTTAAAATACGCTTATTTTCAACAAGTTATTTAAGATTTGTAATGCTCTACTATGGATTTTCTGAGCGTTTTAAGCGACTATTAGTGGCATGAGTGATGAACAAGACATGCCGACCAATTCAAGCCAGCTCCCCGACTTTTGTCAGGCAGCAACGGTGTATCTGACAGTTATCGCCAGTATTCTACTAGCATTATTGCTTAGCCTGGTTACTCCCGAGTGGCATACCAGTTTCTGGTATAACCTTAGTCTGCACTCCTTTTTTGTACTGTGGGTCTCGCTAACCAGCCTTGGCCTTCTTTGTCTATTACGACGTTATCTGCCAGTAAAAATTTTATCGCAGTTGTCGTTAAAGCGCTTTTCTGGTCTCGCCATCACCATTATTTTATTCGTGACGCTTTGCTTTAGCTTACTGATTAGCTTTTATTTAAGCCAAGAGCCTTCGTTGTGGTTTTTATTGCGCAATTTAATTATCGCCTTCATCGTCAGCGGTGTTTTTTTCCGCTACTTTTATTTACGTGAAGACAGCGTTCGCCGCATACAGTCAGAAGCTGAGGCGAGAGTCCAAGCTTTACAGTCGCGCATTAGGCCACACTTTCTTTTCAACAGCCTCAATACTTTAGCGAATCTCGCAGCCGTCGATCCTGAAAAGACAGAGCAGATGATTTTGGACATGGCCGATATTTTCCGTGCGAGTATGCAACGCTCCGATGTCTTAATTCCGTTCTCTGACGAAAAGCAGTTATGCCAACAATACCTCAGCCTTGAGAGCCAGCGATTAGGCGACCGCTTAGCCGTCGAGTGGCAGGTTAATCATATTGCCGAGAATCTTTTAGTACCGCCACTGCTACTGCAGCCTTTACTTGAAAATGCGGTGTACCATGGTATCCAAAAGCACCCTCAAGGCGGCACCATTCGCATCAAAGGCGTCAGTTACCAAAAATATATTCAGCTTGAGATTACCAACCCAATGCCTCCAGCTGACGTTGAGCATCACAAAGGCAATTCAATGGCTTTGAAAAATATCCGTCAAAGACTTGAAGTGTTATATGGAAATAAGGCACAGCTTACGTATCATCAGGCTCAAAGCCAGTTCTATTGTATTGTTAAGATACCAAAACAGTTGTGATGAAGATTGGGGAGCTGTGATGAAAGATTGGAGAGCTTAGCACCATGCTGAAAACGATCATAGTTGATGATGAACAACCTGCTCGCCAGCGGATCCGCCGCCTGCTAGACGATTACGCTGAGCTTGAAGTAATGGCCGAAGCCAGCAATGGTGAAGAAGCTTTGGAGCTCATTCAGCGACAACAACCGGACTTGGTTTTTTTAGATATCTCCATGCCCGTCATGAATGGGGTCGAGCTAGCACACATTCTCAGCAAAGATTTTCCTCATTTAAAAATTATCTTCACCACCGCTTACGATCAATATGCTTTAGAGGCGTTTGATGTTAATGCCGTCGATTATTTGCTGAAGCCCATCCGTAAAGAACGTCTTAATAAAGCATTATCCAAACTGATAAAGCCCCAAGTAAAAGATGAATTCATCACTGTGCGCGAGCGTGACACGGTGCGTAAGATTCTATTGAAGAACATTTTACTGTTACACTCCGATCAAAAATACATCGAAATTCACCTGCATGATAAAACCCTGCTCAGTGGTGAGAGTCTTAAGGACTTAGAAACACGTTTTCCGCAGTTTTTTCTTCGCATCCACCGCTCGACCTTGGTGAATCGCAGGCACTTTTACGGTATTGAGCAAGACGATGGCCAGTGTGTCGCTTTATTGAGAGACTGCTCGATCAAGCCAATTATCAGCCGCCGCCACCAAGCTGACGCTCGACAGTTTTTACAATCTTCTAGCGACTAAAGTCGTTAAAACTAGGCTAACTGACTGGAATTTATGCTAAACTTGCAACAAATTTCTGTAGTCAGTCTTGGTCCACACTAACAGACCATAATTTATGAGCATTTCAACCATTAGAATCGCAACGCGCCAAAGCCCACTAGCTCTTTGGCAAGCAGAGTATATCCAGCAACGCCTTGAATCTATTCACCCTGAATTAACGGTAGAACTGGTTCCGATGACCACTAAAGGCGACAAAATTCTAGGGACACCTCTGAGTAAAATTGGCGGCAAAGGTTTGTTCGTTAAAGAGCTGGAACAAGCCATGCTCGACAATCGCGCCGATATCGCTGTTCACTCCATGAAAGACGTGCCCTATAAATTTCCAGAAGGTCTGGAGTTAAAGGTGATTTGCGAACGCGAAGACCCCAGCGACGCTTTCGTCTCTAATAACTACCACAGCATAGACGATCTGCCCGTTGGCGCGACCGTGGGCACTTCAAGCCTTCGTCGTAAAATGCAAATATTGGCTTTACGCCCCGATCTCCACATTACAGATTTACGCGGCAATGTTGGCACTCGACTCTCTAAATTAGACATGGAGCAGTACGACGCCATTATTCTTGCTTCTGCTGGGTTAATTCGTTTGAAGCTTGCGGATCGTATCGCTAGCCGTTTTGAGCCAGAACAATTATTGCCGGCACCGGGCCAGGGAGCCGTCGGCATCGAAGCTCGCACCAACAGTCCTGAGCTGGATGAGTTGTTAGCGCCGTTACAAGACGACCATACGGCTTACCGCGTAAAAGCCGAACGCGTTATTACGCAGACGCTTCAAGCCAGCTGTTCCGTTCCTATCGCTGCTTTCTCTACGATCAATGACCAAACACTATCCTTGAGAGCTCTGGTCGGTGGCATCGACAACCAGATGATCGAAGCGAAAGCTGAAGGCAACCTTGCAGACGCCGAGGCTATCGGCAAAACTGCTGCAGATTCGTTGCTGGCTCAAGGCGCAAAAGAAATGATAGAAGCACTGGGCACTGACCACTAATAACAGGACAAGAGTTTGTGAGTACTCAATTACACGTTATCGTCACTCGCCCCTCACCCTATGGTGAAGAGCTATGCGGTGAACTCGAACATAACGGCATTGTTAGTACTCACAGCCCTCTCATATGCTTTGAGCCGGACGCTAGCTTCAGTAGTGAGCAAAGACTTTCTGCCTTGGAGCAAGCTGACACATGGATTTTTGTCAGTCGCCAAGCGGTAAATTTCTGTTTCGACGGTTTCACCAGCCAGCAAATGTCCTCCCTTTTGCAGCTAAGTCAGTCAAAAACCATTATTGCGGTAGGCGATGCCACTGCGGACTCCCTGCAACAACTTAATTTTGTAGTACTCACTCCTCCCACGCCCAACAGCGAAGGTATGATTGCTCTTCTAGAGCAACACCAGCGGCAAAACAAGTCCACGCTGCTCATTCGTGGCAACCAAGGACGTAAACTATTGCAAGATTACTTCTCGGCACAACAGCTGACTATTTTGCCCGTCTATCAACGGCAAGCCACAGGACAGCAATTACCTCGGATGACTGAATCATCCGCTATCGTGGTCACTAGCGGACAACTCATGGAGTTAGTCGCTAATCAAGTCAGCGAAAGTTCTCAACGAAAGGCTTGCAGCATAATTTCAGGCAGCCAAAGAATCAGCGAAATCGCTCAACAATTTGGCTTTACAAATTGTTATACTGCAAGCAATGCTTCAAATGACGAACTGGTTAAAAGCTGCATTTTATGGCGAAATGACGTAAGTTAAGACCATAATATTGAACAAAGCGATATCTCAATAAAACACTTGAATTCATAACTAGAGAAGGCACTGATGAGCAACAAGGAAAACAACACAGAATCTCAAGATCCTCGCCCAGAGGAACAGTCTCAACTGACCCACGAAGACTCTTCTAGTAAAGACACTACGGAGACAGCTTCATCACACGATGAACAAGCTGCTGCCGATTCAGTATTTGATGAGCCGACGCTTGATGGCGACAGTAAGTCTCCTTCTGAACAACCGACACCACCAAAAAACTCTAAGAAAGGTCAAGGCTCCGGTTCGAAACCAATCAAGTGGTTTATTTTCCTGATATTAATTGCCGCTATTGCTTATGCTGTCTTTTTTGGCTGGCAAAAGTGGCAAGACTACCAAGATAACATGAATAAGGCTGATCGCATTGACCAGCTTGAGCAGCAGATGTCGACACAGCAACAAAACTTAGAATCAAAAATCTCTCAACAAACTGATTCAATCAGGTCTCTGTTATCAGACCTTCAACAAAACCAGCGTTATATTAACCAGCTCCAAGAGCAATTAGGTTCGACACAACGCAAGTTCCAAGCCTTAAACTCTGATAAACAACAGGACTGGCTGTTTAACGAAGCGGAATACCTCATTCGAGAAGCATCCTATAAGTTGAACTTTACAGATGATGCTGCTTCGATTATTGCGCTACTACAAGCTGCGGATAATCAATTGTCCGAATTAAACGACGGCTCTTTGACTAAGGTCAGACAGGCAATCAGCCAGGATATTAACGCCGTCCGAGGCAGTGGAAACCTTGATATTGAAGGCGTAGCGATTTCGATTGAAACACTTAAGAATAACCTTAGCCAATTAGAGCTAGCCAGTGTGCAACTGGCTAGTGAGTCGCCTGAGCCACAGGAAGCTTCTTCGGAGACCGATATCTCAAGCTGGCAGCACTTTAAGAACTCGATGTCTCATGCAGCCAGTAAATATTATACGGTGCACCAATTCGACGAATCGACTCAGCCATTTATTAGCCCACAAAAAGATCGTTTGTTGCGCGAAAACATATTGCTCAACTTACAGACAGCACAGCTTGCTGCTTTACAGAATAATCAAGCGCTATACGAATCTAACCTGAATAGCGTTAAGCAATGGGTCGAGCAGTATTTCAAACAAAAGCCAGCAACCACACAGGCTTATTTAACTCAGCTTAACGAATTACTCAGTAGCTCTGTCGAGCTAGATCTTCCCGCTTCACTTCAGTCTTATCAGTTAATCAGCGATATCTCGCAGCAAAAAGTTAAGCAGTGGTTAGAGTCAGGCAGTAGCAAGGATGAGCCAGAAGCAGGCTCTCAAGATACGGGCTCTCAAAATACGGACAGTGACACATCAAGCGAGGAGGCTCCATCAGTATGAAATTGAAATGGATCATCCTTATCGCGCTATTTGGTGGACTAATATTAGGCCCGCTGATCAGCAATGTTCCGGGCTCTACCTACATCTTACTCGATAAAACGGCTATCGAATTTAAGAATAATTTTGCCATCGCTTTAGTCTTACTATCCCTCCTTGGCTTATGGATGCTGTGGCTACTCATCCGCTATTTGCTGAAGACTAGCAACATTACGGTGGGCTGGTTTGGCGATAGAAACTTACGTAAAGCCCGCCAACAAACGATTGATGGCATGATTGCTTTAGCGGAAGGTCACTGGAAAACGGCAGAAGAATTGCTTATAAAGGGTTCAAAGTTCCGCGACACAAAGCTTATCAACTTCCTTGCCGCTGCTCGCGCCGCGCAAGAACAGGACGATGATAAAAGTCGAGACCAGTACTTACAGGCCGCGGCTAAAGCTCAACCCGATGCTCATATAGCCATAGGTCTTACACAAGCTCAACTGCAAATTCAGCACCGCCAGTTCGAGCAAGCTCTGGCAACACTGAGTCATTTACGCGACATGTCGCCGCATCACCCGTATGTTTTGAAGCTCTTGCACCAACTCTACACACGCCTTTCGGAGTGGGAAAAGGTCTTAGAATTACTTCCCAAGCTGCGCAAATACCGTGTTTATAGCCCTGAACGCATCGATGATATTGAAGTCATTGCCTGGGCTGAACTGCTTAGTGTTAAAGCCCAGCGAGAAGGTTTGCCTGCGGTGAATGACTTATGGTTAAAGCTGCCTAAAAACGTCCGCAAGCGCCCACAAACTCAGTTGGCTTATGCGGACATCTTGGCCGATCACCATCAATACGATCAACTTGAACTGCATATCAAAGACTCCATGAAGCAACAGTGGCAAGAACCTTTAGCCCAGCTTTACGGCATGATCGAAAGCCAGGAACCGTCGAAAACCCTTGCCACTGCTGAAACTTGGCTTAAGCAGAAACCACACAACACGACCTTATTAACCACACTAGGTAAGTTGTCATTAAGAGCACAGCTTTGGGGTAAAGCTAAAAGTTATTTGGAAAAAAGTATTGAGCAGAAGCCCACCGCCGAAGCCCATTACTATTTAGGACAAGCTTATCGTGAACTTGGCCACCCAATACAAGAGCAGGAAGCATATTATCAGGGCCTTTCCAATGAAGTTAAGCCAGCTAAAAACTATGACATAGCTTCGGAATTAACTGAGCAAGATTAACAGCTTTACAATTAATGCAAAAAAGGCGGTTTATTAACCGCCTTTTTTATTCATTAGCACTCGTCAAATAGTACTATTTAAATCATTTTATCGGTTGGAATTTTGGGTTTTGGTTCTAACTTTTGATATTTCATGAACAGTCCCAACCCAATTACAATCAATAAAACGCCGACTGAAGACACAACATTCGGTAGTTCAGAATCAAGCAATACATAGCCACCAATTATCACAAACAGTATTTCAAATGCTTGAGTCGCATCAACTGCCGCAATTTCCGTGGTGTTAGCTGCCTTATTTCTAGCCATAATAAACAAACCCGTCGCAATAACCCCTGACAAAAGCGCCACAATTGCAGTGCTGGTAAGCTGCCCAACTGATGGCTGCTGTGGCTGCACGACTGCGATCAATATTAGCCACAAGGGTAATGTGCCAACCGAGAGAAGCCATATTTTTGCGAACACATCATTCAATAACCGACTTTTTATATGAGGGATTCGCTTATGCGTTCCATACTTCGCTTCCCACAATATCTGGTTACCCAATGGATAACAAAAAGCCGCGATTAATACCGGAACAGCGCCATAAATCAGTTGATCCGACGTCATGGTGTGCAGGTGACTCAAATTAACCAACACCACCCCAGAAAAAATGACAATAGCGAAGACCCAGACCAAAGGATGGGAGCTTTTACCCAGAAGCCCAAAAATGATTAAAGCCGCGACCAATGTAAATTGCCACGTTGCGGAAATAATCCAGCCAGGCGTGTGATCAGCGCTATAGCATAGGAACAAGTAGAAGAAACCAAAGCCGATGGTGCCAGTGATGATCCAGAAGCTTTTATAATCTAATAACAGCCGCGTCATCTCTCTTAGGTAGGACACACCACTTCGTATTAAAAGAAACAGGGTTAAGAATATAATGACAAAGCCATAACGAAGACTAGCAGACCAAAGCCAATGACCGCCAGCCGCGCTCATTGCCTCATTCAGTACAAAGGTTGCACTAAAGAATACACCGGAAAGTATTCCTAAACCCATCAACTTTAACATGTGAAGAGCTCAAAGATTTAAAGCTCATTATTATGGTGTAATTATTACAATTTGAATAGATAGTTTTCGTAAATTAGGGCAATTATAATTCTTTGATACTGATGATTTGTTGCTTGGCAGCCGGCTCATCCTCATTGCTTATTGTTTCGCTAAAATCACACTCGACACACTCGCGTACAAACACATCATCCTCGTAATAACACACGATAGTATCCATCTCTTTACACTCTGGGCAGCGAGCGCCAGCGACGAAGCGTTTTTGGGTGGTTTTATGGCTCATTGAATTTGTTGACCGATTGCTATAAGGTGCTTTTTCGACCCTTACAAAGAAGAGTGCTTAGACAGGCTAGTCTAACATAAAACGACAAAACTATGAGCTGGTTAAGCATCCTACCGCCCATCGTGGCCATTATTTTCGCTATCTGGAAGCGCGAAGTGACAGTCGCCCTTTTGCTGGCTATCTTCACCGCCTCCCTGATTATTGTAGGCGGCAATCCAGTTTACGCTTTCACCGACACGGTTGAGCGTATTATTAACGTCTTTTCTAGCGCCTACAACACCCGCATCCTGATGTTCAGCTTACTTATTGGCGCGCTGATCCAGCTGATCAAAATCTCAGGTGGGGTCACCGCATTTGTTGACTGGCTCACTCGACGCAGCTTAGTCAATAACCAACGTAAAGCGGGCATGTTACCAACGATCCTCGGCAGCTCTATCTTTATCGACACAAACATGAGCGTCCTAACCGCTGGTCTATCGTCTCAAGCATTATTCGATAAATTCAAAATGAGCCGTTTACGGCTGGCCTACATTATTGATTCCACCTGTGCCCCGATCAGCGTCTTGATCCTGCTAAACGGCTGGGGTGCCGCGATCTTAGGTTATGTCGAAGAAACGTCTGTCACAGATCCAACAGGAGTCATGCTCGGCAGTATCGGCCTCAATTTCTACGCGATTGTGACCTTAATTATCGTGCTTTATACCGTGCTTAGCACTAAAGTCCATGGCCCCATGCGCACCATGGAACAAAACCTTAAGAAAACCGAAGAAGTTGAGCGATCGCTACCTGAATCCACAAAAAAGCGTTACATGCTCTTGCCGTTAGTCTTTATGGTCGTCAGCATTTTAGTCTTTATGTTTATTACTGGTGATGGCGATTTACGCAAAGGTTCGGGCTCCGAATCCGTATTATGGTCGGTAATATTATCCACTTTGTTAGCGTTTGCTTTGCTGCGTTTCGATGCTAAAAAGCCCACCAAAGAGTTGATGGAGCAATCATTTAAAGGCCTCGGCAACTTATTGCCGTTAGTGACCTTGGTCTTATTGGCTTTCGCGCTATCCTCAGCCATGGGCGACTTAAAAACCGGTGAATTCGTCGCGCAAGCAGTGGGCGACTTTATACCGCTATGGTTAATTCCGGCGCTAATATTCGTCTTAGCAGGCTTTATTTCTTTCACCACAGGCACTTCGTGGGGGACTTTTGGTATTTTAATTCCTATCGCCATCCCACTAGCTCTTGCTCTAGGGATATCACCAAGCCTTGTGCTTGGCGCGGTATTAGGTGGCGCCGTGTTTGGTGACCACGCTTCACCAATTTCTGACACCACCGTGATCTCGTCGTTAGCCGCCGGCTGTGACTTACTCGATCACGTTAAAACC
The DNA here is from genome assembly GCA_950096615.1 of uncultured Kangiella sp. GTDB lineage: Bacteria > Pseudomonadota > Gammaproteobacteria > Enterobacterales > Kangiellaceae > Kangiella. Next base: position 3,553 of record CATNCP010000019.1, on the reverse strand, counting down.
CAGTTACCTTACGCACTAACCGCTGGTGGTATCAGCGTCGTTTTATATATTATTTCTGGTCTAATTCAATAGATGGCTTTTTTTATAAACTATGAGTAAACCACTACGCTACGGGGTCGTCGGTAACCCAATATCACACAGCATGTCGCCACAGCTGCATCAGCAGTTTGCGAAGCAGACCGGTATTAGTATTGTGTATTCTAAATACTGCCCAAGCACCAAAGGTTTTAATCGCGTGCTGAATGATTTCTTTCAAAGTGGCGGTAAAGGCTTAAATGTGACAGCGCCTTTTAAACTCGACGCTTTAAACTACGCAGATTTAATTACGGATCGCGCCAAAGACTCCAACAGCGTTAATACACTGGTTTACACCCCCGAGGGCATTCTTGGCGACAGCACCGATGGCATGGGCTTCTTACGTGACCTATACGCCAAACAAAAAGAACACAGCATCGACTTCCAAAACAAACGTGCTGTGCTACTTGGTGCAGGCGGTGTCGCTCGCTGTATCGCCCAGTCACTATTGCTCGACGGCTTCGAGGTTTACTTAATCAATCGAACTCAAAGCAAAGCCGAGCAGCTGGCAAAAGACCTGTCTCACTTGGGCACCATTGAGCTCTATTCAGAATCTATCGCGGTTGATCTCATCGTCAATTCCGTCAGTTTTAACGCCGACAAATTCTTAGATCAAATTACAGTAGCCGACAACGCCGTCGCCTACGACCTCAACTATGGTGACAAAGCAGGATTATTTCTAGACGCAGCAAAACCGCATACCAACCACCAATTTCATGGGCTAGGCATGTTAATTGAGCAAGGTGCAGAATCCTTTGGACTTTGGACTGGGAAATATCCGTATACATCAACTATCAAGCTATAAAATAGCTCCGACTTATGACAGAAATAGAGTTAGAAATTATTGCTCACGATTTTATAAAGGAAAATGAACAACCATTTGATTATGAACTTGATCAGCTTCCTGCTTTAGACGAATCACCCTATTCATGGGCAGATGACTTAATTTTATCACTTACCGTTCATGCTCCCGATCAACTTTGGGATATCATTTTAACTATACTACACAAAGATCCTCCAATATCAGTTCTCGCCGTTTTAGCAGCAGGTCCTCTTGAAGATTACCTTGCCACCAACAATGAAGGATTTATTGTCAATGTCGAGAATCGCGCCAAAGAAGATCCCAAATTTGCATCTCTACTGGCAGGCGTTTGGCAAAATCGCATGACAGATGAAACTTGGGCACGCGTGCAGAAAGTCTGGGATCGTTCGGGCTGGGATGGTATTACCAAAGAGCAGCCTTAAAGATCACCTTCATTACCTCATAAACTAAATCACCTAAAGTATTCCTTTCAAAAAACTAACGAAAGATGTGCTTTTTCGTTAAACTCTTCGGTACTTATTATTAATAATAGTAATAATGTATAGTGTTATTATCAGTATTTGAAACAGCTTGTTTATCCTTCAACTTTTCTAGCTTTCTAAGCTCTGCAAATATTATCAGCCGCTTCTTTGATAAAGCTTTTTCATCAGAATCATCTTCAAAGTTAAACTCAAGCTTGCATCCCGCCTTCCTGCATTCAACTTTATTGAATATGAGATCTTGCTGTTTTAAATTATCGTAAATCCCTTTTTCATAAATACTATTGTATATTTCAGTTTCAAATTGGACACTTTGTGCAGTCTGATTTGAGTTTAGAAAACCCCTTTCAGTACTATCAACTCTCCTAGCAGCCTCGCCCTCTGGAACTACTTGCTCTAAAATCTGCTTTGTTCGCGAGACCTCAACTTCTTTACCTTCAGTCTTACCATTTAAATTTTCTTGAGAGTCTATAACTTCCTGTTTATAGGGTTTAGGCTGTTTTTTACTCTGTTCGTTTGCTTTGTTTTTAACTTCTGAACGCTCACTTACTGTGGCTCTAACTTTTCTCTCTTCGCTATTATCACCGCTTTGTGTAAACGCTAGAGTAATCCCTAGCAACATTACTATTAATAGTAAAAGATAGGTTGATTTTTTCACAAGATTCTCCCTATTTAAACGAATATAGGCTACATAAAACATTATTTATGTAGCCTAAACATTCCAAGTATATAACTTCTTCCTTAACTATCAAATTACGGTTTAGGTGGAGGACCAATATCTATGGGATCGATTGGTTCGATAGGAATATCCGGTAACTCAATAACAATCACTACACATTTATTACCGTCACAGATTTCACACACCTCTACGTTGCCTGCTCTAGTACAAGTTCTTACTTCAGAATAAACGGCAGATGATGCCATAAGTAAACCCAAAGCCAAGAGTAGTTTTTTCCTTAAATTCTGCATTTAATTTATCTCCTTAATTCCATCTATACAGAAAGAAAAATCATAATAATTTATTTCTTTGATTTTTCCTAGATATTTTTTGTGTCCTTTTGTACAGTTAAAATATAATTACTTTTGAATTTATTCATTCCTAATCAGTAATAATAGTAATGTAGTCTTCTGCCTTCAAAATCATTAGTGATAATTGCTTCTTTGCCTCTAACTGTTTCGAGCTCACTTAATTCTTGGGAGATCGACATCATTTTTGGCATTCTGCGCTCTAAATTATCATCAGTATCGTTAACTTCAAACTCTAGCTTGCAAGCGGCTTCTCGACACTCGACTCCTGAAAACATAATACCCTTTTCAACCAGTTTGTCGTAAACACCATTGTCATGAATATAATTGTTAATTGTCGCTTGAGTGGTGTCACTTTCAGGTGTTGAGATGCTTCCTGCAAAAGCGTCGACGACTGAGTCAACCGTTTCTGTGATTTCTTCCTGCGACACAGTATCTCTCAACACCCTTTCTGCCATCTCGACCTCTGCTTTGCTCACGGCAGCATCCAACTCTTCTTTTGTATATAGCCTTTCTTGCTGATCACTAGAACGGTCTTGTTTAGTTGTCTTACGATTATTACTTGAGGTTTTAGAGTTGGGCATAAAACTCGAAGCTTTATCATCCGTAGCCGCATTAATCTCCACTTTGTTTTTTGTTTGCTCTGCCTCTTTACTGGCTTCCTTTGGCTTGACTAACAAAACGGTTACTCCAGCTATTAAAGCAACTCCTAACATTAACACTATTATTTTCTTCAAACTTAATCTCCTTTTCCTTGTTAATTTTTTTGATAATTCTTTTAACTCAATTATTCTAGCGGTGAATCATTCTAGCTACTGAGCTAAGGCAAGGCGCGGCAAAACAGTATAAGAGTGCGGAACGTACTGAAGTACGTGAGCACATTCGAATACTGTTTTAACAAAGCATTGCTGACGATCAGAAGCTAGAGGCTATTAACAATAGGCGGATGATGAATCATCTGCACCCTATTCCCATCCGGATCCATGCAATAGAAACTGGTCGCGCCGTCGCGGTGGCGGCGTGGCTCTGTGAGCATCTGTACGCCGTGATGCTTTAGAAAATCGAACCACTGGTCCACTTCATCGGCGTTATTCATGATAAAGCCAAGGTGATCGAGTTTTTGACCGCCAGACGTGTTCAAATCGGGCTG
>CATNCP010000018.1 GCA_950096615.1 uncultured Kangiella sp. | reverse complement strand
GGTCCACTTCACCGCTGTTCGTTCTACGGCAACAAAGAAGTTGGCGACAAGTTAATCAAGATGCTGGAAATGGGCTCTTCACGTCCATGGCCTGACGCGCTTGAAGCTATGACTGGTAGCCGTGAAATGGACGCGACAGCAGTACTTGAGTACTACGCACCATTGAAAACATGGTTAGACGAGCAAAACGAAGGCCGTAACTGCGGTTGGTAAGTTTTAGATTTAAGTCTTACCGTAAAAAGAAAAAGGCGCCGATTGGCGCCTTTTTTGCGATTAATTTAATAAGTGATATAGTGGATTTGGAGAGCATAACGCTAAAAGTTATATATAAGCTTGGATAAAATAGTTAGAAATATAAAAAGGGAGCCAACCGTGCATAAAGATCATACCCCCTACTACATGTTTACTACTCATTCTCAACTAGACAAATCAATTAACTCATTACTTGGCATAATTCAAGGAATATCAATTGATTCAGAAATAAACCAGCATGAAATAAACTATTTACAACTGTGGTTAGAAGAGCATAAAGATGTTCAAGATAAGCATCCATTCAATGAGTTAATTCCTGTAGTTTCTGATGCATTGAGCGATGGTTTTTTAGATGTAGAAGAAAAAGAAAATATAAAGTGGTTGTGCGAAAAGCTGAGTAGTAAGGAATACACAAATAAAACAACAGCAGATTTACAAAGGCTTCATTCAATTCTTGCAGGAATAGCTGCTGATTCGCATATCACCAAAAAGGAATTAGTCGGGTTATCAAGCTGGCTCATGGAGCATGAGCATTTAAAGTCATGTTGGCCTTATGATGAAGTAGATTCCATCATAACAGGAGTACTTTCAGACCAAATTATAGATAAAAAAGAGCATAACAGTCTAATGTCATTTTTCTCAGAATTTATTGACTTATATGATGACAAAACATTAACAGCTCCTATATTTACAACTGAAAATTCTATACAGGGTGTTTGCGCAACTTGCCCTGAAATCACTTTTGAGGAGTCACTCTTTTGTGTCACAGGCGCATCCAACACTTATTCTAGAAGAGAGTTTTTTGAAGTAATAGAAAGTTTAGGTGGCAAAGCGACTAAGAACTTAACAAAAAAGGTCAATTATTTAGTTATCGGGGCTGAAGGCAACCCGTGCTGGGCATATGCTTGCTATGGAAGAAAAGTCGAGAAAGCAATAAGCCTAAGAAAGGAAGGATTACCTTTAGTAATTGTGCATGAGAACGACTTTCATGATGCTTTATTAGATACTTAGAATGATGTTTTAAACTTTGTCAGTACTCGTAGCCTCGATTAGCGAAAGCGTAATCGAGGGAAAAGATAACAATAAACATAAAACCTCGAAATCACTGACGTTCTTTCGAGGTTACACTTGCCTAATAAACGTATAAATAAACCCCGAGGAAGTGACACACGGCGCCGCCGAGAACAAAGAGGTGCCAGATGGCGTGGTTGTAGGGGATTTTGCGATCGGCTGCGTAGAATATGGTTCCGAGGGTGTAGGATAAACCGCCTGCAAGCAGTAACCATAATGCGCCCGGGGCTACTTTATCCAACATTTCTGGTGCTGCGACGACAATGACCCACCCCATGAGTATGTAAGTAATTAGCGATACTCTTGGGAAGCGTTGCTTAAATTTCACTTTAAAGGTCACGCCAAATATCGCGAGTCCCCATATGACACCGAATAACGACCAGCCCCACAGACCGTTGAGGCTGACTAGAACAAACGGCGTGTAGGTTCCAGCAATCAGGAAGTATATGGCGCAGTGATCTAGAGTTTGAAACGTCTTTTTCAGGTTTTCAGGTTGGAAGCTGTGGTATAGCGTCGACGTCGTGAATAAAACCACGAGGCTCAAACCATAAACTATCCCACTGGCTAACTTCCAACCGTCTAGCGGTTCTAGCGAGCTCATGATCATCATGGTCATGGCCGCAACGCTTAACAATGCGCCAATTGCATGGCTCATGGCATTGGCGATTTCTTCGCCGATACTATAGGTATGTTCGGTTAATTCAACGTCAAGATGCGCTCTTGCGTGTTCCGAGTGATCCTTTGATTGGTTCTCTACTTGACTCTCTACTTGATTGTCTTCTGCTTGGTTCATTCTGCTCTATATGCCTATTCTTTATATACTCAATGCTAATTCAGTGCCTTGTTTAATAGCTCTTTTAGCATCTAATTCAGCGGCAACGTCTGCGCCACCGATTAAGTGTACTTTACAGCCTTTGCTTTTAAGCTGCTCTGCTAACTCTTTGTTTGGTAACTGACCCGCGCAGATAACCACGTTATCCACATCAAGCGTTTCCGTTTTGCCTGAAGACTTATGCTCAATCACTAGGCCTTCATCATTAATTTCTTTGTAATCAACACCAGAAACCATGGTGACTTTTTTGTGCTTTAAGCTGGTGCGATGGATCCAGCCAGTTGTCTTGCCCAAACCTTTACCCATCTTGGTTTCTTTACGCTGTAGCATAGTCACTTGGCGTGCCGGAGGCGTGACTTCTGCTTCATCAAGCAAACCGCCTTCATCTTGATACAAGCGATCAATGCCCCACTCTTTCAGCCACTCGTCAAGGTTCAAGGTCGGAGATTCGCCTTCATGCACCAAGTATTCAGACACATCAAAACCGATACCACCCGCGCCTATCACTGCAACCTTGTCGCCCACAGGCTTTTTATGAAGCAGCACATCGATATAAGACAACACTTTGTCATGCTCAATACCAGGAATTGCGGGAGTACGTGGTTTAACGCCAGCTGCGACAATCACTTCGTCAAACTTGTCTTGCAAGCTCTCTACCGTTGCTTCAGTCTCTAAATGGAGATGAACCCCGGTTTCTTCAAGTAAATGTTTAAAGTATCTAATTGTTTCATAGAACTCTTCTTTGCCAGGAATCTGGTTAGCGATATTCAATTGACCACCAATCGCTTTTGCTCGGTCAAACAGATGTACTTCATGACCACGCTTCGCGGCTTCTGTCGCAAACGCTAAACCCGCTGGCCCAGAGCCAACAACAGCAAGCTTCTTTTTAAAGTTCAGCGGCTGCGCGACTAACTCAGTCTCATAGCAGGCTTTGGGGTTAACCAAACAAGTCGCTCGTTGTTGCTTAAACACATGATCAAGACACGCTTGGTTACAGGCAATACAAGTGTTGATGAGTTGACTTTGTTCTTTCTCAGCTTTAATCACAAAATCAGGATCGGCCAAAAGTGGTCGCGCCATAGAGACCATATCCGCACAGTCATCCGCTAGCACTTCTTCCGCCACTTCCGGCATATTAATTCGGTTTGAGGTAATCAAAGGCACATTCACTTCTTCACGAAGCTTTTTTGTCACCCAAGTAAAAGCTCGACGCGGCACTGAGGTCGTAATCGTTGGTACACGGGCTTCGTGCCAGCCGATACCGGTATTGATGATAGTGGCGCCTGCTTTTTCAACTTCTTTAGCCAGCTGAACCACTTCAGGCCAACTGCTGCCGCCTTTCACTAAATCAATCATAGAAAGACGATAAATCGTAATAAAGTCATCTCCGACCGCTTTCTTAACAGCCTTAATGATCTCTAGCGGGAAACGGATTCGGTTTTCATAACTGCCGCCCCATTTGTCGTCGCGCTTGTTGGTGCGCGTGACGATAAACTGATTAATCAAATAACCCTCTGACCCCATGATTTCAACGCCATCGTAGCCCGCCTCTTTTGCTAATCGCGCGCAACGAGCGTAATGCTTGATGGTTTTTTGAATCATTCGCTCCGTCATGGCTTTTGGCGTAAACGGAGTAATCGGCGACTTTATTTTCGAGGCTGATACTGACAGAGGATGATAGGCATAGCGACCTGCATGCAGAATCTGCAAAGCGATCTTTCCGCCCGCGTTGTGTACGGCATGAGTAATGATTTTATGTTTTTTAACGTGACGCTTACTGCTTAACTGAGAGGAATGCGGCGCTAGTCGCCCTCTAAAGTTAGGCGAAATACCACCAGTGACCATTAAACCAACACCGCCCCTAGCACGAGCAGCATAAAATTCAGCCATTTTCTCAAAACCGCCCTTTTCTTCTTCTAGGCCTGTATGCATCGAGCCCATCAGCACGCGGTTTTTAAGTTGAGTAAAGCCAAGATCGAGTGGTTCTAATAGTTTTTGATATTTCACGATGTATTCTATCTTGCAGTATCACGGGTCTTGAGCTTAAGTCTACTGGTATAACCAGTATCTTGCAATGTTTGCGGACATATTTCATTACAAAACAATCCGATATTTATTCTTTAAAAAACAATGAGTTATTATTTCGTTACATTTATACACTAGTCATAAATTGAGCAATTTGGTTAGAATTGGCGCAGTTTTGTAATTTTAACTAGTAAGAGAAGGAATAGACGTGTCAAAACCCAACTCAATGATCGGTAGATTCTTTTACCGCATTTGGAAGACTGTAGATGTAGCAGGTCGTTTACTCATCGGCCTAATCGCAATCACTATTTTAGTATTCACGGTAAGAAGCTGCGTCAGCGGCCCTGACCTACCGAAAGTGAATGAAGGCTCAGCACTGATTTTAAACCCAATGGGTACTCTGGTCGAACAAACGACCTATATGGATCCGATTGAGGAAGTTATTGCTGATGCACAAGGAACAAAGAATCCTGAAACATCGATGTATGATTTATTGGATGCGATTGAGTATGCCAAGAATGATGACAACATCAGTGTTCTAGTGCTCCAGACTAATAACTTGATGGGTGCTTACGGTGGTATTAGTAAATATCAAGATTTGCGCGAAGCCATCAACGACTTCAAGTCTTCAGGCAAAAAAGTTATCGCTGTCGGCGACTGGTACTCACAAGGTCAGTATTACCTAGCATCATCGGCTGATGAAGTGTACATGAACCCTAAAGGCAGCTTGATGTTTGAGGGTATGGCGCGCACAGGAACCTACTACAAATCAGCATTGGATAACTTAGGCGTGAATGTCCACGTATTCCGCGTTGGTACTTTCAAGTCCGCCGTGGAACCTTTCTTGCGCGACAACATGTCAGAAGCCGCTAAAGAAGCTAACATCGAGTGGCTAGGCGATTTGTGGAAACATATGCGAGACGACATCGCAGCTTCGCGTGGAAAGTCAGCAGAAGACATGAATAGCTTTATCGAAAACTATTTAGACATCATCAAGCAAAATGATGGCGATGGTGCTCTGGCTGCTGTTGAACATGGCTTTATCGATAAATTAATCACACGCGCTGAATTCCGCGATTATATGATTAACCTGGTTGGATTCAACGACGAGGAAGACTCTTATCAAGCTATCGGTTTCAAGAGTTACTTAAAAGCTCGCCGTCCTTTAATCGATATGCCAAGCGGTAAAGATAAAATTGCTGTCATCGTTGCCAAAGGCGAAATCGTCGACGGTAGCCGCAAAGAAGGCACTATCGGTGGCGACAGTACTGCGAAACTGATTCGCAAGGCTCGTCTAGATGACTCAGTTAAAGCTATCGTTATGCGCGTAGACAGCCCTGGAGGCAGTGCTTTCGCTTCAGAAGTTATTCGCAGTGAAATCGTTCAAGCGCAGAAAGAAGGTAAAATCGTAGTGACTTCTATGGCGGGCATGGCAGCATCCGGTGGTTACTGGATCTCTGCGACATCAGACGAGATCTGGGCTCACCCTACAACCATTACAGGCTCGATTGGTATCTTCGGCATGGTTCCAACCTTTGAACAGCCTCTAAACGAGTTAGGCGTTCACCGCGATGGCGTTGGCACTACAAAGTGGGCACGCTCTTTCGATGTTATGTCAGGCATCTCTGAAGACCTAAAAGAAGTTATTCAGCTTAATATTGAAAAAGGCTACGACGACTTCTTAACGCTTGTTGCTAATGGACGTGACATGACTAAGTCAGAAGTTGATCAAATCGCACAAGGTCGCGTTTGGTCGGGCGAAGATGCACATCGTTTAGGTCTAGTAGACAAGCTTGGTGACTTGGATGATGCCGTTGAGTCTGCTGCGAAATTAGCCAACGTTAGCGATTATGAAGTACGCTTTGTGAAGCGCGAGATAGACCCAACCGAACAAATGCTGCGTGACATCCTACAGAACGCAAAAGCGTCTGGTGACACAGCTAAGGTTCAGGCCTTAACAGCGCAATCTAACCCACTGGTTAACGCTATTAGCTCACAAGTACGTGAAGCGTATAAGCTAGTAACAGACTACAATGACCCCAACCATGCATACTTACATTGCATGTGTGAAGTTAAATAAGGTTTATTTAGTAAGTAAAAGGCAGCTTCGGCTGCCTTTTTTATTGACCAATACTGTAATAAATCTCTGCTCAATGCTTTATTTAAGGTCTCACTCAAAAAGTTTAGCACTTCTCCTTTGACCATCTCGTTACTTTACCTCACTCTCTACCCTCTTCATTTTCTATTAAGCAATTTTTTCTAAGACACAAAAAAGCCGAGGATAAATCCTCGGCTAAATGACTAACTAACAGTTCGAACTAAATCTAGAATTGAGCAGTAAGACCGATAGTATATGTATCGATATCAAAACCACTGTCATCTTGTGATGAGTAAGCACCATAAAGCGAAATGTTCTCATCAAAGAAATGTCTAGCACCAATTTCATACAAATCGTTATCGTCTAAAGACGCGAATACTGAAGTTGCTTTGCTGAAGTAGTAACTAGCCCCTAAAGACCAGTAGTTGTCTACGTCTGTATCTACGATCGAGAACTCAGCTGCTAAGTAGTTATCATCGCCTAGGTGCGTGAAGTACTTAGAAGACAAAGACACAACATCAGTATCATCATCAGTCGCTAAAGTGAAACCAATGTAATCAGTAGCGCTGATTTGGTGATTATAAGCTGCAGAGATGTTGTAAACCGTATCGCCTTCTTCCGGGTCTACAGCGTCAACACGAACTAAGAAGTTATCGCTGAACAAGTAGCCTAAAGTGAAGTCTTTTGGATTGTCACCGAACTTGTCGTCAGACAAACCAAGACCCAATAAAAAGTTATTGACGAAGAACTCACCAGACGCTTGAGTCACATAGTAATCGCCTAAACCGATGTTGCTGTATGAAGCATCAATGTTGCTAACTTTATTGATGTATTCAAATTCGTTGTATGGACCTAAAGCTTTCTTGTTATCGAAGAAGTACTGACCTTCTAGCGATAATGCGTCAACTGAACCGCTACCAGCATCAATATTGCTGTAAGCTAGCTCTGAGAACCACTGGTACTCGTTTGAGGAAACTGACATTGACGTCGAAAGAATTGCAGCTGCTGTAAGTAATTTAAATTTCACCTTAAAAATCTCCATGTGTGTAGGTGTGTAGATAAGTGGCGCGGATTCTAGTTAAAAGAAATTGGTAGGTCAACAAAATAATTGAATATCACTCAGATAAATTTCATATATTAGATTTTAAGGAATTTTCCTTTGAAAAGAATTAGTTATACTAATTAAAAGAAGTGAAGATTGGGAAAAAGCCGTTAAGTAAGATGATAGATCACTAAAAACAAAACGAGTTAATATAATTAGGCCTCAAGACTAAGAGAGCTACCAATAAATAGAGGATGTGAATACCGCAGTGGAATCACCAATAAAGTCTCGCCACAATGGTTTCCGAGAGTCACCTGTTATTGGTAACTTCGTGACCATCTTCGCGAATATCCGATATTAAAATCGTTCCGGCTGATTTTGTGGAGTACCACTTTCTCGAAAGTGGGTTCCTTACAGTCACACAAGTTTTCGTCCTTTTTGCGACAGATACAAAAAAAGCAGCCATAAGGCTGCTTTTTAAATATTGGCGGAGCGGACGGGACTCGAACCCGCGACCCCCGGCGTGACAGGCCGGTATTCTAACCAGCTGAACTACCGCTCCGCGATGTCTAACTTAGTACCGAAAGTGCTTTGTTAGAGTGTTTTGCTGGGTGACCTCATCGGTCAACGAGGCGCATATTACTGGCGTTCTCGGATCTCGTCAACTCTTTTTTTCAATTTTATTTAATTTTTTTTAAAAACGTTTAAAACGCATACAAAAAGGCTAAATATCAATCAGTTATAGCAATCCATTCTATAATTCGATCTTCTACATCCTCTTCTGGAACGTCTCTCTCACTGACCAGCTTTCCTTGCAAACTATGACCTTGTTGATGGATGGTATTGCGTTCACCAGAGATCAAGTGATGCCATTCTGCTAAATCCCCTCCTCGCTCTACCACTTTGTATGAGCAACTTGCCGGCAGCCAGTAATAGTCTTTTAAGGTTTCAGGGGTAATTTGGACGCAGTCAGGCACTTTGCTGAGTCTATTATCATAATCAGTACAACGGAGAGTTTTGGTGTCTAACAAGCCGCATGCCACGTCTGTTTGCATTAGCATCGTATCGTCATCATCCAAAAACTGTATGCGGCAACATTTACCACAACCATCACATAAAGACTCCCACTGCTCGTGGGACATTTCATGCAATGGCGTGGTCAACCAAAATTTATCAATTGAACGAGGCAAAATAGTGAGCTATCGAGTGATAGGAGCTTTAGAGTTACTTTCAACTAAGCCAGCTAACTCTTCTTGCGTTGGCGGCATCTGTAAGTAATAACCATCGTCTTCAAGTTTGGATTTTAATTCATTGATATCAACTAACGCTAATTTATCACGCTTATCTAAATCAATATGCATCACCAGCTCAGGTTCGCCCCAAACGCTAGTGAGACCTTCTGGTAATTCATCAAAGTCAGCTTCGTAAGGAACATATAAATAGGTATCAGGCTTCTTTGCGCTTTTAAATACACTGCACATCATAGCGGTAAATATCTCTTGTCGATTAGATTAAGAAAATTCTGTCAGGCGTTGTTCAAATTGCTTCTGGAGCAATTCTTTACGCCAACCATTCCAGAACTGGTTTGGGCGTGACATTACCCCTAAATCAGTCTGTATCACATATTCTAACAGACGTTTGCTGGTTAATGCTTGTTCGGGGATATCATTAGCCTCAGCAATTTGCTGAGCTTCTTGTTTTAAAGCTTTTAGCCTTTGTTTAGCCGAAGGTAGCTTATGGAATGCTAGTACCGGCTGCGGCCACTCTGAAGAGTCGCTCTTGTCAGCTTGAGCAATGATGCTCAATAGCTCCGAGCCATACTTGCGTATGCTGCCTCGATTACAACCTAGCTGGAGTAAAAGCCCAGTGGAAGGTTTAGGATGTTGACAAATTTCTAGCAGATGGTGGTCGCGAAAAATAAAAGTTTTAGGGATATCTTTGTCACGAGCCAGTTGTTCCCGCCAAGCCACAGTTTTCTGCAAGCGAAATAAATGCTTTGGCTGTAAACGGTATGCACCCTTCACTTTTAAGTAAGCATGGTCAAAATCATCTAGATGAGCAATGGCTTGATAAATGGACTGAGTATCTTCTAATACAAATCCATAATGGCCTTTTTCGAGTAATTTTTCACGCAAACGAAAAAAGCATGGGAGTAAAAACTGTACGTCTTGTGCCGCGTATATTTTTTGCTCTTCGCTTAAAGGGCGCACTAACCAATCTGTTTTGGTGTGTTCTTTATCGAGAGTTAAGCCTAACAAAAGTTCCACCATACTGCCATAACCCAGCATCTGACCTAAACCACTTAAAGCTGCGGCAATTTGCGTATCAAACACTGAGTTCATCGGGAAGCCATAACTGTTGTGTAACGCTTCTAAATCTTCACTACAGCTGTGCAAGACTTTAAGAGTGCTCTCTTGCTTCAGAACCTCACCAAAAGCGCTCAAATCGTCAATGACAAGTGGATCAATCAAATAGATTTCATCACCATCATAAACTTGTATTAAGGCTAATTTGTGAAAAAAAGTATTGGTACGGTCAAACTCAGTATCAATCGCTAATACATCTTGCTTTAACCAAGATTGGCATAACTCATTCAGTCGCTGTTCAGAAGTAACCTTCTCAACAGCCACTGACTCAGAGTGGTGATCTAATTCAAATCGACTCAATATATGACCTACTTTCGTAGTTCCTTACGTAAAATTTTTCCGACGTTTGATTTCGGCAGCTCTTCTCTGAACTCCACCACTTTCGGGATCTTGTAACCCGTCAAATGTTCGCGGCAATGTGCAATCAAAGTATCTTTATCGACGGATGAATCCTTTTTAACAACGACGATCTTTACAACCTCGCCTTTAACATCATCAGGCTCACCAATGGCGGCAACTTCTAACACACCAGGATGCAAAGCAACAATATCTTCAATTTCATTAGGATAAACATTAAAGCCAGATACTAAAATCATGTCTTTCTTACGATCAACAATTCGTAGATAACCATCCTCATCAATCGTTGCCATGTCGCCTGTCGCTAACCAACCATCTTGTAGCACTTCATCGGTTTCTTTTGGGCGCCCTAAATACTGAACCATTATTTGAGGACCTTTAACCCAAAGCTCCCCAGGCTCATCAAAGCCAAGTTCGTTGCCCTCTTCGTCACGAATCTGAACATCAGTCGAAGGAATTGGCAACCCAATAGTCCCGTTGTAAGCTTCTAAATCTAAGGGATTCATACTAACGACTGGCGATGTTTCCGTTAAGCCATAACCTTCCAACAGCGGTGTATTGGTTAATTTCTGCCACTCTTCAGCAACTGATTTTTGAACGGCCATGCCGCCACCAACCGTAAGCTTTAACTTAGAAAAGTCTAACTGGCGGAAGCTTTCTTGGTTCAGTAAGCCATTAAATAAAGTATTAACGCCGGTTAAAGTTGTAAATGGATAAGACTTCAGCGTTTTACAGAAATCTTTCATGTCGCGTGGGTTAGTGATGTAAATGTTATGCCCAGCGGCTTTGGTAAATAGCAGACAATTCACGCAAAGCGAAAAAATATGATACAGAGGTAATGCCGTAATAATGGTTTCATCACCTTCACTTAAAAACGGCCCCATCCAAGCGTAAGTTTGCAGAACGTTAGCCACCATATTTTTATGACTTAATACAGCCCCTTTGGCAACACCTGTAGTCCCTCCTGTATATTGGAGGAAAGCCACATCATCATGTCCTATCTCAACAGGTTTGAAAGTCTTTTTGGCACCTTTGTCTAGCGCGTCCACAAAACTGATGGTTTCAGGCAAGTCCGCTTTTGGCACCATCTTCTTAATATACTTAACCACAAAGTTAACAATAAAACGTTTCGGCTGAGGACAAATATCACCTACTTGAGTCACGATAATATTATCAAGCTCAACCTTGTTCAAAGCTTCAGCTAGAGTGTTAGAGAAGTTCGCCAAAATCACGATCGACTTAGCGCCACTATCATTAAGCTGATGAGCAAGTTCACGCGGTGTATAAAGCGGGTTAACATTCACCACAGCCAAACCAGCTTTCAGGGCACCAAACAAAGCAATCGGATACTGCAATAAGTTAGGCATCATCAGCGCCAACTTATCCCCTTTCTCAAGGCCTAAATCACTTTGTAAATAAGCGGCGAAATCATCAACTTTCTGCGCAAGCTCTTGGTAAGTTAAAGTAAGGCCTAGATTCGTTACAGCAGGTTTATCACCGTAGTTCTCAACAGTTTCAGCTAAAATCTCTGTAAGATTGGCGTATTGCTCAATATCGATTGTTTGTTGTACTTTTTCTGGATAATTTTTTAGCCAAACTTTTTCCATGAATAAACCTATTAGAAATTCGAATCTGTTATTAAATGTGAGACAAGAAAATTACATTATTCGACAACATAGCGCAACTATTCCGACCACTTAAGCCTAGTTTACGCTTTTCTGTTCAATTTTGGACCAAAAATCGTTGATTTTTCCAGCAACAGCGTCGGCAAACTGCATATGTAAGTGATGCCCACCTTCAAGCTCAACACGCTCTGCATTCTTGAGGTATTCAAATCGCTGCTCAATCTCTGGGTAGTCTTTATACAAGCCGTCAGCCGCCATGATGACGAGCATAGGACAAACAATTTCTCGCATAACCGCTTCCATTTGTGGCTCGGTCATACGTAACCATGACAAATGCTTCAATCTCGAATCACTCGACCATTGATAACCTTCTTCGCATAAAGTAACGCCACGTTCGATCAAAGGCAGTAACACGTCTACTGGCAACTCACTAACTTGTGCCCGAGCGGTTGCGGCTGACTCTAAATCTTTGAAATAACGTTTATTTCCGCGTTTAGCTTTACGTTGTTCCAAAGCTTTTCGCAATTGGCGAACCGTCCCTTCAGGAGATGAAACAAGAGCACCTAACGCGTCTATGGATACAATGCTGTCCACTTTGTCGGGGAATACACCAGCGTAAATAGATGACAATGCCGCACCCATTGAGTGAGCAAGAAATTTAGGTTTTTGTAACTTCAATACGTCAAGCAGCCCATCAATGATAGAGATGCCCGATATAAACTGATAATCAGCAGCGGGATGTAGATGCTCGGACTGGCCATGGCCTGGAAACTCGATTGCAATCAGCCGGTAATGGCCGGATTGAGTCAGTAACGGCGCAAGGTAGTGGAAGGTCGCTGCATTGTCTAGCCAGCCATGCAGACAAAGTACCGGCTCGCCTTCAGGGTTCCCCCATTCGATAACATTGATTTTATTGTTGTTGATTTGTATTTGATATTCACGGTCAAACTTAAAGTGCATCAGAATGGTTGCTCTTGATTATGTCAGAAACGTTATGGGGATATGATAGCACATAAAAAACGGGCCATTTACATGGCCCGGTATGAGAATATAAAACTCATCAAAGAGAAGTGACAATGACAACCAAGTAAGCTTTTGAGCGAAATAGCATTTGAGCTAAAATCACTCTAATTGCTACTTGTATAATCTTTGAGCACTCTTTGACGAATTAGTTCCCCGTATTACAGATATTTTTATAGATACCAATCTCAATACAACCTTGAAGTTGCGAAGAACTTATTAATCAATAAGTTATAGTTCAAAGTTAATAATTTTCTTTAGCGGTGTATCAGCAAAGAATTTTCCCTTTTCATTTTTAGCGACTATGCCTAATGCCACTTCTGGATCATGCGTAAAGAAAACCTTACCCTCTTTGTCCAGCAAATCATTAAGCAAACGACGCTTTTCATCAATTAAATTCTCCGGAAAACGATCATAGCCCATCGTAATAGGAAGATGCATCCAAGGCGCTCCCGGTATTAAATCTGCAGCAAAAACAACAGGCCCGCTTTGCGTGGCAACTTCCGTAATCAACATACCGGGCGTATGTCCATTTGAAACATGAAACTGGTAGTCATCACCGAGTAAATCTGATGTTTTTCCTTCTACCAAATGAAGTCTGCCTGTCGCCTCAAGCATATCCGTTAAGCCCGGAATAAACGAAGCTCTATCTCGAGGGTGAGGATCAGAAGCTCTGCCCCACGCTTCTTTGCCGATAACAAACTCCGCATTTGGGAATAAAAGTTCGGGATCTTTATCTTCAGACCATTGCGACAACAAACCACCAGCATGATCAAAATGCATGTGTGATAAAACGACAATATCGATATCTTCATGGCTAAAGCCAACTTCTTTGAGTGAATCGAGTAACACATGATGCGACTCTTGAACGCCGTAGCGATCACGGTATTTAGGCTCAAAGAAAGCGCCAATACCGGTCTCAAAAAGTATGGTTTTATCGCCATCTTGTACCAGCATGGCCCTGCACACTAAAGGAATACGGTTTAACTCATCCACCTCCGTCCAACGCTGCCACAATGCTTTGGGTGCATTACCGAACATGGCGCCGCCATCAAGCTTCTGGCTGTTACCATTGATTGAGTAAAAGAATTTAGGGCTTGGTGTATGAGACATAAACGACCTGTCTTTGAGAAAGTTATTGATAGTGTATCTGTTCGACGACAAAATCCAAGTCTGAGACTGATTTTTCTTGTGGAATGATTATTGGTAGATGTGCTGCTGTAACTCGAGTTAAATTCCAAGTGGGATCAACGCCAACCCACTGCTCATCAATCAAAACCTCAACCCAAGCATGTCCCCCAAAACGTTGCTCATCATCACCTAAATAAATATAACCGCCCACTTCTCGCGCAGGGATTTCTTCAGCGTTAAGCAAAGCCAATAACAACTGCGTGTATTCGGTGCAGTCACCATAGCCATTACGAATAATTTCGTCGGTCGTAAAGCTGGTCGGTGTGGGTTCGTAATAAAGGTAGTCATGAACAAATTGAACCAAATTACTCACCTTCTCACTTCGACTGTTAGTAGAGGTTACTCTCACGTCGAGTGCCTTAACGCTCGGGTTAACAGGTTCAAACTGCCAGCTTGTAACTTCGTGAGGTTCCGCTTTATGTTTAGCCGCCTTATGAATTAACAGCTTATTCTCAGATACCTTAACGCTAGGGTGAATAGTTAGCCAACTCAGGTTATCCTTACTAACGCTGACCTCTAAAGACTCAAGCTTTGATATTTCGCCTAAAGGCTTTTGGCTAGCTAGCCCGACATTAGTATACAGATCCGTTTGCATCTCTGGGTTAAAGCTTGGCTTTTGGCTACTTGCCACTAACTTTATGCCTCGCCCTCTTCGCTCCGAAAGCAAATCACCTTTGAGGTTAAAGTCGTATAGTGTTCCCGAAGAATCAGTCAATTGATAACGTTGATGGCGTCCTTGTGGGAGCTTGATGACTTGATATTTTTCCTCTTGAACTTCTAGCGAATGACTATCGATCAATTTAAGAGCTATCGAATCTCCAAGCTCGGGGCTACCCTCGATAAACTGACGCCCAGCCAAGTAATTATTCAAAGTGTAATCGAGTGGAGACTCCGTAAACTTAGAAACACTTTCGTTACGGCTCTGTTGAATTAATAGCTGCTCGTCATTCCTAAAACGTGTTTCCATCACCAAGTTAGGCTCGGTCAGTGTTGCCGAGCCTTCAACCAGTTTAAAAGGTGGTTTTGTGGAGAAGCTAAGGTGTTTTTGATAAATAAACTTAAGACGCTTACCTCTAACGCGCCCTTCAAAGTGCTCACTCTCAAACACTTGATAGAAGTCTTTGTTAATGTGTAGTTCTTTTTGAGCCCAGCCGACCACTTGGCCTTGCCAGTTAATTTGAAACCACTCAGTGAACGGCTCTAAACCATTAACTTGCCACAATCTTTTGAAAGGTTGAAACGAAGAGAATACTAATAAACACGCTGCCAAAAAGCTGAGTTTCAGCAGCGTATAAACTGTTAATTTAGCCGTCGACTTCATCGCCTTCTATCGGGCTAATCTTGAAATTGAATAACGCGTAGATGAAAGAAACAAGTGGCGTTAATAAATTGAAGAAGCAATATATCCAATAAGCCCCTGTGGCAACACCTAAAGTCCCCGCCATATAAGCACCGCAGGTATTCCAAGGAATTAATGGTGAGGTTATGGTTGCAGAGTCTTCCAAGGTCCGAGATAAGTTTTTCGCATCCAGGCCACGACGCTTAAACTCAGCCTTATACATCCGCCCCGGCAACACAATAGAAATATATTGATCTGCTGTAATCACATTCATACCAATACAGGTCGCTAATACCGAACCTATCAAAGAACCTGTCGACTTGGCCATACCGATAATGGTTTTAATCAGCTTGTGCAGTAACCCTGTCACTTCCATCGCTGCACCAAAACTCATGGCAGTGATGATAAGAAACATTGTGTTGAGCATACTTATCATGCCACCCCGTGACAAAAGACCATCAAACTCATCATTCCCAGTAGATGCTGAAAAACCACTGAACATCGATTTCCATGTTGCTGATAAATATGTCATAAAGTCGCCATGACTATAAACGTTCACCGTTCCTTCTGAGGTTTCGAAGCTTTTTTCTCCGCCTTCCTCAAGCACGAACGTTTCAGTCAACGTTTCATCTGAATTGTTAAATGAAATACCTAACGTGACCTTCGCATTTTCGCTTTCTGCTTCATAGCTAATGATTTCACAACTATAGACTGCTGAGCGCTCACATTTGACCCTGTCTCCACCAATAAATTTCTCAATAACATTACCCTGAAAGGTTACAGCTATAACACAACCAAGTAACGCACCTACGAGAATAGTTGCAACCGCAGGGACTTTTCTAAAAGCCATGACAAAAACCACAGCCATTGGAATTAAAGTCCACAGTGAAATATTGAAATTGTCATCAAGAAGCTTAAGGGTATCCTCAAGAACTAACACTTGTTGCTCAGTATCGCTATTAAAGCCCATAAAGGTGAAGATAATCAGAGCAATAATTAAGGCGGGAGTTGTTGTCCAGACCATGTGGCGGATGTGAGTAAAAAGATCAGTTCCGGTCACTGCAGGAGCTAAGTTAGTCGTGTCCGATAAAGGTGACATTTTATCGCCAAAATATGCACCCGAAATGATTGCTCCAGCGGTGACTTCCATCGACAAGCCTAAACCTTGAGACACACCAATTAAGCCGATACCAACAGTACCAGCGGTAGTCCAAGAGCTACCAATACTGAGTGCAACCAGCGCACAGATAGCACAAGTCGCTACATAGAAGTATTCAGGCGACAGTATCTGCAGACCGTAATAAATCATCGTGGGAACTGTGCCAGCAAGAATCCAGGCACCAATAAGTGACCCCACCATCAACAGTATTAGTAAGGCTCCCAAGGCTATGCTAATACCATCAACTACGCCCTGCTCTAACTCTTTCCAAGTCTGGCCGTTGCGTAAACCGACTAATAAAGCAACCGCGGCACAGATTACCAAGGCAATTTGATTGGCGCCATAAGATGAGTCGCTACCGTATAAGTAAACGGAAAACGCTAATAAAATGACGAGAAGCCCTATCGGTAATAGGGCTTGTAACATGCTTGGTTGGCGAGCTGATGTATCTGCCATGAAAACCTCTTATTTACTTACGGTAAAATGTATTTTGATCGGTGCTAATGTCTTTATAGCGTCGCTCAAGACGTTTAGCACGAGTATCTGACTCAGTGAGCTTGCCATCAATAATGATGCTTTCAGCGAAAGTCGTCACTTCAAGTGGGTCACCACTCCAAATCACCAACTCAGCTTTAAAGCCAGGCATTAACTTACCGTAATTACTCGCACCGCCAAAAAACTTGGCTGGCGCGCTTGTCATAGCAGCTAAAGCTTTATCATACGGCATGCCATATGCCACAGCATTACCAGCTGCATATCGAACGTTTTGTGCGTTATGCGTTTCGCTGCTAAACATGACGTCAACACCTGCTTTAGTTAACAAAGCGGCATTGTCGTATCGCTTGCCTAATGACTCGAAACTAGGAATATTATCCATCGGATTAATAATTACAGGTACTCCTGCTTTAGCCAGTTTCTCAGCAACTTTCCAAGCTTCTGCAGCACCTTCAAGTACAAGTTTAATGTTATGTTTTTTAGCAAGTTCTACCATTGCCAAAATATCATTGGCACGGTTGACGCTGACAACGAGCGGGATATCCTGATCGAGGACTCGACTTAAGGTTTCTAAATCACCCAAGCTATAATCGAGTTCACGATAAGCTCCGCTTTTAATCGCAGCTGAGTTCTCTGAAAACTCTTTAGCTTGGCTAAAAGCACGGTTAAAGTGCTGTAATGCCGCCGCTCGAGAACCACCAGACATTGATGACGCATGCTCGCCATATACTGCAAACACTGCCACATCGCTAACGATCAATGAGTTGTAATCACCCGCTAGATCCATAATAGAACCTAAACCAGCGAATAAAGAGTTACCATTATAAGGTTTGATCAATGTTCTAGTGACACCGCCCGAGCGGTTCATTGGAACTAACGTTGATTCTGGGTTGAACACCTCATCAACACTAAAAGACGCGCCAAGGTCTTCTGACTCTGTGGTCGTATCGTTCGTGCCTTCAACAGCACTAACTTCAACTAAACCTATTTGATTCATCAGCGCAAAAATACCGGGAGTAACAACCTTCCCTTCGGCATTAATCACACGAGCATCATCTGCTGATAAATCTTCGCCAATATTTCGAATCAAACCATCTTCAATCAAAACGTCAGCGTTTTCCAAAATCCCTGCTGATGTTTGCGTGAAGACTTTCGCGTTTTTTACTAAAATCACTTCGGCATTTGCGCTAAACACTCCAGCAACAACCAAAAGAACAGCGAAGCTTTTAAATAATAATGTCATTGTCGGCTCTCCTTTGGTTACTGTTGATTCATATTAGTCAGCCCAAAATCACTCACAGGCTGCTTAAATTGATTATTACGATCGTACATTAAAGCGCCATCGATAAAGACTTTCTCTGCTTTAGTGTACACACTAAACGGATTGCCATCCCACAGTACGACGTCGGCCATCTTGCCTTCTTCTAATGAGCCAGTTTGCTCATCAACACCAATGGCTTTCGCGGCGTTAATGGTGATCCACTTAATCGCGTGGGCAGGAGTAATGTCCATACCTAAACGATTGCCGGAAGCCATTGCTTTTGCCGCTTCTTTGTTTAAGTGCTGGATCACAGTTGCCGAGTCTGAGTGAACCACAGCACATGCGCCCGCTTTGTCGACCAGCGCCACATTCGATGGCACCATGTCATAAGCTTCTTGTTTAAAGCCCCACCAATCAGACCACATAGCTGAGCAAACGCCGTTCTCAGCAAGTTTGTCTGCAATCTTGTACGATTCTACGGCGTGATGGAAAGTCGTTACTTTAAAGTCAAACTCCTTCGCAATTTCCATCATCACCATCATCTCGTCTGCACGATAGCAGTGATTTTGGATTAAGATTTCACCGCGTAAAACACCTGCAAGGCTTTCCAAGCGTAAGTCGCGCTTTGGCGGCTTACCGTTACCCATACCCGCTTCATAATTGTCCCAAGACTCCATATATTCTTTGGCGTCAATCCACGACTTACGATAGCCAGCGACATTACCCATACGAGTCATTGGTGCTTGACCTTTACCACCATACACACGCTTTGGGTTTTCACCACAAGCCATTTTTAAGCCGTAAGGTGCATCAGGAAACTTCATGTCCATAACTGAGCGGCCGCCAACATTTTTCAGTGTTACACCGCGACCACCAACTAAATTCGCCGAGCCAGGCAAAATTTGCATTGATGTCACGCCGCCAGCTAAGGCTAATTGAAACTGTGGATCTTGCGGCCAAACCGAGTGCTCAGCCCAGACGTCAGCTGTCACAGGCGCCGTCATTTCATTACCATCAGCGCTTGATGCAACGCCCGGTGCAGGATAAACCCCTAAATGTGAATGCACATCAATAATTCCAGGCGTTACCCACTTACCTTTAGCGTCAATAACTTCTAGGTTATCGTCACTTGGCTCGTCGATGTCAGTACCAACCTCAACAATTTCACCATCTGCGAGCAACACACTACCATTTTCAATTTGCTCACCAGTTGCAGTTAACAGAGTTGCATTCTTGATTAGTACCGGATGGTACTTGTTCGCTTTATATTGTGATACAAAAGCTTGGCTATCAGAGTCCTTCGGGTGCGCCGCAGGTTCTTTTTCACCACAGCCAACCAAAAAAGCAGCCCCAGTAAAGGCTGCTAAGAAGGATTTTGAGAATTGTTTTATCGTCATAAACATACCTTATTTCAAAGGCCCCCAAAATGAGTTAATAATTAAAATACTTGAATACCAAAGAATCGTTCTAAAATAGTAATAATGGTAATTGCACCAAGGATAATTGGGCAGAAGAACATAATTGCGAAGTTAATATACTTCATCATCCATTGCGAATCTGTTTCACGACCTTCCATTAACTCAGCATTCAAATTGTTCTTCTTCCAGATATACGCTGTGAAGATAGCAATAAACGTACCGCCTAATGGTAAGAAAGTATCACTCGCGATCAGCTCAACAAAGTCCATAAAGGAAATCATTTGTTCTTGGCCATCACGATAAAGTGTCATGAAGCTCGTTAATTGTTCTACAGCACCATTACCTAATAATGATGGAATGCCTAATAAGAAGATTAGTGTTGCCATACCCCATACTGCAACAGGACGTTTAATTTTCTTTTCATCCACCAAGTAAGCCACCGGAACTTCAAGCAACGAAACCGTTGATGTCAAAGCAGCAAAAGATAATAGCAAGAAAAATGCAGCTCCAATGACAATGCCAAGCGTTGGACCTAAGCCTTCAAAGACACCGGGTAAGGTTGCAAAAATTAAGCCTGGTCCGCCCGAAACGCTGCTCATATCACCTGAGTTCAAGAAAGCAACCAATGGGAAGATCATCAGACCCGCTAGAAATGCTACCGAAACATCTGTCAGAGTAATCATTGCCGCGGAGCGAACAATATCTTGCTTACGCGATACATACGAACCGTAAGTGATCAAAGCGCCCATGCCGAGTGAAAGCGAGAAGAAGGCCTGACCTAATGCAGAATAAATAACTTCGCCTGTGATTTCAGAAAAATCTGGCACTAAGTAGTATTCAATACCAGCCATGGCATCTTCTAAGGTAAAAGCATAAATCATCAAGCCAATAATCATGGCGAATAAAGTCGGCATTAAAATCTTCGCGGCTTTTTCAATACCGCCTTGAATACCTTTTGAAACAATGGTGGCTGTTACAGCCATAAAGACTAAGCCATAAAGGCCTATCGATTCCCACTTGCTTATGTAAGTACTGAAGTTCTCCCCTACTTCAAAGTTACCCTGAACCATCTGCAGGAAATAACCGAACGCCCAACCGGCGACAACGTTATAGAAAGAAAGGATGAAAACACCGGCTAGAATCCCTAGTAGACCAATCCAGGCCCAGTTATGGTGCCCCAGCTTTTTAAACGCCCCCACAGCATTTAATTGAGTCTTACGACCGATTGCGATTTCAGAAATCATCACAGGGAAACATAGTAAGAAGCAGAATGCTAAATAAATAACGACGAATGCAGCTCCGCCACCAGCACCTACTTCAAAAGGAAATTTCCAGATGTTACCCAGACCAACAGCCGAACCTGCTGCAGCCAGAACAAACCCTAGACGAGAGTTAAATTGACCTCTATTTGTTGCCATTGTTTCTACCGTTTAATTGTTTATTGTAATAGGAAGGACCTGATCCTAGCCGCTAATAACACCATATTTAGACTAATCACTCAAGTATCGGGAGATAAATCCTGCTAATTTTTGTCGGATTTCAAGTTGTTAGGTTATTTCTTGTGCAAAATATTAGCCATGAATAACAAAAAGCCCCGCAGTTGCGAGGCTTTGGAAGGAAGTAAGTGTTTTAAAGTTATTGCTTATAGCTCACTTTCTATGCTGGCTTTTAACCCCAAAGTTCGTGTCAGTACACGCTTGAAAAAGAAATCAGATTGTTGCTCAAGCTTGCCTTCGGCTGCAACTTCCATCTTTAGCCACAGATATGAATATGTCACTAAAGCTACATAATGTAGATAATCACAAGCAACTAATTGTGGAATCTCATTGTTAGATGCACTTTGGCTTATGACTTTTCCAGAAAGTTGCTCTAATTGGGTCAATAGTTCACTTACTTTGTTCTTATGCGCTGAGTCAGGCATAGAGTCTAAGTCTGAGTTTACCTCTGACAAAAACACTTTTAAGTACTCACCTTTAGAGCCGATTAACTTACGACCAATCAAGTCTAAAGCCTGAATGCCGTTGGTTCCTTCATAAATCTGTGCGATTCGGCAATCACGAACGTGTTGCTCCATGCCCCACTCTCTAACGTAGCCATGCCCACCAAATACTTGCTGACCAATGGTGCAAGTTTCATATCCAGCATCAGTAAAATACGCTTTTGCGATAGGCGTTAACCATGCAGACATAATATCTGCAGTTTTAACTTTGTTCTCGTCCTTGCTGTGAAAGGTCTCATCCAAATAGCTTCCGAGCCAGACGCCCAAAGCGCGCCCCGCTTTATTGAAAGACTCCATCGTATTCAACATTCGCTGGACATCGCCGTGTTTAATCAAAGGTGCTGGCGCTTCGCCATCCGACGCCTTACCTTGCAAACGTTCACGCGCATAAGCATCCGCCTGTTGAAACGACATTTCACCCAACCCAATCCCTTGAATACCAATAGACAAGCGTTCTAGGTTCATCATGGTGAACATGCACGCCAGCCCACGATGCGGAGGGCCAATCAACCAACCTTGAGCATTGTCCATATTCATGACACAAGTTGATGATGCTTTAATACCCATTTTATGCTCGATCGAACCACAATGAATACCATTTCGTTCACCTAATGAGCCATCATCATTAACCAAAAACTTTGGCACTAAGAATAAACTGATACCTTTGGGCCCAGCAGGTGCGTCCGGCAGTCGCGCCAATACTAGATGAATGATATTCTCAGCCATATCATGCTCACCGCCGGTGATGAATATTTTAGAGCCTTCTAAAGAGTAGCTGCCATCGTCATTTGGCTCTGCTTTCGTTTTTAGTAAACCCAAGTCAGATCCAGCATGAGCTTCCGTTAAGCACATCGAGCCAGACCATTGACCGCTAATTAAATTTGGTAGGTATTTTTGTTTGGTTGCATCGTCAGCGTGAGCCTGTAAAAGTTGCGTCGCGCCACCGGTTAAACTACCGTATAAACAAAACGAGGTGTTGGCCGAATAAAACATTTCTTCAATAAGCACATGCAGTGCCTTCGGCAGGCCTTGGCCACCATAGTTAGGATCAGCGGTGATTGACTGCCAGCCGCCTTCAACATAGGCCTGATAGGCTTCCTTAAACCCTTTAGGCGTCGTGACCACTCCATCCTTATACTGGCATCCTTCTTCGTCTCCCGAGCGATTGATTGGTTGTAAAACACCCGACGCAAACTTACCAGCTTCTTCTAAAATCGCAGCATAAAGTTCTTCGTCAAAATCAGCGAAATCTGCAATATCCCCTAACCGTTCTGTCAGTGAAAAAACATCTTTGACAAGAAACATCATGTCATCTACAGGTGCTTGATACTGCATATTTACTCCTAAAATTAATCGAAATTCTAAATTCTTTTGATTGGTCTGACCAGCTTAGTATAGGAAAAATAAAACAGCCTTGTCTAGCCTAGTTTTACCACAATAGAATTTATAGCTAAAAAAAAGCCCCGACAGAGTCAGGGCTTTTAATTTCATGGAGACTAGTTAATGGGCATCGCCCTTCCTAAAGTCGTCCCAATACTGCTTCACGGTTTGCTTCATGTCCTTATGGAGCAGCATAATCCCGAGTAAGTTTGGTAAGGTCATCATTACAATAGCCACACTGGCCAACTTCCAAACCACCGTTGTGTCAATGACAGCGGCTACTGCAAACATGACAACATAGACAACTCGGTAGACCATTACACCTTTATGGCCAAATAAGTATATTACTGCACGGTCACCATAATAGGACCAAGCAATTGCCGTGGTAAACGCAAATAGCAGCAAACCTATTGAGACAATATATTTACCGTGCTCACCTAAGAAGCCTCGAGTAAATGCTTCGGCCGTTAAACTCGCCGAGTGGATTAGTGACTTACCCTGCACCACAACTTTGGGGTTTTCTAGGCTTCCGTCTTTTACTGTGATGACACCTGTAATTGGTGTTAGCTCCTGAGTATTGCTGTCTAGCTCTTTAAACGTTACTTCTTCTGCCACTGAGTTAGCGTTAAGAAGCGTGTAACCGTCGGAGATTGCTTCGCCATCTTTTAACGAAATGCTGCCGTTATATGGCTTAACCTCAGAGGAGTCTCTACTTTTTGGCTCTAAATATAAACGAAGCTGTTCAATATCCTCAGAATTTTGATCCGTCCAATCTCCAACAACAAAGTTCATATCGGTTCTATCGAATGTGTTCTGGTGCTTATCTTTCCAAACACCTGAAGACAGAATAACAAGTGCTGTTAAAGTACAGATAATGAGCGTGTCAATAAATGGTTCTAACAAAGACACCATACCTTCTGATGCTGGCTCTTTGCCTTTTGCAGCCGAGTGAGCGATTGCAGCAGAACCTTGACCTGCTTCATTCGAGAACAAACCACGGTTAACACCACGTTGCATCGCATAAGCAAAGCTTGCGCCCAAAAAGCCACCCACAGCAGATGAACCTGAAAATACACTGCCGATAATAGCTGAGAAAGAAGGAATAATGTTTTCGTAGTTATAGAAAATAACTAAAAGAGCGCCGATGACATATATAGCCGCCATAAAAGGAACGACCCTTTCAGCAACTTTAGCGATACGCTTAATACCACCGATAATCACCATGGCTAATAAAATTGCTAGGCCAACACCCGTAATCCAGTTAGGCAACGAGAAAGTATCATTCATTACCTGAGCAATATTATTGATTTGAGGCATATTACCCGTACCGAAACTACTGATAATAGTCGCAATAGCGAATATCACACCCAACCACTTCATATTGAGTTTGTTTTCCATGTAATACATGGGGCCACCAGCCATGGTGCCGTCTTCAGTTTTTTCGCGATACTTATGAGATAGGGTAACTTCTACAAACTTTGTGGTCATACCTAGGAATGCAGTCACCCACATCCAGAAAATCGCCGCTGGACCACCAATCCAAATGGCTAACGCCACGCCCCCAATGTTACCAGTACCAACGGTACCAGAAAGAGCTGTAGATAAGGCTGCGAAGTGAGATGTATCACCTGGATCATCTTTTTTACTGTATTTACCTTTTACAATTCGAACCGCCTGTCCAAAGTAACGAACCTGAGGGAAGCCGAGATAAATCGTAAAAAATAAACCTACACCAATTAATAAATACGGAAAGTAATCCGCAGAACCTAGAAATCCATCTAGAAAATCCAGTCCGTTTTTAATTGTTTCTATAATGTCCAAAAAATGATCCCCATAACACTTATAAGTTAAAATTATCGGCTAACCTTACCATTATGAGAAAAGCTTGGCTAGTGACTTTATTGATCACACTTCGTCGTCAAAAGCCCCATCTATGTACTCTAGAGGCAATTGTACAAAACTGGTAGATTCTGCGTTTTGGAAGCGAACTCCCAGCCCTAAAAGTCGCACAGACTTATCCCTGCGATGGAAACCTTCGTCCATTAACTCGTAAAATAAATCATCATTGACACCAAAGCTGGTGCGCTCGACGGTTGTCGCGGAGAAATCACTAAACTTTAGCTTCACAAACATTTTATTAACTGGGCCATCCACTTTAGAACGTGCTAAGCGTTGTTTTAAGGTGCTCAATAATTGAGGAACCTCGGCCAGGCAATCTTCTAGCGTGTATAAATCTTTATCGTAGGTATTCTCTACACTTAACGACTTACGAGGATAATGAGTTATCACAGGGCGGTCGTCTATACCGCGAGATAAGTAATATAAGCTTTGACCAAAGGCACCGAATTTTCGGGTCAGTTCTAATAGTTCTAATTGCTGTAGGTCGGCACAAGTATACACTCCCATGTTATGAAGCTTTTCAGATGTCTTCTTCCCTACCCCTGGGATTTTCTTCACTGGAAGCTCAACAATAAAACCGTTCACAGCATCAGGTTGAATGACAAACTGTCCGTTTGGCTTTTCCCAATCCGAAGCAACTTTGGCCAGAAACTTGTTCGGCGCAATCCCCGCCGAAGCCGTTAACTTAAGTTCTTGATAGATATCATGGCGAATTGCTTGCGCAATATAAGTCGCACTCCCTTTATATTCAGTCGACTCTGACACATCCAAAAATGCCTCGTCCAATGACAAAGGCTCAATCAACGACGTGTACTTAGCAAAAATCGAGCGAATAACCTTCGAATCATGACGATATTTATCAAAATTTGGTGGGACAATGATGAGGTTAGGACACAAGCGCTTAGCATGAGCTGAAGCCATCGCTGAATGAACGCCATAAGATCGAGCTTCGTAATTACAGGTCGCAATCACTCCACGCTTGTCCGGCGAACCACCAACCGCTACCGCAGCACTACGTAATAGAGGATCGTCCCGCATTTCAATAGCCGCATAGAAGCAGTCCATATCCACATGGATGATCTTACGGTTGGCTTGGATTTCAGGTAAGGCTTCAGGCATGCCTTATTTTATGATGGAACGGAAAAGAATAAAATAGAACCGCAACGATTATGTTTTAGGGCTTTTCACTATCAAAAGCTCAGCCTCATCAGCGCCCCGCCCAGCTCACTAGTATCAATTTCTATTTTTCCATTATATGCAGAGACAATTTCGGTAACCACTGACATACCAATTCCCTGCCCTTCAACGGTTTCATCGAGACGCTTACCGCGAGAAAGTATCGCCAGCCGTACATTCTCAGGAATTCCTGGCCCATTATCTTCGACGGTAATTTGTACTTTACCAGCCATTCGTTGCGCTTTGACTCTGACTTTTGATTCAGTCCATTTACAAGCGTTGTCTAATACATTTCCGAAGACTTCATAGAAGTCGCCTTCGTCCAAGGCAATCATTAAGCCTTTACTGACATCAGCATCAATTGACACGCCCTTTTCTTGATACACTTTCTGTAAACTGGTCGCTAACTTATCTAATGCTGGTTCAACTTCCATAGAACGCATCATGACCTGCGGGCCGCTGGTTGCTCTTTGCAGTTGATAAGCAACGATTTGATCCATGCGACCGATCTGATCTGAGCAAATAGCGGACAGTTCATCAGCATCGTTACTTTTGTTTTGTAATGCCGTATGCATCACCGCTAACGGGGTTTTCAAGCTGTGTGCCAAATTACCCAGCGTTTCTCTATAACGTTTACTTTGGTGACGCTCGCTTTGAATAAATCGGTTAATATTTTCAGTTAAGCGTTGTAGCTCTTGCGGATATTGGTCTGAGAGCGTGCTGAGCAACCCTTTTTCGATTTGATGTAACTCCTTTACAGCTCGACGAATTGGCCGCAGCGTCCAGCGCATCACCACGAAGAGTATCACCAACAATGATAAAGCCATGATTGATAGCCAAAACCATAACTGATTACGGTAGGCAGAAATTACTTGGTCAAATGGGCGCTTATTTTCAAGAATGACGAAATGGTAGAGGGATATGGCACCTTCTGGCGACTCCCACTCGGCAATGTAATGAAACCTAAAGAACTCAGTATCGTCCATGGTGATTTCAGCCAGCGTCCCTTCTCCCGGAAGACTAAGCGGCAACGGTACTTTGTGTTGCTCTTGGTCATAGCGAGCTGATAGTGATTTCCAGATCAGGCTTTCTGTCTCGTCATAAACCAACGCCGACATGCCGCTGTTATATTGGTTGAAGCGTTTGTCCGAAGGGATTTCTTCCGGCAAAAACAAATCACCCGGCTCAAGTTCATCCGCATAAGACAGCAAACTATAAAATTGTGCGTACAGTCTTTCGAATGTCGCCTGCCGAATACCGGTTTTATATGAGTCCAGCAATACAAAACTCATGGCGATAATAAAAAATACCAGCACAATACTGGTATTTAATAATAAGCGCCTTTGTAACGAGTACTTTGGCTTAGTCTTTATGGCTTTATGTTCAGCTTGTTCCTGCACGGATATTTCCTGGCCTAGAGCGATTCAGCAAAACTACTTATCTAAATCACTATTCAAACGATAACCACGCCCTCGCAAAGTTTCGATAGGCTTTAAAGTACCGTCTGGATCAATTTTCTTACGTAAACGTCCTACGAAAACCTCAAGCACATTCGAGTCACGATCATAGTCTTGCGCATAAAGATGTTCCGTTAGCTCCGTTTTAGAAACCACTTTATCAGGGTTGAGCATTAAGTATTCAATAACTTTGTACTCATAAGCCGTTAAATCCATCGGCTCTCCGTTTACTTTTACTTCTTGCTTGAGACTGTTTAGGCTTATCGGGCCTTTTTCAATTTCAGGTTTCGAATAACCGGAGGCACGACGTAATAATGCATTAACGCGAGCTAATAGCTCTTCAATTTGGAATGGCTTAACTAAATAATCATCTGCCCCGGCGGCTAGTCCGTCAACTTTATCCTGCCAATGGCCCCGAGCAGTAAGAATTAATATTGGGAAGCCAATATCTTCTTTGCGCAACGTTTCGATCACTTCGATACCTGAAATATCGGGTAAACCAAGGTCAAAGATACCTAAGTCAAAAGAAAACTCACGTCCTAAATAAAGCCCCTCTTCGCCGTTAGGAGCTTGTTCAACGACATAACTTTGCTTTTCTAACGCAGTAACCAGTTGTTGACGCAATGCGTCATCATCTTCCATCAAGAGTATTTTCATTGTTATTAACCCCTAAAATTGTCCAAGCCTAACGGCTGCACTTGGTTAGGCTAAACGACCATTACAAGCATTGACGTACACATGGCGTACTCTGCCCGAATCTGTCAAAATTTTAACACGGTAAACGGGTGGCCGCGCTCGCGTATTCAAACTGGCGGATAATACCTTGCCGTCGATCCTGCGCGCAGCAGCACTCATTGCTGCACCTTTACCAATTGGGGTGCAGGTTTTCTTTTCTCGAAGCTCAGGTGTCGGCAGTAGTTTTTGTGATGCGCCGTAAACATTCGGCGCGAACGAAACAACTGCCGCCATCAAAGCTATAAGAGTTAGTTTCTTGATCATTTCAGTCTCTTACACAATCTCACTTCATGAATTCAATGTTAACGATAATACTTTCTAGGGCGCTCAATTTCGATCCAGCGACCTGGGCGATACTTTGAAAACGTTGTGTAATGACGGCCGCGGTATTTATACACCACGTCATAACCGACGACCCCACCTCGTTCATAGCGCGACTCATAGTGAGTTGAGCAGTGAGTTCGGGTATTTCTAGATCCGCTTTTCGCTATGGTTGCGCCGAGTAACGCACCTGCGACAGCTCCAACGTTTTTGTGTCGTTGTTTATCGCCAATGTTATAACCGATTAAGCCACCTACAACGCCACCGACCAACGCTTTACCACGGCGGTCACTTGCATCATAGCGAGTTCGCTCTGAATGACAAGTTCTAACTGGTTCATCATAACGATAACCACGTTCATAAATTGGCGTAACATCGATCACTTTTGCTTTAGTGTAGTGCTTATGCTTGTAACCACTGTCGTAGTGAGCATGTCTGTCGTATCGATGATCTGCTTGTACAGATAAAGGGAGAGTCAGCGCCGAAAGCGCTAAAGATGTGATGATTAATGGATGTCTTAGTTTCATTTGCTGTCTCCTGATGCCAAGCAACAAAGCTGGCTTATTTCAGGAGACAGTTTACAAAGGTTCAACTGAATCGTAGATGAACCAAATACTATGCAAATTATGGCTTACTAAAAGTCCTGTATAGGAACAAGATGATGATAGCACCGCCAGTAGCTGTTAATAAGGTTGGGATATTAAAGCCAGTAGCTTGCGTTCCGCCTAGCCCTAACAAGTTACCGACAAAACCACCAACGAAGGCACCTACGATGCCGAGTATGATTGTCATGATCCAGCCGCCTTTGTCAGGACCTGGCATAATTAACTTCGCAAGAGCTCCTGCAACTAAACCGACTACAATCCAAGTAAGAATACCCATGTCTCTTTCTCCTTAATCAAGTTGATTATTGACACTATCTAGTATGCCATAGCCCAGAGCTAAGTTAATGAAATGAACGTAAAAAATCGTTAACTATTGATAAAATAACGTTATTTAGCTCACACTTTACTTGTCCCAGACAACGGGTTCTTCAGATTTCATATAACCATCAAGCTTAGCTTTATAATGCTGTTCAATACGTTGACGACGAATTTTCAGGGTTGGAGTAATTAATCCATTTTCTGGGCTCCACTCTTCATTAACTAAAACCAACTTATCCAGACGCTCATGCCCTTCAAGCTTGTTATTAATTTTCTGAATCAACTGAACAGCTTCTTCGTGGTATGCCTGTTTATCCTGAAACTCTTTATTATAAATTGATGCAATAGCAATCGGCGATGGCAAACCATCACCAATCACACATAAATGCTCAACTCCTAGCTCTGGCTCTAAGGTCGCCTCGATAGGAACAGGAGAGACGTATTTACCTTTAGAGGTTTTGAAAATATCTTTAACACGTCCTGTAATGGTTAAAAAGCCGTCCTGATCAATCTCGCCGAGATCACCAGTATGGAAAAAACCATCATCATCAATGGCCTCTTTCGTTTTAAGCGGCTCTTTATAATAGCCTTGCATCACACAGGGGCTACGCAGTAAAACTTCACCGCTTTCAGCAATCTTAGCGTCAGCTGTTGGCATAGCAATTCCCACCGAGCCCTGCTTCCAAGTGTCTGGTGACGAGGCGTGAGAGAATGCCATAGTTTCTGTCAGCCCATAAGCTTCGCAAATTCGAATGCCTATTGATTGAAAGAATTTAGAGGTTCCCTCAGGAAGCGCCGCCGCTCCCGACAAACAAATCTTCGCCCTATCGAGACCTAACCCCTTTAATATTTTCTTTTTAATCAAGGTATTAAGAAGAGGTATTTTAAGCAATATCTTAAGTTTTGTTTTACCTGCTTTTTCTTCAATACCTTGCTGGAATTTAAGCCAAATTCTAGGGACACCAAAGAAAATCGTTGGGCGAACCGATTGAATATTTGCCTGAAAACGATCTAACGACTCAGTAAATGAAATAACACTACCGGTATGAATACTGATAACTTCAGTCAACTCGCGCTCAGCACAGTGAGCTAATGGCAAATAGGAAAAGCAGCGTTCCTCTTTAAAATCTATAAAAGCAGAAGCCGCAGCAGCGCCATTCGATAGAATTTTATGAGTAATTAAAACACCTTTAGGGATTCCTGTAGTTCCTGATGTATAAATAATAGTAGCCAAATCATCAAAGTCTGGCACTGGGGACTCAGCATATGGCTCTTCATTTGCAATGACTTCATCCCAGTCCTTTAAGCCTTCATGAGCTTCATGACACCCAATAATGGAAAGATCTTCGGGAATAGCGTCTGATTTCTTGCTCCACTCCGGGAATTTACCCACAAAAACCATTTTGGACTCACTGTGCTCTAAAATGGTTGTAATGGTTTCAGAACCCGCACTCGGATAAATAGGTACGCTAATATGGCCAGCGAGCATAATCGCAAGATCAGCCATGATCCAGTGTGAGCAGTTGTAAGAAAGAATGGCTACTTTGCTATTAGCAGGAAGTTCACGCTTTAAGTAAGTAGCCATCTTACGAATTTGTTGGCCAGCATTTTGCCAACTGTATTCTTTCCAGTCATTCCCTAAGGGTTGACGGAGGAATGGCTCGTGCGCCTTAACTTTTTCCCAGCGATAAAAAGCTGATAAGGTATTTTCTAATTCTAGTTGGTTAACCCCAGACTGACTCATACGTTCTTTCCTGACTCTTGTTATGGTTAATATTGATAATACATCAGATAATGTGGTCCGATATCTTCTATATTAAACGCTTCGCCCTGTATTGCAAAATTAAGTTTACGGTAAAACTCGCTAGCGCTCACACGAGCATTGCACCATAGCAAATCTGCGCCGAGTTGTTGGCAATGTTGTAAACCGTGTTGTAACAATTGCCTTCCAACACCCTGTCCTCGGATAGATTCTGAGGTCGCCATCCCCCTTAATCGCCAACAATGATTATGACTCAAGGCATCATGATTTTCTGGATAAAAAGATGCGATACCAACAACGCTACCATCTTTTATCGCAGCCAGATGGAAAACACCTTCCCGTAAATCTTCGGGATAGTAGCAAGTCTCAATAGGTTGACCGGCACGAAGAACCTTATGTCTTAGCGGGTAAATTTCTTCGACTGGAACAACATTAATCTCTATGTTCATAGTTTATAGCCATAAAAAAAGCCACCTGAAAATTCAAGTGGCTTTTATTTTTACAAAGCGATGCAGTACGTATTACTGCTTATCTTCGCCTTCTTCTTCTAACTCTTCTTTAGCTTCTTTAAGCTCTTTTTCAGCTTCCGCTAAAGCTTCTTTCGAATCAGCTTTTGCTTCTTCCAAAGATTGTTCAGCATCGTCAAGCATCTCCTGAGCTTCTTCCTTTGTAGCATTGTAAGCATCAGCAGTTGCATCTTTAACGTCTTTCGCTGCTTCAGTAGTTGCGTCGGCTGCATCAGAAGCCATTTCTTGAGTTTTATCTACTGCAGTAGCTGTAGCTTCTTTTGTATCTTCCCAAGCTTCATTTCCTGCATCTTTCATCGCTTCCATCGCTTCTTTACTTTCTTCTTTAGCTTCCTCTTGTTTTTCATCACTACAAGCGATCACCAAAGTTGAAGCCAAAAGCGCAATAGCTAAACGTTTCATCGAGCTAACCTCCTCATTTGCTTAATAAAATTCCTGTAACTCGGGATTTAGTATGCCACGCGTTTTAGGATTAGCAAAGTAAAATTCTTTAAAGTGTGAATTACTGTTTCGCTAAGAACAACCAAGTTTCCAGTACTGTGTCTGGGTTCAAGGAAACGCTATCAATGCCTTGCTCCATCAACCACTTGGCAAAGTCTGGGTGATCTGAAGGGCCTTGACCACAAATACCAATGTACTTGTTAGCTTTCTTACATGCTTTAATAGCATTAGCCAGCAACACTTTAACGGTTGGATCGCGCTCATCAAACAAGTGAGAAATAATGCCTGAGTCACGATCTAAACCTAATGATAGCTGAGTTAAATCGTTAGAACCGATTGAAAAGCCATCAAAATACTTTAAGAACTCTTGAGCTAACACAGCGTTCGACGGCAGCTCACACATCATGATAATGCGTAAACCATTATCACCGCGCTTAAGGCCATTCTCTTCAAGTAGCTCAATCACCTTTTTCGCTTCGCCCAGCGTTCTCACGAATGGGATCATGATTTCAACATTATTGAAGCCCATCTTATTGCGAACACGCTTAATCGCTTCACACTCAAGCTCGAAGCAATCACGGAAGTCTTCTGAAATATAACGAGAAGCACCACGGAAACCGATCATCGGATTTTCTTCATGCGGCTCGTATAAACTTCCGCCGATCAGGTTCGCGTACTCGTTAGACTTAAAGTCAGACATGCGCACAATGACTTTTTCTGGCGCGAAAGCACAAGCAATGGTTGAAATACCTTCTACCAGCTTACTGATATAAAACTCTTTCGGATTGGCATAACCAGACATCTGCATCGCGATAGTCTTTTTTAGATTATCGTCTTCAAGCTTGTCATAGTTTAAAAGTGCTTTAGGGTGTACACCGATCATGCGGTTGATGATGAACTCTAAACGAGCTAGACCAACGCCTGCATTCGGATACTGGCCGAAATCAAAAGCACGATCAGGATTACCTACATTCATCATGATTTTGAACGGCAGGTCAGGCATATTATCAATTGAGCTTTTATTGATTTCGAAATCTAGTAAGCCCTGATAAATGTTACCGGTATCGCCTTCTGAACAACTGACCGTAACTTCCACACCGTCTTTAATACGATCCGTAGCATCACCACAGCCGACTACCGCAGGAATACCAAGCTCACGAGCAATAATCGCCGCGTGGCAAGTACGGCCACCGCGGTTGGTAACGATTGCTGCGGCACGCTTCATGACAGGTTCCCAATCAGGATCCGTCATATCAGTCACTAAAACGTCGCCTTTTTGAACTTCTTTCATTTGATCGATAGAGCTAATCACTCGCGCCTTACCTTTACCGATACGCTGACCAATAGCCCGGCCCGTCGCAACAAGCTCAGACTTGTTTTTTAGCTGGTAACGTTCAATAACGTTTTTGTCAGAACGACTTTTAACCGTTTCTGGACGCGCTTGAACAATATACAGTTTACCGTCAGCACCATCTTTAGCCCACTCAATGTCCATCGGACGCTTGTAGTGCTTTTCGATGATCATAGCCTGCTTTGCTAGCTCTTGAACTTCTGCATTGTTGATACAGAAATTCATGCGCTCATTATGCTCTACGTTAACCGTCTCAATGCTTTTATCATGCTCGTTATTGTCCGTGTAAACCATCTTGATGGCTTTACCACCAAGAGTTTTGCGCACGATAGCTTGACGACCTTGCTCAAGCGTAGGCTTGTAAACATAG
The DNA here is from genome assembly GCA_950096615.1 of uncultured Kangiella sp. Taxonomy (GTDB): domain Bacteria; phylum Pseudomonadota; class Gammaproteobacteria; order Enterobacterales; family Kangiellaceae; genus Kangiella. The sequence goes on along the minus strand of CATNCP010000018.1, from coordinate 19,998 downwards.
AATTCATCTGGATTTACCGCACCTTGCACAACGGTTTCGCCTAAACCATAGGCGCCCGTAATAAAGACCACATCGTTAAAACCAGATTCTGTATCCATGGTGAACATCACACCACTAGCAGCGATGTCGCTGCGAACCATTTTCTGTACGCCAGCAGAAAGAGCAACTAACTTGTGCTCAAAGCCTTGGTGTACACGATAAGCAATAGCGCGGTCATTAAACAAAGATGCAAACACTTCTTTAAGCGCTTTCATCACATTGTCTAAGCCACGGACGTTAAGGAAGGTTTCTTGTTGGCCTGCAAAAGAGGCATCAGGTAAATCTTCAGCCGTCGCAGAAGAACGTACAGCCACAGCAAACTCTTCGTTAGAGTCGCCTTTTAATTTGTTATAAGCATCGGTGATTGCCATTTCCATTTCTGGAATAAAGGGTGTCTCCATGACCCAGCCACGAATTTTTGCACCAACTTCGACCAGTTTCTCAACGTCATCAACGTCTAATCCGTCTAGCTCATTATTAATTCTTTCGTTTAGGCCGCTTTGCTCAAGGAAAGCTCTAAAAGCATCGGCTGTAGTGGCGAAGCCGCCAGGTACACTAACACCCATGTTGCTTAAGTTACTGATCATCTCGCCTAAAGACGCGTTTTTACCACCCACGCGCTCGACGTCACCCATGCCTAACTCTTCATACCAAAGTACGTACTTATCCAAAGTATTTCTCCCGTTGCGGTCTGCAAATTAAAGAAAATTGCCCTCTATCCCAGCGGCTACTTGCTGAAAACAGGCGTAAATGCTTAAATTCACACACTCATTGGTCATTAAAGGTCGCCATTTTACTGGTTATTGCACAAATATGAAACGTACAGTCTTCTTTATTTCAGATCGAACGGGTATAACGGCCGAATTGCTTGGTCAGTCATTAACTGCCCAGTTTGAAGATCATGTTGAATTCACCTACCACACCATCCCTTTTGTCGATGATGAAGACAAAGCGTTTGCAGCGGTAGCTAGGATTAACCAAACCGCCGTGCGTGATGGCGTGCCGCCTTTAGTATTCGAAACCATCGTGCGTCCAGAAATCCGTGAAATTATCTTAAAATCAGAAGCAATTCTGCTCGATTTTTTCCACACCTATATTGGACCTTTGGAAAAAGAATTAGGCGTAAGAAGTTCATTTAGCGTAGGGAAATCGCACTCCACCGATGATATGCAGGCTTATGACACCCGCATGAGCGCGGTAAACTTTGCACTAAATAACGATGATGGCGCAACGACTAAACAATATGATCAAGCTGATATCATTCTAGTTGGTCCTTCTCGCTGTGGTAAAACACCTACTTCGCTGTATTTAGCGATGCAATTTGGTATTTTCGCGGCCAATTACCCTTTCACCGATGAAGACTTGCCGAATATCAAACTTAATCAAGGGCTGGAGAAGAACAAACATAAGGTTTATGGCCTAAGCATTGATCCGATGCGTCTGCATGAAATTCGTACAGGCCGCCGCCCTGACAGTAAATACTCGTCTTTTCAGCAGTGCATGTTTGAAACCCGCGAAGTTGAAGCGCTGTATCGCAAAGAAAAGATACCCTTCATCAATACCACATCACGCTCGGTTGAAGAGCTTGCAGTGAAGATCATGAGTGATACAGGAATAGAGAGAAGAATTTTCTAAAGACGACAATCAACATGTCATCAATGTTCATTACAAAAATCCCCGCATGATGCGGGGATTTCTTTAATTAAAGGTTAAACCTCTTCAACCACTAGCGCCATACGTTGCCCAATAGGAACCTTGTTGTTGGGGAATACGATTGCTTCGCCATCATTCTCCACGATATACGGTTCTTCAGGATCGCTAAGTAGCTCAAAGCCTTTTTCGAAGCTGCTAAAGTTGGCCAAACCATCATCTACATTTAGATGCGAATCGTCGCTGACTCTTACTAGCTCACGTTTTACTTTAAACAGCCTCTGACCGTTAGTTTTGTAACGAGAGCTGTGATCGTAGCTATAGCTTGAATCGACCAAGGCACGTAACGTTTTTTCGGCATCTGCAAAGTCATCGCGGTTGTTCTCGCCGAATGGCTTAACTTTACCAAGCTCAACCGTAATACTGTCTGCCTTAAAATTACTGCTCGAATGATAAGAGAATACCGTACTTGGCTTGTGATAAAGCAAGATGGTATTCACACCAAAGTCCTGCATTAGATTTAACACCGCAGGATTATGTTCACGGCTATCTAAATAGGGGTAAATAGCAAACTTTTGATATTTAGAGGCTCGAATAGCAGTGTGTAGGTCATAATGTGAGCGGGTATCATTGGCGCAGCTCTGTGCAAAAAAGTCATTAACCGCTTGCTCTAGGCGCTTAGCACGTTCGACTTCGCATATCTCGTCACGCTGCTCCCAATACTTTTTCCACTCGCCACTGAACATACGATTCAAATTAAAATCGATAAAACGTTCTTCCTTGAGCATCGCTTGAGGGTGCCCGATCATAATTAGTAAATGACACTTTAAAGCCAGTTGGCCATTCAAGAGGTCATAAACGATATCTGAAACGATTTCCATCGGTGCGGTTTCATTGCCATGTACACCAGCAGAGAGCGCCAAATACTGTTGCGATTCTTCCTTGGGCTTGAACTCAATAATGCCGACATCATGAAAAGTTACCACGAAGTTTTCAAGAGACATCGAAAAAGGCTGATGCCCCTCTAGGTGCTCTCGAACGAAATCTAATAAATTAAAGGTGTTACAAAACTCTGTTGAATTCATGTTTTATGATCTTAATTATTTATTTTCTTGAAATGGAGGTACCAATAGCTGCGGGTCAAGGCGTGAGCTGTACCAGTTGATACGCCAATCTAAATGAGGACCTGTAGCACGTCCGGTTTCGCCGATGGTCGCAATCTTATCGCCCTGCTTCACTTTTTGCCCGTCTTCAACATCAATAGAGTCTAAATGTATAAACGTTGAGGAAACGCCGTAACCATGGTCTACGATGAGAGTGCCGCCAGAATAAAACATATTGTCATAGGCTAAGCGAACCGTTCCATCAGCAGGCGCAACAACCGCCGTTCCGGTTGGCGCAGCAACATCCACGCCATAATGGGGGCGCTTGGGCTCACCATTTAAGACACGCTGGCTACCATAAAAACCACTCAAACGACCCTTCGCTGGCCAAATAAAGTCCTGCATAAAGAACTCATCCTTACTAGTATTCGCTCGTGCCTTAGACACCAATGCGCCTTCTTTACGAATTCGCTTAAGAACTTCAGGTTTCATCGGGTTAACTTTCGATGGTGGTAAGCCATCAATGCGCTCAATATTATAATCACGCTTGCGAACGAACAGCTTTTGCACTTCTTTTTGCTCACCATTTTGCACCGTAAGGGTTGCTGACTCAGGCATATCGCGGTGAAAGCCAAAAACAAAGTAGCCTTGTGGCGTTAGTTCTAACTCTTTATCGTCAAAAGTAACTTTAGAGCCTTTAACCGCCTGCCCAACGACTAATCCGCCCTGAGTCAAATCACCTTTTAAAGACAATAGAAGTGGCTCCTGGGCCAACAGCGATAAACTTAAAACACTGAGCGACAGTAAACCGATAACCTTGTTAAATATAGCTTTTAGCATTTATAAACCTTTATAGTAACTTACGACTGATGACCGATACCGATCGGATCATCACCGTCATCTTCATCCTGTAATTCCACTTGTTCGATTTGATCAAAACGGCGTGTAATTTTATCTGCCGTAGTATCAATATCCTTAGCACTCTTGGTTAAACGATCAATATGTGTATTGAGCTTGCCCCAGCGATCTTTAAAGCGGCCGAACTCTACGGACAATTTACCCAAGTGTTCCTGAATAATATGGACCTGCTTACGAGTCGCTTCGTCTTTTAAAACCGCGCTAGCAGTGGTTAAAAGCGCCATCATAGTGGTTGGCGATACCATCCAAACCTTATTCTGCTGCGCGAACTCAACCAGCTCTGGATGATGCGCATGAATTTCCGCAAAGACCGCCTCTGCAGGAATAAACATCACCGCGCCTGTAGCAGTTTCGCCTTCGATAATGTATTTGCTGGCGATGTCTTTAACGTGTTTCTTAATATCTTGCACAAAAGCTCTATGTGAAGCATCACGCTCTGGTTTTGATAATTCCACGTCCACCATTTTCTGGTAGTTTTCCAGCGGAAATTTAGCATCAACACCAATCACGCCAGTCGGCTCTGGCAAGAACAAGGCACAATCAACAATCTTGCCGTTGTTAAACGTATGTTGGAACTTGTAGTGACTGGTTGGCATCACGTTAGATACTAACGATTCCAATTGGACTTCACCGAAAGCACCGCGCGAACGTTTGTCTGACAATATTTCTTGTAGACTCACCACATTGCTCGATAGTTCCGTGATTTTCTTCTGCGCATCGTCGATCAGCGCCAATCGTTTAAGAACGTCCTGGAAGGTTTTAGTGGTTTTCTCGAAACCATCCGCTAAACGTTTTTCGACCTGACCACTAATTTCTTTAAGGCGCTCATCCGTTGCCTTAGTCAGCCCAGACATATTCTTTTCAATATTCTCGCCCTGAGTTTTAAGACTTATGGTTAACTCCTCTCGAACGTCTTTAATACCTCGTCTAAACTGTTCATGGAGCTGGGCCTGGGATTCTTTTTGATTAATTTCAATTTGCTCTTTGAGCTTAAAAATATCTTTCTGTAGATTATCTTTAAAGCCAGACAGATCTTTCTGTAATTGACTTTGGAAGGACTGAAACGACTCGCCTAACTTGATCTGGTTGCCTTGGAGTTTTTCAATAAAGTTTTCCGACGAACGTTGGCTTTGCTCGGCCATACGATGCAGGTCAGCTTTGGCGTAATCAAAAGCCATGGTCTGCTTCTGCTCTAGAGCCTTGATCGCATCATGTGCCCCGCCATGAGACTCAGCAATATCTTTAATCACTTTATTCTGTCGCAGGACGACCACGAGTAGCACGACAATCAATACAATGACGACGCCTAAGGTCAAGGCAAGCGGTAAGTTGTTAGTAAGAAAACTGGTGAAATCCATTACAATGTTCTATGAATAATAATATTCAGTAAGTGTAACAAAATCACCATAAAAAAGTAGTGCTTGATACCGGCAGCTTCAACGAATATTAAGCTATAAAGACTCGATATTTCTCAAAACCCCAGCTGCTTTGTTCAAAATTTGCTCTTTTTCTTCTTGAGCCTTCTTATTCCACACATTATATATCATGTTCATTCTATGATTTTGACTTAGCTTTCCTTCATTGTGAGCAATAAAGCGCCAGTACAAACTATTGAGAGGACAAGCATTTTCTGAGTGCTTTTCTTTATGAGAATAATCACAGTCCTGACAATAGTCGCTCATTTTATGGACATAGTTAGCACTGGCAGCGTAAGGCTTGGTAGCAATAATACCGCCGTCTGCGAACTGGCTCATTCCACGAGTGTTAGGCATCTCAACCCACTCTATCGCATCCACATAAATACCCAGATACCAATCGTCGACTTGATCGGGGTCAATTTCCGTCAGTAAGCAAAAGTTACCCGTGATCATCAGTCGCTGGATGTGGTGTGCATAAGCGTAATCGAGCGACTGGGTTATCGCCTCGGACAAGCAGCGCATTTTTGTCTCTCCCGTCCAAAAATAGCCGGGAAGTTTACGCTTTGCATTAAAGTAATTCTTTGCGCAGTAGTCTTCATGGGTCCAGTAAATACCGCGGACAAATTCGCGCCAGCCAATAATTTGCCTAACGAATCCCTCGATCTGGGCAATGTCAATGTTATCGCTCTGCTCAAATGCTTTTATTGCTGTAGATATGACTTCTTTTGGCGACAGAATTTTCGCATTAAGGGCAAAAGAAAGCCTTGAGTGGTACAAAGACCATTTATGCTCAGACGCTTGAGTCATTGCATCCTGAAACTGACCGAAGCGAGGCAAGCAGATTTCACAGAAGTGTTTTAATAGTTTCCGAGCCTGCTTCCTTGTGGTCGGCCATAATAGCGATTGATGAGCATTACCAAAGGTTTTAATGTTATGCCGCTCTAGCCGCTTTAAAATATCACTGACGTCATTCGCAAAGACTAAGGGCTCGGGAATAGCTTCAAGATCCGACTTTTTCAGTGTGTTACGGTTCTTTTGGTCATAATTCCAATCGCCTCCCAGCGGTGAATCGCCATCCATCAAAACCGAGTACCTTTTACGCATCTTGCGATAAAAGCTCTCCATTCTGTTGTGCTTATCTTTCTTAAAGTACTGCGAGAACTCTGCTTCTTCGAGCAAAAAATGCTCTGTGCTGAATGCTTTTACGGTCACACCGTCAAACTTAATCGCCTTCATCTGCTCTCTTAAGCGATATTCGTCTGGCAGCTGGTATGAAAAAGTTTCTGCTTTATACTTTTCGCACAATGCGTACACAAGGTCCGTTAAATCGTCATATTCCTTAGTATCGTCTAACGTTAAGTGCAAACAATCGTGACCAGCTTTATTTAATGCACCAGCAAAGCTCCCCATAGCATGGAAAAAAGCGCAAACTTTCTGCACATGATGTTTTACGTACTGAGCTTCTTGGTGCAGCTCAGCAATCACGTACAAACAATCTGCATCCTTCTCATCAAACCAACTATGCTGGGCATTTAACTGATCACCCAGAATGAGCCTAATTTCACAATATATCTTCTTCACAAATGCCTCTGCACAAATTTATCTAAAAGCACCGCCTTTGAACACAAGAGCCTATCACCACAACGATGTCTGATCACAAATCATAAAGCAAGTCGGTGAAAACATTGTGAAGATGTGCAAAGTAAGTTGTGATTACGATCTAATCGATAGACTGGTTTAAACGGTCGATACACACTGTATATTTGAGAATGTGGTATTTACCCCAATAATTATAGTAAGCCAAGGTGATGATTGTTTATACAAAACTTTCATCCCAAAGCACTATAATTGATTAGCGCTATAATCGTACAACACTCCCAACACTTTCTTAGGAGAAATAATGAAAACAGCAGCATATGCAGCACAATCAGCAGATTCGGACTTAGGTCCACTCGAGATTGAGCGTCGCGAGGTAAAACCCGACGACGTACAAATTGATATCGAATACTGTGGTGTTTGCCATAGCGACATTCACACCGCTCATAATGACTGGGGTGGTACGGTCTACCCTGTTGTTCCAGGCCACGAAATCGTTGGTCGAGTGACTAAAGTCGGTTCAAACGTTTCTAACTTCAAAGAAGGCCAGCTAGTCGGTGTTGGTTGCATGGTCGACTCTTGTCAGTCTTGCAGCGCCTGTGATGACGACTTAGAGCAGTATTGTGAAAACGGTGCCATCATGACTTATGGCAGTGACGATCCGATTTCAGGCGGTCGTACCCATGGTGGTTACTCCAACGATATCGTTGTCGACCAAAAGTTCGTACTCAATGTTTCAGAAAAGCTCGACACCAAAGCCGTAGCACCATTGCTATGCGCCGGTATTACAACTTATTCCCCGCTCCGCCAGTGGAACGTCAAGAAAGGCGATAAAGTCGGTGTCGTTGGCTTAGGTGGCCTCGGACACATGGGCGTAAAACTCGCCAATGCCATGGGCGCTGATGTTGTCATGATTACGACCTCGCCAGAAAAAGGTGCAGACGCTAAACGACTTGGGGCTAACGAAGTTCTTGTTTCGAAAGATGAAGATGCGATGAAAGAACATGCAGGCTCATTCGACTTTATTCTGAACACAGTCCCTGTATCGCACGACTTAAATCCTTATGTTGGACTATTAAAGCGTGATGCGACAATGGTTCTTGTCGGCGCTCTAAACCCTCTTCCAGATCTACATGGCGGCGGTTTAATTTTAGGTCGTAAACGTATCGCAGGGTCATTAATTGGCGGCATCGCAGAAACTCAAGAAATGCTAGACTTTTGTGCGGAGCACGACATCGTTTCTGATGTCGAAATGATCGACATGCAGGACGTCAACACAGCTTACCAACGAGTTATGGACTCGGATGTAAAATATCGTTTCGTTATTGATATGAAATCACTACAAGCTTAAGGAGAATGAATTATGAAACAACCTAGTGAAATAGCCTATAAAACTAAAGCGACGGCCACAGGTGGTCGTGCTGGTTCTGCGAAGTCAGCAGACGGTAAACTAAGCGTAAATTTATCGACGCCGAAAGAACTTGGCGGTGATGGCGGCGACGGTACCAACCCTGAGCAGTTGTTCGCAGCTGGTTACTCAGCTTGCTTTATCGGCGCCATGCAACACGTCGCTGGCCAAGAAAAGATAAAGCTACCAGAAGACACGACAGTTACGGGTGAAGTCGGTATTGGCCCGACCGATGGCGGCTTTGCTATTGATGTCGAACTGCAAGTCTCGATCCCAGGCATGAATAAGGCTGATGCAGAATCACTTGTTGAAAAAGCTCATCAGGTTTGCCCTTACTCAAATGCTACTCGTGGCGGCGTTGATGTTAGATTGAAAGTTGTTTAATTAAACATTCACCAAGTAAAATAAAAAGCACGGCAACCACCGTGCTTTTTTTAATCGTAGATAAAGATAATTATTTTTCTGTCGGATTTTCAAACCCAAACCGCTCTCCGGCTTCCCAAGCCTTCCGGTTATTTCCTTCATTGGGTATCCCTCCTGAGTCCTTGAGCATCTTCGCGAGGTGCATGCAGTTCCATGTCATAATAGTTGTGTTACGTTGCGTAAAATCATTATCAAACCCAACGCGCTTACCGTTTTCTTTTTCGTCACCATAAGAAGGACCTGGTCCAGCTTCCCCGATCCAACCGCAATCCGCTTGCGGCGGCGTGGTATAACCTAAATGATTTAAGGCATAGCCAATCGTCATCGCGGTATGTTTAATACCATCTTCATTTCCGGTAATAACGCTACCACCAACCTTTCCATAATAAATCGACTGTCCTTTGTCGTTTAACTCACCAGACATCGCATATAAGCGTTCGATTAAGATACGGCATATAGAACTTTCCTCGCCGAGCCAAAGTGGCGTGCCTACGATAAGAATGTCCGCGGCTTTAACCTTTTCCCAAAGTTCTGGCCACTCGTCCTGCTGCCAACCATGCTCAGTCATATCGGGATAAACACCGGGTGGAACTTCGTGCTCTGCTAAATGCAAATGTTCTACCGCGACACCATTCTTCATCATGATATCCGCAGAAGCATTAAGGAGTAACCGCGTATGGCTATCACCTGCTTTTTTCTTTAATGATGTATTGATGAATAACGCATTCAAATGTGAGAAATTAGACATGCTTCAACTCCTTTAATACCTTCGTGGGTAGGACTGACTGTGATCATTCTACATAATTTATAGGATAGCCCCTAACTTGGGTAATCGGTATGGATGCAATAATAGAAGGAGGATTGCTGCGTCGCTTTGTTCCTAGTTTTTTAGTCCTTATGCAGACTTTTAACAGAACAAACCAATGTTGTCACACGATAATGCTGCTCAGCCGAACCTCTCCGGAGGTTCTCATCTTTTATCTCGTGCAACGAAAAAAGGCTTCCAATTTCTTGGAAGCCTTTTCGAATAATGGCGCGGTGTGACCGCCATGTATGGCGAGAAATCCAAATTTGCAGGAGCAAATATTGGTGAAGGATTACTGCGTCGCTTTGCTCCTTGCCCTTCGGGTAATCGTCGGCTACGCCTCCGATATGCAAAGCACTTCGTGCTTTGTCGAACTCCTCCTGTGACCGTAGGAAATGCCATTGGTACGGTCGAAGGTTCTTGAGCACCACTTTAATATACGCAATAAAAAACCCCGCCGTAGCGAGGTTTTCAAATAATGGCGCGCGTGGAAGGATTCGAACCTCCGACCGCCTGGTTCGTAGCCAGGTACTCTATCCAACTGAGCTACACGCGCATCGTTTTGTGGGGCGTATTATGCCACCCGCTTTTTAGAAGTCAACGAACTTTTTAAATAATTTCTTAAAAGTTTTTTGCTTCTTTTCGAAACTAAAAAAGCGTTTAAAAATCAGTCGCTTTTAAGTTTCTCCGTCATTATTCACTGTGTAAGTAAATAATGGCGGTGAGGGAGGGATTCGAACCCTCGATACCGGATTAGGGTATACTCCCTTAGCAGGGGAGCGCCTTCAGCCGCTCGGCCACCTCACCGTTGACGCGGACGGAATGTTACCTTATTCAGGATAAAATGCAACACTCCAATCCAACTTTTTTTAATAATTATAGTCGTCGTCTGAATTATTACCTGGTTGATTTGGTTGGTAATTCTCCATTTGCTTTTCATGTTGAATACGCAAATAGATTTCTTCACGGTGAACAGCGACTTCTTTTGGTGCATTAATACCGATACGTACTTGGTTACCTTTAACACCCAGTACCGTTACAGTGATCTCATCACCAATCATCAGCGTTTCGCCGACACGTCTAGTCAAAATTAACATTCCAGTCTCCTCTATCCTAGAGAGCATCCCTGGCTGAATCCAAGCCGCTCTCCACTATCTACAAATTTTAAATCTACAAATACAAAAAATATTTCATGTAAAGAAAGCCGACACTAACGTCGGAAGTCGCGAATTCTATCAATAAATCGCTTTCAAAACTATACTTTTGCGCATCCAGTCACAAAAATACTTTCTGTTACAAGAATACCGTGTTCAAATTCAAATGTATATCCTTGAAGTTTAAGCAAGTTTGTCTAAAACCCACGGCTTCACGGAATCAAGCGCTGCTGGTAATGCTGCAGGATCTTTGCCGCCGGCCTGCGCCATATCAGGGCGGCCACCGCCCTTGCCCCCCACTTGCTCAGCAACCATTTTAATAAGGTCACCCGCCTTTACTTTGGAGATTAAATCTTTACTAACACCAGCAATTAAACTCACTTTGTCATCGCCCGCTATACCTAACACAACGATGCTAGAACCGAGTTTGTTCTTCAATTGATCTTGCATATCACGCAAAGCTTTTGGCTCAACACCTTCTAGCTTAGCAACCAGCAATTTTACACCATTAACGTCTTCAGCGTTCGAAGCTAAGTCACTACCTTGGCTAGACGCTAATTTACTTTGTAGCTGGTGGATCTGTTTCTCAAGCTGCTTTGACTTGTCTAGCAGCTGCTCAACTTTTTCCACGGACTGCGCAGGGTCAGTTTTTAATAACTTACCTAAATTGTGGAACTTACTTTCAGATTGCTGCATCCAAGCAACAGCCTTTTCACCAGTAATCGCTTCAATGCGTCGAACGCCAGCAGCAATACCCGTTTCAGAAACAATTTTGAACGGGCCTATATCGCCAGTGCGTTTAACGTGAGTTCCGCCACAAAGCTCAACAGAAAACGGCGACATGGTTAATACACGAACTTCGTCGCCATACTTCTCACCAAACAGCGCCATAGCGCCATGCTCTTTGGCTTCATCCATCGACATCACTGCAGCTTCTACCGAGTGGTTTTCAAAGATTTTTTCGTTAACCATACGTTCAACGGTCGCTAAATCTTCGCGCGACACAGCTTCAGGGTTTGAGAAATCAAACCGCAAACGGTCAGGATCGTTTAACGAGCCTTTCTGCTGCACATGCGAGCCGAGTACATCGCGTAGCGCCGCATGAAGTAAATGGGTCGCTGAATGGTTGCGCATCGTGCTTTGACGCAACCCGCCGTCGACATTAGCGTTTAGTTCAGAATCGCTCGTAATGTCACCTTTATCGACATAACCCAGATGAGCAATTGCATCACCAATATTTTGAGTATCTTCGACTACAAAGTTTGCGCCGCATCCATACAAATAGCCTTTATCTCCAACTTGGCCACCGGACTCGGCGTAAAAAGGCGTTTTTTCAAGAATCACAATACCCTTCTCGCCTTCTTTAAGGCTGTCCACAGGTTCGCTATCTTTCAAAAGCTTTACAACCCTCACCTGCTGACTTAAATAGTCGTAACCCGTAAATTCAGACTTCTCTTCTAAAGTCAGCGAGTCATTGTAATCGACACCGAAATTGCTCGAAGCACGTGCTCGTTCGCGCTGTGCTTCCATGGCTTTTTCAAAGCCATCCCAATCAATTTCTAAACCTTTTTCGCGCGCGATATCAGCGGTTAAATCTTGTGGGAAGCCGTAAGTGTCATACAGCTTAAACACTGTCTCGCCTGAAATCGTTTTATTGGCGATATCGGCTATATCAGCTTCAAGGATTTGCATACCTTTATCCAAGGTCTTTGCAAAAGCATCTTCTTCTTTCGCCAAAACCCCTTCAATAATTGACTGCTGTTCTTTTAACGCTGGGTAGGCTTCGCCCATGATATCGACCATAGCCTGAACGAGCTTAGAGAAGAAACTACGTTTGGCACCAAGTTGATGCCCATGACGAATAGCGCGACGAGTAATACGACGCAGTACATAACCACGACCTTCGTTGCTTGGCACGATGCCGTCAAGAATGAGGAAACAACATGAGCGGATATGGTCAGCGATTACGCGCAACGACTTATTGTCTAAGTCTTTAACGTTTAAAAGGTCAGCGGTTTGCTTAATTAAGTATTGGAAAGTATCGATTTCATAGTTGCTATGAACGCCCTGCAAAATTGCTGAAATACGCTCCAAACCCATGCCCGTATCGACGGAAGGCTTAGGTAATGGCTCCATGGTGCCGTCTTTGTGACGGTTGTATTGCATGAATACCAAGTTCCAGATTTCGATATAGCGATCGCCATCTTCCTCTGGAGTTCCTGGGGGGCCACCCCAGATATGTTCGCCGTGATCATAAAACACTTCCGAACAAGGTCCGCAAGGGCCTGTATCACCCATCGCCCAGAAGTTATCAGACGCATAACGCTCGCCTTTATTGTCGCCAATGCGACTAATACGGTCTTCTGGAAAGCAGATATCTTTTGCCCAAATATCATAAGCTTCGTCGTCTTCGGCGTAGACCGTGACCCATAGCTTTTCTTTCGGCAATTTAAAGACTTCTGTCAGTAGCTCCCAACAGTAGTGAATAGCTTCTTTCTTGGAGTAATCACCAAAACTGAAATTACCCAGCATTTCGAAAAAGGTATGATGACGCGCAGTGTAACCAACATTTTCCAAATCGTTGTGCTTACCACCGGCGCGAACACATCGCTGCGAACTGGTCGCTCGCGTATAAGAACGCTTGTCAGTGCCTAAGAAGCAGTCTTTGAAAGGCACCATTCCGGCATTGGTGAATAATAAAGTCGGATCATTGGCTGGGATTAAAGGGGCGCTATCCACCACCTTGTGACCATTCTTCTCGAAGAACTCTAAAAAGGCTTTGCGTATATCATTCGTCGTCATTGTATTAGCTGTCGTACTCACTTTAAATTAACCTTTTACTTTACTATTCACGCTTAAATTATTGTTTAATAAAAACTTTGGGTTAAAAAAATCCAAAGTCATCATCTCCAGGCTCGTTCTTAGAGACCGGGCCAGAAGATAGTGCATAATTGATCATATCGAAGTCAAAACCACGGTACTGTAAAAACCGGGTTTGTTTGGCTCTAAGTTTCATGTCAGAGCCAGGAGCTTGATTGTACTTTTTTCGCCACGCCATAACAGCAACTTTGTACCAATCAATACCTATAGTTTCAAAATGGAGACTTATGGCTGAATCTTCAATCCCCTTTTGCCGTAATTCCTGACGAACACGTAACGGACCATAGCCGTTTTGAGAACGCTGTCGAATAAAACTTTGAGCGAAACGCTCGTCGCTTTGTAACCCTCGCTCAGCTAAACGGTCGAGGTAAGCTTCAACCTCTTCGCCTTCAAACTCTCTAAGTTTCAGCTTATCAATAAGCTCACGCCGGGAATGTTCCCGGCGCGCTAATAAATCCATCGCGATAACTTTATAGTCGCGTGGTGGCTTTTTAAAGCCCATAAACTAATCCACTAAATGAGGACTAAGAGAAGACCAAAGCAGAATTAAGCCTCTTCTGGTGCTTCTTCTTCATCTTCAGGTTTGGCGGTCACAAGCAACTTGCTGCGCAAGGTTCCTTCAATTTCATCCTTAATTTCAGGATTATCTTTAAGGAACTGAATTACGTTTTGCTTGCCCTGACCAATCTTGTTGCCTTTATAAGAGTACCAAGCACCTGATTTTTCAACCAGCTCTTGCTTAACACCCCAGTCTAAGATTTCGCCTTCTAGCGACGTACCTTGGCCATACAAAATTTGGAATTCGGCTTGTTTGAACGGTGGCGCAACCTTGTTCTTAATCACTTTGACGCGAGTTTCGTTACCGATAATCTCGTCGCCCTGCTTAATTTGACCAATTCGACGAATGTCTAAACGAACAGATGCGTAGAATTTCAGCGCGTTACCACCCGTTGTCGTTTCTGGCGAACCGAACATCACACCAATCTTCATACGAATTTGGTTAATGAAGATACACAAGGTGTTCGAGCGTTTGATATTAGCCGTTAACTTACGCAAAGCTTGTGACATCAAGCGTGCCTGAAGACCCATGTGCGAATCGCCCATCTCACCTTCAATTTCCGCTTTTGGCGTCAAGGCTGCAACCGAATCCACAACGAGGATATCAACCGCGCCAGAACGTACCAACATATCGGTGATTTCAAGCGCCTGCTCACCCGTATCTGGTTGAGAAACAATCAAATCATCAAGGTTAACGCCTAGCTTTTCAGCATAAACTGGGTCTAATGCATGCTCCGCATCGACGAACGCAGCAGTTCCACCTTCAGCCTGACAGCTAGCGATTGCCTGTAATGCTAATGTCGTTTTACCCGACGACTCAGGGCCATAGATTTCAGCAACACGGCCTTTTGGTAAACCGCCAATGCCTAACGCGATGTCTAAGCCTAAAGAGCCTGTCGAAATCGCCCCAACTTTGGCTACAGAGCCATCACCAAGGCGCATAATAGAACCTTTACCGAATTGGCGTTCGATTTGACCTAAAGCAGCGCCGAGCGCCTTCTTTTTGTTGTCATCCATCAAAATTACCTACTGACTGAAATGTTATAAGAATACGAAAAATTAGACTGATTATTCCACAAACAGCCCCGAAAAGTAACCTGTGATTTCTCGATCAAAGTTAAGAAAATCACCCTAATAGCGGTAAGCTATTGATGATTAGTCATAACTGTTGATTATTTGTACAGCCAGGCCAGTTTTAAGCCAAACTTTCGACGAAATCACGGATACCATTAAGTAGCATTTGAGTCGCTAAAATAATCAAAATCATGCCCATCAGACGCTCTAAAGCTCTAGCACCCTTCTTACCTATTAGCGCCATAACCTTTGGCGATGATACTAAGATCACCGTCGTTACTAACCAGGACAAGAATAAAGCCATGCTCCATTCAGCAATTTGTCCCGGCTGGTTTGAGCTCAGTAATAATAAAACAGCGATTGTCGAAGGGCCTGCGATCATCGGCATCGCCAGTGGCACAATAAAAGGCTCTTCCTCCTCAATTTCATCGCCCGGCTCACGTCGGCCCGGAAAAATCATGCGCAATGAAATAATAAATAACAGGATACCGCCGGCAATATTGAGTGAAGACTGCGTTAACCCAAGGAAAGCTAGAATGGCGTTGCCCGCGAATAGAAAACCAAACAGAATGCCCAAGGCAATCAAAAGTTCTCGCGCCATAACCTTGATTCGTCTTTTAGGCTCGACGTTAGACAGCACCGCATTAAACACCGGCACATTACCCAGTGGGTCCATAATCAAAAACAGTGTTACCGCCGCCGTGGCAATATCGCCCCAATTCATACGTTTCCCCAAAATAACAAAACTAAGCCCATCCTAATTTCAAAATCAACATGCCGCAAGTGATTGAATCTGAATGAAACAATTTACAAACCGAGCAATTGACGCTAATAATAGAGGTCTGATCACTTAAGCAGCAATAACATCATGAGCGAAACAAGCCTGACACAGCGCCCACCACTGACTTTTACCTTGAAAAAGTATGCTTACACCTTGTTTCTCGTATCGGGAGCGATCCCTTTTATTGCTTATGCTGTCTCTCTGCTAGATCTTATTTCGGTAAATACCGCTCCTTACATCATTCTACTATTCTTCTTTGGCGTGATTCCTGTGCTAGACGCTCTGCTGGGCCGCGACTCACTGAATGCCCCACAAGAGTTAACCAAAGACATCTCTGGCGAGTATTACTATCAGCGCCTAACACTACTGACTGTTCCGGTCATGTTTGGCGTTCTAATTCTGGGTTTGACTCAGGTCAGTCAAAGCACTATCGAGCTATCCGGCCAAGTCGGCTGGATTCTCGGTATTGGCGTAGTGAGTGGCGTTTTAGCGATAAATGTTGCCCATGAACTGATTCATAAAGACAGTAAGCTGGAACGCTTTTGCGGTGGTTTGCTGTTGAGTTTAGTGTGTTATGGCGGCTTTAAAGTCGAGCATGTGCGCGGCCATCACGTTAACGTCTCAACGCCCGAAGATCCCTCTTCCGCCGACTACAACCAAACCTTGTATCACTTTTTACCTAGAGCTATCTGGCACAACATCACCAACGCTTGGAAGCTCGAATCTATTCGATTAACCCGTAAAGAAAAGTCAGTCTGGAGTTTGGATAACGAGTTATTTACTTGGTACGGACTAAGCACTTTGTGGGCAATTCTATCATTCATCGCTTTTGGCTGGCTCGGTTTAGCATTTTTCTTAGGCCAAAGCATCGTGGCTTTTGTGTTACTCGAAATTATCAATTACGTTGAGCACTACGGTTTACGCCGCAAAAAACGTGACAATGGCAAGTATGAGTACGTCACCCACCACCACTCGTGGAACTCTAACTTCTTCCTAACCAATATTCTATTGATTCACTTGCAACGCCATTCGGATCATCACGCTTTCCCCAAGCGCCGCTACCAAGTCTTGCGTCATCATGAGGATAGCCCGCAGTTACCCGCAGGCTATGCGACGATGGTGTTATTAGCTTTGGTGCCGCCACTATGGAAAAAGGTCATGAATCCGATTATTGATAAGTACTATAAATAAATACGATGGATTTAAGATCTTAGCAATTCGTATGCTGGGTTAGGAGTTATCGACCTAACCCAGCAACTAATCTTTTAGAATAACTTACTGCCCATATAAATCCCCATACCAACCATCATTAGGTTCTCTGTCAGAGAAATAAAACCTAGTGGCACATTATTACCACCACCGACACAGGCACACTTCAACTCGCGCTTATCGATATAGACCGCTTTAAACACTGACACAGCGCCCACCGTACCGATAAACAAGGCCACGGGAGCGGCAATCCAAGTCAAAGCACCAGCAACCATCAACACACCAGCCAAGCCCTCAGCAAACGGATAGACATAACCATAAGGCACCCAACGCTTAGCCAATAAATCATAGTTCAAGAACATGGTGGAGAATTTCTCAACGTCCTGTAGCTTCAACATCGCCAACAACACCATCGCGAAGCTCACAAACCACTCCACTGTTTTAATCGTAAACGCATCACCCAGCTCGTGACCAGAACTCGAAAAGCTCGCCGCTATCGCCGTTAACGCCGCCATCACAAACAACACAATCACCGGACGGTAAGTCTTCTTATCGGGATCTTTAACCGTCTTACCAAGATGTCGTCTTAAATCTTCATAACCACCGATACGCTCACCGTCGATAAAAGTTTGTGGCGTAGTCTCCACGTCATGCTTTTGCTTAAAAGCATCCGTTTCCTCGCGGTTGGTTAAAATGTTGTCCTCAACCTCAAAACCTTCACGCTTCAGCAAATCCTTAGACTTTAAGCCAAAAGGACAGGTGTGCTTATCTGTAGACATACGGTACAGTTTTGCAGTTTTCTTAGTAGTGCTCATAAAGCAATGACTCCTTGATTCAAAACAATTGTCCAAAAGAGAAACTTACTATAAACTCTGTACCATGGTACGGAGTCAAGTGTCTTTTATCAAACCCTGACCCGGTTATATATTTAAATTAAAGTAAAATTTAGGATTGAATCATGCTAACAATCGGCAAGTTAGCCAAAGAAGTGAATATTGGCGTCGAAACCGTCCGCTACTACCAACGCAAAGGCTTAATCGAGGTTCCCAATAAAACTGAAGGCTTTAGAAAATACAGCCAAGAAGCCTTACGACGTCTAAAATTCATCAAAGAAGCCCAAAAAGCAGGTTTCACACTTAACGAAATCAAAGAACTGTTAGCGCTAGACACCAGTCACGACCACCAGCGCGCCCAACAACTCGCTAGCGCCCGAATTAAAAATCTCGATGAAAAAATCGAAGAAATGCAACAAGCCCGTGACCGCCTCAAAACCCTATTTCATCAGTGTGAAACTGGCGGAACGCACAAACCCTGCGCGATATTGAAAGCTTTTGAGGTTTGAGTTTCTAAAGAATTTATTATCCTCCCTCTACCTTCGTAAATACATAATAATAATGTTTATTCCCTTTAGGGGTTGCAAGGTTTTCATATATCACGATTCCTTCTTTAACCTTTTTTAGCTTTATGTGCTGTTTGTAATTAACCCAGATTCCATCACCACCGTAACTCGAATACCTTTCCCCTAAATAGATATCATCACCTATACATTTGTAATGTTCACCTTTAGTAAGTTCGGTAGTGTACTTTTTACTTCCATCAAACCTATAAAAACTAACTTTTAAGTGTTTTCCTGATTGATTAACGAAATAACCATCTTCATTTTCTATATCTCCTTTAACACTTTCTTCCCTAGTCTCCGCACCAAGGAGCTTAAAAAATGTACTTAGCACCTCGTGATGTTTCTTTTGTAGCACCAGTTTGCCATTTATCAAAAGGTATTTCCTTGCTAAAGGAGAATATAGACCCGATATCTCAGCACAAGAGTCATTTAAAGACGGCTGGGATGAATGGTAGTCTAACCCACTCGGCCAAACATTCTTAGGCTCTAGTATTGGCTCCTTATATCTACTACAACTAAGCAACATAACTATCAATAAACAAAGTAAAGTCAGCCTGTACAAAATGCTCTCCTGTATTCAAGTGGATATATGACCATCCTAAAAAAGTAAACGTACACTCATCAAGGCGCACCGTTTAAAACCTGCGCTGGAGGCAGGTGTTTAACCTCAGAAAAGCTTAGTGAATAATCGTTAAACCACACGATGGACAGTGAAACGAGCTTTTAGCTTCTCCATTATGGACAACCACTTTAGGCTCACTTTGACGTCCTTTAAAAAATAAACTTTTATAAGACCACCCAAAAGCTAGAAAGCCAGTTAGGGTGCTTTGCGTGTAACAAGTCCCATCTTCCATAACAGCTCTACACTCTGGACACTTTCTGGGTTCGGAGAAATCTATAAGCTCCAAGACCTCATCATCTGACAACGACTCAAAACTAATCTCGGCTCCTTCAGTGTTATTAACCTTTATAGCCCTAACTTTGTACATATTAATCAAATGCTCAATATGCTCTTTCAATCTTTGAAATGATACGAACTGGCCATCTGGATCTGCCTTTATAATAATTTCCAAGCTTTCGAACTCTACAGAAAACCTCATTGTTATATACTTTCCTATTCTCTAATTAAGGTAGGTTAAAACCCACTCTATTGATTCTCTTACAGTCTCTTGGCGAATTTTAGTTCTTGAGCCTTTAAGCTGTAGCAACTTGCTTTCTACACCGTTGTCATCGGCGTAGCCAATCCAGACTGTGCCGACGGGTTTGTCTGGTGTTCCGCCGTCAGGGCCTGCGATACCGCTGACGGATATGGCAGTTCGATTGTTACTGCCTGCTTTCTTAACTGCGCCAGAAGCCATGGCTTCGACGACTTCTTTTGAAACAGCACCGTGTTGTTCGATAAGCGCCACTGGAACATCAAGCATGTCGTTCTTAGCTTCATTGGTGTAAGTGACGAAACCACGAGCAAACCATTGTGAACTACCGGGCAAGTCGGTACAGGAAGCAGCGATTAGGCCACCCGTGCAGGATTCTGCTGTGACCAGCATTAAGTTCTTTTTTATTAACAGGTTAGAGAGTTCTTT
>CATNCP010000017.1 GCA_950096615.1 uncultured Kangiella sp. | reverse complement strand
AAAGGGGCTTCGGCCCCTTTTTTATTGCCTCAACCACTGTTAATTTTGGTAACGATTTCATCAAAATGTAGTTGTATTCATTGTCGATATCTTTACACTATTCTTAAGTCTTTAAGAAGTGAATTGTATGCTAAAGAGAACCAAAATTGTCGCCACACTGGGGCCTGCTACCGATACTGAAGAAGCGATACGCTCTTTGATTGAAGCTGGCGCTAACGTCTTTCGGCTGAACTTTTCCCACGGAGAAGCGGAAGACCATATTAAGCGAGCAAAGAAGATCCGTAAGATTGCCAAAGAAATGGACAAGTACATTGGCGTGCTCGGCGATTTGCAAGGGCCAAAAATCCGAATAGCTAAGTTCAAGTCTGACAAAGTCATGTTAACAGCAGGCCATCAGTTTACGCTGGATGCTGAGCTTGACAGAAATGACGGCACAGAAGACTCCGTCGGCATTGACTACAAAGATCTGCCAAACGATGTTAAAGCAGGCAATCATTTGATGTTAGACGATGGTCGAATTCAACTTCAAGTCACTGAAACCACGTCGACTACTATTGTATGCAAAGTCATTGTTGGTGGCGTGCTAAGCAATAATAAAGGTATCAACCTTCTTGGCGGCGGCTTATCTGCTCCCGCTCTGACAGAGAAAGACAAAGAAGACATTAAAACCGCAGTAAGCATGGATGTGGATTACTTAGCCGTATCATTCCCTCGCAGTGCTGCCGACATTGAGGAAGCTCGTCAGCTACTGCAAGAGGCTGGCGGTAACTCAGCGTTAGTAGCAAAAATCGAGCGTGCAGAAACAGTCAATGACGAAACCATTTTGGACGAAATCATCCTAGCTTCTGATGCTGTTATGGTCGCACGTGGCGACTTAGGTGTTGAAATTGGTGATGCTCAGTTAATCGGTGTCCAGAAGCGTATCATCGATCGTGCGCGTGCCCTAAATCGTGTTGTTATCACAGCAACTCAGATGATGGAAAGTATGATTCACAACCCTATCCCAACGCGTGCTGAAGTATTTGATGTTGCCAATGCTATCTTAGATGGCACTGATGCCGTCATGTTAAGCGCTGAAACTGCGACTGGTGATAACCCTGCTCGCACTGTTGATGCCATGGCAAATGTTTGCCAAGGTGCTGAAAACCAGTCCCTCGCTAAAACCTCTAATCATCGAATTGATATCGAGTTTGAACGTATCGATGAGACTATCGCGATGGCAGCCATGTATAGCGCCAACCATTTGAAAGGCGTAAAAGCCATCGTCGCATTAACTGAATCAGGCTCCACTGCCCTATGGTTATCCCGTATCCGTTCAGGCATTCCTATTTTTGCTCTCAGTCGCAGCAATGAAACTTTACGTAAAGTGTCTTTATATCGTGGTGTTGAAGCTTTAGAGTTCGACCCAACCGTATTGGCGCGTCATGACGTGAACCGCTTAGCCGTAGATGAATTAGTCAACCATGGGCACGTACAGCATGGCGATCTGGTTATTATCACCAAAGGTGACTCCATGGGGACTTTAGGTGGTACCAATGCGATGAAAATTGTACGCGCTGGTGAGGTTATCTAGTTTTCGTTAAGTGCTCCTCTGAGCCCTCTTCTCTTAGTAACTGATAAACCACTGCTATAACGCAAAGAATAATGCCCGGAAGGCTTCTTCTGGGTAACTCTTCCCTTAGAAATGTTTCATGTAGCGTTATGACGGGATAAGTACGGTATAGTCCAAGTCGAGTACAAAGTCTGATGGGAGCTGTGCTTTATCCTTCACAGCTCTTTCAAACTGGGGCTTTAACTCCTGCCATAAACAATTCTTATAACCTAACGTTCGCAAACGCATGGCACCCAGTCCGGAACCTAGCTCCTGAGTTTCTAACACCTGTGTCGCTGCATAAATAGTATCCCCAGCAAAGCTTGGATTCAGGTGCGCACCACCATTGATTGCTGCTAACCATTGAGCATTGGCTAAGCCATTGTGAGAAATAGTGCGGCATAAAGAAATGACATGGCCACCATAAACCAAACGTTTTTGATGCTTAGATGATGACATGTGATGTTGATTGAAGTGAACCTTGGCGTTGTTTTGATAAAGCTTGGTTGCCATAGTATGTTCACTATGGTCGATGGTTAAGCCATCAATATGGTCGATCCACTCGCCGACTTCATAATCATTAAGTTTAAAGCTTTCACCACTGAGCTTAGAGTCATAAGCTGCTGGGTTAAACGACTGAGGAGCGGCTAAGCTTTCGAAAGAGACTTTATTCGCTAACTGGGGCTGAACAGCAAAAGTGTTTTGCATGCCTTCTTGACGCTTATGGACCATGACCCAGCGCTTCCAGCTGAGCACTTGAAAACCTTGCTGATTAACAGCTTTTGAGTGGACATAAACGATACCGGTTTTACCATTTGAATTCTCTTTTAAGCCAATAACTTCAGACGCTACACTAATAGTGTCACCAACAAAAACTGGCTCTAAAAATTCGACCTCAGCATAGCCTAGATTTGCAACGGCGTTTAGAGAAATGTCGTCAACGGTTTTGCCAAAGGCAATTTGAAATAGCAACAAATTATCAACAGGTAGCTTCGCATAACCCAACTGCTGTGCAAATTCTTTATTGCAGTAAAGGCTAAAGCGGCTTCCCGTTAATGCGGTATAGAGGCTCGTATCAGCTTCAGTGATCGTGCGAGAGACTGCATGGTATAGAACCTGCCCTAATGAAAAGTCTTCAAAGAAGTGTCCGGTTGATGCTTTATTCATAGAATCCTCTAGAGCTTGGGCTAGCGTACCACCCCTAATAGCTCATTCTGCCCTATTGCTTTGACGGTATTATATAAAGTTATCACTCGCTCCGCCCACTCACGAAGTGAAGGTTCAATTAGCCTACCATCAATCACAGCAACATTGCGACCCTCTTTGTTGGCCTGCTCAATCGCTTCAATAATGGCTTTAGCTCTAGCAATATCCATTTGTTTCGGCGTAAAAGCATCATTGGTGTAGGCCAATTGAATCGGATGAACCACAGCCTTACCATCAAACCCCAAATCGCGTGCTTGACGACAAGAGAACTCACAAGCTTCGACACTTTTTAAATCAAAGTGTGGCCCGTCTATCACGCACTTCTTATGCGCCCTTGCAGCAAGAATCACTAATGACAGACTGGTTAGCAAACCTAGCCTGTCTTTCGTTTGATTGATTTTTAGCTCATTCGACAAATCAGTCGTTCCCATAACGACCGCAACAACTCTGTCACTAGCGCCGCAAATTTTCTCAGAATGAAGTACACCAAGAGGGCTTTCAATATTAATCATAATATCAACAGTGTCCCCGCGAAGCTCATCAATTCTGGTGATGGCATTATTTAACTGCTCAACCGACTCAATACGAGGCAACATGATTGCATCAATACTTAAGTCTGCGATTGCTTTTAAATCATCATCTCCCCACTCACTATCCAGAGGGTTTACGCGAACAACTATTTCCGAATACTGGTAATCACACGACTGTAAGAGTTTCTCCCTCAATAGCTGACGCGCAGCTTCTTTTTGCTCTGGTGGGACCGATTCTTGGAAATCGAAAACAATGCTATCAGCATCCAATGTCCGGGCTTTATCCATATAACGCTCAACATGGGTTGGCACATACAGCATCGTGCGACGTGGACGATAATTGATCGTTGTTTCCATTACTTTACACCTTTACTTTGAATGTCTTGAATCAGTTGTTTGCGCAACACTTTACCGTTCTTTGTTCTGGGGTAGCTTTCCATAAAATGGACTTTTTTTGGCGCTTTATATTTAGCCAGTTTTTCTAAACCATAGTCCAATAGTTCATCTTCAGAAATATTGGCTGTAGGCTCTCTGATAACACAAATCGAGACTAAGGTTTTATCCGAACCGACCTCTTCACCAATAGCAACGCAGTCAGCGACCGCTTCGTGCGCCTTAATGACGCGCTCCACTTCATGCGGAGAAACGCGAAAACCAAACGTATTGATAATGTCGTCTTTTCGCCCTAGGAACCAGATATAGCCGTTTTCATCTTGTCGTGCATAATCACCGGTAAAGAACCAACCGTCATGGCGCGCCTCTGATGTGGCGTCTGCTAAATTCCAATAACTCAGGAACAAGCCGGGATCATCCTCACGAATACAGATCATGCCCTCTTCGCCCGTGGCTACAGCTTTATATTCAGAGTCTAATAGCTCGACATAATGCCCGGGCTGTACAAAGCCAGCAGCGCCGGGTAAAACCTCAACACCTTTATGTTGAGAGATATAATAAGACACCTCAGACATGCCGATCGCTTCATAGATAGGTTTACCGAACCGCTCTTCCCAAATATTTTGCATCTCGTCGGAAAGGTGCTCACCAGCACTCATGCAGTGCTTGAGCGAAGGCAAATCACTACCGTCATAATCCGTTTTTTGCACAATTTGACGGTAAATCGTCGGTACTCCAATGAATATGGAGCATTCATGCTTTTTAATTAACGTTGGCCAGGTCTGAGCGTCATTTTTACCTTCATAAGCAATAACCGTATGACCATGTAACAAGGGGTCCATCAGAGCTGAGCCTAACACATAGGTCCAATTAAACTTGCCTGAGTGCATAATACGCTCAGTAGTTGAGTCGTCGAGATCAAACCAAAACTTACTGGCCGGTAAACGTCCTAATAAAGCACGTTGTGCATGAAGTACTCCTTTCGGATAACCTGTTGTACCGGAGGTATAAACTAAGTATGCAGGATCGTTAACTTCGCTCTGGTGACACTCGAATGCATTGTCCTGCTTCTCCAGCGCTTGGTGTAAATCAATCAATGTAAATTGGTGGCTTTGACCTACCGTGCCCTCACCACAAAGAAGAACTAAAGTCACTTGTGAATCATCAAGTTCACCAGACAACTCTGGCCACATCGACTTCTCAGTTACTAACACTTTTGCGCCAGAGTCTTTTGCCAAATACGCAACTTCGCTGGCTGATAATAGCGTTGAGGTAGGAACCGCTACGGCTCCGAATTTGATAGCACCAAAGAATGATACGGGATATTCGATAGAGTTAGACAAACGTATCAATATTCTCTCACCGTGCTCTAATCCATGAGCAGCTAATACATTGGCAAATTGAGACGTTAAACAGGACAGTTCGTCATAGGTAACTGAGCTTTGTCCCAAGGTCTCATTCTCGATGATGAGCGCCGCTTGTGTCGCTTTAAATGTACCAGTATGTTGGTCGACACAAGCTTCTGCAATATTAAAATGCTTGGGCAGGTTCCAATTCCAAACGCCACCGGAATCCTGTTGTAATATGTCATCGAATTGATACTTCATTAGATCATTCCGTATGGCCAGTTTTCTCGAATAACATGAACCGGCAACCGTTTAATAACATCCATAGCAAATGCTTTGTCTTTATCACCGAGTGACTTCAACGCATAAGCACGCAATAAACTTTGTAAAGCCTTACCAAACATTGGTGGATCTAGCATTTCACCTTCAAACTTAATCGCTCCACCTAATAACGCATCAGCTTCAATCGCCTGCTCTAGTATGTGCACATTGCGTTTGATTTGCAGTGGCGATGGTGTGAATGCAGTCTTACACAGGTGAACATGGAAAGGATGAATAACTTGTTTACCGGTCAAGCCCATTTGCGCTTCTACGAGCGCATGTTGGTGCACTACATGTGATTCATGCTCTCCGTGTAAATCTAACCAACGCCTAACATCGTTTGGCTCAATATAGGACTCAGGCATTGGCGTTTTATTAATCAATACTTCAACCCCGCCTATCACTCCTTTACCGGCAATACGTGCTTCTAACAGCAGCATTCTCAAGTATGTTTTTAGCTCGTCAATCCAACCTTCTGGCGTTAAGTGAATCGCCATGGCTTTCGAGAAATCATGAATACCAAAAACCACGTGTCGAACTGTGGAGTACTGCATCAATTCAGGAGAGATTTTTAACGAGCGTGGATGCTCAATAATGGGTTGAATCTCAATCTTAGGATTAACGCCGACCAGCCAGGCCGATAAATCTCTAATTTCAGCCGCGCCATACACTTCACCGGCTTTTGCTAAAATGATGACATCAATATACTCTGCGCATTCTTTAATTAACTTCAAATCTTCTTCGTACTCATCGGTACGAAAAGGGTTGATACGCAAAGCAATTTGAAATTGACGTTCCTCAAATAGCGGCAATTCTTTCCGCAGTAGCTCTCGACTCATCTCCTTTTGGCGACATCCATCTTCTAAATCGAACAGTAATGTATGTGCGCTGGTATTGTGAGCATACTTGCGCATTCGATTGGAAGCTTGCTCCATGGTTTCGTAGATACCATCAGCTGGCGAATACTTCACTGGCGGGTAATATAGCTGAATCCCAGGCCAATACCCCCCTAACACCATTTGCTCATCTACTTTTTCTAAAAAGGAATGCTCTTGCATCATTTCAACTAATCCGACCAGTGGTAGTTCATAAATAAACCATATTCAAACGCTTATTTCAAATTATTGTTTGAATTTTTCTAATCTATCGTTAGTATTAAGCAAAAGATGGCTAATGCGTTTTACAATTAGCTTTAGCTATATCATTGATTTAAGAGGAGAAAATAGTGAATTCGATGGTTCATCCAAACGAAGCATTGTTTAATGCCGAAAAACAGTTCCCCGTAATACCAACTTGTGAACACTTCGCTGGTAGCGAAAAACTCATCACTAAAGCATTGGAATTACAGGAAAAGTTCGGCCCTGTGTTTGATATTACCTGTGACTGCGAAGATGGTGCTCAAGCTGGCAAGGAGAAAGAACATGCTGAAATGATAGCTCGGGTTCTGTCCAGTGATATCAACAAGCATCACATGGCTGGTGTGCGAATTCATGACTATACCCATGACCACTGGAAAGCCGATGTCGATATCTTAATGCCCGCTATTGGAGACCGAATCGCTTACTTTACCCTACCGAAAACGCACCGAGCAGCGCATATCCAAGAAATGGTGGACTACATCAAGGCCAAAGCTCAAGAGCACGGTGTCAATCGAGATATTCCAATTCATGTATTGATTGAAACCCATGGCGCGTTAAAAGAAGTATGGGACATTGCGGCGGTAGATTGGGTTCAAGTCCTAGACTTTGGCATGATGGATTTTGTCAGTGATCATCAAGGCGCGATACCTGCATCATGTATGCGCAGTCCCGGGCAGTTTGATCACCCTCTTCTTGCAAGAGCCAAGTCTGAAATGGCTACTGCTGCCTTAGCAAACGGCGTCGTACCGTCTCATAACGTCACGCTTGATCTGAAAAATCCGTACCAAACGTACAAAGATGCTGAGCGGGCTCGTAATGAATACGGCTTCCTGCGCATGTGGAGTATTTATCCGATTCAGATCCAGTCGATTGTGGATGCTATGAAGCCGGATTATTCCGAAGTTAATGACGCAGCAAATATCCTAGTTGCCGCCCAAGATAATCATTGGGGCCCTATCCAATATGATGGTGAGCTGCATGACCGCGCAACTTATCGTTACTATTGGCAGCTTTTACAGCGAGCAGAAGTGACAGGTTTAGAACTGCCTGATGAGGCGACTAAGCGCTTCTTTTCCTAAAGACTAGATAACATAGTCATAAAAAAGCGCGCCTGAGGCGCGTTTTTTTTACTTTATTAAAGCTGGAAGGCATAACTAAATTTAGTGAATAAAGTTCTTCCTGTTTTTTCAAATTGATTCACTCGATCATCTTCGAAGCCATTGTCCGAATAACCTAAGTAGAAAGCAGTCTTAGGGTTCCACTTATAGGCATATAACAGTTGGCGACTAACCTTTATTTCCTTTTCCACTTGCGTCGGATCAGAATAAAGCGCCGTGTTGTAATCAACATCACTATAACGAACAATTAATCGTAAATAACTTTTATCATCAAAGTGATAGCTGGTGTTTAAATTACTAATGACGGCCTCAAAAAGCGACTCATCATTCACATCAAAATTAGTACGGCTCGCATCAAAACCTAAACTCCAATGATCGTTTACTTGCCACTCCGTATAAAGCTCGTATGTGTCAGAGTGCCCGGGCCTATCATGCCTAAAATCAATAGTGTCCGCGGTTTCGAGGTACAAACCCAGTCTTAAACTACCTACTGGGCGAAAACTACTTTCCATCCAAAAGTACTCTTCATCAAACCACATTTGTTGATACAAAGTGTCTCGGTTAGCGCTGCCAAAATAAAAGAAGGAACGGTAGTTTCCGCTCATCTGAAAGCCAACTTCTCTTTGCTGCTCATACTTTTGGCCAGAGGTCAGATGCCGCTCTTTATACTCGCCACTAACCTTATACTCATGGAAAAAATCACCCTCTTCGCCATACCAGCGATACCCTAATCCCACCACATCTTTTGTGTTGCCAACCACACCCAAGAAACCTAAATCTGTTCTAAAGTCATCATCAAAATCTGAATGTGTCGCGTACCAATTCCAATGGGTATCACGATGGCTGTAGTTCAGTTCAAAACCACGCCCAGTTGTATTCGGGTCTAACCCAAACCGTTGCTGCATATCATCTGTATTATCAGAGTCAGAATACATTACCTGATAACGCAGTGTCCCAGCATCATAGAGCTTCTGACTACCATCTATCGACAAGACCGTATTTTCATATCCTTCAGCCGAACGGTTGGTTGCTAAGAAGCCAACCTGGGAGTTATCCCCCACATCCATAGAATAACGGGCAGCTGCAACATCACTTTCGACATCATCAAAATTGCTGTCCAGAAGAGTATAGACGGAAGAGCTTTGAGCGCCGGGAATAATGAAGCTAGTAGCTTGATCTCGTGACACTAAGACACCGTATGAATGGCCACCGTTTTTGCCCGTATACTTCACACCGTAATCTGGATCGGCAATATTTCTAGTATGTAGCAAGTTATATCGAGTATTAAAGTATTCAGCACCATCGAGGAAGAAAGGGCGTTTCTCAGAGAAAAATAAGGAAAATCTATTATTAACTTCCAGCTGTGCTGCATCAGTTTCAACTTGTGAAAAGTCAGGATTGATCGTGGCATTCAAGACGGAGTTATCAGTTACTCCCCAGCGCAAATCGGCACCAGCATTATAGTTCACTCCCTCCCCTTGCCACTTTGTTTGTGTAGGAGGTGAACGAAACTCACCCTGCTCTGCGGAGACATAGGGTGTAATTTCTAAGTTATTACCACTAACAATATCATCTAGACCTTCAGCTTTAGCGATTTGGCATAGCACACAGCTTAAATCTCGATCGTTTGGCGAATAGGCTAAACGATATTGGACATCTCTTGGATAAAAGCGCATGAAGTCAATGCCCCAGGTTTTCTGTCCCGAGGTGTTAGGGAAGCGTAATATCTTGAAAGGCAGCTCAATTTCAACCGTATAACCGTCATCATCGAAATGGCCAGCACTGTACCAAATCGCGTCCCACGATGAATCTTCTCTGAGCAAGACATCGTCTTCGATGCTGTCGCTCTGAATGCCCAGAGGGTTAACAAAGAAGTTGTATGCTTTACGTTCATCGTTGAATGTATCGACCTTAAAACCAACGGTATCTTCACCGAAAATTTGATCACGCTTTTTGTAAGAGGCTTGTATTAATTCAGGGTTAGGGTCATAAGCTTTGATAGCCACCAGTAAGGAGTCACCGTTTTCTGCTACATACGCTACGGTTTTGACTTTAGGCGCCACATTTCTGCTCGGCTGCGTTTCATAACGGTATTCGACTTTTGTCGCTTTCTGCCAGAAAGGTTCGTCCAAGCGTCCATCGACCGTAATCTTAGCATCAACTTTAGGAATACTAATGACAGACATTCCGTCGTCAGTGGCAGCTTTGGCTTGCGCTATGACGGCAAGCAACAAAAGTATCATCAGCAGTTGTTTCATAATATCTATTATTCTTTTTTCAAAGGAGCGATTTTATCGTTTTGAATGCTTATTGTATGGGGAAACTTGTAACCAAGTTTGTAGTCAATTTTGCATTAAATGCCCACATAAGTTTAGGACAATGTAGGTTAACACACTTACCCAACAACATCCTTACTAGAGAACATTCTTCCTAGAAGACATTCTTACTAAGAGACATCTCGGTCCATGATTTCTATGAGGTGGAATCCAAAAGCAGTTTTGATAGGGCCGTGGATAATTTTTAATGAACGAGTAAAGACAACTTCATCGAACTCTTTAACCATCATCCCGCGTCGAAAGATGCCGAGTTCACCGCCCCGAGTCCCTGACGGACATACCGAGTGTTTTTCCGCCATTTCAGTAAAATCGACGCCTGACTCTATGTTATTTTTAATTTCCTGACAAAGATCTTCGTCAGTGACTAAGATATGTCTCGCTGATGCTCTCATGGTCCCCTCCCTTTAAAAGCATCAGCAAGATTACACTAATCCAACCAGTTTGTGTAGGGTTAGCGCTTGATTTTTTGCCTCCAAGCCCCTAATAAACCTAGCAATATCAAGGTCAAGAGTCCGGTGCTACCTCCCCCAGATTCAGAGCTAGTTGTTGAGCTTGGCGGATTCGGGTTAGATTCTCGAGTATCGTTGTTAGCGTCTTCGAGAGGAACCTGAAGTAATGATGAAAACTCAGGTGAAACGTCATCCAAGACCTCCCCTGTATTCGCGTCAATAACTTCTAACCTGAAATCATAGTAATTTGCCGGGTAACCCGACTGCCAATTACCACTAATTTCAAAAGCATCTTCCGAACTGAACCCGTAAACAGTAAAGACATCTGACTCAGTCTCAAACTGCCAAGAGCCGCCATTATTACGTTGGTATAAGTTTACATAGACATCGCGGTCAGTATTGCTTTGGGTGTCTACATCAAACGTTAGGGTAAACTCTCGATAAAAACCGTCATCATCAGCATCTGTAAAAATTTCAGTTTTGACGTTATCTACATATGTATCGCTAGTCACGCCGGTAGACTCATACGTCTTATCTTCTAACGGCAAGTTAGTTAAGTCATAGTCATCATAGGGTCCCAATGTATCAACAAGCCCTGAATAACCATACTCAAATAAATCAATAAGTACCTCATAATTACCTGGCGGGAATCCCGTATTCAAACGCGTCGTAACGCTGTACTCGTCAGAACTGTAATCATAGTAAATTTCGAATACATCAGTAGTGTAGTAATGAGTCCACTGAGCATCTCCAACTCTACGAATGAATAGTTCTGCATACACATCAAAATGCTCCGCATAATGAGAATCCACATCAAAATCAACGCGCAGCTGACTATAGTTACCGTCACCATCTAAATCATCAAACAACAAGACTGCCGCATCATGTATATAGAGGTGGTTTTGACCATTTTTCTGCGCTTTGCCAGACGTTTTCGGCAATTTACTACCTGTCTCACGCTGTTTTTTCATCGCTGCTCGGGTTTGATTCTTAACATTCTTAAAGTCTAGGCTCTGGAATGCTTTAAACTCTTGCTTAAGGTCACTGCTCGACTTTTGGCTGGTATACACATTACTGCGAACCGCCGAGGTCGCTGTGCCTTTTTGAACCTGTGTGGTCAGATTGTCATTAACCACGGTTGTGGTCTTAGCTCGCTTTGCAATAGCTGTTGTTACCGCTGCACTGGTTTCTGCACCGATAGACTGATTCTGTGCTTCTTGACTGGCATCGACGCCTGAAATGCTCAACAACACTGCTGAGGCGATTACGCTGTATTTACTGATTACTTTTAACATTCTCATCTCCTATTCGTCTTCACCAGCCCCAAATTGCCTTAATCCTTGATAAATAGCCTCTGGGGAGCTTGTATATTAGTAAAACAAAAGTGAAATGAACCATAACTGAATCAATGTCAAACTTTGTTAAATCCTTGAAAAACCGTACCTAGATATTTGCAACTAGTCTTATATAATAGGTTGCAAAATCCAATTCTGGAAATGAACAAGGTCAAACATGCCAATCCCTAGCTTCCAAGTCCATCTCGAAAGCAATGAAGAAATCACACCGAATGTACGAAAATTAGTCTTTCGTTTGGATGAACCTGAGACCATTACCTATAAACCTGGGCAATTTGTCTCCTTCATGCTTGGCACAGAAGATGATCGCCCGATCAAGCGGAGCTACTCTATCGCCAACATGGAAACTAACGGAGACAACTCGACTTATATTGAGTTTGTTATTTCTTATGTTGATGGTGGTAAAGCCAGCAACCTCTTCTTTAACGCAGAACCAGGCATGGAAATGGAGATGACAGGGCCTTTCGGACTTCTATGCTTAACAGAAGAGTTGCCGAAACGTGTATTTTTAATCGGTACTGGTACAGGCGTTGCCCCCTACCGCTCTATGATTGAACAAATAAAAAGTCGTCCAGATACAGAGTTTCACATTCTGTTCGGTGCACAATTTTTACAGGACATGTTTTATCTAGACGACTTTAAAGCAGTGGCGCTACTCGACCATGTCCACTTCCATCCTTGCCTGAGCCGCGAAGAAAAACCTGGCTGTGTTGCCGGGTATGTACAACACAAGCTCAAAGAGCTGGAACCCAACCCAGAAACTGACATGGCTTACTTGTGTGGCAACCCTAACATGGTGGACGAAGTATTCGAGATGCTCAAAGAGAAAGAGTTCGGTGTTAAGCAGGTTAAGCGCGAGAAATACGTCTTTAGCCGATTTTAAGCACTTTATAGCGTTATAAGTATTCGCGTTATGAACACAAAGGGTAACGTTATAAAGTGAGGGTAAGAGCAAATAGCACTTATGCGTGCTGTGCTACACTCAGACCATAACAATAATACTGTTTAAATAGTTACAGGAATTAATCATCATGAAATTGAAAGCTACAACCAAATTGTGCGCTTTGAGTTTATCCGTGCTAATCGCACTAGGCGCATGCTCGGATGACTCTAATAAGAGCGCTAAAGTTTCACAAGTCGAGAACACCGCTAGCGCTTCTGAAAAGGAATTAAGTTCTGAAGAAAAAGTAGAGACCAATTCTGAAGCAATCAAAAGCCAAGACTATTCTCGCTTTGATATCTACGCACCCTTCACTCTAACCAGTGACTTAAGTCACCTTTCTGACAATCAGAAAGAAATGATCGCTTTGCTGATCGATGCCGGCAAGATCATGGATAACCTATTCTGGAAGCAAGCCTTTGGAGATAAAGAAACGTTACTTTCCAGCATCGATAATCCGAAAGCAAAAACCTTTGCAGAAATCAACTACGGCCCTTGGGACCGTTTGGATAATAACAAACCATTTATCGATGACTATGACGCTAAAAACAAAGGCGCCGAGTATTATCCAGATGATATGACCGTTACTGAATTCGAAAACTGGGACCAAGCAGGTAAAAAAGGACTCTATTCTTTAGTTAAGCGCGACGACAAAGGGAACCTTACTTTAGTACCTTACTCCGTTGAGTATAAAGAGGAGTTAACCAAGGCCAGTGACTTACTACGTAAAGCCGCAGAGTTGGCTGAAGACGAAGGTTTTAAAAATTACTTAAAACTTCGAGCTGATGCACTGATCACGGATAACTACCAACCATCAGACTTTGCTTGGATGGATATGAAAAACAACCCGATAGAGGTGGTTATCGGCCCTATCGAGACGTATGAAGATCAACTTTTTGGTTATCGTGCCGCCTTCTCTACTTACGTCTTAATCAAAGACCTAGAATGGAGTGAACGTTTATCACGTTTCGCGGCTTTCTTGCCGGAGTTACAGAAAGGCCTACCTGTCGACCAAAAGTATAAACAAGAAATGCCTGGTACCGACAGCGATCTGAACGCTTATGACGTGGTGTTTTACGCTGGCGATAGTAATGCTGGATCAAAAACCATCGCAATTAACCTTCCCAATGATGAAAAAGTTCAGCTAGCGAAAGGCACGCGACGTTTGCAATTGAAAAACGCGATGCGTGCTAAGTTTGATAAAATCTTGGTCCCTATTTCTGAGCAGCTTATTGCCGAAGAACAGCGCCAGCATATTACTTTTGATGCCTTCTTCGCTAACACCATGTTTCATGAAGTAGCGCATGGTTTAGGCATTAAAAATACAATTAATGATAAGGGTACTGTCCGCAGCTCTCTAAAGGAAACAGCTTCGGCGCTAGAAGAAGGCAAAGCTGATATTTTAGGGCTTTATATGATCAGTAAGCTTTATGAAAAAGGCGAAATTAAAGAAGGTGAGTTAATGGATAATTACGTCACTTTCTTAGCGGGCATCTTCCGCTCAGTTCGCTTTGGCGCCAGCAGTGCTCATGGTAAAGCTAATATGGTTCGCTTTAATTTCTTTAAGGACAACGGTGCCTTTGAGCGCAACGAAGCAACAGGACAGTATAGCGTTAACTTTGAAAAAATGACTCAAGCGATGAATAAGCTTTCTGAGAAAATATTGGTCATTCAAGGTAACGGTGATTATGAAGGCTCAAAACACTTGCTAAACACCCAAGGTGTTATCAGCAAGCAATTAGCAGCTGATCTGGAGCTACTGGAAGAGAAACAAATACCGGTAGATGTGACTTTTAAACAAGGCAAATCTGTACTTGGTTTAAAGTAATTGAAGAGACAGCAAGCACTCAATCAAAAACGCCACTTTTGTGGCGTTTTTACTTTAATAATCGGTAGGATCTTCGGAATAACTCACAGGAATAACGATAGTAGCTTCACTGTCGTTTGAAAGAGTAATAGACTGGGAGTAATCTTGACCTGAAACCGATTGTGCACCACAGCTGCCGCTTCCATTAGTAATACTGCAATTCACAGCACCGTTAAACGATAGTCCGCTAGGTAAGGTGTCAGCTACTTGAATTCCTACCACTGAATGTGGGCCAGCATTGGTAATGACAATTGTATAGCTTGAGTTTTGGCCGGGTGCATAATTAGCTGTCGCATCACTTTTTGTTACCGAGATATCCGACAAACATTCCGCAGTAATCACCGTGGCATCATCATCATTAGTAAGCGTGTCACCATCGCTATCAACCCCATCATCACGACTCGGGTCATCGGTTAGCTCTGTTATTTGATTAAGATTATCAATATCTCCAGCCTCAATTGAATCGTCAACAGGATCCATATTGAGCTGACCTTGATTACTAATATTACTGAGGCTACAGATCGTCATGTCTTCATTGACCCGAACCCGATACTGTAAACTCACCGCTCCAGAAGCGGGGACACTGCCCTGCCACTCCATACGGTTAAGGCCTGCATTATGAGTCAAACTACCACTGGACGCAGACACCACTGAATCAAAGGTTACATTACTGTCTAAATCATCGGTAAACTCTGGGTTGGTCGAAGCGGCATTATCAACTTGAGCAAAGTCGTCCTGTAAATTAGTTATTGTAACTGCATAAGTTAGCAACTCTCCAGGACCACCCACACCGTCGCTGTCTTCATCGGTAACTGTTTTAGTAGCACTTAAGAACTCAAGAGCACCGAAGCTGCCGCTTTCAAACGCAAACCAAGAAACGTATTCAGGAATGCCTGTTCGCTCAACATCTCTTACTTGGTCTTCATCTACGTGCACATTAAAACTTGAAGAGTTGCTTGATGCGCACTGTCTAACCCAACCTCCGTTACCACCGTCCATTGTATTGTGCTTAGAAATAACATTAGGCACTACGGAGAAAGTCGTACCATAAGCCAAGTTTTGGCACTCATCAGAATGTCTATCCACATCGAGCCCACCAGTTCTTCCTACAGCATAGCTATTCCCTAAGTTTGCTCCCGTACCCCGCTCTATCGCAACCCAGCCTATCGTCTCATTGCCATGACTAGTAGTTGCCTCAGCCCCTTCTAAAGCTACTCTAAAGCCCATAGCATTCGGCGGATTTGCTTTTGTGCTGCTAGGCGCCCAAACCGAAGAGGTAATCCAGTTGCTATCATTAAAAGTATTTACAGTATGTAGTACGGCTGGAGCAGAGCTATAATTATGACTGAAGCTAATATCTGTTCCAGGACTAGCACTAGAACTACTCCTAACCGTAGAAGTTATATGCTGGTAAGCTTCAATTTTAGTGCCATCTGGGAACACCCAAGTACCCTGCTCCACAACCATCCACTCAATAGTTTCGCCAACCCAAGGTGAACTAGGACAGGTGTTAACTGCGGGAGGTGTGGTATTAGCAAACCGATTATAGCTTTGGCAAGGACTCTGCATCCCTACTTCGAAACTTGAACCTGTTACATTACGAACTCTGACTGATAAGGAGTTATCATTATTGTGGCTGATACTACCCGCAATAATCACTGGGTTGATATAAGACTTCTGAAGGTTGACCGTGATCCAGCCACCATTATCTACAGTGGTGTTCACTTGTGAGCGCCCAGTTTCAAAAAATGCACCAGCGCTAACGAGTGGCGTAACAATCAGCAACGCCAAGCACACCAATGCCTTTTTAAACACTCCCATACCTCCTCCAAACTAACAATTTTTTATTATTTACTATAAAATACTCAGCATAAATTATGGTTACAGCTCAAGTATGGCAATTTTTTCGTTATTAGTCACGGCTAATCCGCATTCTTCTCAAGGTCAGTTTAGCGCAATACAATTCGCAAAAACACTGTTAAATCAAGGTCATGAGTTGAAGCGGGTATTCTTTTACGCAGACGGTGTGCTGGTCGCCAGCCGTATAAACTGTCCGCCATCAGATGAATACAACCTAACTAAAACTTGGGCCAAGCTGGCTATTCAACATGATTTTGAGTTAACCGCCTGCGTCACCGTTGCGATGAAACGAGGCATCACTAATGCCACTGAAGCTGAGCGTAATGCTCTTACTGGTGACAATTTAGACCCAGCGTTTGAAATAAGTGGTTTGGGCCAGTTAACTGAAGCTATGCTTGAAAGTGACCGCTTGGTTACGTTTGGATAATACTTATGAGTCAATCATTAGCGGTAATCTTTAATAAAGCGCCATACGGTACTCAATCAGGTCGAGAGCTGTTGGACATAGCATTGATGGCGGCCGCCTTTGATATGAACATCAGTGCGCTTTTTATTGACGATGGTGTCTATCAACTATTAGAGAATCAACAACCTGACATTCTCAATATGAAAAATCACAGCCCGACCTTTAAAGCTCTGGAGCTTTATGGCATCGAAACCGTGCTCATCAATCAAGAAGATTTAAGCCAAAGAGGCTTGTCTGCGGATCAGCTATTGAACGTTGCGGACATTAGCCCATCAAGTAATATCAATCAGATCATTAGCCGCTCTGATTTTGTGTTTATGTTATAAGCGAGCTCCATGAAAACACTTTATATCCTGAATAATCCTCAACACTTTAAGCAATGTGCTTCTGCCATGACGGAAGAAGATACTTTATTACTGATAGAAAACGCGGTGCTGCTAGCAGATCAGTTAGAGCCTCGTTCAAATTATTTTGTTTTGGAAGAGGACTTGATTGCCAGAGGACTCAGCAACAACGCAGAGTGGCAAACCAAAGACTACCAAGGCTTTGTACAGCTCACTCTTGATTGTGACAAGTCAGTGTCGTGGTTATGAGCCTAAATCTAGACACTCTGCCCAGAGATAAACAAGGCTATTTAACCGATTCATCCCTGTGGAATGAAGATGTCGCCATTGCTATTAGCAAGTCAGAAGACATTGAATTAACAGAAGATCATTGGCAGGTTATTCGCTACGTAAGGCAGTTTTACGAGGAATTTAATACCAGCCCATCAATACGCCCATTAGTGAAATACTTGGCCAACGAATGGTCAAAAGAAAAAGGCAATAGCATTTATCTGCACATCCTATTCCCTGACGGTCCAGCTAAACAAGCGACCAAGATTGCTGGCTTACCTAAACCCGCTCGTTGCATTTAATATTACTCGTTGCATTTAAAGTTACTCGCTGGATTTGAAATTAGCCGCTAGATTAAAATTAATAATCGGCAGGATCAGTAGAAAAAGTCACATCGACGGTAAACTGAACGGCCCCACCACTAGGAATATCAACGCTTACGGCGTTAATATCCCCTACCCCGTTAGAGACACTACAAGCCCCACCTCCTGAACCAGTGCAATTCCAAGTCGCGGCAGTCACTCCAGCCGGTAACGTATCGTTTACTGCTAGATTAAAAGCATCATCAGGTCCTGCATTGCTCACAGTGATGACGTAACTGGCGTCGCTTCCAGGGACATAGCTAGCGGAAAGATCGGTTTTTGTTACAGAAATATCAACCTGAGCCGATGCTTCTAAAGTTAGGGTGAAGCTGGAAAAACACAGAGGATCTTGCCCAGCGCTATCTGCCATGGTTAAAGTCCATATACCGCTCGGGTCTATACCATCAAAAACATTCAAAGGATTCACAGGAGCAAAGGTCCCTGCCACTGGCGTTCCTCCACCGACGGTGGTCGCAGCCGCATCATCGAAAACTACAGAGATGTAGCCACCAGGCGTTGCTGCAGGGTGTACACCACCGCTGTAGGTATTAAAAGGAACTAAGACAGTACTAATACTTTCAGAAGGCTTTGACAGCTCAAAATAAATTTCATCATTGAATACAAAGCCGCCATTGTAGTTCGAACACACACCATTGTTTCGATCGCGTTTGTCAAAATCGACTGAAATGATGACATTATCAACGGTAACACCGTTCGGGAAATCGGCAGATGGAACGTTTACTGATCTATCAACAGGACTGGTTTGACGTGGATCGACGTTGGCTGGGGTAGAGTTGGTATAGTTTTGTGTAATTGGGGCGGATAAGCTATGAGGCGTAATAAGGATTAACGCCACAAAAAGAAACCATTTATTATTCCATATTGGTAAAGCCATACACACCTTTTACAACCATATACCTATAAATTAATGCATATACGCATTACATGCAATGCAATTATGCATTTTAAATAAAGGTTAACGTTAAGGAATGATTCAGGTCGATTGTTTAAGATTGAAAGCAAGGGTAAAATACCGCGATATTATTGCGCGACAACAAATCCTTTATTAAGGGGAAAACATGAACAAGTTTATGTCTAAAGCTTTGATTGCTTTAACATTTTTATCTTTTAGCTTAATCAGCCACGCTTTTGAAGACCCGAAGTTGCATCTTGAAGAAGTGACGAAGAAAATAAGCGCTGAAATTTTGAGCAATAAAGAAAAAATTAAAAAAGACTCGGAATATGCCAAAAGCTTAATTCGCGACTACTTGCTGCCTGAAGTCGACAGTGAGTACATGGCTAAGCGAATTTTGGGTAAAACTTACTGGATGCAAGCGACAGAGCAACAGCGTGAGCAGTTCATTAATGAATTTATCGGTCTTCTCTTGAATAGCTACGCAAAAGGCCTTGCGAACTATGATGGTCAACCAATCTCATACGATGATACTCAGTATTCAAAAAGTGGAAACTTAGCTAACGTGCGCTCTACCATTGTTCCTAATGAAGGTGAGCCTATTCTTATTGATTACCGCTTGAAGGTACAACCTGACGAAACCTGGTTGGTCACAGACGTTATTATTGAAGGTGTCAGTATGGCTAAGAGCTATGCGAATCAATATCGTGAGCAAATTTCCAAAATCGGTCTTGAGGAAACGTTAAAGCAGCTTAAGACTGAGAACGAGCGAGCAAAACAAGCTACTGAAATTAGCGACGAAACAGTAGAGCAGTCTTAAACTGTATTCCAACATTAAAAAAGCCGCCAACTGGCGGCTTTTTTGTGGCTTGATACTTTTTTGCCCTAAATTGAGGCAACTACAGTTTACTTAATATATTCTCTGCAGAACTCTTCTCCAAGCCTTTTTCGTCAACTTCCAAGGCTGTGACAACACCATCCTCAGCAATCAGTGCAAAACGCTTGGAACGCACGCCCATGCCGTATCCCGTGGCGTCAACATCAAGACCTAAAGCTTCTGAGAAGTCGGCGTTACCATCGGCAACCATCAACAGGTTTTCTGCATTTTGATCTTTACTCCAAGCATCCATCACAAAAGCATCGTTGACTGACATACAGGCGACCGTATCAACACCCTTCTCTTTGAACTGATCGAAGTTCACTACAAAACCCGGCAAGTGTGCAGCTGAGCATGTAGGTGTAAAGGCTCCTGGCACTGCAAATAAAACGACCTTGTTACCAGCGAAAAGCGCGTCAGACTGAATATCTTCCGGCCCTTCCTTGCCCATAACTTTAACTGCGACATTAGGTAACTTATCACCAACTTTAATCATATATTCCTCTATACCTTTATGGCCAAACATCTATTCGTTCGGCATGACTATCCACAAAATGATGTAAATGATAACACCAGCAAAGGCGGTACAAATAGTTAATAATGTATAAATAATTCGTGTTAGGGTCAGATCCCAGCCTAGCCATTTCGCCAAGCCACCACAAACACCTGCGATTACTTTATCTTTCGACTTTTTTAACTCTGCCATGAGACTCTCCTTAAAAGTATTGTAGTAAGGACTACAAATTTAAAAGACTTACTATTAAATATAAGGACTGAAGCGCTAGAAGCAAGGAAATAGTCTTAAACAAATGTAAAGAAGTTCTACTGAATTAGTAATTGAGCGCGCCTAAGGCAAGGGGAAAAGATTGTTATAAATCAACTTTGCCGCGAAGTGATTTTTTTTGACTTTGTTGCTTCTTATTATCGAGCCGACGACGTTTAGCTGCTTTTGATGGCTTGGTGGGGATACGTTTTTTGGGTGCTTTCAAACAACGCTGCACCGCCAAGCGCAAACGCTTTAAAGCATCATCTCGGTTACGCTCCTGAGTTCGATGACTTTGTGCTTTAATCACTAGTACTCCGTCCGTCGTAATCCGAGAATCATTACTATTCAACAGTCGCTGCTTAACATCTTTTGGTAATGATGAATTAGGAATATTAAAGCGAAGGTGAATCGCTGAGGCGACTTTATTGACATTTTGACCACCCGCACCTTGAGCGCGAATGGCCTGTAAATCAATTTCATAATCGCCAAGCGAAATGTTCTTGCTTATAAACAAAGACATGCAGTACTTATTGATCCGCTATCTGTGTTTTAGCAGACTGCTGCTCTTTTGCCCGTTTCTTCCACTGACGACGCATAGCAATTGAAGAAATTACCTCTGAACCGATATGCTTTTCCCCACGAGCTTTCGCTAACTGAACTTGACGCTCACGCTCTAAGTAACGCTGACGTTGCTCTGGAGTTTGCTTGTCGTAGCAGTGAGGACAGCTTACACCTTTAACGTATTTATCATGTTGCATCTCAGTTTCAGTAATTGGCATGCGGCATGCGTGACATTGATCATATTGACCTTTCTGTAGATCATGATCGACTGCAACACGGTTGTCGAAAACAAAACACTCGCCTTCCCATAAAGTATCTTCTTTATCGACTTCTTCCAAATACTTGAGAATACCGCCTTCCAAGTGGAAGACACTTTCAAAGCCTTGTTCTTTCAAGTAAGCCGTAGATTTCTCACAACGAATACCGCCAGTACAGAACATAGCAACTTTCTTGTGTTTTTCTGGGTCTAAATTTTCTTTGACGTAATCTGGGAACTCGCGGAACGTTTCCGTTTTTGGGTTTACCGCACCTTTAAAGGTACCGATACCCACTTCATAATCATTACGAGT
Organism: uncultured Kangiella sp.; assembly: GCA_950096615.1. Classification (GTDB taxonomy): domain Bacteria; phylum Pseudomonadota; class Gammaproteobacteria; order Enterobacterales; family Kangiellaceae; genus Kangiella. The sequence continues at coordinate 32,935 of CATNCP010000017.1, read as the reverse complement.
ATCGATTAGCAAAACTTCTGGATCAGAAATTAATGCATTCCACTCTTTAGGCTTAACGTAAGTACCGACCACTTCTTTTGGATCAATGCCCTCCACGCCCATGGTCACGATTTCTTTCTTTAACTTAACCTTGGTACGGTAAAATGGCATCGTCTCGTCATACGACTCTTTGTAATCCAGCTCAGCTAAGCGCTGGTCACTTTTGATCCACGTTAGGACATTATCAATGCCTTCACGCGCTCCTGCGATAGTACCGTTGATACCTTCTTTAGCGAGCAACAGGGTTCCTTTGACGTCATTATCAAGCATGACATCAAGCAAGGGTTGGCGGATTTCTTCGAAGTTTTCGAGAGTTACAAATTTATATAAAGCGCAGACAACAACAGGAGCTGTCGCTGCATTTGAAGCAGTTTCGGTCATTTTCCTCTTTCCTCAGCTAGCTGGAACGTAAATCCAGTGCAAATTTCAGGCGAGATTGTACTGTTTTTTATTAGCTATGTGTAGAGCTATTGCCTATTTTTTGTACTCTTAAGGCCGAACTGAACGTCGAATAAGAACAAAATACTAGGTTTCCCAATTAAATATGAAAAGACTAAAGGCAGAAAATTTATCCCTTTTTTATCTTCAAGAAGCTCAAATGCCACAATAATTGGATACCAAGCAGCGAGCGCCAAGATAAACAAAGCAACAAAACAACCAACAAACTGCCTTGCTTTGCCTTTTAGTAGACAGGTCATGAAAACAAGAATACAGAAAGCTGCTATTAAATATAAAATTAACTGCGCTTTTGCCCCAGGAGCAGATATGACACAAACAATAGCAATTATCACCGCTAATACAGCGATAATACCTCGAGTAACAGGACTCAAACCTTTGCGTATTGCAGCGGCTCCGTTTACATACAAACTTATTACGGACATAAATTTCTACTTAATACTTTCTCTCGGGATCAACCCCATTATTAAACACTTTCACGCCAGCCAAAAGACCAAAGGATAGCGATGTTACAAACCCTAAAATAGCTCCCCATAACAACTGTATCAAAACATCATCAAGACCATTAAACGGGATAAATATTATTGTGAAAAAGGCTATTCCCAGTACAATTCCAGACAAGGTTAGCGTTATTAAATTTAAACAATTAAACCTGTTAAGCAGGTAAAATGAAGGCAAACCTACAATAACAGTCGCTAAATAACAGGTTACCATTGTAATCAGAATAATAGTTATCCATAAAGGGTTAAAACCACCGCCAAAAAGTAATGGTAATATTGTCATTAATCCAGGAATGATTAAGGGAGCGATAACAAGAGCTTTTCCTAGATTATAAGTATTTTTATCTTCCATGATGATCCTTTACTCGGTGTTATTACAGATTAATACCAAACACTGTGCCCGTGTTGCTTGAGCCATACTTCGGCTTGTTGATAGTCGGGACAGTACTTTTCTACTAAGGTCCAGAAACGCTTTGAGTGATTAAGGTGCTTGAGGTGACTAAGTTCGTGGATAATGAGGTAGTCAATCACAAACATAGGCGTTAAAAGGATCAGCTGATTCAGCTGGACAATGCCCTGCCGTGTGCAATGTCCCCATTGGGTTTTGGTTTTACGAAATCGAACACCCGTTAGTTTCTTTTGTAACCCCATCACTTCGGCCCAAGATTGGACTTTTTGCGGCAGCAACTCTTTTGCCTGATTTAATAGCCAACGATCGAGCTGTTTGGCCATTGATTCGTGAGTCAGCTCTTTAGTACGGATCACAAGCTCGTTATCAGAAAGCTGTATTTTGTTTGCCCCTTGGGTAACTTCCAAGACACGCTGCTGTCCCATAAAGGTAACTTCTTCGCCTGTCTGTAGTTTTATACGACTTTCATTCTTTTCTGCTTGCTCTACAAGCTTACGAGCAATCCACTTTGCTTTCTGGTAAACAAAGCTTTCTATCCAGTCGTCGGGAGCTTTTTTAGGCGCTCGAACTTTAACTTTCTGGTGATGAACTTCTATTGAGAGAGTTTTGCGATCACTTCTCACAACTTCATAATCAAATGCGTTTAAACCTTGCCGCTCCACATCAATGTCCTAATGAGTGTCAGCTATTTCATTGATAACTAACTGTCCAGAGGCTAATAACTTTTTCTGGCTGGCCGTGAGCTTTTTAACTTTCAACTCAGCTTTTAAGGCGAGAGATTTATTATCAAACTGAGTGTGGTAGATCATGGTTAGAGGCTGACGCCCTCGAAGGTATTTAGCACAACGCGGACTGTTGGTTTGATGCTCTTCAAAACGGCGATTGAGGTCATTGGTAATGCCTGTGTACAGGGTTCCATCTTTGCAGCGAAGGATATATAAATGCCATTCTTGATGTTCTTTTGCAGTTTCGGTCATAAAGCTAATCGTCGTTGGTGTATAAACGTCCCGCCCTAATTAGACGAGGCTTGAAGTATACATTTTCAACCGAACTAACTCGAACTTTTTTGCCACTAGAAGGCGCGTGGACAAATTGGCCATGACCAATATAAATGCCTACATGAGACGGCTTACCGTTGATGCGATAAAATAACAAGTCTCCAGGCTTGAGATCTTCTTTATCGACTTCGTAAGATGCAGCCAGTTGCGCATACGAAACACGAGGTACTTGCTCCCCAACTTGGGTATGGGAATAGTAAACGAGCCCACTACAATCAAACCCTTCATCTGGATGGTTACCACCATAGCGGTAATCAACCCCAACCATAGACTCGGCAATGTGAGCAATGGTAAGTCCCTTATCGCCTTGAGAGTTTTTACTTGGAGGAAGTTGTTGAGCCCCATCACGGGAGCTGTCCGCTTGCTGAGTTTTTCTAGGGGTACTGGCACAGCTACTTAGCACCAATATTACGGTTGCAAGTATGGTGAGCTGTGTAAAAGTATGTAGCTGCTTAATTTTCATGCTTTAAGACTAGCATGAGAAAACTGAATTTACACTAAACGGGTAACGAATTCGGACACCTAGTCATTAATAAGTCACAACTACTGCTCACTTAACGTTAATAGCGTTAATAGTGAGGCAAGCTGACCGGAGCTTCCTGTAATTCAGCAAATTGAACACGTAAGTCCAAAATTTGTTCCTGCCAGTATTGAACTGATCCAAAGTACGGGAAAGCGTATTTAAACGCAGGATCGTGCCATCGACGAGCTAACCAAGCGCTGTGATAAATCATGCGCAAGGTACGCAGACACTCAATCAACTGCAGCTCTGAAACATTGAAGTCACAAAACTCCTGATAACCCTCAAGTATCTCCATTAACTGCTTCTGCTGCTGATCACGTTCGCCCGACAACAACATCCAAACATCTTGTACCGCAGGAGCCATTCTAGAGTCGTCTAAATCAACAAAATGGGGGTTATCATCGCGCCAAAGAATATTACCAACATGGCAGTCGCCATGAACTCGAATATATTTCTGTTGACCTGCTTTTTGCCATAACTCATCAACCAGCTTCATTAAATCCCGAGCCAAGGACTCATAAGGCATCCTTACCTCACTCGGTAAAGCATGCTCAATGATATAGTCGATACTGTCATGCCCATAAGTCTGAGGGGTCAAAGCAGGACGCTGCAGGTACTCTTTTGCCTGCCCTACCTTATGAATACGCCCCAAGAACCGTCCCAGCGTGAATAAGTTATCGAGATTGTCTAACTCAGGTGCATGCCCACCCTTACGCTCAAATAAAGCGCAATAATAATCACCATACTTAAATAAGCTTTCGCCCGCTGTCACCATAGGTGCCACCACTGGCAACTCTTGCTCAACCAGTTCGAAACAGAACTGATGCTCTTCTAGAATTTGTTCTTGGGTCCAGCGGTTTGGACGATAAAACTTGGCGATTACAGGAGTCGAATCTTCAATACCAATTTGTAGAACCCGATTTTCGTAACTATTGAGGGCAATCGCTCGACCATCGGAATATAACCCTCTCGACTCGACCGCATCAAGGATGAAGTCGGGCGTTAAAGCCTCGAAAGGGTTATCTTTAGTCATCGCGTTATCGAGCTCCAATTTAAACTAGCCGCCAAGCTCATCATCAGCAACAAAGTAGCGAGGATCTTCAGCAGAGTTTTTCTCAACTAAGTTACCTGCTCTTTTCAGAAGCTTAATACAATCAGGGCTTAAGTGTAGTAAATGTAGTTTCTTCCCAGCTTTTTCATAACGCATGGCTAATGAATCGATCACCTCAATACCCGAGTGATCCCAAACACGGGAACCTTCGAAATCAATATACACTTCATCCAGATCCGTGCGAGCCGAGAATTGTTCAGCAAAATGTGTCGTAGAGCCAAAGAACAGTGGTCCGCGAACAGTATAGAAGGCCTTGCCATCCTTTTCAGTACGACGAACACGAACACGCTTCGCGCTGGTCCAAGCAAATACTAGGGCTGACAAAATCACACCGACAAATACCGCCATCGCGAGATCCGTCACAACCGTCACCACCGACACAACGACCAGTACGAAAGCATCGTGACGCGGAACCTTACGCATAATTCGGAAGCTCGCCCACTCGAAGGTACCAATCACCACAATAAACATCACACCAATCAAAGCAGCCACTGGGATCTGCTCAATCCATTGTGAGGCAAATAAGATAAAGGCCAATAAAAATAAAGCAGCAGCGATACCAGACGTACGTCCCCGACCACCAGAATTTACGTTAATTAAACTCTGACCGATCATGGCGCAACCACCCATACCACCGAAGAAGCCTGTGGCGGTATTTGCCAAACCTTGTGCAAAACACTCTTTATTGCCTTTACCACGAGTCTCAGTGATTTCATCAATAAGGCGCAGCGTCAGAAGAGATTCAATCAAACCAATCGCCGCTAAAACGACGGCATAAGGCAGAATAATCTGCAAAGTCTCAAAATTTAGAGGAACAGAAGGAATATGAAATTCAGGGAAGCCACCACCAATACTAGCGATATCGCCCACCGTTTTAGTCGGCATATCAAAGCCGAGTACCAGTGCAGACACCACTAAAATAGCTGCTAACGAAGCTGGAATCGCTTTTGTTAACTTCGGCATTAAATAGATAATCACCATGGTTAGCAAAACTAGGCCAAGCATCAAGTAAAGCTCGGTGCCTTGTAACCAAGCAACGTCAATACTACTATCTTCTAGGAAAGTACCATCCAACCAACTCGGCGCATTCTCGTCTTTGACCCCAAACTGTTTTAACTGAGCTAGGAAGATCACAATGGCTAAACCATTCACAAAGCCAAGCATGACAGGGTGCGGCACCATACGAATCAACTTACCCAATTTCATCCAACCTGCCAGCATTTGCAGGATACCCATTAACACCACCGTGGCAAAAAGGTATTCCACTCCATGATCGGCCACCAAAGCCACCATCACCACAGCTAAGGCACCCGTTGCACCTGAAATCATCCCCGGACGCCCACCAAATATAGACGTAATTAATCCCACCATGAAGGCTGCATATAAGCCGACTAAAGGATCCACATTCGCAACAAAAGCAAACGCCACTGCTTCTGGAACCAACGCCAGAGCAACAGTTAAACCCGACAGTAAGTCATTTTTCAGACTAGCCGTCTTATTCACTATTAAATCAATCATTTTTCATACCGAGCAGGTGAATTACCCCAGAACGGGGTCAGATAGGCGCGCATTCTACAGAAAAGGCCTGTTGTACTCAAATCACAACAGGCCTTTCAATGACTTAACGACTGAAGCGTATCGACTTACGCTTACCGACTTACACTTACCAACTCAGTCAGACTTCATCCGGCGTTAATTTCTTTTCGCTCCCCATCGACGCCGTTAACACTTTCTTCATCGCTTCACTCGGAGCCATATCCAGCTCCTTGACCTTGTCCTTTGGCATGAACAACGTAAAACCACCGATCTGATAACTCATGGGGATATACACGGCAATTAATTCAGAACGCTCCCCGAGTTCAACATCTTCACTGGTCACGAACCCAATCACCTCAGCGCCCTCTTGAACCTCAACCAATACGGCTTTTTGTAGCTCTTCTTTTTCAGAAGGCGACAAGAACCGCACCATGTCATTAAAGGCACTATACACCGCACTCACCACAGGAATACGTTCCATCAGCTTATTCAAGCCACGTATAATAAGCTGTCCTAAGTAGAACTTAATCAATAACCCAAGACCGAATATTAAAGCGATACCCAATATCAAACCTAGCCCAGGCCAGTACAAGCTTGCTGGTAACACCAACAGGAGTAATTTACTAAGGTAAGTCTCAAGCGTTGAAATCAACCATACGATGATCGCAATGGTTAAAACGATTGGCAGGATGGCAAACAACCCCTGAAAAAAAATTTTACTTAATGTTTTCATAAACCCTTTGTATTATACAATTAATCTTGGTTATTCTTTTTCAGCAAAGCTCTTGAATTGCTGCATGTATTGCATGGTCTGTTTGGGGAAAGCTTTTTTCATGAAAAACCCCATAAGCTTCATGCTTAGGCTCGTAAATTGGAACTCGTTGTGCGTCGTCCAGTGAGTTTGGTCCGTGCCAACAGGCTTAAAGCGATTTTCAACACGATTTACAACACCTTTAGTTTCATAGGTGCCAGTAAACTCTTCAGGTAAGTTACGAGTCTCAATGGTTTCCACCATTTCACACTTCCGCTTACCCATCAAGTACTCAATATTTGACTTAGCACCCGGTTGCCCTGCCTCTCCACTGATGTGCTCGAACGAAACCAACTCCGGCTGCCACTTTTTAAGGTTATCCGGGTTATCAAATAGCGCGACCACTTCATCAACGGATTTGTTGATAATGATGTCTAACTTATATTTCATGCGTGACTCCTTCTTTTGACCTGAGTGTAAGGTTAAAGCATTAGCTAACATACTGATATTAAACAGTCTATACCCCCTAACAGCGCAATCCTAGCAAAATTTACGCTTACTCTTTATAGGGCGAGTGCTTAAGGTAGTCTTGGTAACGAATATCCAGCCAAGTGTCTTCCTGTTGGATGGCATGCGCTATGGCGTCGCGAAATTGTGGGTGGCTGACATAGTGCAACGAGTGTGTAAACACAGGCATAAACCCTCGCGGCAACTTGTGTTCCCCTTGAGCCCCAGGTTCAAAATACTTCAGCCCATGTTTAATGGCGTACTCAATACCTTGGTAATAACAGGTTTCAAAGTGCAAGAACTCAACATCCTCAAAGCAACCCCAGTAGCGACCGTACAAGGCAGTCTCAGAACGCATAAAGAGAGCTCCTGCAACCGCTTTACCATGACGTTTAGCTAACAACAATAAGGTCTGGTCAGGCATTGCTTTAGCACAGGAAACAAAAAAATCTTGAGACAACTGTGCCCAGCCACCTTTCTTATCAAAAGTATTGCGGTACATCTTGTCAAATAATTGCCAGTCATCAATCGTTGCGCTATTGCCATCCAGCCACTCAAAAGACCACACCCCCTCTTTCTCGTGACTGCTTTCTACTAAAAAGTCTCGACGCTCGCGAACAATATTCTTTCGCTTTTTGGCTTTCAGACTTGATAAGAACTGCTGAAAATCAGCATAGCCATTATTAGTCCAGTGAAACTGGATATCTTGTCTGGGCAGTAATTGCTGATTGCTAAGCGCGCTGGCGACGGACTCATCAAGAAAATTAATATGCCAGCTGCTCATTTGGTTAAGTTCTAACCACTCAATACTCGCGCTGATTAAAGCAGTAGCCTCTTCTATCGGTAGCGAAGTGATCAGCCTAGGACCGGTGATTGGAGTCATGGGCACCGCAGTCAATAGTTTTGGGTAGTATTCTAAGCCGTGACGCTGATAAGCATCCGCCCAAGCCCAATCAAACACATACTCACCATAAGAATGCGCTTTAATGTAACTGGGTAACACTGCAACTAATGTTCCGTCGGTCTCTCCCTGCTTATCCTCCACACTATGATTTTCACTATCACTATTATGAGAGCTACTGTGACGATAAAAAGCCAAATGACATGGCTGCCATCCAGTTTCTAGGTTTACAGAACCGGTATCTTCCAAAGTCTTCAAGAATTCATACTGGATAAAGGGATTGGTTCGCCCCGCCTCCGGTAAATTCAAAAGAAGTTCCTTCCAATCGCTGGAAGCAATATCACTAATTGATGTCACGGGTTTTAGAACTATCGGATCAGACAAAAGGAACGGGTGTTTAAAAGGTGTGATTTTGATTGTAACGAAGGGGGTGAAACAAGCCAATAAAAAACCCGAACGCTATGATGGGGGGCGTTCGGGTTTTCGAGGTATTAGGGTAAAATACCTAATGAAACGATAATTTGGGGTAGAAACTAGAATAACGTAATGACTAGCGCTGCTAATACTACAACAGCAATTACAGCTACTAATGCACTCTCGATATGCTCGCTCATAACCATCTCCTTTAAGATTAAGACCGTAAGTGTTTGCCACGAGACGAATTATAAGCACTTTGTATGACAGTTTTAAGACATTTTCATAGGATATTTTTTAACCTTTCGGATAACTAAAACTAATAGAATGCAAATCTGAGATTAAATCAAGATTCTGAAAGTGAAGCCGTTCACGAAATCACTAGGTTTAAGCATAATGACAGGGGCTACAAAGAAAAACTAATGCAAAAATGGATACAAAAAAGCCGCCCGAAGGCGGCTTAAAAAGTATTAAAAATCTTGTAAAAAGACTTTACTTACTCTTTTTCTGACTCAATCAAACCACGGCTTATCATTAAGTACTTAGGATCGGCTTCTTTACCACGGAATTTCTTGTACAACTCCAGCGGATCTTGAGTGCCCCCTTTCGACAAAATGAACTCCACATACTTATCGGCCGTCTCTTTATCGAAGATACCGTTCTCACGGAAAGCCTGATAAGCATCAGCAGCGAAGATCTCTGACCAAATGTAGCTGTAGTAGCCTGCAGAGTAACCGCCGCTTGCGCTTGAGAAGATGTGGTTAAAGTAAGTTGAACGATAACGAGGGGCGATTTCAGGAATTAACCCCAACTCATCCAAAGTAGCTTTCTCAAAAGCGTCGGCGTCTTTCAGGTCTTTACCATCAAGTGTGTGCCAAGCCATATCTAATAAAGCCGCAGCCATATACTCAGTAGTGGCAAAGCCCTGGTTAAACTTAGAAGCCGCTTGGATTTTGTTAATTAGCTCCTGTGGAATCACTTCACCGGTTTTGTAGTGCTTAGCAAACTTGGCTAACACTTCAGGCTCTAGCATCCAGTTCTCAAGAACTTGAGATGGGAACTCAACAAAATCACGAGGAACCGAAGTACCTGTTTGTGATGGGTAAATACCGTCTGACAATAGACCGTGTGCGGCGTGACCAAACTCATGGAACAAGGTATTCGCTTGATCAAACGTCAGTAACGTTGGCTCATCGCCTACAGGACGCGGATAGTTCAGTACGTTAACAATGATAGGTTTAACGAATTCACCGTCTTCGGTCACAAACTGCTTACGGTAAGAGTTCATCCAAGCACCGCCACGCTTTCCATCACGTACATAATGGTCAGTGATATAAATACCGATCAACTCACCATCATTATCAGTAACTTCAAACGTACGCACGTCGTCATGATACTTCGGAAGATCGAAACGCTCTTTGAAGTTCATGCCAAACAGTCTATTCGCTGTATAGAAGACGCCCTGCAAAGTGCTTTCTAGCGAGAAATATGGCTTTACAGCAGCTTCATCAAGCGCATACTTTTCATTACGGACTTTCTCCGCATAATAACGCCAGTCAGATGCTTTCAGTTTGAAATCTTTGCCATCTTTAGCAATTTGTTCTTGCATCAAGGCTCGCTCAGCTTTTGCTTGCTCTAGCGCCGCTGGCCATACTTGATTCAACAAGTTGTATACGTTCTCGGCATTTTTGGCCGTACGCTCTTCTAATACAAAGTCAGCATGCGTGTCATAACCCAGCAGTTGTGCTTTTTTAGCACGAAGCTGTGCTAATTTAGCCGCGTTTTGCTTGTTATCGTTGGCATTGTCATTATCGCCACGATGAGTGTAGGCGTAATACATTTTCTCACGCAACTCAGGCTTTTCTGAGTACATCAAGAATGGCGTTTTACTCGGACGATGAGTGGTGAAAACCCACTTACCTTCATGGCCGCGCTTCTCAGCAGTGTCAGCCGCTGCGTCGATAAGGCCTTGCGATAATCCCGCTAAGTCTTCCTCGTTATCAATCACCATTTCCCAGTCATTGGTTTCGGCTAGGACGTTTTCTGAGAAGGATAAAGCAAGCTCAGTCATTTCTTTATTTAAATCACGAAGTTGTTGTTTCTCTTCGTCATTGAGCTTAGCTCCACCACGAACAAATGACTTGTAGTTCTCTTCTAAAAGACGCATTTGGTCTTCACGCAGACCAAGCTCTTCGCGCTGCTGATAAACCGCTTCTACGCGCTTGAATAGATCTGGGTTTAGGCTAATGTCATCACTGAAAGCAGAAAGTTTCGGACCAACGTCTTTTTGAATTTTTTGTAACTCTGGGTTGGTATTAGCCGACGTCAGGTTGAAAAATACATTAGCAACCTTAGTCAGTAGCTTACCGCTATACTCCATTGCTTCGATAGTATTCTCGAAGGTCGGGGCTTCAGAATTGTTAGCAATAACTTCAATTTCAGCACGAGCTTCTTCTAGCGCTTTGTCAAAAGCTGAACCATAGTGCTCGTCTTTAATTTGCTCAAAAGGTGGCATGCCGTAAGGCGTATCCCACTCTTGAAAGAATGGATTATCATCAGCACTAGCCATATCTTTCTCAGAGTTAGTCTCTGAACTGGTAGTAGCTTTTGCGTTTGCAGCTTCAGTTTGCGCAGCTTTTGTTTCAGTAGCATCAGCTTTTGCTGAGTCATCACCACAGCCTGCGGCCAACAGAGCCGACACAATAGCTGCCCCAAGTGTTAATTTTTTCATATAAAAGTACCTGTCGTTCTTGTATTAATACGTGCAACTGATCTTTTATACGTGGTCTAAAACCAATAGGCAAGGATATGCCAACATTAGAAAACACAAAAATGTAACAAAGTTCAACAGGGGTAGAGGCTTATTGACATGTCTCTGGGCGCACCTTATACGCACAACGTCTCGCGCCCTCCAGCAAATAATCAACGCGCTCCACGTTTGCCTTTAAGCACTGCCGGAAAATACTCAGTTCTGAGCGACAAAATCCTTGGCAGACTTGGGCTGCAGCGCAGATAGGACAATGGTTTTCTATCAGTAAATAGCCATCATCCACTTTTTCCACATCAGCCATATAGCCCTCTTCCGTTCGAATAGCAGCTAACTCATAAACTTTTCCACGCAGACTCGAATGACCTTCTAGCCGTTGTAAATATTGCTCTAAAGACTGCTCTTCACGAATAGCAATAAGCTTTTCCATGGCCTCTGGGCCTAATGCTTGTGAGACACCAGAAATTAGGCTTAATGTTAGATCCGAATGCCTATCAGGAAAGCGAGAGTGCCCCTTATCAGTCAATGACCAGAATAGTTTAGGCCTACCGCGGCCTTGTATTCGTTTCTCGGAGGTAACCAGATAGTTAGACTCTAGGTCTTGGAGTAATTGACGCGCTCCCATCATGGTTGTTCCTAGTAGCTCGGCTAAAACTGTAGCGGTCAGCTCGCCTCGAGTCTTTAAAAGATAAAGAATATGCTCCTTATTATTGCGGCTAGATGGTTTAGACATTAGCCACCTCCACAGAGCTTTCAGCATCATAATGGTCAATCATCTCTTGCTGGCGCTTGCGGGTCATGAGCATAACCACCACCGATACCATCACCAAGGCAGCACCCGTTAAGATCACCCAGCGTGAGCTGAGAATACTCAGTGGGCCACCTAAGCTGGCAATAATAACGTTGGTCACACAGAAAGTAGAAGTCTGCAAACCCATGACTTTACCCTGCCCAAAATGTCCGAAGTATTTGGATAGGTAAGTTGGAACCATGCCGTTAGCTACCGCAATAAACACTCCAATCATTGCAAAGACCGGAAACACGCGATCCATGCCAATAAAGGGCTGAATAATAAAAGCCAGGCACAACAAGCTTCCTCCTACCACCATCAATTTGATTTCACCAAATCGAGCATTGAGCTTATCAACCCAGAAGCTACTGACAATAATCATACAAGCTGTAAGCGCTACCGTGGCCCATGCTATGGTTTGACTGTCTGCGTCTAGGTAATCCACAAACCACACAGGGTAAAAATCATAAAAGGCATTCAAGCCCATTGAGTATAAAAAGTAGAACCAGAATATTGGCAGGATTTGTTTATTCTTTAGCAAAGTCAGAGAATTGTTGCGTCGGATAATACTCCAAAATTGAATCGTGCTGGTGTCCTTGCGTTCCTGGCGACGCTCAATGGTGAAAAAGACCAAAGCAAAAGCAACGCCAATTCCTCCGGCAGCAAATAAAAACACCGTCGAAACGCCATAAATCACCAAGAATCCACCAATCACAGGGCCGATTAACCAACCAGCATAATTCGCAGCATAGGACATCGAGATAGCTTTGGTACGCTCTATGTGTGGATGCAGCTCGGCAGCGATGGCACGGGCTATCGACATATTGCCTTCGCATACACCAGTCAGTAAACGGGCAATAGTGAAGCCAATGAACGACTCATAGACGACTGCCATAGCCGTTAATAAGTAACCCACCGCGCTACCAAATAGAGTAATCAACAGCACTTTTCGTCGGCCATAACTGTCTGAAAGCGCTCCAACAAAGATATTCCCTATCAACAAGCCAAGTGGGTAAAAAGCCAAGGAAAACCCTAGCAATATCTTGGGGTGAATCCCCATGAAGTGAGTTAAATCATTGGGCGGCGAGTCTAAAAAGTAAGGTGCTAACACAGGATAAGGTAAAGCTATTCCGGCTGTTCCCAATACCGATAACAACATGACGCTGGTTAAAACCCACATTGCTTTTTGTTTTGTCATTCCATCTATCCCGAGTCGTATTTTTATAGAATAGTAGAACCGCCACTTATATAAAGCAATTAGTTTATATATTGCAGACTAATAGAAATTTTCAATAAGAAACAAATACTCCCATCCTCCCTATGACCAGTATCCTCCTTTGACCAGTATCCAAGCATCCAACGATTAACAAGCAAAGAAAAAGGAGCCCTAGGACTCCTTTAGTTCAGACAGTTTTGCAGGGCACTACATAGAGACAGTTTCCATATCCTCGGCTTCCTGCATTCGCTTCTTGCGTGATTTGGCATGCAGCAACTTAGCCTCTTCCAATCGCCCTTCTTCCTCCAGTAAAGCTATGTGCATCTTGCGATACATTCTTAGAGAGTAAAAACTAAATGGGCTGAAAAACAACTTAATGATGACTGGCATCAGCTCAATGGCGATGAAAAATATTTTGAGTAATAAACTGAACATGATCGCAGCTTGACCGACCACTGGATCGTTGTGAATACTCTGTAGCGCTAAATATCGGCGTAACATACCTGTCTTAACTTCATAAAAAAGCCCATCATTTTCTAGCTTGACGCGATACTCGTCCATCTTTGTTTGCTTACGATCAATTTGCTGGTTGAGAGCGACCGTAGCACTAGATAGCTCATCTTCCAGTCGGGTAATCGTTTGTTCATTCTGCTCAAAGTTGGTCTCGCTAAGCACTAACTGATTACGCTGGCTCTGAACATCATTCAGCTCGCTAGTAGCCGCTTCAATACGAGGCTTTAGTTCATCTAGGCGAGTCTGCGTATCAACCAAAGCCGCTTCTAAGATACCAATTTGCTTCTCCAAATCCGTATAAGTAGCAACAGCACGCTGGTATTTTGGCCCTTCTGTCGGTGCGCGACCATCTTTCCCCGTACGCTCTAACAATGCTTCATTAAACCAAAAGTCATACTCTTTACGAGCATTTGCTAGCCGCTCATTAATCCCTGCGATTTCGGCATTCAGGACTTGCTGTGACTTTTGCAACTCACCGAGGTTGTTTTGTCTGACGTCTAACGTATTTTCCACAGACTGTGTGTCGTTAGACTCTTTTGCAGCTTTATAAGCAGCATTCTGGTTACGCAGGGTTTGAATCTGCTGCTGAAGCTCTTCAATCCGCCCTCGCTCGACGTTTATAGCCGTATCCAGCTCTTGCTCATGAGCCTCTAGCTTGTAAAAATACTCACGATTCTTAACGTTTGACTCTTGCTGTATCTGTTCATCAATAGCATTAGACTGCAAACTGATTTCAGCCAATGTGGCCAAGCCGATGGCAATAATCAGGGAATATATAATTCTTGGAACCAGTCCTAGCAGACTGCGTAGCGGAATACCGTTCTTGAAAGGATTTCGAAGCGCCCAATCAGAGCCAATAATTGCCTGATCGAGAAAAAACAAGGTTAACGCAAAGATAAACCCTGTAATTATGGCAGCGGTGGTTCCTAAGAATAATGACACACCGTACGCGAATAACATAAAGGTAAAAATAAAGGTTACCAACTGGCGGAAGACCATGGCGTAGGCGAGCATTCTGTCGTAACGACCGCATTCCTTAAGTACTTCGGAGTCAGTAAGAGAAAGGAAACTTATTAGCTTGAAAAAACGTGAGTCTTTCTTTTCTGTCATAGCCCTACCTCATCATCATATTAAGTAAATTTTAATTTTCAGCTTTTAATGTTAGAGGGGAGCTACATTAGAATTATCAATATTAAGTTATCGTTCTAGGTTCCCCTATTAGCTCCTTTGCCAAGCATAGTGAACGGTTGGTGCAGGGCTAAATCCCATTTATCCTTAGATACACAACTAGCAGATATAGTTTAAATACAAATGTAAGAATCTGTGACTTTGACTGACATCAGAGGGCTGGAACAGTACAAACGATAGATTTTGGTGTAGACTTCAAGCAAGAAAAAAGATTAGAAGTTACTGATGTAAACAATGACGCTTCACTGGTTCCATAAAAATAATGTAGAAATATCAATATAATATGTCCACATACAGCAAAACTTTAATAACACTACCATTAGTTCTGTTCTGCCTAAGCTTAATCGCAGAAAACAAATCTATCTACCTGGACAATTGTAAAGACGTAGTAACATCTAACCCCAATCATGAAGCCATTGAGCAGTGTGAACACCAGTTATCCCTAGCGAGTAATCATGGGCTAAGTGAGGAAGCGACCTTTATTAAGCTAGAACTCGCCGACCTGTTTGCCCTGCAAGAAAACCGAGAACAAAGTCGCCATTTATTGCAACAAGTGAAGGCAAGCGAGGCTTTCACCTTGCACCAGATTATCCGCTATCGGTGGAACCGCTCCATCGGTTTGGATTACCTCCATCAAAACCTCTTCCCAGAAGCGAGAGATTACCTAAAAAAAGCCTATGACATCTCCCAGCTAGCAGAAGATATTAACTTACAGGCTAAAAGCTCCAATGATCTCGGCTTAGTGTATTACAAACAAAAAAACTACAAAGATTCCCTACTCTACTACAAGGAAAGTCTTAAACTAAAAGAAACCATTGGTAATCAATACTACATTGGCACCACACTTAATAACTTAGGCCTGCTCAATAAAGAACTCAAGAAATACTCGCAAGCCATTAACTACTATCAACAGGCCTTGGATCAATTCCTCAGTTATACCGACAAAGACAATTTTGACCAGCGTGTATTTACCAATATTTCTCACCTCTATGAAGACCTCGCTGTTACCTACAGCCTTAGCGGAAATATCGAACAAGGAGAAAACTACACACGCCGAGTTATTGATACTTTTGCTAGAAAACTTGGGCAAAATGATAAAGTTCGTGCCTTAAAGAATTTAGCCCGAATACATGTTGAGCAAAACCAGCCAGACAAAGCTCAGCTATTTATCCAAGAAGCCGATCATTATGCAACTGGCGACAGCAAATACCTTGGTGAGATTGATTACATAAAAGCTAGCATTGCCTATCTTAATGGTGACTTTGAAGAGTCACGACACCTTCTAAAACAATCAATACCGCTGTCGCAGAATAACGACGATACTTCAGTCTTAGAACAGTCTTACTACTTGCTGCACAACATTGCTGTAAAAGAAAAAAATCTTACACTAGCGCTGGATTACCTGCAGAAGTCCTACGAGTATAAAGAGCAGACCCTTGCTTCACAGTATCAAAGCGATATAAGGTTCATCCAGGAACAAATAGAAAAAGAACGCGTTCAACGCCGATTAATTTCCGAACAACTCAGTAACCAGCAGAAGAGTCACAAAATTCAGTCCTTATCCAATACCATACTAATCATTTCGTTGGTATTAGTCATCATCGCCTTTACCGCTGCTTTTATTATTTATCGTAAGGCTAAAGAAAAGCAGCGCTTAATTGAATCGATCAAAACTCATAAAGAGAAGGTACTATTATTAGCCTCTGAGCAAGAAATTACGGGCGATGATAATACAGAAGTTAACTCAAATAGTGCTCCACAAAGCTTTAGGCAACTTCTCGTCGAGTTATTAATAGAAACACTGGCCATTTGGGAAAAATCAACTCAAACTGATCGCATTGAACTGGCTGAAAAAAGCGGGATTTGGAAAGTATCGATTGATGATGGACGCTTAAGAACGCGCTCTCTTGATAAGTACATTGATATTAATAAGATCCCACAAAATCCGCGCTGGCGAAACGTCGTAAAGACCAGCCACTACGTCTTAGCCGAGTGCTCCATCGAGTCTCAGGAAAGAGAACACTTAGAGCATAAGCTCGATAGGATCATGGCACTCATAAAGGAACGTTCAACAGCACAAAGTTCTTAACCTAAATAGCCCTCACTAAACTAAGCACCTACTTAGGCCAAGAACTTTCACTTGTATCTGCTTAAAGAGTCGCGCGCTCGACGGGGGCTGGCTCAGCAGGAACTGTTTTCGATGGGTAAACACAATCGAAAGAAATACCTTGTGATACATCATAATAATCGTGATGCCCATCCGCGGCTTCTAAATTATCAACAAAACTGCTTGGTGCAGTAAAACGTGCGGTTAAGCCGTTAGGGTAACTGGCTGAATGCAATGACGCATAGGCATTACAAGTGTAAGTGCCAACCATCGCGGCTTGATAAAAGTGATCAACCTGACCGCAGGTCTTCACAGTCACCATCTGATCACCACAAGTATCTCCTTTCACAGGAGGTTTGCCCTGCTCGCTGCGCTTATAGTCAAGCCATGCGTTGTAGTCAAAGAATTGACCATAGTTATTGTAACTCGACTCAATTTGACTGCTATTCAGCGAAAAAGAGGTCGCTATAACCACAGACTGCTTAGCGTCAAGACTGGTGCTCGGCAACTCATGAGCGCTAGCGGACAAAGCCAGCAAGCTACCCAGAATAATTCCAACTAAATACTTCATGAATATCTCGTTCTCCTACAAATTTTTTGTTCAACCATTATTATCAATTCTCAACAGCACTATACCGTTTCGAACACTGCAACGACTACTAAAAACACGGGTAACTTTGGGTAAAAATAATGATAATCAATAAGTTATAAAGATTTTCACATAGAAAACTGCAAGGCCAATAGAGAGCTTACCGTCGATGAGCATCGTCACAAAGAGCGCTCACAGGACCACAATGATCAGTATCCCACCGCTATGTCTTGCTCCTATGTCATGCCCCTGTCTCTCTCCACTATGTAATTCACAGACTTTTGACCGACGCTTTGCTATAGTGGATGAGTCTAAATGACAAAAAGGAGGTTCGTATGTCACGTTTACTCTACAAGGCTGAGCATTTAGCTGAACTGGAGAGCACCTACGAGGATCTTCGTGTTTCTGGTGTCTCCGACGATCACCTACATGTCATCGCCAAAAAGCAAGGGCGAGTTCTTCGCCGCGGTCTCAATGCAGCCAATAATTGGTATAAAACCGATATCCTTAATGGTGCCAGCAAAGGTGCAATTTTAGGATTTCTGGGCGCCATTGTGATGTCCATTATTTTCTATGCGACCAACGCTTTTGGAGGTTATTACGGCTGGTTTGGCGTTCTCGCCACGCTGGTTTTATTTACCGCCTTTGGAGTTTGGTTTGGTGGATTTATCGGTCTTCAATCACGCAACCATGCTTTAAAAGAGTTTTATCACTTGGTTGATGAGGGCAAGTATCTACTGTTAATTGATTTAACATTGGCCGAAGACTCACACATTAAGCAGATCATGAGCACGCGTCATCCAGACTTAGAGCTGCTAAGCGATCATGCTGAAACCACGATTCCGATGAAAATTATGCAGCGAATGCACTAGAATTCCCTAGAGCAACTGCAACCATAGTTCTTACTTGGGGTGATAGGTATTGTTATGTACCTGATACTCCAAGTAAGGCAGTAGATTCTTAGCTGAGAACGCTTTTTCAAAAAAGCGACGCACAGTTTTATTTCTCGATACCGTATCACCATCAAAATAGGAATGGCTACGGTTGACTGCTTTGCTATTGGTGAAATCTATGTACAAAGCATTTTCCGCATTTAATGAACGCAAGTAATGCCCTAACCTCGCCTTCTGTTCTTCTCCAGGCTTGCGGCGCGACCATGACAAAGCGAAATCATCTGCGTTAATGGTGATATAGAGCGATTTGCGACAACGAAGTTCGCCTACCCACTCTTCGTGTTTTTCGTTATTGGTATCAGCAGCCACCAACAGAATATTATCAAAAACCAACTGCCTAGACTCAGCTAAAGTGCTTTTTAGCGCATGCTTCAATACATAATTACCCATACTGTGACAAAATAAGTTTACCGATATATCACAATACCGCTCTAACAACAGTGCCAAGTATTCTCGTTGCTTGGTTGGATTTTCAGGGTATTTATTGGAAGCCTCAACCTCCAGACGATTCCAAGTGGACTGTACTAACAAGCGGTGGTAACGGCCGACAATGTCAATAACACGATTTAATGCATCATCAGATGCCCTCGCGTCACGTTTATCAGCCAGATAGGACAAGGTACCTGACATGGCACCCCCGCCATTAGCAGGCCAACTGAATGGCACCACAATAACGTCATATAAATACTCTATCTCACACGCAGTCTCATAAATATCTTTAACGTCATTATTGTAGCCATGGACGTATAACACCACGCTCTTTCCTTTCAGCTTAGCTTCACGAAATACTTCACAAGCAACTTTTAAGCTCGCATAAAAAGGCTCGTCTTCATCAATAGGCAGATTAAACTCCTGTTTGTAACGCCTAACCTCTTCCTTACTTAACTGATCGTCCAATAACTCGATCTTTAAGAATTCGTTTTCAGTAGATTCGTTTTCAGTAGATTCGTTTTCAGTAGATTCGTTTTCAGTAGATTCGTTACCAGTAGATTCGTTACCAGTAATTTTTACTGCAGAAAGTTCATTAGGCCCTTTCGGGTTTGGATGCTTCGTCAGCTTATCCAGTCCAGTTAGATGATTATCGTAGGCTCGGTTAGTGATGAAATACATGTGTATGTCCCTGCTTTTGCCTTGCTCTGTACCACTATCATTATGATTTAGCGTCGCTTCACTGTATGCGATAGCGTTCTCACTGTTTTAATGCAAAATTGAATCACCGGGCCATACAAAGCTTTAACTTCGGTAGCTCACAGTTTATTATCAAGTCACTCGTCACCTTTTGGGGATTATAAATGATCATAAAAAGTATCAAGTTTGCACTACTAAGCACACTGATTTTTGGTGCATCGGCACAAGCCGCGGACCGTGTTACTGGTGAAATGCACGCCACACGCTCAGAAGTCATTGCACCACATGCCATGGCTGCCACCAGCCAACCATTAGCCACACAAGTAGCCTTAGACATCATGAAAAATGGCGGTAATGCCATTGATGCAGCTATTGGCGCTAACGCTGCTTTAGGCCTTATGGAGCCGACTGGTAGCGGTATCGGCGGCGATTTGTATGCCATCCTATGGCACGAAAAAACACAAAGGCTTTACGGCCTAAATGCCTCCGGTCGCTCTCCTAAGTCACTGACTTATGACAAGTTGCAAGAGGAACTGACCAAGCTTGGTCGAGAAGACTTGCCACCTTACGGTATGTTGCCGATTTCAGTCCCTGGAGCCGTCGATGGCTGGTTCGAACTTCACAGTAAGTTTGGCCAGATGCCGATGGACAAGATATTACAGCCCGCAATCGATTACGCTGAAAACGGCTTCCCAGTGTCAGAGCTTATTGCTTATTACTGGAAACTTAGCGTTCCTCGATTGAGTCCACAACCAGGTAGTTTTAAAGAAACATTCACTATCGACGGTGAGGCTCCTCGTGAAGGTCAAATGTTTAAAAATCCTGAGCTAGCCAATACTTATAAATTGTTAGCCCAAAACGGCCGCTATGCATTTTACCAAGGCGAAATCGCGAAAAAGATTGATGAGTTCATGAAAGCCAACGGTGGTTACTTACGCTATGAAGATTTAGCTGAGCACGACTCTAACTGGGTTGAGCCTTTAGGCGTCGAGTACAAAGGTCACACTTTGTGGGAATTACCACCGAATGGGCAAGGTATCGCCGCGCTACAAATGTTGCAGGTTTTAAAGAACTTCGACCTTGCTGAGATGGGCTTTAACAGCACTGAAAGTATACATGCTATGGTCGAGGCTAAGAAACTAGCCTTTGAAGACCGCGCTAAGTTTTATGTCGACATGGACTTTTCAGAGCAGCCGATTGAAGCTTTAATTTCTGAAGAATATGGCAAAGAGCGCGCAAAGCTCATTAAAGAGCGAGCAGCTCGCACCGTCCAAGCTGGCAACCCTAACTTAACGGAAGGCGACACTATTTATCTAACCACAGCAGATAAAGACGGTAATATGGTCTCGTTGATTCAAAGTAACTATCGCGGCATGGGCTCAGGTGTCGTGGTACCAGGGTTAGGCTTTGTCTTCCAAGATCGAGGACAGCTTTTCTCTATGGATAAAGAGCATGCCAATGCTTATGAGCCGGGTAAACGCCCTTTCCACACTATCATTCCTGCATTCATCACCAAAGATGGTAAACCTTTCATGAGCTACGGCGTGATGGGCGGCGCAATGCAACCACAGGGTCATGTTCAGATCTTAGTTAACATCGTTGATTATGGCATGAACTTGCAAGAAGCTGGTGACGCTACTCGCTGGCAACACATGGGCTCAACGGAGCCAACAGAATCGCAGAAAAAGTACCTAACCGATGGCGGCTATGTGGAAATTGAATCAGGAGTTTCCGCTCAAGTGCTACGAGAACTGCAACAGAAAGGACACGATGTTAGGAGTGGTAACGGCGGTTTTGGTGGTTACCAGGCTATCATGCGTGATCATGAAGAAGGCGTTTATCGTGGAGCTTCTGAATCTCGTAAAGATGGTCAAGCTGCAGGATACTAGGTTTACAGCCTAATATCCCAGTTCTAAAAAAGCGGTTTTCTTAAACCGCTTTTTTCATAACCACCTTTTCCATCACATAATCATCCATCACGAAACCGCCACCAATATCTTTGACTACTGAGTCAATGGTTTCAAAACCCAGCTGCTTATAGGCTGCGATAGTTCCAAGGTTAAACTTATTGACGGTTAAACGTATGGTTTTCGCCGACTGAGATTCAGCTTGTTCAGCGATAAAGTTTAAAGCCTTCTTACCAATACCCTTCCCTCGAACTTCTTTGGCGACATAAATTTTGCTTAAAAATAATGCATTGTCTTCAAAGTGATAGCAAAAATAACCAACAGGATGGTCTTGCTCAAACAATAAATGATAATGAGCACCGTCTTGAATTTGTCGCTTAATCGCAGGGGTGGTTTGGAATTTTCCGAGCATATAAGTGACCTGCTCGCGGCCAATAATGGGTAGGTAGTGTTCGCGCCAAATTTTGCTTGCCAACATTTCTACAAGTGAAATGTCATTATTCGATTCAACTTGATTAATTATTGTTTTTACCATGTCTCAATGTCCTATTGATATTACTCGACTAAACGCCAGCTATCATACTTGAATTCACTTCTTGATAGCGAAGCAGGCATGACTTTTTTATGGAAACGTGCTGCAGTTCAACCTTTGTAATTCATTCCTGCATTGAAGCAACTCGAAGGATTAGTTTTATCGATTTATCCTTTTCAATTGATAAAACTCGGTAATCGCTCCAAGCCATAAAATCTATAGCCTGAGGCTTATTTCTTCTCTTTCTGGGAAGCTTTATTTTTCGCGTGCTTTTTCTTATTACGGCACCACAACCAAAACCAAAACCAAAAACCACTCACGGTTATCCAGACCATGGCAATACCACTAATAACGGCGATCGTGAAATAGGTTAAGCCACCCACCTCAGCAATATGTAATGCATAGAATGTTTGTGAGATTTTCGTGCCTAAGGTTTGATCACGATAATTGGTAACTTCTGATATTTGGCTAGTGTTCGGATGAAAGCTGACATAGCTACGCCCGTTCGGATGCCACTCTTCAGGCTGCTTCATCCGCAACTTATCGCTATTAAGGTAGACCATCACAGGTCGAAGCTCTGGCAGGACAGTAGATACTTGCTGTAATCGAGTAGCCCAATCGGCGGGAAGATCTTTCGAAGCTTGGTTTTGCTCTTCTATCATCGACGTATAATCAACTGGCTCACGGTGGTGCTGTGGAAAAGTCGTGTTGAGAGCTTGATTGAATGCCTGACTGTAAATCATGGCCGTACCAGTTACGACCAGTATGAGCATGGGTACTAATAAAACTACACCCAAGGTTCGGTGAGACTGCCACAAAGTTTGCCCCCAGCGCTTTTTGCCAGGACGAGAAAAAGTTACTCCTAGATCACGCTTTTGCCACTTCCCTTTTGGCCACCACTTAATTAAGCCAGTGATAAATATCAGTAGCGTCAGTAAGCCAAAAATCCCTTGCAACTCTTCACCAATGTCATTCAATAGTAAGTGATGATGAAACTCGACGAACCAGCTGATCCAGTCGCCATACTTAGAGCGTTGGACGAGAAGCTCTCCCTCTGTTGAGTAATAAGCGCGGTCACCCGACGCTTCAATAGCTTCAACCCAAGGGTGTAGCTCTGTTGGCACGAACACATAACGCGACTCTTCCGACATTGCGCCAGACTGCATAATATCGATAGCTTGTTGCTGAGTCGCCTTTTGAGATTGTTCGAGCTGCGGATAGGTAAGAACTAATAAATCGTTTTTATACAGGAGGACAGTACCAGTAATAGTCACCAATAAAAGCCAAAGGCTGAGCGCAAGGCCCAGCCATTTGTGAATCATCATTGAAAACTTTTTCACTGATACTCCTAACGTATTACCACAATGCTAATTGCTTAGAATGTATGTCGCCAGTTTAAGCGCAAGGTACGGCCTCGCCCTTTAAAGTTGCGTCCATCATTACCAGCAGTTTGCGCATAGTAAGTGAAGTAGTCTTCGTCTAACACGTTTTCCACGCCTAACGTAAACTCACCGACTGTGTTGGTTAACATACTCACTGAGAAATCTAACCTGGAATAGCCGTTAAAGTTATTAATGGCTTCTGCGCCAGAATAAATATCGCGGTCAAAGAAATGGTTCCACTGCAGACGACTATCGACCATACCGGTCCAACTGTGGTTCCAGAAGAGGTTTAAGCGACGAGGCGCAATATTGCGGCCACCAAGCTTAGTATCAACTTGGCCGTTATCATCACTATCAAACTCACCATCATTATCGGCATACAAGGCACCGATACTCGCGTCTTGAGTTAACGCGTATTCAGCTGATAATTCGAAGCCATTAATTTCTGTCTTCTCACGATTAACTTCAAAAATGCCATCAGCGTTAGGTGATAAACGTGCGCCTAAATCTGAATCAGACTCGAAATAACTGGCCGACAATGTTAAGTCATGGCCTAAATATTCGACGCCGATTTCGTTGTTTTCAGTCAATACTGGCTGTAGGTTTAAGAAGGTATCTACCGACAGGTTTGGTTGATCAATGCCACGCAGAACTCGTCCCACGTCAGGCATGCTAAACCCTTCTGAAACACTGATAAAACCGCGCCACTCATCAGTAAACTCATAGACCACGCCGAAGTTGGTCAATAATTCATTGAACGAAGGCTCGCCACCTTCAACATCCTGACTACCGTAAGAAGCTAAGGTCGTGAAGTCATCAACAATCAATTTACCGTATTCGTAACGCAAGCCAGCACTGAAGCTCCAAGGGCCTTCATTTAAACGTGCCTGTAAATAAGGCGCCCAGTTCTCAAAATCTGTTTCAGGCACCCACTTACGACCCGTCTGGGCTAACTCCTGGAAGGTTCTATCACGTAAAAAGTCTAACCCGGTAGTAATATCAACATTAGTATCCGCAACTTCTAACCAGTTCAGAGTGATACGCGAACCTAGCTTGTTTGAATCATTGCGCGACTGATCATAAAGATCAGCGCCAAAAGCTGGATCTTGGAAGGTTCCAAAACGACCACCGCCATACAGTGCTGAGAAATCTTGTGAGAATAGCTGCCACTTCAGATCAGCGCCTAACCATTCTGCATCGCTAAAGTTTAAGCTAACCGTGGTTACTTCATTTTCCGCAGGATCACCTTCAATATCGCCACGCACTGAAGTCGCTGGAATACCGTTCGCACGATCACCCGTAACCGTTACATAATCGCCATTCGTAGCAAGGTCGTAATGATTAACCATTAACTGTAACTGTTGTTCATTATTGAACTGATAAATAACCTTACCAAAGATATCTTGGCTGCTTGAGTCCATGGTGTCGCCTTGCGTCGTATCAACGCCCACTAACTCTCCATTACCATCAACGTACATACCTGTTTCACGTAAATGAACACCAGCGACAAACTGCCATTGACCCTCACCGTGGGATACCAAATAACCCGCATCATAAGATAGGCCTTCCGATGTTTCGCTCGTTGGCGCAGAAACCCCTGCCGTCACTTGATGCTCAGTACCACTGCGAGCAGTTTTAGTGATGATATTAATAATACCGCCACTCGCGCCCAAGCCCTGAATAGCGCTGGCGCCATGAATCACTTCCACACGCTCAATCAGCATCGGGTCAATCGTATTCCCTGAGCGCGAACCATTTCTAAGAGGGTTTGACTGTGGCACGCCATCAATCAAATATAAAGGCGTACGACCTCGAAGCGTTTCGCCTGAACTTGTTAATTTCTGTCTGGATGGGCTGTAAGAAGGCAGTAAATTACCCAAGATGTCTGACAGTGAGTTGCTTACCGACAGTTGTTGGCGTATTTCTGTGCCATCAATAATAGTCACAGTAGCAGGAACTGCGCTTTGCTGTAATGGTGCTCGAGTTGCCGATACCACCATCGTTTCTGTTTCTTTACTTTCATCTGCAAAAACACTTTGACTAGAGAGCGCCAATGCCCCAACTACTGCTGTTGAAATTAACGAATACTTCATGATTTCGCCCTTAATTAGAAATATGGCGCGAATGATAACAATTATCATCTGCAAATCAAGTCATATTTGCAATAAAGTGTCCTCCTACAACAATAAAAAAGCATAAAAAAAAGCGCCCGAAGGCGCTTTTCCTGAAATTACAATGAGTTAAAAGACTACTCTTTGCTCATCTCAATAACTTCTTCCGCAGTTTTACCGTCTAAAGCGTCTTGAACTGCTTCTTCAGCTTTTTCAGGGTTACCCATGTTTGACATCGCAACCTTCATTGAAACAGCCATGATAGCCATACCAAACTCAGTTTTTTCAGCTTCAGTCATGTCCTTGGTAATCTCTTCCATGGATTCTTGCATCGCCTTCTCGCTCGAAGCGTCAATAGTCGGCGCGCCACATGCTGTTAAAAGCAAAGTCATTGCACAAGCAATTAATAAATAAGTGATTTTTTTCATAATATCTTCCTGTAGTAATCCAGAAATCATCATACCCGTAAAAGATACAAATAGGAATCTTCTTAAGCATCGTGCGAACAATCTTCTCTATCATTCGAGATTGTTGTTACAGGTGTTACAATCAACACAAAACTTACCTACAAATGTCATAATGTCACAGGCAAACCGCCCATCCTTTGTCACACTGCCCTCCTCAACCAAACACAGAACCGTTCTGGAGTTTTTAGCCGAGCAGTTTCCTCACATTGATTCAAACGTATGGAAAAAGCGAATGATGAGCGGCAAAGTATTCTGGCGAGACTCACACTGTGATAGTAACAGCGGCAGTAACAGTGAGAGTGAGAGTGAGAGTGACCGTGTCAGCGAAAAAAGCGATCGAGCAATCGATGAAGCAACACCTTACCAGCCAAATAGAACGCTAGGCTATTATCGAGAAGTCGCTGAAGAGCCACAAATTCCCTTCGAAGAAACGATCGTAGAGCATAATAACCACTTCCTGATCGCCCACAAACCACACTTTCTTCCAGTCATGCCCGGAGGGCAGTTCGTTAACGAATGTTTACAGGAACGTCTCATAAAACGCACGGGCATCAAAGAATTACAAGCAGTACACCGCTTGGATCGAGACACTGCTGGCTTAGTCATGTTTTCCACCAACCCAGAAACACGTGGCGAATACCACCAACTGTTTAGTGAGCAGAAAATAAAAAAAGCATACCAGGCAATTGCAAAAGTGCCTGATTCACGGTCAATCGTTGGGAAAACATGGCATATAAAAAATCACGTTGCTCGCGGTGAACCTAAATTTCGCTTTAAAAACACTAACGATTCATCCCAAGGACAATATGCTGAATCGCTAATTGAATGTGTAGAACAGAATCAAGATCTCGGCTTATTTAAACTAAGCCCCATCACTGGCCGTACACACCAGTTACGGTTACATATGATGGACATTGGCTACCCAATTCTAAATGATCGATTTTACCCAGAGTTACAACCCAAAGAAGAGGATAACTACCAAAGCCCCTTGCAGCTTTTAGCGAAAACTCTTCAGTTCATCGATCCCCTGGACAAAAAAGAGCGGACATTTGACTCGCTCCACTCGTTAACTCTGAAGTGTTCTTAAGGCTACTGAATATAATTGACATACAGAAGATAAAAAGAACTGACCATAATTATGCTGGCGATAGAAATGACAATTCCATCCTCAGTACTCAGACCCACAGCAGCTAAAACGATCGCAAAAGCTGGCAACATGACGGCGAAAGGCACTAGTTCAAGCGGAATCATCACCAAGCCAGCCAGTGCACATAAAACCGCAACGGCACGCTTCACTATACCTTCTGAAAGAATAGAAACCCTAGGCTTAAACCAGCGGTCAACTTTCTTTGTATATGGCGTAGCCTTATCAATGACGGTACCAAGTTTTTCTTGGCTAAAACCAATCGACTTAAGCCTTTTAGGCAGCCAAGGGTGCTTTTTGCCCCACGCCATTTGAATGGCGATTAAGAAGATCAGTATGCCACAGGCGCTAGGAATCCCTGGGATAGCACCCGTTGGAAGTAAGGCGACCAAAGCTGGCGCTAATAATATCGGGCCAAAACCGCGGTTTTCTAGGTGTTCAACCACTTCACCCAGCTCAACCTTCTCGCCCTCAGCATTCTCTTTAACCGACTCTAAAACGTCAGTAATTCCCATGCGTTTTTCAGACAAAACAGATTCCTTACGTTTAACCTATTGCGAACTATCATACTGAAATTAAAAGCAAAGCAAAGCTCAATGGCTAAGTTTTAAAATCCTTCACTTTCTCTTCACAACCGCCAGAAGATACTGGCTCCATGAAAACAGCCATTATTTTCGGTTCCAGCGGCGGAATTGGCCACCAGTTCGTTGAATACTGCCTTGCTCAGTACGAGCACGTCTTTGCCTGCACCCGCCAGTCACAAAGCTTTAAAACCATCGACAAAGAAGGTAAGGGTAAGCTACACCTTATGCAGCTAGATCCAAGTTCAGAAACCGAGCTGCAATTGTTCTCGGAGTATTTAGCTGGACGCGAGTTTAATGTACAACTCATGATCAATGCCTGCGGTTTATTGCACGACGACTCGACACATATTGCCCCTGAAAAAAAGATTGAGGACTTCAATGCTGAAAGTTTTGAAGCGGTCATAAAAGCTAACGCCTTAATCACACCATTAATCGCTAAACACCTTTTGTCACACCTGAATAAAGGCGCAAAAAAATGTCAATCAACCGGCGTGTTTGCGTCTCTCTCAGCGCGAGTAGGAAGCATTGGGGATAATTATTTAGGTGGTTGGTATAGTTACCGTGCCAGTAAAGCCGCTTTAAACCAAATCATCAAAACTCTGTCCATAGAAGCGAGCCGACGCTTTAAAAATTCGGCGGTAGTTGCTATCCACCCCGGAACAACTGACACTCATTTATCTGAACCTTTTCAAGCCAACGTCCCTGCGGAGAAATTATTTACGCCAGAATATGCCATCAAAAAAATGATGGCAGTGATTGAAAATGTAACGTTGGACGATAGCGGCAAGTTTTATGCATGGGACGGATCGTTGATACAGTGGTAGTTATTCGAAACTAGGTTCTTCTCCTAGCCTAGCGTAAGGAAACTCACCTTCTTTTGATAAACGATAATATTGATTTAAACCACCAATACCAACGTTACTCTGACTTTCTAAATCTAAATAGCCTTTATCATTAACGGCATCGTCTGGAACAATAATCGTTTGAATTTCACCAACCATTAATCGTGTGCCGTTCAATTCAATCGGCAACTGCTGATAAAACTTAACGCCAAATTTAGTGGTCGCTTCTTTAACATACGGAGCCATGAAACCATCCACGTATTCTTCTGTAAAACCACACTTCTTAAATTCGGAAACATCGTCCGGAAATTTGGTTGAGGTGTAGTGAGCATTTTCAATATGACTCGCCGGAACATGGTTTACCGTAAAGTAAAGGGTATCAAGGATATTCTCATAAGTATGGCGAGGCACTTCACCAGTCGGTCGTGTAATAAAACCAATCAACGCAGGATCGCTCCCCAGATGAACAACCGAGCTAAAAATAGCAAGATTGCTCTGCCCTTCTGCATTAGCCGTGCCAATTAAGTTAGCGGGCTTCACTCCAGTAATACTATTAATTAAGTTCAGTCTGTATTTGCGTTCCAGTTTCTGGATATCGCTAACTGATAAATTCATTGAATTCCTCCTGTTATCTAATCTCACTATGACACAGGTAGTATCAATATTTGGTGAAGCCCTATTGATAGAATTAACGCCTAAATAATCAGTAAGTTCATAAACTCATTAACCGGAGTATCCATTAACGCATCTTCATCAAGACATAAATCAATAATTTCTTCGCCGTGTCTTTTAGGGAAGCGTGTGTAGACGTTGCTTTTGAACTTCTCGATTAACACAGGAATGCCCTCTTTTCGGCGCCGTCTATGACCCAATGGATACTCAACCGTGATTTTGTCAGTGGAACTTCCGTCTTTAAAGAACACTTGAACAGCGTTAGCAATACTGCGCTTGCTAGGTTCATGGTAATCTTTTGACCATTCTTTATTTTCTTGAAGCGTCATCTTTTCGCGCAGAGCGTCAATTCGTTCATCTTGAGCCACATCTTCTTCATAGTGATCCGCATTCAACTCGCCGAATAGTAAACCGCAAGCGACCATATACTGGATACAATGATCGCGATCAGCAGGATTGTGTAGCTCGCCTTCTTTAGAAATAATTCGTATCGCGGATTCATGAGTTGTTAATTCGATTCGTTCGATGTCGTCAAGTTTATCAGCAACCTTATCATGCAACTCAATAGCCGCTTCGACCGCGGTTTGTCCATGAAACTCAGCTGGGTAAGAAATCTTAAACAAGATGTTCTCCATTACATAAGAACCAAAATCACGCTGAAAACTAAACGGCTTACCGTTAAACGAAACGTCATAAAAGCCCCAGGTTTTAGCGCTTAACGCGCTTGGATACCCCATCTCGCCAGTCAACGTCATCATCGCCAAGCGTACTGCACGAGAGGTCGCGTCACCTGCTGCCCACGACTTTCTTGAACCTGTGTTTGGCGTATGGCGATAAGTCCGAAGCGACTGACCATCGACAAAAGCCTGAGACACAGCATCTATAATGTCATTGCGATTACCACCCATCATATGCGTTATTACCGCTGTGGAAGCGACTTTGACTAGAATCACGTGGTCTAGACCAACTCGATTGAAACTATTATCCAGCGCTAATACACCTTGAATCTCATGCGCTTTAACCATGGCTTCTAAAACAGCTTTCATTGTCAGCGGCGCGTAACCCTCAGCGATGGACTGACGACTTAAAAAATCAGCAATGGCTAAAATACCACCAAGGTTATCCGAAGGATGCCCCCACTCCGCCGCTAGCCAAGTATCGTTGTAATCCAGCCAGCGAATCATGCAGCCAATATCAAAGGCCGCTTTAACAGGATCCATCTCGAATTGTGTGCCCGGCACTCGCGCACCGTTTGGAACAACTGTCCCGGGCGCCAGTGGCCCTAGATGCTTCGTGCATTCGGGATAGCGTAGTGCTAATAAGCCACAGCCAAGCGTATCCATCAGGCAATAGCGA
Source organism: uncultured Kangiella sp. (assembly GCA_950096615.1). Classification (GTDB taxonomy): domain Bacteria; phylum Pseudomonadota; class Gammaproteobacteria; order Enterobacterales; family Kangiellaceae; genus Kangiella. The sequence goes on along the minus strand of CATNCP010000017.1, from coordinate 2,482 downwards.
GCAGTGGTCATTGCCTCATGGCTCTCCACGGTATAGTCAGCGATATATTCTGCAATACGGACCAACTCTGCATCAGGTTCTGGGCGTACGTTCGACTCAACTGTGTTGGACATAACAACTCCTTGCTCATAATGAATGCTATCCATTCACCTTAAACAGACGCCGCCTCTATCTCAAGCGACAAATGTTAAGTTTTAAAAAGTCCCACTGCTTCTAAGATGAAATAAACTTTTCCTTTGTTTAAAAATCAGACACAATGATGCTCATAAAATAAACAACGAATCATGACATGAGCGCTCGTTATCCTGACACCTATTACGCCGCGACCAAAAATCAAGAAATCTCCAATGATGAGTTTATCGACAATCAAGAAGTTGAGACTTGTATTGTTGGTGGCGGTTATGCGGGGCTGATGACAGCCTTAGGTTTGGTTGAGCGTGGTCATACTAATATCGCCATCGTGGACAAACACGGCATCGGCTACGGATGCTCCGGGCGCAACGGCGGCCTAGTTTTTGCGGGATATTCGTTAGGCGCCAAAGCTCTGGTAAAACAGGTCGGTCTTGAGCAAACAAAAATCCTTTATCAGTTTACTCAAGCGGCAGTAAACCTCATTCGACGTCGAGTAGTCCAATACACTATCAGTTGTGACTTAGTTGATAAAGGCGCGCTGTGGGCTAACTGGTTTAAAGATCAATCCATTCTGCGCGATGAACAAAACTTTATGCGCGACACCATAGGCGTTGAGTGGGACTATATTCCTCCGGATGAATTAAACGGCATGTTAAAAAGCGACCAGTATCACGGCGCTTTATACGAGCCGAACGCGATGCACTTCCATCCGCTTAACTACGCACTTGGAATCGCCAAAGAACTAAAAAAGCAAGGCGTAGAAATACATCAAGAATGTGAAGTGCTGGATATCAATTACCAAAGCGCCACCAAACAAATTAAAACTTCGCAGGGCACCATCAAAGCCAAAAACGTAGTAGTCGCCGGTGGCGGTTACATTGGTGATTTATTTAAACCGGTGTCCAGCTCGATTTTACCGATCGCCACTTACGTCATGACCACAGAGCCGCTCGGCGATCGCCTAACAGATGCGATCAACACAGATTCAGCAGTCTATGACACCCGCTTTGCTTTTGATTACTACCGTCCGCTAAGAGACACTCGAATACTGTGGGGCGGTCACATTCACGCCAGCAAAGCTAAGCCCAAAAACTTAAACCACATGCTGAAGCGAGACATGCTCAAAGTGTTTCCGCAGCTTGAAGGGGTTAAAGTCGATTACGACTGGCATGGTTGGATGGCCTATGCCAGACATCAGATGGCACAAATTGGCGAGGTCGCGCCGAACGTTTGGTGCAACACAGGGTTTGGCGGACACGGCGTAGCGCCGACCACAGCTGCAGGTGAAATAGTTGCCGCCGCAATCACACAAGAAAACGACCTCTACAAAAAATTCGAGCCGTGGGGCTTACCCTGGAATGGCGGCCCCTTTGGCCCACCAGCTGCACAACTAAGCTACTGGTGGTACGAACTTAAAGACTGGTGGAAAGAGAAAACAGAGTAGCCATCATTCCCTCTCACCTCTAGAAATCCCATTAAGAAGGGCGAGAGTACATAGTTTCTAAGAGCAAGTCACCTTTTTGTGCATATTGTTGCATATTGCGTCATTTTATATATAATCGCGTCATTGAGGTGACTTATGCAACTAATGTCTATTGAAGATTTGGCGCTGTATTTAGGTGATTCCAAGAGGACGATCTATAAATATATAGCCAGCGGTGACTGTCCGCCGTATATCAAATTAAGCGCAAAAAATATTAAATTCGATCGAGCAGATGTTGATACTTGGTTGGAATCAAAGAAAATAGAACCTAATAAAACGAAGGAGAAATCATGACGTTTGCAACTTGGATGATTGTAGTGGCTATTCTTAATTTAACCATGTGGATTGCACGATTCAAAAAACCACTTTCTAAGCTAATTGATATTAAAGGAAAACAACTTGAAGAACTACAAAAACAAAGAATGGAACTTTCAAAAGCTGCTGAGGAAATAACTCAGATTAGAAAAGAAAAAAGTAACAGTTAAAGTTTTCGGCATCCCGCGTTTAGACTACAGTCTTTCCCAGGTTCGGGATGCCTTTCTTCAAACTCCTACTCCAGACTTACTTAACCTTCCCTCGAACAATAAATCCGGTATCTACACCAAACCAAAAAACGTCTTTTTCACTATCATAGAACATGTGGCGAACCGAGCCACCGCTCTCGACTGTTGTTTGACTGATGTACTGTTTGGCTTCTGTATCAAAGCCCATCATTAAGTTTGGATAAGGGCCTGTTTCGCCAATCCAAATACGACCATCACTATCCAACGCTGTACCATAAGGTTGACTGTCATGCCCATTTGGCGATAACCACTCCGTAAACTTCTCAGTCTCAGGGTTATACTGCCCTAAATAGCCTCGGTTAAA
>CATNCP010000016.1 GCA_950096615.1 uncultured Kangiella sp. | reverse complement strand
AATTTCTGAAAAAACGGCGAAATAACTACTGTTTTTCGCCAAATTCGCTATAATTTCGCACTTTCACAAAAAATATCACTTGAACGGATCGGGATAGATTTTGGCGCAAAAAATTCAAGCAATTCGCGGCATGAACGATACTTTGCCGGAACAGACTCCGTACTGGCAGAAGCTAGAGGCGATTCTCCGTCGTTTGATGGGGAGTTATGGCTACTCTGAAATTCGTATGCCTATCGTGGAGAAAACTCAGCTTTTCAAGCGCTCTATTGGTGAAGTGACTGATATTGTTGAGAAAGAGATGTATACGTTCGAGGATCGCAATGGTGATAGCTTAACCTTGCGTCCGGAAGGTACAGCAAGTTGTGTGCGAGCGGGCATTGAGCATGGGTTACTCTATAACCAAGAGCAACGTTTGTGGTATATGGGACCGATGTTTCGCCATGAACGTCCACAAAAGGGGCGTTATAGGCAGTTCCATCAGTTAGGTGTGGAGACCTTTGGAATCGCTACAGCTGATGTTGATGCTGAACTTATATTGATGACCGCACGCCTTTGGAAAGAACTGGGTTTAGCGGACTCGGTACGTTTAGAGATTAATTCTTTAGGTTCCAATGAAGCACGTGCTGCTTATCGTGATAAATTAGTAGCTTTTTTAGAGCCTATTAAAGAGCAGCTTGATGAAGATAGTCAGCGTCGCTTAACCACCAATCCATTGCGAATTTTGGACAGTAAGAATCCAGAGGTGCAAGCGCTAGTCAAAGATGCACCAAAATTATCGGAGCATTTAGACGAGGAGTCTCAAGAGCACTTTAACACTTTGTGCAAAATTCTCGAGGCGAATGGCATTGAGTACCAAGTGAATACGAACTTGGTTCGAGGTCTGGATTATTATAATCGTACAGTATTTGAGTGGATTACTGATAAGCTAGGCGCTCAAGGTACTATATGTGCAGGTGGTCGCTATGACGGCTTGACCGAGCAACTAGGTGGTCATGCAACCACGGCCAGTGGTTTTGCGATGGGCATCGAGCGAATTGTTGCTTTGTTGGAAGAGAGTGAGCCAATAAAGCCAAGGCTAGCAGATGTTTATATGGTAGCGTTAGGCGAAACTGCGGAGATTAATGCTATCCAGTTAGCTGAAAAGCTAAGAGATGAATTACCTTCACTAAGAGTACGTAATAATTTTGGTGGCGGCAATTTCAAGAAACAGTTCAAGCGAGCTGATAAGAGTGGTGCAGATATAGCACTAGTTATTGGCGAAGAAGAAGTGCAAGAACAGACAGTAGGCGTTAAATTCTTACGCGAACAAAAAGAACAATTGCAGTTAGCTCAGTCGGATGTGGCTGAACAACTGAAATCATTAATTAAACAGTAATAGAGTTAGGAGACCAGTAATGGCTCAGTATGAAACAGAAGAACAACAGGTCGAAGCGATAAAAACCTTTTGGAAAGAAAACGGTAAAGCCATTATTTTGGGGGCGGTTATCGGTTTTGGCGGTATTTTCGGTTGGGACTACTATAAAGATCATAAAGTTTCACAAGCTGAAGCAGCCTCTGCACAATACGCAGAAGCGTTTAACAGTATTGTGGCAGGAAGTGATGATCAAACTGAATTTGTCGAGAAAGCTGAAACACTAAAGCAAGACTTCAGCAGTTCAACATATGCAGCATTAGCGGCATTAAAGCTAGCTGAGCTTGAGGTTTCTGGCGATAATTTTGATGGCGCTATGGAACAATTACGCTGGGTTGTTGACCAAGGTAACAAGACCTTTGCTCCTGTAGCACAGGTTCGTTTAGCTCGAATCTTGTTAGCTCAAGAACAGTATGATGCAGCGATTGCTGAGGCTGATGCGGTGACTTCTGATGCATATAAAGCCAGTGCTTTGTTGGTTAAGGGTGAAGCCCAATTAGCGCAAGGCGACCGTGAGGCGGCTAAAAATAGCTTTATTCAAGCTCGCGATAGTTCGCAGGCTGCGCCACACCCATTGTTAGCATTGCGACTATCTGAGTTTGGAATCGAGAAATAATTAATAAAACGAATCGAGTATTCTACAACGGGATAAAATATGACACTAAACGTTAAGTCTAAATTACTAACTTCATTAGCAGCTTGCGCATTGCTTGCAGCCTGTTCAGACGAGATCGTCAATGAACCAACTGAACTTGAAGATGTAGAGTCTCAGTTCGAGATTGATGTTCGTTGGTCCGAGTCTGTTGGTGAAGGCGCTGATGATAAGTTTAATGATTTAACACCGGCGGTTTGGAACGATTACATCATTACGGCCGATATTGAAGGATTGGTAACTGCGTTTGATCGTGAGTCGGGCGATATTGTCTGGGAAGTTGAGCTTAATGAACCACTGTCAGGCGGTATCAGTGCCAACGCTGGGTTAGTTGCTATTGGCTCCAAAAAAGCCAAGGTTATCGTCCTAAATGTTGACGATGGTTCTGAGCTATGGCGTGCTGACGTGTCGAGTGAAGTGTTAGCAAAGCCAGCGATAGAAGGCACTAAAGTTGTTGTCAGAACGGCAGACGGTAGAATCTTTGCGCTAGACAGCACTGATGGTGATCAGGAGTGGTTTTACGACCGCGTCATACCAAGTTTAACGATTCGCGGAACGTCGGCACCACTGACGACAAGCGGTATTGTTTTAACTGGATTTGCTAATGGTAAGTTGGCTGCGTTCAATTTAGACTCAGGTGACTTATTGTGGGAGCAACGAGTTTCATCGCCACGAGGTAGCTCCGACATTTCTCGCATTGTAGACGTGGATACTACACCTGTTTTATACGGGGATACGCTGTACGGCGCTGGTTATAATGGCTATGCAATTGCGATGGATCTAAGCAATGGCCGTTATTTGTGGCGAGAAGAATTATCGACGGTAAAAGATTTGTTGGTCGATACCCTAAGAGTGTACGCGGTTACTACTGACGGCACTGTTGTTGCTATTAACCGCACAACTGGCGACGTTGCTTGGAAGCAAGAAGGGTTGAAGTACCGTAGTCCTACCGCAGCCGCAGAACTAGGTGATGATTTGGTGTTGGGTGACTTTGAAGGGTATGTTCACTTCTTAGATAAGTCGACTGGTGAGATTGTGGCGCGTGATCACTTAGATGACTATGGTTTTGCGCACAAGCCAATCGTCACTGATGATGAAGTGATTCTAACCAGCCGTTTTGGCTTTATGTATGTCTTCAACAAAGTTGAAGAAGATTCCGAAGAGTAATTGTTATGCTTCCTGTTATCGCGCTCGTTGGTCGTCCCAACGTCGGCAAATCTACGTTATTCAATCGACTGACTAAGTCGCGCGATGCCCTTGTAGCTAACCTTCCTGGTTTAACTCGAGATCGTCAATACGGACAAGCTAAGTTAAAAGGTCAGCCTTTTATCGTCGTTGACACTGGTGGTATCGCTGGTGACGAAGAGGGCATTGATGACCTTATGGCGAAACAATCGCTACAAGCAGTCGAAGAAGCCGATATTGTGTTGTTCTTGGTGGATGCCAGAACAGGCATGACAGCAGCCGACGAGTATGTTGCTGAGCAGTTGCGTCGTCAACAAAAACCAGTGATTCTAGTGGTCAATAAAGTTGATGGTGTCCATGCTGATGCGGCGTTAGCTGAGTATTACAGTTTTGGATACAGCAATATCTTAGGCATTGCTGCCGAGCATGGCCGAGGCGTATCGACCCTGATCGACCAAGTCTTAGAAAACTTAGACATAACTCCTACTAGCGAAGACGAGCAAACCATTGAAGAGCTGCAAGCTCGTGGCTTAAAGCTAGCTGTAGTTGGTCGCCCGAATGTGGGTAAATCGACTCTCATTAACCGCTTCTTAGGTGAGGAGCGGGTCGTGGTGTTTGATATGCCCGGAACGACACGCGATAGTATCTATATCGAAATGGAGCGTCGAGGCAAGCCTTACACGCTGATTGACACAGCTGGAGTACGCCGCCGAGGCAAAGTTAAAGAAACGGTTGAAAAGTTCTCTGTGCTTAAAACGTTGCAGGCCATTGGCGATGCTAACGTTGTTGTGATGGTGATGGATGCCCGTGAGCCTATTACGGATCAGGACCTAAGCCTAGTCAGCCATATTATTGATGCCGGTCGCTCTATGGTAATTGCCATTAATAAATGGGACGGCATGACGGAAGAAGAGCGTGACGAGGTTAAGCAGGAAATTGATCGTCGTTTAGGCTTTGTCGATTTTGCCCGAATTCACTTTATTTCAGCGTTACACGGCTCTAATGTCGGGCACCTTTGGGAGTCCGTTGATGAAGCGTGGGAAAGCGCATTAGTCGAAATGTCAGCATCTCAGTTAACACGTTTATTAGAGCAGGCTTATGAGCGTCACCAGCCACCGGCAATTAAAGGTCGACGGATAAAGCTTCGTTATGCGCACCCTGGTGGGCATAATCCGCCATTGATCGTGATCCATGGTAAGCAAGTGAGCAAGTTACAAGAAAGCTATAAACGCTATCTGATTAACTTTTTCCGCAAGAAGTTAAATCTTATCGGAACCCCTATCCGCCTAGAAACAAAAGAAGGCGACAATCCTTTTGCCGATAAGACGAATAAAAGCCGTGAATTATCACGCCGCCAGCGACTAAAGAAAAAACGCGCGATTAAAAAGTTTGGCAAGAAGTAAATCTAGAGCCCAATAATGAAGAAGTAAGCTTTATTCAGGCTTACTTCTTACCTCTCCGTCACTAAATCTCGTTACCAATACTTTCGCCTTTTTAGCCGATTTAGCGCTTCTTAAGGCTTTCCCGTTGTCATCAGTGGTTAGCGTGTAACCACGCTCTAGTGTAGCTAAAGGGCTGATATTGTTGAGCTTTTGTGCCATTAGCACAAACTCTTGTCTAAACTCTTTTAACTGCTGATTGACTGCTTGTTGAAGCTGTTTCTGCTGAGCCTGTAACTTATCTTTTGATTGTTGTAAGTGCTTGTGAGGTTTATAGCTAGTGAGTCGAGCCCTAGTGCTCTCAAGGCTTACAACTTTGTTCTCTATGTATCGCTTTTGAGCGCTGTTCAGTAGCTTAGTCAAGCGCTCTAGGTCGGTTTGGCTTTGTGCGAGTCGCTGCTTCGGGTGAACAATTTTTGCGCTGAGTTTATCCAGACGAGCTTGCTGAATTTGGAGCTTGTGCTGAAATTCATTAACTAATCGTCGCTCTAGGCTTTGAAATTTGTGTGCAATGTCCGTACGGTTGGGAACCAGTAGTTCTGCCGCCGCAGAAGGAGTCGGCGCTCGTAGATCGGCAACTAAGTCGCTGATTGACGTATCCACTTCATGGCCAACAGCAGAGACTACAGGAATGTCACTTGCACCAATTGCTCTTGCCAGTTTTTCATCGTTAAAGCACCACATATCTTCTAGTGAGCCACCGCCACGTGTGACCAATAGTACGTCACACTCTGCACGCTCGTTAGCAACGCGTAGCTGTTCGATGATGTTTTTTGCGGCTTTTTCGCCTTGGACTTGAGTGGGGTATATAATGACCGGCACATGTGGCATACGGCGCTTTAAGACCGTTAACACGTCACGAATAGCCGCGCCTGTTGGTGAGGTGATGATGCCTATTGTACGCGGCAGGCTCGGAATCGGACGCTTGAGCTCTTCATCAAATAATCCTTCATTGTTCAGCTTCTGTTTGAGGCGGTTGAAGGCTATCTGTAAAGCGCCTTCACCAGCAGGCTCCATATATTCGCCGATAAGCTGTAGATCGCCCCGTGGTTCATACAAGCTAATTTTGGCGCGCATTAATACCTGTTGGCCGTCTTCTGGGGTGAATCGTACGCTTCGATTACGGTTTTTAAACATGGCACAGCGAAGCTGTGAATCTGAATCTTTTAAAGTAAAGTACCAGTGACCTGAGCGCGGAGTGGCTAAATTGGAGATTTCGCCGCTGATCCATATTTGCCCAATCTCTTTCTCTAGCTGTCGACGAACGTTGAGCGCCAGTTCGGTGACACTATAAACTTTACGCTGTTCGTTTGGTTCTTGCGGCTCTAAAAGCGGTTTAATCATAATATGAGTTGAAATTGGTTATTTAGTAGTTTAGCTATTTACCTGTGCAGTACAGACGCGTTATAATAACGCGCTTCATCTAGCCAGTGCCTGTCGCTCTGGCGCTTAAATAATACGTGGTACACCCTATGCGCATTATAGAGGAAGCTCTAACCTTTGACGATGTTTTATTAGTACCAGGACATTCTAAAGTCCTTCCAGCAGATGCTGATTTACGTACTAAAATCACCCGTGAGTTCGCTCTAAATATTCCACTTGTTTCCGCCGCGATGGATACTGTGACAGAATCAAGTCTTGCTATTGCGTTGGCGCAAGAAGGTGGGATGGGCTTCATTCACAAGAATATGTCTATCGAGCAACAAGCTGAACATGTTCGCCGCGTGAAAAAATTCGAAAGCGGTATCGTTAGCGATCCCATTACTGTTACTCCTGACACAACCATTGGCCAGTTAAAGCAAATGACTGCGCAGCATGGTATTTCAGGAATGCCGGTGGTAGAGGGTGATCAGCTGGTCGGTATCGTGACTAACCGTGACATTCGCTTTGAAACTCGTGATGGGCAACCTGTATCGTCAGTCATGACCCCGAAAGAGCGCTTAGTAACCGTTCAGGAAGGTGCGAGCCAAGAAGAAATCTTGGACAAATTGCACACCAACCGAATCGAAAAGTTGTTAGTTGTAAATGATAAATTTGATCTGAAAGGTTTGATCACGGTCAAAGATATCAACAACGCAGAAACAAAACCTAACGCTTGTAAAGACCGCTATGGTCATTTACGTGTCGGTGCTGCCGTAGGTACCGGTGCTGAAACGCCTGATCGTGTATCAGCTATCGTAGAAGCTGGAGTAGATATTATTCTTGTGGATACCTCTCATGGCCATTCGCAGGGCGTTCTTGACCGTGTTAAGTGGGTAAAAGAGAATTATCCTGACAAGCAAGTTATCGGCGGTAACGTCGCTACTGGTGCTGGTGCACGTGCTTTGGTTGATGCTGGCGCTGATGGCGTTAAAGTCGGTATCGGTCCTGGTTCTATCTGTACAACACGTATCGTAACAGGGGTTGGCGTTCCGCAAATCTCTGCGATCTCGAGTGTTGCCAAAGAACTTGAAGGCACAGGTATTCCATTCATCGCTGATGGCGGTATCCGCTTCTCTGGTGATATGTGTAAAGCGATTGCCGCTGGTGCTTACAGCGTGATGGTTGGCTCAATGTTGGCGGGTACAGAAGAAGCACCTGGTGAAGTTGAGTTATACCAAGGCCGTTCGTACAAGTCGTACCGTGGTATGGGTTCATTAGGCGCTATGTCGCAAAAGAACAGCTCAGCGGACCGTTACTTCCAAAGCTCGAACGCAGCGGATAAATTAGTTCCAGAAGGTATTGAAGGTCGTGTCCCCTACAAAGGAAGCATGACGCAGATTGTCCATCAGATGATGGGTGGCTTACGCTCTAGTATGGGCCTAACCGGCTGCGAAACCATCGAAGATGTTCGTACTAAAGCACAGTTTGTCAGAGTGACAAGTGCGGGTATGAGCGAGAGCCATGTGCATGATGTTTCGATTACGAAAGAGGCACCAAACTATCGTGTATAACTTTGCTGCCTAAAGTGTCCGATAGCATTGTTAGAACTTTACTCAATCATGCTCATTTACTTCAGTAAACTGCGCAGTTTCGTAAAGTTCTGCCTCGCTCTCGAAAACTTTAGTTTGCAAAAGGCGTGGTTTGAAAACTACGAATTATTCGACCTAAATAAAGACGGGTAAACGAAGCCGCAGAATTTTACTGCGGCTTTTTGATTTTTTTCAACTGTGGGAGTTTATCTCATAGTATGAGTAGCTAACCTAGAAAGGTAAGAAGATGCAAACAGATATTCATGATCATCGTATATTGATTTTGGACTTTGGTTCTCAGTACACACAGCTTATCGCGCGTCGAGTTCGTGAAATTGGTGTTTACTGTGAGTTGGTGCCTTTTGATGTTAGCGACGAGTACGTTCGCGAGTTCAATCCACAAGGAATTATCTTGTCGGGTGGACCTGAATCTGTATCAGGCGAAGGTACACCAAGAGCGCCGGAGCTAGTGTTTGAATTAGATATTCCAGTACTTGGTATTTGCTATGGTATGCAGACCATGGCGTATCAGTTTGGCGGTAAAGTTGGTGGCTCTGACAAGCGTGAGTTTGGTTACGCCGAAGTGTTTATCAATACACCAAATGCACTGTTGGATGGTATCGAAGACCGATTCAATACCGAAGGTAAGGCATTACTCGACGTCTGGATGAGTCATGGTGACAAAGTTTTAGAAGTTCCAGAAAGCTTTGAAGTCATTGCCTCAAGCGATAATGCACCGATCGCTGCAATGGCCCATAAAGAAAAACCTTTTTATGGTATCCAATTCCACGCAGAGGTCACGCACACTAAGCAGGGTGGGCGCATGCTAGAGCGTTTCGTCACTGAGATTTGTGGTTGCGAACGCTTGTGGACTGCCGAAAATATTATCGATGATGCTATTGAGCAGATTAAAGAGCAGGTTGGTGATGATGAGGTTGTCTTAGGCTTATCGGGCGGCGTTGACTCATCAGTAACCGCGATGCTTTTGCACCGTGCAATTGGCGATAAATTAACCTGTGTTTTTGTTGATAACGGCTTACTGCGTTTGAATGAAGCTGACCAAGTTATGGCGATGTTTGGTGATAACTTTGGTTTGAATATTATTCGTATTGACGCAGAGGACCGTTTCTTAAGTGAGCTGAAAGGCGTCGACGAACCTGAAGCGAAACGCAAAATTATCGGTAAAGTATTCGTTGATATTTTTGATGAAGAATCTAAAAAGTTAACCAATGCTAAGTGGCTTGCGCAAGGCACAATCTACCCTGACGTTATTGAGTCTGCTGGCGCTAAAACAGGCAAGGCGCACGTTATTAAATCGCACCACAATGTAGGTGGCTTACCAGAAACGATGGAGCTTAAACTCGTCGAACCTTTGCGCGAGTTGTTTAAAGACGAAGTGCGTAAAATTGGTTTAGAGCTTGGTTTGCCGTATGACATGCTTTATCGCCATCCTTTCCCAGGACCTGGCTTAGGCGTCAGAATATTGGGTGAAGTGAAGAAGGAGTACGCTGATCTCCTACGTCGTGCAGACGCAATCTTTATCGAAGAGTTGTACAAGCATGACCTGTATCATAAAACCAGTCAGTCGTTTACCGTATTCCTGCCAGTGCGTTCTGTAGGGGTTATGGGCGACGGTCGTAAGTATGATTATGTGGTTGCGCTGCGTGCGGTAGAAACTATCGACTTTATGACTGCTCGTTGGGCACACCTGCCGTATGAGTTCTTAGAGTTGGTTTCTGGCAGAATTATTAACGAGGTCGATGGGATTTCTAGGGTTACTTATGATATTTCATCGAAGCCGCCAGCAACCATTGAGTGGGAGTAATTAGCAAAATAAACATATTTTTTTCAACTTCTGCGGTGTTGGAAACTTGCTCAATCAGGCATGTACATTTTGTACACTCCTTCTTTGCGTGAGTTTTCGCCTAGCATAAATCGAAAAATCTAATGTTTCTTCCCGCTAATTGAGCTTTTGGAATAATACTTTACTCGTTTTATACCAAAAATCTTAAATTTACTAGGACGTTCAGTTTGATAGAACTGCAAATTCTGAGTCTATTATTTACCAGTCGTAGGATGGGTTAGCGGTTAGCGTAACCCATCGTTTAGTCGAACTCCAAAAAATGACCAAATTCACTGAACAAGATTACCAGTACATGCAACGAGCTTTTGAGTTAGCCGAAATGGCTAAGGATAAGGGCGAGGTACCTGTTGGTGCTGTTTTGGTAAAGCGTGATGAGGTCGTTGGGGAAGGCTTTAATCAGCCGATATTGAGCAATGATCCGACGGCTCATGCGGAAGTCGTTGCTTTGCGAGAGGCGGGTAAGCAGCTTGAGAACTATCGCTTGGTTGATACAACCTTGTATGTGACGCTAGAACCCTGCGCGATGTGTGCTATGGCTTTAGTTCATGCGAGGGTAGGTCGTGTAGTCTATGCCACAGAAGATCCTCGTACTGGAGCAGGCGGTAGCGTGTTGAATATCCTTAAACACGAGTCTTTTAATCACCACTGTGAAGTCCATTCAGGCCTTTTAAAAGAGCAATGTTCCCAGCAATTAAAGGCTTTTTTTAAAGCAAAGCGTGACAAATAACTAAAATATATTTGACAAAGTCTCGATATTTACTATATTCAACATCATGAAAACACAGTTTATCGTTAAAAAACACAGTAAAAAGGCACTTAAAAAACGTGTCCTGTTCTGCTGTGGGTGACTGAAACGATAAATCTAACGAATATCAAAACCCGCACAGGACATCCTTTGCGGGTTTTTTTATGTCTAGACTAACACAACATATTGGGGAATAAGAGGATGGCAACAAACGATTCTTGGCACTTGCTTAAATTTGGTGGGACTAGCGTCTCCACTCGTCAAAACTGGGATACTATTGCGAGCATCATTAAGCGTAAACGTGCTAAAGGAAAGAAGGTGTTTGTTGTGCACTCTGCTGTTAGCACTGTTTCCAACCGACTTGAGGCTCTAATAGAGCTTGCTCAACTTGGGGAATATCAAACTGCTTATGACGAGCTAGTGGAATTACATCAAAAGATTATTAAAGAGATGGGGTTGCCGTTAGATTTATTAAGCGAGCGTTACAGTTATTTAAAGCGGCTGATAGATGGTATTCATTTACTGGGCGAAGTTAGCGATCGCGTTAGAGCGTTAGTGATGTCTCAAGGGGAGTTATGGTCCACAACAATTGGTCAAACCTACCTTACAAAAGTATTTGATGAGTCTGTCCTATGGTTGGATGCTCGTGATTTTTTATATGCACGAGAAAGTCGGAACATGGATTATTTGTGTGCTAGCTGTCACTTTGAGCGTGACGAAAATTTATTAAAGGATGTTAGCGATACATCAATCGTTATCACACAAGGCTTTATCGCGAATACCAGTGACGATGAAACGGTATTGTTGGGGCGTGGTGGCTCTGATACATCAGCAGCGTATTTTGCGGCTAAAATAGAGGCTGAACGTTTGGAAATATGGACTGACGTCCCAGGTATCTTTACCGCTAACCCTAATCAAGTGGCGAGTGCTCGGCTGCTAAAGCAGCTCAATTATGAAGAAGCCCAAGAGATGGCGTCAGCTGGTGCTAAAGTATTGCACCCGCGAGCTATTCGTCCCGCTCAAATTAGTCAAATCCCAGTTTATATCCGCTCAACCATCGAGCCTGATATTGATGGTACGGTGATTAGCGGAATTGAAAACAGTTGGGGCATGGTCAAAGCTATTACCGCAAAAGAGCAGATCACATTAATATCAATGGAAAGTCAGGGAATGTGGCAGCAAGCTGGTTTCTTGGCTGATATTTTCTCTATATTCAAGCATCACAATGTCTCTGTAGACTTGGTGTCAACGTCAGAAACGAATATTACCGTTAGCTTAGACAGTTTGACTCAAGTAATAAACGAAAGGCAGCTCAAAGGCCTGGTTGATGAGTTATCGGAAATGTGTCGTGTTAATGTGATGCATAACTGTTCCGCGGTTTCTATTGTTGGTAAAAACGTCCGAGCCATTTTGCATAAAATCGCTCCAGCATTTTCAATCTTCGAAACGTATAAAGTCTACTTGTTATCGCAGGCTGCTTCAGATTTGAACCTAACCTTTGTTATTGATGATGAACATAGCAGCAAAGTGATATCAGCTTTGCACGAATTACTGATCACCAATAATCCAAACAGTGAAATACTAGGGCCGACGGCAAAAGAGTTAAAGCAGACTGACAGATTAGTCGAAAGCAGAAAATGGTGGCAGGATAAGAAAGAGACTATTGAGATGTGTCTCTCAGAACGTGACAGCGCTTACATCTACCACCTAGATTCTATCCGCCATAATATTCACAACCTACAAAGCATCAGTGCGGTTGATCGTGTTTTCTTCGCCGTTAAGTCCAACAATAACCCTGATGTACTGCGAACTGCCTACGACCAAGGGATTGGTTTCGAAACAGTTTCAAGCGGTGAGGTGAATCATATTCTTGGTTTATTCCCAAGTATCGATAAGTCACGCATATTTTTCACACCGAATTTTGCGGATAAGCGGGAGTACGATGAGATTCTACAGAAAGAGATCCGTTTAACGCTCGATAGCAGTTACCCCTTAAGACAATGGCCTGAAATTTTTGAGGGAAAAGAGATCTTCTTAAGGGTCGACCCAAATATTGGTAAAGGCCATCATGAGAATGTTAGAACCGCTGGCGCAACGTCTAAGTTCGGTATTCCTATCTACGAGCTGGAGGAGCTGTTACCGGTTATTCAACAGCACAATATTCATATTGTTGGACTGCACGCTCATGCAGGAAGCGGCATTTTGACTAATGAGCATTGGGCTGAACATGCTCGCTTGTTAGCTGAGACAGCCTCTATATTCCCTCGCGTCAAGTATCTTAACTTAGGTGGAGGCTTTGGTATTAAAGAGCGCTCACAACAAACTGAGTTAACCATGAGCCAAATTGATCAAAGTTTGAAACTGATTAAAGCTGAGTTTCCTCAGTACCAATTATGGATCGAGCCAGGGCGCTATATATCTGCGAATACTGGCGTTCTAGTATCTAAAGTGACGCAGGTTAAACAAAAACAAAACTACTACTATGTTGGGCTCAATACAGGAATGAACTCGCTGATGCGGCCAGCTTTGTACGGTTCTTTCCACAACATCGTCAACCTGTCTCGCCTTGATGCAGAGAAAGAACATCTTGCTACGGTAGTCGGACCTATTTGTGAAAGCACTGATAAGTTAGGTGTTGAGATTCCTTTCCCAGAAACGAAAGAAGGGGATTTGATCCTTATCGAAAATGCCGGTGCTTACGGACGTGTTATGGCGACTCAGTATAATATGCGTCAGCCAGCAGAAGAGGTGTGTATTTAAGCTTATACAGCAACAAAAAAGGGGCTTTAGAGCCCCTTTAACAATTATGTATTGCTTGGAAGAATTTGATACTTCACCTTAATCTTCGAGGCTTCTTCGCTTAACCCTTTCCACATTAGGCAGTAAGTCTGCTTGATGGGTGCTTTGAATGCTTTGTTGAGTGAGCTTAGCTGTTGAGGCTTAATAGGGTAGTTGACTTTTTCGCCTTCGTGATAGTGGAGGTTAAACTCAACGTCATGGTTTGATTCGAATTCAAAGTCTAGTGTTTGCCCTTCATCCATTTCAGGGCAAATCTCGCCAATATCATTATGGTGTGTGGTGACGAGGACATAATGTTTGTTGGTTAGGCTATCTGCCGAAGCCGCCATAGAGCCAGTGAGTAAGATTAAACTCGCTACTACAAATTTTTTCATAATATCCTCGTTTCCAGTTTTATATTTTAAAGCGCTTTAAGCTGCTGGCGCTGCTCCTCGATTTTCTTCAAAGTAGACTCAACTTCATCAAGCTTACCTTTTTCTTTTGCAACAACTGCTTCCGGCGCTTTATCCGTAAAGTTAGGATTATTGAGCTTGCCAGAAATACGTTGTAAGTCTTTCTCTAGCTTTTCAGCTTCTTTATCCAGTCGAGCAAGCTCTTGTTCTACATCGATCAAGCCTGCCATTGGAATCAAGATTTCCATGTCACCGGCTAATGCAGTCGCCGACATCGGAGCTTCGTCACCAGCTTCTAGCCATTGGATGGATTCAAGCTTGGCTAGCTTTGATAAGAAGGTTTTATTTCCTTCAAGGCGTTCTTTATCACTATCAGAACCATTTCTAAACAAAACGTCGAGTGGCTTGCCTGGAGCAATGTTCATCTCACCACGGATATTACGCACTCCAACAATAATTTTCTTGAGCCACTCAATATCATGCTTAGCTTCTGTATCGACTAAGCTTGCTTCAAACTGAGGGAAGTCTTGCAACATAATACTTGGGCGTTCTTCCGAGAAGGTTCCAGCCAAAGGCGCCACTTTCTGCCAAATTTCCTCAGTGATAAATGGCATGAAAGGGTGTAATAAGCGCATTAAAGATTCTAGTACTGATACTAGAGTATGGC
This sequence comes from uncultured Kangiella sp., assembly GCA_950096615.1. Lineage (GTDB taxonomy): Bacteria > Pseudomonadota > Gammaproteobacteria > Enterobacterales > Kangiellaceae > Kangiella. Next base: position 40,561 of record CATNCP010000016.1, on the reverse strand, counting down.
GAGTTCCCCGCTTGGCGGCTTCTGAGTACTCGTCGCTATAAAGCACGGGCTTTGATAGTTCTAGATACCAATCGCAGTAAGTGTTCCAAGTGAATTCGTATAAAGCGTTCGACGCCAAATCAAAGCGGTAGGTCTCAACGGCTTTTTCAAATTCAGTTATGGTTTTTTGAAGCTCACTTTTAATCCAGCGATCCGCTAGACTAAGCTCCATTTCACCACCATCTAAACCAGTATCTTGCTCTTCTGTATTCATCAATACGTAGCGAGCCGCATTCCAGATTTTATTACAGAAGTTTCTATAACCTTCTACGCGGTTTAGGTCGAAGTTAATATCGCGTGACGTAGAAGCCATGGCGCAGAACGTAAAGCGCATGGCGTCAGTCCCATAAGCCTCGATGCCATCTGGGAACTGCTTGCGGGTGCGCTTTGCAATCTTCTCTGCGGCTTTCGGGTTCATCATTCCTGTAGTTCGTTTGTCGACTAAGGTTTCTAGCTCAATGCCGTCAATAATATCGATAGGGTCAAGAACGTTACCTTTCGATTTCGACATTTTCTGACCCTGTTCGTCACGAATCAGGCCAGTGATGTAAATTTCTTTGAACGGAATTTTGCCCGTGAACTTTAAGCCCATCATGATCATTCTGGCAACCCAGAAGAAAATAATGTCAAAGCCAGTGACAAGAACGCTGGTCGGCAAGAAAGTTTCTAGCTCCGGGGTTTTCTCTGGCCAGCCTAAGGTCGCAAAAGGCCAAAGCGCTGAGGAGAACCAAGTATCAAGAACGTCTTCATCACGACGCAACTCAATATCACCTAAATTATATTTCTCACGAACTTCTTCTTCATTACGGCCTACGTAAACATCACCTTTATTGTCGTACCATGCTGGGATTTGATGCCCCCACCATAGCTGACGGCTGATACACCAATCTTGAATGTTTTCCATCCAGTGGTAGTAAGTGTTTGACCAGTTTTCTGGCACGAATTTAATATCGCCATCTTTGACTGCTTTAAGAGCAGGCTCGGCCAGTGGTGCAATTTTTACGTACCATTGAGGTGTTAAGTATGGCTCAATAACCACGCCGCTACGATCACCGCGTGGCACTTTAAGTTTGTGAGGTTCGATCTTCTCCATCAAGCCTAATGCTTCGAAGTCTTCAACAATTTTCTTACGCGCATCATAACGGTCGAGACCACGGTATGCTTCAGGAGCATTATCGTTGATATGTGCGGTTGGCGTCAAAATATTGATCATTTCCAAATCATGGCGTTGACCCATTTCGTAATCATTAAAGTCATGAGCAGGAGTGATTTTGACGCAGCCACTACCAAAGTCTTTTTCTACGTAATCATCGGCAATGATAGGAATTTGACGTCCAGTAAGTGGTAAGTCGATGGTTTTACCGATCAAATCCTGGTAACGCTCGTCTTCAGGATGGACTGCTACTGCGCTATCACCCAACATAGTTTCAGGGCGAGTGGTTGCAATAATTACGTGACCCGAGCCATCGCTCAGCGGATAGCGCATGTGCCACATATGGCCGCTTTCTTCGTGCGACTCGACTTCTAAGTCAGAAACCGCCGTAAGAAGTTTAGGATCCCAGTTAACCAGTCTATCACCACGGTAGATCAAGCCTTCGTCGTGTAGACGGACGAAGGTTTCTAGCACTGCCTCTGACAAATCATCATCCATGGTAAAAGCTTCGCGAGACCAGTCACAAGAGTCGCCCATGCGGCGCATCTGCTTGGTGATAGTGCCGCCGGATTCTTCTTTCCAATCCCAGATGCGGTCAACAAAGGCTTCGCGACCAAGGTCGTGACGAGTTTTACCTTCGCGGTCCAAGATGCGTTCCACAACCATCTGAGTCGCAATACCAGCGTGATCCGAGCCTGGTTGCCATAAGGTGTTTTCACCTTTCATGCGGTGATAACGGGTTAAAGCATCCATAATGGTGTGCTGGAAAGCGTGCCCCATGTGCAAACTACCGGTGACATTCGGTGGCGGGATCATGATGCAATAACTGTCGTCATTGCCTTTTGCGCCGCCTTTTGGCGAGAAATAGTCGTTATCTTCCCACTTCTTGTAGGTTTCTTGCTCGATTGATTGCGGGTTGTATGCTTTATCCATGGTCGTTTCGTGGTTTCTGCAGTTTCAGTAACAAAGCCTTGAATTATAACGCTTGTGAGCGAGATATCTATATTTGCAGGATATTTATTATTAAAACCTAATAACAAAACCTAGCTAGCTGAAACTGGCTTAGGGCTTTTCTAGACATTCTGATTATAACTTTTTGATTTATATAAGGTTAAACGCTTTCTTTTTGTGACGGTTTTTTTCCGCTATAAACAAAGGAAGGAGGGAGGTTTAAAGGTACCCAGTTTGTTTTAAGGTGTGGGAAGTACTCTTTAATCAGTGCCTTATCGCTTAACCAGTATTGATACTGTAGGAAAACACCGTTTGGTTTCAACACGGAACGGATATGCGTTAACAGTTCATGCTTCATTTCTAGGGGAAATAAAGCCAAAGGTAGGCATGACACAAGGCAGTCGACGCTATCGATGGCAAAGTCTTGCACAACGTCTAAAGCAGAGCTGTGTTTTAGTGTGAATTGCGGATGTTCAATTCTTTGCAGTAGCGGCAGCAGTTCCTCGGATATTTCATAGGCGGTGAGGTGTGCCTGCGGCGGCATATACTTCAGCAGTTCTTTGGTGATAATTCCGTCGCCAGCACCGAGTTCAATAATGGTTCGAGTATCGGAAGGAATTTGCTTTGCCAAGTTACGAGCTAAGAATTTCGAGCTACGGGCTATGCTGCCTGTACTTTTTAAGTTTTTTAGTGCGTAGCGTGTAAAGCCCTTCATGCGTTTCCTAAGTATTAAGTTTTTAATAGTGTGACGTTTTTATGATGTTATTACCATAAGAAATATCACTCTTGATGAAATATTACAAACCTGATGAGGGCTTTATATCTTTTGGTTCTTTAGAAAGAGTGGGCTGCTGTTCTTTTTTTAAACACTCGGTTAAAACTTCGTCATAAATAGCAAGGTGCCTTTTGGGTAGCATCCAGCGAATCCACTTGGAGTGCTTTTTATAAACTTCCGAATTTATCATTTCTTCAGCACTACTAAACTTATGAGTCTGACCATTAATTTTTATTTCAGGTTTAAGAAGACTTTGTCTGATTTTTTCGCGAGCCTCTTCATCACTGATGTTTTTATCGAAGGATGTATTTGTGCTAGAGGCAAAGCTTAGAGGTTTTAAATCAAAGTAAGTTTTTAGAGCGATCATCACCAGAGCTACGCCAATAGAGTTATCGAGCATAGCTGCTAGGAAGCCTCCAAAAATAATTGCGATATGAAGTACGATAATTCTTTTATAAGGCTTAAACATTTCTTTAGGCGCGTCATCGAACTCACGGTTTTTGTATGCCAAGAGATACTCAACTAGGTGCGCAATGAACATAGCTGCAATAGTTAGCTGGATGCCTTGTTGAGCAAGCATAAAGCGAGATACGTCGACAATGTTGCTACTTACCGAAGTATTGGCACCAAGCAACTGTTCATCAAAAAAGCTTGCTATGAAACTGCCGTGGCCATATGTAAAGAAGCCGTAGTGGAAGCAAAAAAAGGCACCTAAAAACACACCGGCGAATTTAAATAGCGATGCTGTATCAGGACGTATAGTCATCCTCGCTACAGTAAACACGCCGATGATAATGTTCTCAAACCAATAGAGAAAGATAATATCAAAGGCGTTCCAATAACCGAGCAGAACGCCAATAAGAGGAGCAATATTGGCTAACGCAAGAGCGAGGTTTCCTGTGGTGATTCTAGTCTCGTGGAGTCGCTCTTTCGCCATATTTAGTACTTTTTATGATCGAGAGGGTAGCCTCGGCCTCGATAGAACTTGTATCGCTCTCGCGCCGACTCTTTATCCGCTTCTTCGTTGGGAACGATTTCAAAGCATTTCAAGAAATAGCTAAAGAAAGGTTGTATTTCGCCACTTAAATTGATCAAGCAGTCATGTTGATTTTCGGGTGGTTTCTGATCAGAAGTGGCAAAGCCAATTTGAACCGGTGGTGGCTTGTTTGGGCCTTCACCAACGATGTTGTGAGGCACAAACTCATCAAGCTCTTGTGTCCACAGCCACTCGTCCACGGCATGAGCCTGTTCTTCGTTTTTAGCGTGGATATAGATCTTACGCCCTTGCTTGTACAAACTTTGCACACACTTACCAATCAGGCGTAGATAAGCTTCTACGCCTGACTGACTTTCCAGCAAGTGAAAACCTACTTGGGTCATGAGTTTAACCTTATTTAGCGCGGTTAATCACGATTTGAGAAAGCAATGGAACTGGGCGGCCTGTTGCACCTTTTTCTGCGCCAGACTTCCAAGCAGTACCCGCGATATCAATATGCGCCCAACGGTATTTCTTGGTGAATTTTGCTAAGAAACAACCGGCAGTAATACTACCTGCAGGCATTCCACCTAGGTTGGTGAAGTCTGCAACGTTACTTTTAAGTTGCTCGTGGTATTCATCCCAAATCGGTAAGCGCCAAACGCGGTCAGTCGCCATATCACTCGCCGTTTCGATTTCATTAGCCAAAGCGTTGTTATTACTCATAACGCCAGATGCCTCGTGCCCTAGAGCGACAATAACTGCACCAGTAAGCGTCGCGACATCGATCACAATCTCAGGATCGTATTTATCGATATACGTTAAGGCATCACAAAGCACCAAACGGCCTTCGGCGTCGGTGTTTAAGATTTCGATAGTCTGGCCAGAGAGAGACGTTGCGACATCACCAGGGCGGCTCGCGTTACCGCTTGGCATGTTTTCAGCCGCAGCCACAACACCGATAACGTTGATTGGTAAGCCCATTTCAGCCACTGACTTGATTAAACCAAATACAGAGGCTGCGCCACCCATATCAAATTTCATCTCGTCCATTTTAGCGCCAGGCTTAAGCGAAATACCACCAGTATCAAACGTAATACCTTTACCCACGAATACTAAAGGTTTATCACCTTTTGTACCGCCGTTGTATTCCATACAAATTAATTTTCCTGGCTCATCCGAACCCTGTGAAACTGAGACAAAAGCACCAGCGCCCATCTCTTTCAATTCAGACTCATCAAGAATGTTGGTTGTGATCGAAGAGTATTCTTTCGCCAACTCTTCAGCTGTATTGGCTAGATACGTTGGGTTACAGATATTGCCCGGTAGGTTTGCAAGATCACGCGTTAATGATTGTCCCGCTGTAATTGAGCTGGCATGTTTTATGGCTTTTTCGCCTTCCGGTAAATCTCCGCGAGATTCAATAAACAGCGTCATTTTACGTAGAGGACGACGCGTTTCTGGCTTCTCACTTTTTAATTGATCGAACACATAAAGGCTATCGTTCGCAGCTTCTACCGCAAAACGTACCTTCGAGTAAAGTTCTTGTCCTTTAACATTTAAAAGCGGCAATGAATTGATAGCATCAGTCGCGCCAGTTTCATTTAATAACTTAATAACTTTACCGCAGATCTTTTTATACTTAATGGCGTCAAACTCACGTTCTTTACCACAGCCGACCAACAACACACGATCACAACTGGTGCCGGGAACGCTATGAAGTAACAGAGTTTGTCCAAACTTACCTTCCATATCGCCACGCTTGACGATAGAGTTGATATAGCCTTCGCTGATATCATCAATCTGCTGCGCTGGAGCAGACAGTTTACGAGATTCAAATACACCTACGATTAAGCAACCTGTTTTTTGTTTTTCTGGGCTACCACTCTTTACAAAGAATTCCATAGATCACCTGCAAATTGTTAATTTTCGTTTATAATGCCGTTATTGGCATAAACCGTGCCCATAGTTTAACTGATATTGCCATAAATACCAGTTTCTGGGCAGTCAACAGACTGAGAAAACCTTGATACTAAGTCGTTATCTAAATCGCGAAGTCTTTACCAGTACGCTTGCTATTTTGGGCGTGTTATTCGCTATTTTTATTAGTCAGCGTATTGTTAAATATTTGGCGCAAGCTGCTTCTGGTGATATTTCTGGCACCATGGTGTGGCAGATGGTTTTGCTGTATTCACCTGTATTGCTTGGCTTTCTATTGCCCTTGGCGTTTTTCTTAGGCTGCTTGCTGGCCTTTAGTCGTTTGTACGTCGATAGTGAAATGGCGGTACTGCGTTCTGTCGGTGTTAGTGAACGAAAATTGATCAGCTTATTGATGCCTATAGCGGTTGTGGTCGCGCTAATCGGTGGTGCGGTTGCGTTATGGTTAGCGCCTGTGGCCAATGAAACGACGTATCAAATCCGAGATGAGCATGCCAGCAAGCTTGAGCTGAGTATGTTAGAGCCTGGTCGCTTCCAGATTTTCCAAGAAGGAGAAGGCGTGGTTTATGCAGACTCCTCTGACAGCTCTAGTCACTTGGGTAACTTTTTCTTGGCGGAGCTTCCAGCAGAAAATAGTCCTTATACGCGTATTATTTCAGCCAAGTCTGCGGAACGTTATTACGACGAAGAGCTTGATAAGAACTTTCTACAGTTAAACGATGGACTGGTCTATGAATTGGATGCCGATAAGAATGTTCGTAAGATCACCGAATTTGAGCATTATTATGCGAGGTTAGAGGCAGAACGATCGATAGTATCTCGTCGTAAAATATCGGCGACCCCTACAATGGAGTTGCTTACCACTGCGGACGGCGCAAGCTGGGGAGAGCTTCACTGGCGTTTGGCGGTTCCTTTGTCGGTCCCTTTCTTATTATTCTTAGCGATCCCTTTAAGCCGCGTTCGGCCACGAGAGGGTAAGTTCGCAAAGATGCTTCCGGCGTTGATGGTCTATATTGTTTATATCATTCTGATCGTTGTATTCAGGAAGTGGGTTGAGGCTGAAAAAATTCCGGGATGGCTAGGCTTTATTCCGATTTATATTGTCATGGGGTTATTAGCGTCTCGGCTGCTGTATGCTCATGGTCGTGCCAATACTAAAAATACAGGCTCTCCGTCGACGAAAGGAGATGACGCGTGAATATTTTAAGATTTTATATTGGCAAAACCATCCTTGCCACGTCACTTATGACACTATTCACGCTTGCTATTATTCGTGTACTGTTCGCTCTAATTGACGAAAGTGGTGATTTTGACAAAGGCAGCTATGCTTTTATTGATGGATTGTCGTATTCGCTACTACTGTCTCCTCAGTATATTTACGAGTTTTTCCCGATGGCTATTCTGATCGGCTCGATAGCTGGGTTAGGTGTTTTAGCTTCGCGTAGCGAGCTAACCGTGATGCGCGCGGCTGGCAAAACCACCTGGCAAATTATTGGAGCCGCACTATCGTATGGGTTGGTGTTGATCTCATTTTCCGTATTTTTAGGGGAGTATGTCGCGCCGAAAACAACTCTGATGGCCGAGAATCTACGCAACCGAGCGCTGTATGGCGAACAGTTTGTGGATAGTAATCAAGGGTTGTGGCTCAAAGACGGCGCTAATATGGTGCACGTGGGAGAGGTTATTGGTTCTTCTCGTCTTAGTGATGTGACAGTCTACGAGTTTAATCGTGAAAATGAGTTGACCACAATGATTCATGCCGACGCAGCAGAGCTCATTCGTGGTTCGTGGCAGCTCAATAAAGGAGTGGTCACTCAACTGGGATCGGATATCAGTGGTGCTGGCGAGGACCAATCGATTCAACGTTTTGATAAAGTTGAACGCTTACCTTTTACCCAGCAGCCCTGGAATACAAGTATTAGCTTGGATAATTTATCAGCGCTGAGTATCGAGCCTGAGAATATGAACATCGTGAGTTTGTATCAATACCGTACCTATTTGGACAACAATGGTTTAGATACTAAGAACTACGATTTGGCTTTCTGGCAAAAAGTGTTCCAACCGATCAGTACCGCTGTGATGATTATTTTGGCGGCGTCGTTTATTTTTGGCCCCATGCGAAGTGTTTCTATGGGCGCTCGGGTCTTAGTAGGTGTGCTCACTGGAATGGTTTATTTCTTTGCAGTCCGTTCTTTTGGGCCAGTCAGTTTAGTGGCTGGTGTTCCTGCATTCTTAGGAGCATTAATGCCGCCACTGATTTTTGCAGTAGCGGCTTGGTATTTGCTTAGAAGGGCGGGTTAATAGGCAATAAAAAAAGAGTATGAAGTTACTTTTTCTTCTTCTCTTTGTCTGGCAATGCCACCACTCGAGTCTTAGTAAGCATATCGTGCCAGCCAAGGTTCTTTTTGGTGAACGGGCTGACTAACATTCCAATGCCTAATATTGAAACAATGCTTCGAATCAAGGCTGGACCAAAAGCGACTGCTTTACCATCATCTTGTACTAACATAATTTTCCACGCGCTCATGCCAACGGTTTGGCCGTAACGAACGTGCGAGCCTACGAAGTAGAGCAATAGTAATAGCGTTGGGAACAATGAATAGATTTGGTAGGTTACTGTATCTTGCCAGCCTGTTTCAGCGCTCATGTCATTAACACCCAACATCCAGCGAATCAGTGGGAAGGTGAATAACCCCCATAAAAACCAAATGGCGATACTAATTAAGATGTCATATAACCAAGCGCCCATTTTCTTAGTGAGCGAAGCTGGGGTCGTGATAAGGGTTTGCTGTGTGTCTTGAGCCATAGCGCTTAAATGCTTGTGTAAAACTGGCGCTAGTCTAGCAAAACAGGTCCCTAGAGACTAGCTGAAAGATTCTTTTGCCGCATTTCAAGCGCTTCACTTTCATCGCAAAGTCATTCCTGCTATAAAAGGTCAATTGTATGTTGAGTAGGGTCTTATAATGAAATTTACAAAAAAATTAATGATTTCAGGAGCTTTATTGGCGAGTAGCTTTAGTGCTATGGCTGGTGAAGATTATAGCCAATGGTTAAATGACTTCTTTCAAGATGTTCAGGAATACCGCCAATCACAAAATCCAGTCTGGGCTGCGCGTGAAGGTGATGAAAACGCGAAAGGCAAACTGCGTGACGTAAGCCCGGAAGCTTATGCCAAGCGCAAAGACACCTTGTTAAAGCTTATTGATGAGTTAGAAGACATTAAGCGCGAGAATCTGCTTGAAGAAGAGCAGATAAGCTATGACATGATGATGACTCAGCTTAAGCAGGAAGTGGCTGAGGTAGACTTTAAAACCTATGAAATGCCGCTAACTGCCGAGTATGGTTTTCATGCACAAACAACTAACTTATCGAATGCATTTCGCTTTAGAACCGCAGAAGACTACAAAGATTATATTGCTTTGTTAGGCGCCATACCGACATTCTTCGAACAAAACGTTGCGAACATGCGAGCTGGCATGGAGCGAGGATTTACCGTACCGAGAGCGGTGCTGGATGGTTACTCAGACAGTATTAAGGTCTATATCAAAGAAGATCCGACAGAGACAGTTTGGTATCGCCCGTTCAAATCATTGCCAGAGTCTATTAATGCTGAAGATAAAGAAGCGCTGCAACAGGAAGCGGCAGAGGTTATTGCTTCAAGTGTGGTTCCTCAATACCAAGCTTACTTAACATTCTTTGAGCAAGAGTACTTACCGGCTGCTAAAAAGACCATTGCAGCTTACGATTACCCCAATGGTAAAGCTTTCTACCAGAATCAGATCAAGCACTACACAACTTTAGACTTAACGCCTGACGAGATTCATGAGATTGGTTTAAAAGAGGTGGCGCGGATTCGTAAAGAGATGGAGGAGGTTATTAAAACTACAGGTTTTGAAGGCTCTTTCGATGATTTTCTACACTTCTTACGAACCGACGAACAGTTCTATGCCAAGACACCCGAGGAGCTGTTGAAAGAGGCGGCGTATATGTCCAAAAAGATGGACCATCAGCTGCCTAAATTCTTTGGAAAATTACCTCGTCAACCATATGGTGTGGTGCCGGTGCCTGCAGAAATTGCTCCTAAGTACACCACTGGACGCTATTCAGGCGCGCCGATCGACAGTGATAGAGCGGGTGAGTATTGGGTTAATACTTACGCTTTGGAAAAGCGCCCCTTGTATAACCTAGAAGCTTTAACGCTTCATGAAGCTGTGCCTGGCCACCACTTACAAACCGCGTTGGCTCAAGAGCTGACCGATCTCCCTAAGTTCCGTCAGAACACATATATATCGGCGTTTGGTGAGGGTTGGGGTTTATACAGCGAGAAGTTGGGTCTTGAAGCAGGTTTCTATGAAGACCCTTATAGCAACTTTGGACGTTTGACTTACGAAATGTGGCGTGCGATGCGCTTAGTGGTCGATACCGGTATGCATGCGAAGGGTTGGAGTCGCGAAAAAGCCATTGATATGATGGCGAGTAATACGGCCTTATCCACACACAATGTTCGTACCGAAATTGACCGCTATATTAGCTGGCCAGCTCAAGCTCTCTCCTACAAGCTTGGTGAGCTTAAGATCCTAGAATTGCGAGAAAAGGCCGAAAAAGAGTTAGGCGAAAACTTCGATATTCGCAAGTTTCACGACGCTGTGTTGAGTAATGGCTCGATCCCACTAAGTGTATTAGAAGACCAGATTCATCAATTTATTGAAGAAGAAAAGAATGCTATAGCTGAAAAAAGTTAATGGATTGAACAAGTTAAAAGCTTATTAACACTAGCACTTAAGCCCGATCTTTGTATCGGGCTTTTTTTATTCCGTAGAATCACTTGACTTGGTGCGTAAAATTACCATAATGACACCTAAGAGTATCAAAAAGGGTTGTTCAGCTCCCTTTGTGATACTCGCATAAATATTGAGTTAAATGAAAAGGAGTTAAATTATGAGTCAAAAGAATTGTGCCGAAACAGTGGATAATGTCCAGACAGGAGTTGCTCGTGGAATGTTGGTGTGTGGTGTTACTTATTTGATTTTGCTATGGGAAACACTGACCGAGAAGGGCCGCTTGAACGAAATATTAGATTTTGCAGCTATAATTGGTTCAGCTTTAACCGTGATTGTCACATTTGTCTCCCTATGGCCCGTTATTAAGCAAAAGCTGACCGGTAAAATTCTCGTTAAAAACGAAACAGAAAGCTTCGTTTCGGGCGCTATGTTAGCGAGCTTTAAAAATGGTTGGATTGCTTTAACTTTAACGTTGGTCGTTTTATTAGGTGCGGCAAAGTTTCTGGATAGCTTGGCGCTACCTTTGAAGTTTTACTTGGTTCTCCTGTTTGCTGTGGCGGTGTTATCAGCGAGTATCAGCTTTTTTTGGCTGACACGTGATGATGATTTAGAAGGGCTTGAGGAATAATTATGCACCCTGAACTCGATAATAGGATACGGGTTTTTCGGGCCGAGCACCGAATGAGTCAAAGTGATTTGGCGGACGCAATAGGGGTATCCCGAAAAACGATCAGTACGATAGAAGTGGGTAAGTTTGTCCCCTCAACCATTATTGCGCTTAAAATTGCTGAGTACTTTAATGCCCCTGTTGAGGATATCTTTAGTTTGATAAAAGAAGATAAAGAAAGCGCTTAAAAATGGCTTAGCGAGTATTGCAAAAACAGCTTATTGGTTTATAATGCCCCGCACTTTTAGGGAGTTATCGATTCTTAAAAGTGCGTAATCTAAAGTGCCAGAGTGGTGAAATTGGTAGACACAGGGGATTCAAAATCCCCCGCCTTCACGGGTGTGGCGGTTCGAGTCCGCCCTCTGGTACCATCTCTTTTCTAGAGGTTCCCTAGTTTCAAAAGATCTTCTTTCCGATAACAACTCAACCTTAATCTTGTGCTTAATTATTTTTGTTAACTAGTTCACAGCTGTTCATTAAAGCTGGTTGTACCAGATGTATAGCCATCCAAAAAACTTATCAATTCATTTGATAATAAGTCATATTTAACTTGCCAGTCCCACTCCCTGTTTGAATGCTTTTAGTTTTTTTTGGTTGTCCTGTTTGAAAGTCTTGTTTTTACACAATGAAAACAATTGCTTATAGCTTGTCATCAGTTCTATTTTTCTGCTATTCATAGATTTTTTAGTTTTAAACTACTGTTTTTTACACTAATAAATATTGATGCTATAAATCTATTCGGCTTAGTTATTCTAATGAATGGTTTGAGCTTTCTACTGAAAAGAAACATAAAAACACTCAATAACACCGATGGGGGTAGTCGATGTTTAAAAAACTATTGCTGTTAACAGCAGCACTCACTTTTACTGGACTGAGTCAGGCTAACACTGGCGTAGCTTTTGTTCATGGTACGGGCAGTCAAAGCGATGCTTACAACGATTATTGGACGGGTAGTTTTGTTCAATCCGTTATTCAAGGTCTTCCTAACTCCAATAATTACACTGTTATTAATTGCGACTTTGAGCAGTATATGTGGACCTCTGGAGCTGCAGGTTGCTTAGCCGGTCAGTTAACATCATTTATTAATCAAAAAAATATCACGAGTTTGACGCTGATAACGCACTCTAACGGCGGTAATGTCGCACGTTGGATCATGTCGAACCCAACCTGGGACAGTCGATATCCTAATATTATTAACCGAATTGATGAAGTCATAGCGTTGGCACCGTCTAGCGCAGGAACACCTTTGGCTGATGCAGTGATTGATGGTAACGTTTTTGAGTCAGCGTTGGGTTGGTTATTGGGTTATAAAAACGATGCTGTTCGCATGCAGCAAGAAGCTTGGATGGCGAGTTATAACGCTAACTGGCTATACGGTACATCAGGACGCCCAGCATTACCTAAACCTTTCCGCAGTGTTGTCGGCACTGATGTCGAGTCAGCGGTTTGGGATAGCGATAGTTACTGCGGCGGTTATGCACAAAATGTGGGATTAGAGTTTACTCAGAACTGGCTTGATAGTTGCTCTGATGGTTTCCTGAACTGTAGTTCACAAAATGCAGCGGGATCCGTTTGGTTCTACGACACCAGTAAAACGTATGGTGATGAACCTTTGAGCCACGCACAAAGCAGACGCAAATGCTTTGGGCTCGATAAATTCCTTCGCGACCGTATATAAGGAGCTGACATGAAGACTTTATTATTAACATCTATGATCATTTCTTTGAGCGGTGTTGCAGTGGCAGATAACGCTAGTTCAAAGTCACAGCGCGATAACTCATATACAGGAGCCCCTGTAAATACTACGCCAGCACAACCAGATAGTCAGCGTGAGTTAAAAAGTGTGAGTTACAGCTTCCCAGTTAACAACATTGAGAAGATTGATTTTTCACAGAAGCAATCGCACATTCAAAGCCGTCAATACATGAAGGACGTTACCGGTGCACAGTTGAAGTCTGGCGTACAGCTGACGACATCAGCCAAAGGTGCGTTGGTTCGAATTTCTGCATTTGATGGGAAAAGTGCTGTAGAGCCACAGCAATTAACAGTAAAAAGCCCAAAAGGTCAGGTGTATCAGCAGGGTAAAGCCTTTGATACGCTGGTCAGCAGTAGCGCTATGCAAAAGAATGGCATGGGCTTCCAGCAGGGTACTACTGGTTTTAAGCTAGAAGATAGTCTAGGTGCAGGTAGTTTTTCGTTAAAGGCTGATAAAGGTATTTCGAGTCACGCCAAGTATCGTATTAATGTATTCGAGAAAAATAGTGACACAGAAATGCACTTAACAGCGGACAAAAGTAACTACCTAAGCGACGATGTTCTAAAAGTTGACACTCGTGTTTATAACCAAGGTAAAGCTGAAAGTATCGTTAGCATAAAAGGGCAGCTGGTTTCTCCGACAGGTAAAACTTTTGCGGTTGATTTCACAAAGGGTAAAGACGGCTACTCATTGAGTAAACCACTGAACATGTCGGCACACTCAATACCCGGCGCACTTTGGGAGTTGCATACTGAAACTCAAGTAAAAGTTGGCGGGAAGTTAGTTCAGCGTAATGGCCAACTGCCTTTTGCTTTTGCAAACCAAACTGCAAAGGTATCCGCTCAACCGGTTATTTCGGGGCAAAAACAAAAGCCCGTAGCGACCATTCCAGTCAACGCCAAAGTCGATGGCCGTTATGAAGTGCGCGCTATTCTTTACGGTACGGATTCTCGAGGAAACCTAGTTCCTGTGATGATGACTCACAGCGCAGCTAACTTAGCTGCGGGAGAAGGCGCTATCCATATGAAGTTTGATCCGAAACTATTAAAACAGTCAGGAGTTTCAGCTCCGTATGAAATAAAACAGCTAGAACTTCGCGATCAAAATCAAATGGCCTTGGTAAGTCAGTGATCACTAATAGATAACGCTATCTAATGAAGGAAAGGAGGAGTGCTAGATGCTTCTCCTTTTTTTTATATAACTGATTCAATGAGTTAGACTCTTTAAACCAATAACAACTATTTGTATAGAATTAACTCCTCAAAAAAAACATTAATTGTACTAATTGTGTACAATCTATCAAAATGTTACTAAATGTTTCTAGGTCATTAATTCCTTGCAGATATGACTTACTTCGATTGGAATACTCTATCGTTTAGATAAAAACATTAATAATGAGAAGTAAATTATTATCGATTGTTAGCTTTATGGCGGTGATGTCATGTGCAACCCAACAAACCGACACTGTAGCGCCTCCGACTATAAAAAATAACAACGTCCAACCTGTTTGTAGCACTCCTCCACCTCCGCAGAATATTTGGAAGTTGGAGCCAGTGCTGAAGGAAAAAGGCCTAATTACTGAGGGTATGACCCAATCTGAGAAAGAGCAGGTTATACGCGATTATATTAATAAAAAGAACTCTGCTTATATTAAATGTGTAAAAGGAAAGAAATGATGAAAATAAAGCTTTTATCTGGCTTGCTTGCTGCTGCGCTTCTCCCTAGCGTCAGTGCGGGTGTTATTAAGAATCAAGTGGAAACAACACCTAAAGATACTGCGCTAGTTAATGAAGAGCGCATTATGTACTGGCTTGAGAAGCGTGGTGAGGTCGCTCAAGACGCATCTGAACTAGAGCGCAAGGCTGCTTTAATGAATTATTTAGAAGGAGCTTATAATAATAAAGTTAGTTTGCCTAAGATTGAGTTGGCACGTTTACAAAAGCAACATACAAATTATGTAAAAAATAAACTTGTTGCTCAAAAGAATGGCAATAATAAAACTGTCAAAGTTTTAGCTGTATTGATTGATTTTCCAGATTTAAAGCATGATGCTCATGGATTAACTGCATCTGATACTGATATGTTTTACAGCTCATATCCTGTTTCTCATTATCAGGACTTAATGTTCTCGACCACCGGTTTTACGGGGCCAAGTGGGCAAAACTTCGCTACGGGTTATCAATATTATCAAAATGAATCAGGTGGCACTTTCAGATTTACAGGGCAAACCTATGGCTGGGTAACTGCGGATAATAATGCAAAGCATTATGGTGAGAATGATGCTGGTAATAATGATAATGATAAAAATGTACCTGCCTTGATAAAAGAGGCTGTTACTAAAGCGGTTACTGCCAATAGCATCAACCTAGCAGACTATGATATCGAAGATCCTTATGACTTAGATGGTGATGGTAACCTTGATGAAGCAGATGGCATTATTGATCATGTTATGGTCTATCACTCCAGTATAGGTGAAGAAGCTGGTGGCGGTAACTTAGGTGATGATGCGATTTGGTCACACCGTTTCTTTGTAGACACTAATACAAATGGTTATACAGTTCCTGGCACTGGAAAGAAATTATTTGGCTACACGATTCAACCGATTGATGCGGCGACGGGGGTTGTAGTACACGAGTTCGGTCATGACTTGGGTGTTCCCGATGAATACGATATTGCAGGTTCTGCGGTAGGCTCCCCAGTTGCTTATTGGTCAGTTATGGCTGGCGGAAGCTGGGCTGGAGATGTTGCTGGTACTCAACCGACAGGTTTTAGTCCATATGCTCGTGCCTACTTCCAGTCTTTATTTGGCGGAAACTGGATCGATGAGCAAACCATTGACTTCAAGGCAATGGCTGCGGGTTCGCAATCTTTTGATTTAGTGGAAGCAGTAAATCACAATAGCTTAAATCAAATTAGAATTGATATGCCTAAACCACAGGTAGACTTTGCTGCTCCCTATTCAGGTTCATACCAATACTACTCTGATGAAGGTCACTATTTAAACAACAAGCTATCTTTTGACACAAACATACCGGCTTCAGGCAGCAGTACCTTAAGCATGAAGGCTCGCTGGGATATTGAAGTCGATTACGATTATGCGCAAGTTCTTGTGAATGGTGCTCCTATTGCTGGAAACCATACTAAGGTAAACAATCAGTACCATAATAGTGTGACTAATTTCATTACTGGTGAGTCAAGAAACATTTCGGGCGCTGAAGGCTCGTTGGGTTGGGTTGATTTAACTTTTGATATGTCAGCATACGCAGGTCAGTCAGTATCTATCGAAGTACGTTATGTTACAGACCCTGCTGTTGGTGGTTATGGATTGGTTATTGATGATATTGCTTTAAATAATGGTTCTGACTTCTTTAATGATGGTGCCGAAACTGAAGGCAGTCTTAACTTAGCAGGCTTTTTGAGAGTCAGCGATAAAACTGATGGTAAAGCTCAACATTACTGGGTTCAGTTACGTAGTGAGGCAGGGCAAGATGAAGGCTTGAAGAAAACTGTTTACACGCCTGGTGTGGTAGTCTGGTTTGCTGATGAGTCTTACTCTGATAATAAAGTTGAGGAGCATCCAGGCCATGGTTTCTTAGGGGTTGTAGACGCGGATCAAACCCCTGTAAAGCGTAATGGCACAATAGCGAGCTCGACGTTACAGGTTATTGATGCAGCTTTCGGCTTATATACTCAGAAGAACTACAGTGGTGATTCACACTTATCACCAACAGCTAAGTTTGATGATAGTTTAGATTACTCATTACCCGAGCAACCAGAGTCAGGGCTTGTGTTGCCAACTCATGGCTTGTCAATTGAAGTGACTGCTCAAGCGGCTAACAGTAGCACTGCTACCGTAAAAATTTCTAAAGCTGGAGCTGGACTAAAAGCTGAGTTTGGTTTTGATATCGATTATCAGCAAGTAACCTTTACTAACAGTACCAGTGGTGGTGATAATAATTATACTTATGCGTGGGATTTTGGTGATGGCTCTGCTATTTCGACTGACGAAACTCCTACACATACTTACGCTCAAGCCGGTGATTACACAGTGACGCTTACTGTTACAGATGGTGCAGCTACCGTTGATAGTCAATCAAAATCTGTCAGTATCGCTGATGAGTTATTAGCGGAAATTATTACTTCAGTTGATGGCGCAATGCTGTCTGTATCAACCAATGTTGCTGGTGGCTCACCTAGTTATACCTACGCTTGGGATTTTGGCGATGGAACTACAAGCAGTGATGAGTCTGGAGAGCACACTTATGCTTTAACAGGGGAGTACACAGTTACATTACGCGTCACTAGTAGCGATAAACAAGAAGTTGAAGTGATGGAAAAAATTCAAGTTGTAGTTGCTATGAGTGCAGGAATTAATAGCCCTGCAGATGGATTAAGTGTTAATTTCAGTTCCAGCGTCAGTGGTGGTGATGGAAACTATACTTACGCGTGGGACTTTGGTGATGGTGCAAGTGCTACAAGCAGTAGCCCAAACCATACTTATGCTTCAGCTGGAAGCTATGACGTTGAGTTAACGGTAACCGATGGCACCGGAGCTGAAAGAACTGTGAACAAATCAATTACAGTTGCAGAAAAATCATCTGGCGATAGTGGCGGTGGCGGTAGCATTAATATGTTATTACTGCTACTACTAGCATCAGGTGTTATGCTTCGTCGTAAAGCTTAATCTAGCTTTAGACGTAATAAAAAAAGCCGCGATATTCGCGGCTTTTTTATGTGTTGAATATTAACTAAGTTTTAGGCGCTTTAAGAGGCTTCATTGTAATAAGCATCAGAGGAAGCAGGGTTAGGTTTAAAAAGAGTGCTACAGCCATGGCAAGCCCAGTCAATAATCCAAAATAAATGGACGGTATGAATTCTGATAAGGCTAGAATAGCGAAACCAAAAATAACAGTAACACCAGTGTAGTAAATAGCCTTACCGATACTGCTATGACAGCGCTTCATGGTGTCTAGGTAGTTGTGATCTTTCTGGAACTCTGCTTTAAAGCGATGAACATAGTGAATAGAGTTGTCGACAGCAATACCAATAACAATGGCTGCGATTGTTATGGTCATCATGTCCATAGGCACACCCATCCATCCCATAATGCCTAAGACTAGCGCGGCAGAAAGTGCGTTAGGAATGGTTGCTAGTATTGCTAGCGTTATTGAGCGGAACAAGACTAAGAACATCAGTAATATGGCGAGATAAACTGCTCCAATCGTCTTAATTTGAGAGTCAAAAAGGCTTTCTAGCATATTATTATAGAGGACTAGCATACCAGTGAAGTGGACTTTATCTTGAGCGATACCTTCTTCGTTGACAATGTAGTCATTGATGGTGTTAATCAATTCAGCCCGCTTTAAATCGTGATTGGTTTCTTGAACGCGAATGTTGATGCGTGTTTGGTCACCATCTTCCGACAAGTATGGTGTCATTAAGACTGACCGAACTTCTTCAGGCGTTTTCTGATGAACCAAACTGAGCGTTAGTTCGTCAGGGTACTCGCCACCATTCATCTTCTCTAAGACTTTTGAGTAAGTGGCTATCGATTGAACTTTACCCGTGACTTGCAAGTTATCAATGAAGTCATGAATACGCTCTATTTGTTTTAGTTTTGAGCCTGTAAACCAGTAGCCAGCATCATAAATGCCTGCATCAAACTCATCACCGAACTCATCCTCAAACTCGTCGTCTGCAACAAGGGACTGTTCCTCACCTTTATCAATGACAATATCAAGAGGTGTCGTGCCGCCAAGTTGCTGGTCAATAACGGTCATGCCTTGGTAAATCTCAGTACTTGGTTTGAAGTAATCGATAAAACGATTTTCAACTTTTAATTGAGTTATACCGTAGACACTGAAAGCCGTAATACCTGCAGTTAACAGGAAAATAACGACTCGGTAATTTACTGTGAAGCCATAGATCCAGTTGGTGATTTTATAGGTAATGCTGGTGCCACTTGTATGAGTATCCCGCTTTAAGAGTTGAATAAAGCTTGGGAAAATGACGAACGTGATGATAAAGCCCAGCACGATACCTATGGTCATGATCCAGCCGAAATCAATTACTGGGCGAATGCCGCTGATAAGCAAGGAAATGAAGGCAACAATGGTGGTTAGGGCGGTATAAAAACACGGCCAAAACATGGTCTTTAGCGTCGAGGAAACTCGAAGTTTCTGTGGCGACTCTGGGTTAGCTGAAATGAAGTCTCGGTAGTAAACAGCAAGGTGAACATTTAAGGCTAGTATTACAATCAGCAGAATAGACGGGAAGTTAGAAGAAATGACCGTAATACGCCAGTCTAAAAAGCTGAGTAGGCCTGCGAGCATGATGACCGTGACCACGCAAGAAAACAACGGCAATACCACCCAACGAATCTTGCCAAAGAAGACAAACAAAGCCAGCATGATAAAGAGTAGAATACCGATACCAAAAACCGTAATGTCATGTTGGATAAAGGTCAGCATATCGTTGGTGATCATCGATATGCCACCTAAGTGCATATCGGCAATATCACGGTAATCTTCCATAATGGTTCTGACTTCCGCGATAATGCTGCTAGTACGCTCTGACACTTTCTTGCTATGGGCATCAAACTGACTTTCTAGCTGTTCTAACTGCTTCTGTTCTTCATTGGACAACTGCTTGTTAGTTGCTTTAACACGAAGTTCGTCACGAGCTTCAAGTAGAGAAAAATATGTTTTGTCGCGCTCAAAGTTGATTTGAACAGCGCTGGTTTCACCATCTTCGCCAACTAGTAAGTTTTGATAAATAGGGCTTGAGGTAAACTCGTCTAACGCTTCTTCTCGATCAGTTCCTGGACTTTGCAGTGTAGGAATTTCTTCACCAAGGGCGTCAGTATCTAAAGTCAATCCTTCGATTAGTGGGACATTCAAAATACTGTTGATAGTAGCAACGGTATCTATTTTTTTCAGCTCTTTGGTTAATGATTGTAAGCCGTTAATCGACTCATCGCTCATTAAACCTTGATGTGGCTGCCAAGTAATAATCAAAAAGTCATCTGAGCCATACTGCTTGTTAACTTGGCGGTAATAATCTAAGGACTTATCACTCTCTAGGACTAGCGACTCACCTGATGCATCTAGCCTGAACTTATATAGCTGGCTGGCAGCTAAGACAGTAAGCAATATAACAATAATGAGACTGACCAACGGATGGTCAAGGACAGTTTTTTTATACAGTTTAAAGAAAAAGTTTTCTTTGTGTTGAGTCATTATTGATCCTAGTTGGCTTCATCGCTGGGTGGCGCATAAAGTTTTGGCATAGCGCGCACGCTTCTAACGATATTATCTTTAATTTGTAGAATTTCTATGGGGTAACCATAAAGACGCAGACAGGTTCCAGATTGCGGGATCGTTTCGAGGTATTCCGTAATTAAACCATTCAGAGTCTTAGGGCCTTCCGTCGGCAACTCCCACTCTAAGGTTTTGTTTAGATCGCGTATCGTTACTGTCGCATCAATCAAGTAGGCGTCTTCGCCATCTTTTTGAATATCTCTATTAATACTCGACATTTCCGTCGTGAAATCACCCACGATTTCTTCAAGGATATCGTCCAGTGTGACTAACCCCTCAATGTCGCCATACTCGTCGACTACCAAGCCGATACGATCACGCTTGCGTTGAAATTTCATCAACTGAGTATGTAGTGGCGTACCTTCTGGGACATAATAGATAGGGTCTAAATGGTCGAGTATGCCTTCTGATGAGTTGGACTCCATTTCCAGCACTCGGCCAAAGTTTCTCGCATGTAGAAAGCCTTCGACATTGTCGATCTCGCTTCGAAATACAAGCAGTCGTGTATGAATACTGTTGCGAATTTGCTCAAGGATATAGTCCATATCATCATTCAGATCGATGCCAATGATTTCGTTTCGCGGCACCATGATGTCATCCACGGTAACCGTCTCTAAGTCCAGAATGCTCAGTAACATTTTCTGGTGACGGCGCGGGATCATAGCGCCAGCTTCATTGACCACGGTACGAAGCTCTTCTTGGCTTAAATGATCATCTTGATTGGTATTCGAATTTACGCCAAACAATTTCAATAAGGTATTGGCTAAGATACTGATCAATTTAATTGCGGGGTGGAATATGGTTGATAATATCTTCAACGTCGGTGCAGCGAAGAATGAAATCTTTTCAGGGTTTAGCGCGGCTAGTGTCTTTGGAGTAACTTCGGCGAATATCAGAATCACTACTGTGAGCATCAAAGTGGCTGCGAAAATACCACCTTCACCCCAAAAGCGTATAGCAATAACGGTGGCAATGGCTGAGGCAAGGATATTGACAATATTATTGCCGAGCAAAATGAGCCCTAACAATTTATCCGGTCTTTTTAACATCTCGTAGACTCGCTTCGCACTTTTGTCACCACTCCTTGCTTGGTGTTTTAAGCGGTAACGATTAAGCGACATCATGCCGGTTTCTGAACTTGAGAAAAACGCTGACAAAAGAATCAGTAAACCCAGTATTAAGAATAAGGTCCCTGTTGACAATGATTCCAAGAATTAACTCCGTATTGTTCTTATAAAATGTACTGGATAACCAGTTTGGTGCCAATGAACCCTATACTCAAAATAACAAAAGCAATGATGCAAAGTCGGGCAAAACGAATACCGCTTAGCTTTGAGGTCTTATACCCCAAGTAAAATGTACAGAAGCTGAACCAAGCAAGTAGCGATAGAATAATTTTGTGGAGCGGTTGAGCTTTTATTACGGACTCAGGAAGACCAAAACCCAAGCCGAACGCGATACCAAGACTAATGATACCGGACAACACCAGCGTGGATAAAAAGCCTTCCATCTCTAATAACGGCGGAAGCAAAGGGTGTATGCTGGATGGTTTATGGCGAAGCTTGCTGTGCAGTATCAGGACAAGACTACTTTGTAACGTAGCTGCGAGTAGCAAACTAAAACCGATAATCGAAAGCCAAACATGTAACACGCCCAACCCATTATTACTGAAGTTAACGATATTTGGCTCTTCAGGGATGATGGATAACCAATTGATGACGCCAGCAATCACGGCTGTATACAGCATTAAGTGAGGTGTTTGTTTGCTAAAGCGATATATCGCAACCAGTAATACTAAGATTAAGGTAATCAAGGATACAAGGTTAAGCAGCGACAAGTTCTGTCCCGATTCACTGCTATTGTCGATCAATAGGTAAACGGTGAACAAATGTAGGATCGCAGGAATCAATGGTAACCATTTTCCCCAGTCAGGAACCTGTTGCTCAGGATGCTTGATGCGACGCATTAAAAATAGTGCGAGACCAAGATAGGCGAGTCCAGTTATAACTTGAAAAATGAGAGTCACGTTATTGTAAATAATTATCAGTCGATTCTAAGGGCTATTTTAGAGGAAAACAGCGCGTTAACAAGCGGTTCTAGCGATAAATAGTGGCACATATCTCTTGTTTATTCGTTATAATGCCTCATAATTTTAAATATCGTCAAATTTCAAGTGAGTTCTAAGGCCTCGATATAGGCTAATTACAATAAAGACCACTGACTTAAATCTTATGAGTGAGTTATAGCGAATGTTTGATAATTTAAGTGATCGCCTTTCCGGTGCCCTGAAAAACCTAACGGGTAAGGGCAAAATTACCGAAGATAACGTTAAAGAAACCTTGCGCGAAGTTCGTATGGCCTTATTAGAGGCTGACGTGGCGCTACCAGTTGTTAAAGACTTTATAGCTGCAGTTAAAGTGCGTGCCGTCGGTACGGAAGTTGGTAAGGCGCTCGATCCAGGCCAAGCTTTCATTAAAGTTGTTAATGATGAGCTGGTTAAGGCTATGGGCGCTGAAAATGATGCGCTCGATCTCAATGCTAAACCACCAGTGGTGATTTTATTAGCCGGTTTACAAGGTGCGGGTAAAACCACCAGTGCGGGTAAATTATCGCACTTACTGATTAACCGTGAGAAAAAATCGGTGATGGTAGCCAGTGCCGATGTCTACCGCCCAGCCGCGATTAAGCAGCTGGAAACGGTCGCCGGTGAAGTCGGAGCAACTTTCTTCCCGAGCCACACCGAGCAAAAGCCAGTCGATATTGCTAAAGACGCGATTGAAGAAGCGCGTAAGCAGTTTATGGATGTCATCATCATTGATACGGCGGGTCGGTTAGCGGTTGATGAAGCGATGATGAGCGAAATCAGCGAATTACAGCAAACGGTTGAGCCAACAGAAACCTTGTTCGTGGTTGACTCGATGACCGGTCAAGATGCCGCGAATACTGCTAAAGCATTTAATGATGCCTTAGATTTAACAGGTGTTATTTTAACTAAAGCTGACGGTGATGCTAGAGGTGGTGCAGCACTGTCTATTCGCCAAATTACAGGCAAACCGATTAAATTTATCGGTATGGGCGAGAAGCTGGATCAGTTAGAGCCATTCCACCCAGAACGTGTAGCGTCTCGTATTCTTGGCATGGGTGATGTTCTTAGCTTGATTGAAGAAGTTGAGCGTAAGGTTGATAAGACCAAAGCCGAGAAAGTTGCCAAGAAACTCATGAAAGGTAAGGGCTTTGACCTGCAAGATTTTCGTGAGCAACTGCTACAGATGAGCAATATGGGCGGTATGGCAGGCCTGATGGATAAGCTACCTGGCATGGGACAAATCCCAGAAGCAGCGAAACAAAAAGTCATGAATGACAAGTCGACAGGGCGCATGGTGGCTATGATTAACTCTATGACGCCGAAAGAGCGAGCTCGCCCTGAATTGATTAAAGGCTCACGTAAAAAGCGTATTGCCAATGGCTCTGGAACTCAAATTCAAGACGTTAACCGCATGTTGAAGCAGTTCAACCAGATGCAGAAAATGATGAAGAAGATGAAAGGCAAAGGTGGCATGATGAAAATGATGCGCAGCATGCAAGGTATGACACCTCCTGGCGGTGGTGGAATGGGAGGCATGCCTCCTTTTGGTCGGAAATAGGTTGTACTTAGTGTCAGTTTAGTTAGAATCTGGCGACTGAAACTTTCAATATTGGAGAATTCTATGAAATTACTTGGACTATTTGCTGGTACTGCATTAATGGCAATGTCGGTTACGGCTCAAGCTGAAGACAAAGCAGCCGAAGGTGCAAAAGCACAACAGGCAGCTGGTATGGAAGCTATGATGATGCAGATGATGAAGCAGCAAATGACGAAAGCTTGCGAAGATAAAGAAATGTTGTCGTGCATGGAAGTGACTCAAGCTGAATGTAACGAGATGATGGACGGCGTACTAAATCAGTGTATGGCGCCTAACTTCAGTCAGTTGATGGCTGCACAAGGTATGAGCCAAGAAGAGCGTGATGCTTTAAATGCTGAAATGGAAAACTGTGCGAACGGTGTTTCTGAAAAGCATGGTATCGACCCTGAAAAAGCAAAAAGCTGCTCTCCAAATCAGCAATAAAATCTAACGTATTGATTTTATAAGCGGTTAAGGCCATGCCTTAGCCGCTTTTTTGCGTCGATTACCCGTAAATTTTAGTCAATCCTGCGCTGTAAAATGTGTGGTAATAATTTGCTATAATAAGTTCTGTTTTTGCTTTTTTTGGTCTCAGGTTTCTTTAAAAGCATAATTTACGGCTGAAAGCCCGAAATAATTAGAGATATTGGCAAAAACGGTTTCCAAATGGGCGTAATTTCATGTAAAATTCGCGCTCTTAAAAATTTGTAAACCTCGAAAGCGCCTTAAAGCAGGGGGCTTCGGGGTACTTTGTATTTAATATTAGAGGATTCAAACGTATGGTTAGCATCCGTTTAGCACGTGGTGGTTCTAAAAAGCGTCCTTTTTACCACTTGGTAATTGCTGATATTCGCGCACGTCGCGATGGTCGTTTCATTGAGCGCGTAGGTTTCTTTAACCCAGTTGCTCGTGGCAACGAAGAGCGTTTACGTGTGGACAACGACCGTATCCAGCACTGGATCGGTGAAGGCGCACAAGCAACTCCACGCGCAGCAGCATTGATTAAAGAAGCTGCAGCTAAAGCTGAGTAAGCGATTAATTAAGAATACGATTGATGTCTGAGGCTTTTGAACCGCTTACAGTCGGTAAATTAAATGGAGCTTATGGCATTAAAGGCTGGGTGAAAGTGTATTCTTTCACGTCGCCTAAAGAGAATATTCTCAATTATAAGCCGTGGTACATCAAGCTTAATGGCCAGTGGCAGGAAACTGCTATTATTAATGGTCGTGAGCAAGGTAAAACCTTGGTTGTTCAGCTGGAAGGCTGTGATGATCGAAATCAAGCCGAGAGTTACCACGGGATAGAAATTGCGATTGCAAAATCGCAGCTGCCTGAACTGGGCGAAGGCGAATTTTACTGGCGAGATCTGATTGGATTAACCGTCGTAAACCAAGCCGGAGAGCAGTTGGGGCAAGTGAAAAAGTTGATGGAAACTGGTGCTAATGATGTCTTGGTAGTAAAGCAACCGAAAGGTGATGAGCTACTGATTCCTTATGTACTGGACTATAGCGTTATCAGCGTAGACCTCAAGGCGGGTGAAATGCTCGTGGATTGGGAGTCCGACTATTAACACTGATGCGAAGGCGTTGATGAATATTCAAGTCATCAGCCTTTTTCCGCAAATGTTTGAAACGATTTGCGAGCAAGGTGTCGTGGGACGTGCGGTAAAACAGGGTAAAGTCAATGTGGCGGTAACGAATCCGCGTGACTTTACTCAGGATAAGCACCGCACCGTTGATGATAGGCCGTATGGTGGTGGCCCAGGCATGTTAATGATGACTGCACCACTAACGGAAGCAATTCGTTACGCTGAAAGCACTATGGCTATAAGCGAAAACGAACCTGTTTTTAAGGTGTATTTATCACCACAAGGGCAGAAGCTAGACCATCAATTGGTTAAAACTTTAGCGCAGAAGCAACATTTGCTTCTTGTCGCGGGCCGCTATGAAGGCATTGATGAACGAGTTATTGACTCGGAAATCGATCTAGAAATTTCCTTAGGAGATTTCGTTCTTAGCGGTGGGGAAGTTGCAGCTATGGCTGTGATGGACTCAGTTATTCGAACCTTGCCGGGAGTCCTTGGCCATCAAGATTCTGCGGAGCAAGATTCGTTCGTGGAGGGTTTATTAGACCATCCGCACTATACAAGACCTGAGGTTTACGAAGGTCAGCAGGTCCCGCCCATATTGCTAACTGGCGACCACGAGAAGATTCGTCGCTGGAGGCTGAAGCAATCTCTGGGGAGAACCTGGCTAAGACGCAAAGATTTGTTGGAGCAAGTCGAACTTAACGATGAGCAACAGCAACTTTTGCAAGAATTTATTGAAGAGCATAGTAATAGCTAGCTTTTCGCAACGATTAATTTTGACAGAGCAAACGCTCAAATGAGGAGCAACAGCCATGAGTAACATCATCCAACAGCTAGAAGCTGAACAAATGAATAAAGAAGTACCAACGTTTGGTGCTGGTGACACAGTAATTGTGCAAGTTAAAGTAAAAGAAGGCGACCGTGAGCGTCTACAGGCTTTTGAAGGCGTTGTTATCGCTAAGCGTAACCGCGGCTTAAACTCTGCTTTTACTGTTCGTAAAATTTCTTCAGGTGTTGGCGTTGAGCGTACATTCCAAACCTACAGCCCATTAGTAGAAAGCATTGAAATTAAGCGTCGTGGTGACGTTCGCAAAGCTAAAATCTACTACTTGCGTGAGCGTAGTGGTAAATCTGCACGTATTAAAGAAAGACTTGACGTTAAAAAGTAAGTTTTTCAATGCAGTACTAAAAGCAGCCCCTGGGCTGCTTTTTTTATACCGATTTTTTTATACCGATTTTTTTATGCCGACTTTTTTATGCCGATAGTATGTTGCAGAAACGTTGAATGTGGTTTGCTGAAGTGATTATGCTTTCGCCATACTCAAGCTTCGGGTAATCTATAGGTAACTTTCATGCTGGTATAGTTTCTTGGCCGATAAACGACGAAAAAAAAGCAATGCATCTGCACAAGATGTCAGTGAAATAGAACTGTTCTGTGATCACGTGTGGATGGAGCAGGGGCTGTCTGACGCGACCTTATCCAGTTATCGTACTGATCTTAAAATCTTCGCTGCTTGGTTAAAGGATCAAGGTTCAAGTTTATTCAGGGTTGAGCAAAGTCATATCCAAGCTTATCTAGCTTACCGGTTTCAAGAGCAATACAGTGGCCGCTCAACGGCACGACTGTTATCCTCCCTGCGTAAGTTTTATGGCTACTTGTGTCAACAACACCGCTTAAAAGTCGACCCGACCCAGCAGATTGAAAACCCCAAAATACAACCACCCGTACCTAAGTCTCTGAGTGAAAAAGATGTCGAAGTATTGATAGAGCAACCGGATGTTGAGACGCCGCTTGGCTTGCGTGATAAAGCTATGCTTGAATTGTTATACAGCAGTGGACTGCGTATTACCGAGCTGATTAGTGTTGAAGTTAACCAGGTTGGCTTTGTACAAGGGGTCATGCGAGTTATTGGTAAGGGCGACAAAGAAAGGTTAGTACCAATTGGCGAAGAAGCATTGTCTTCAATACAGTCTTATTTAAAGTATGGCCGTCCGGATCTCGCCAGCGAGGATACCAATGATTGGTTGTTTCTCAGCACTAGAGGTTCAAAAATGACTCGGCAGACTTTCTGGTATCGAATTAAACATTACGCTAAAACGGCAGGAATACGGACGCATTTGTCGCCACATACGTTACGTCATGCTTTTGCCACACATTTATTGAACCACGGTGCAGACTTGAGGACTTTACAAATGCTACTCGGCCACAGCGATTTGTCGACCACGCAAATCTATACTTATGTTGCTCGAGAGCGGTTAAAACAACTACACTCAGAACATCACCCTCGTGGTTAAGCATTAGCAAGGCATGTAAATCTTTGTAAATCGACTTACTTTTGACTCATTGGCATGGCTAAAATAATGCCATATGGGATAGAAGCGGTTGATTAGGATAAGCAACAACCGCATGCTATGGTTATTAACCTTTCAAAGAAGAAACTCCACACTTATGCAAAATTTTAGCAAACTGCTGTTTATAGGGCTGCTAGGTTCGCTGTTTTTAGTAACGGCTTCGCATGCTGCTAATAAAGAAACTAAAGCAATGCCGAATGTTAAAAACCTCAAGCAGGTAGACACACTTAACAAGGCTCAGATTAAACAGTTATTACAGGCTAAATTCCCATCGGCCAGTATTCAACATATTGCGCCTTCTGAAATTGACGGCCTGTACTCTTTTGTCCTTCAGGGCGACCTTTATTACATAGCTAATAACGGTAAGTATTTATTCAAAGGTCAGATGCTTGATATTTCGACACCTAAAGTTCGTAACTTATCTTCTGAACGCATGGCGGAGATCCAAAAGAAAGAATCCCCGATGCGTCTTGCTGAAATCAATAAGTTAGACGAAAGTAGCATGGTGGTCTATAAGGCCCCTAACGAGCAACATGTGATTACTATTTTCACCGATGTTGATTGCGGTTTTTGTCAGAAACTTCATAGAGAGCGTCAAGATTACCTCGACTTAGGTATCACGTTACGTTACCTAGCGTTTCCACGAGCTGGCCTAGATTCGAAATCTGCGGATAAGTTGCGCGGGATTTGGTGTGCTAATGATCAGCAGACAGCAATGACTGATGCAAAAGTGCGCAATAAATATCGCAATGGTAATTGCAAAACGCCATTTAAAGAGCATATGGCTCTAGTCAGAAAGTTTGGTCTTAATGGAACACCAGGAATCATTCTAGAGAATGGTGATTTGATTGGTGGCTACTTGCCCGCGGAAGTCATGAACCGTCGTTTGAATGACTTAGGTAATAATTCAAAAGTCGCTAACAAATAATACTAGGCGAGTTGGGCCTGACGCATCGCTGTAATAGGTCAGAGGTTCGTTAGGGATATAAAATCGCCAATACTTGTCGACCTTCGCTAGCGAGAATGGTGAAGGTTCGGCAGGCAGCTCCTGTCGACATAACTTCCAAAGGCGCCCCCATCATCTGCGCCGCTTCAATAATTTCCCAAGACGGGTGTATTAGCTCGGGGCCTGTTCCTAGTAATACCGCTTCATAGTCTTGGATATTGAGTTCTTTTAATGCATCAGCAGTTATTGCATCCACCGTACTGGGCAAATGCTCTTGGGTAAGCTTGTTGAGCGATACAGTGAAGGGTTCTCTAAACTCACGATTATTAACCAAGATAGTCCGTTCTTTGTATGAACGAATCTGAAAGTCGCCAGCGTTTTTGTCTAAAGAAATATCCATAATACCAACAGCAGTTTAGGGTTTGTTTTGCACCAACGGATTATTTACAGTATAACGTTGAGCAACAAGAAATGTAACAGATACCGAGTTTATGCCACTAAACATCCGTCGCAGAGTTTCCAACACTGAACACGCGCTTACTGAGTCCAGCTTGCTGAATAGAGTCTATTCTAACCGCGGTATTACTAGTGCTGAAGAACTTGATTACCAACTATCAAAACTTGAGCCTTTTCATAGCCTTACAGGTATTGATTCTGCGACTGAGTTATTGTGGCAGAGTTTGCTCGGTGAAGAAAAGGTATTAATCGTTGGTGATTTTGATGCCGACGGTGCCACCAGTAGCGCGTTAGCTAAGTTAGTCTTGTCTCGCTTGGGCATGACGGTTGATTACTTAGTGCCTAATCGTTTTGATTATGGCTATGGCCTATCACCTGAGTTGGTTGAAGTGGCTAAAGGTATGTCGCCAGACTTAATTATCACGGTTGATAATGGCATCTCCAGCATAGCGGGAGTCGAAGCGGCTAAAGCTGCGGGAATAAAAGTGTTGGTAACTGATCATCATTTAGCGGGTGATGAATTGCCCAAAGCTGATGCCATCGTTAACCCTAATCAACCGGGCGACGAATTTCCCAGCAAAAACTTAGCTGGCGTAGGAGTCGTGTTTTATGTCTTATTGGCTTTTCGTGCTCTATTACGAGAAAAGAAGTGGTTTGAATTGTCAGATGTCGCGGAGCCTAATCTGGCTCATTACTTGGATTTAGTTGCCCTAGGGACCGTTGCAGACGTTGTCCCTTTAGACAAAAATAATCGAATTCTAGTTGAGCATGGGTTGAAGCTCATTCGCGCAATGAAATGTCGCCCTGGGATTCTTGAGTTACTGAAAGTTGCAAAGCGTGATCCGGCAAAAATCAAATCCACGGATCTGGGTTTTGCCGTTGGACCAAGGCTCAATGCTGCTGGTCGGCTTGATGATATGGGGTTAGGTATCGAGTGCTTGCTTAGCGACTCACAGGATAAATCAATAGAATATGCCCAGATTTTACACAGCTTAAATACGGACCGACAGCAAGTTGAGCAAGAAATGCAGGATGAAGCCTTGGCTCAAATTGAATCAATGTCATTTGATGACCAAGAACAGTCATCATCGCTGTGTTTGTATGAGCCACATTGGCATCAAGGGGTTGTAGGGCTCGTTGCCTCGCGCTTAAAGGAAAGAACCTATCGCCCGTGTATTGTGTTCGCTAATGCTGATGAGGCGTACATCAAAGGTTCAGGGCGTTCGGTAAAAGAAGTTCATATTAGAGATGCTTTGGCGCTGGTCGATGCCAAGAACCCCGGACTGATCGATAAGTTTGGTGGCCATGCCATGGCTGCGGGTCTTTCTTTGCATAAAGACAAGTTTGAAGAGTTTCGAAGTGCTTTTGATGATGCTGTACAGCAGGTTTTAGGCGATAGTATTATGGAGGATGTGGTTGAAACTGACGGTGCTTTGATGCCGCAGGAGTATCAGTTAGCCAGTGCTGAGCTTCTATCCTCGGCCGGACCTTTTGGACAGGGTTTCGCTGAACCAGCTTTTGATGATGAGTTTAAAGTATTAAATCAACGAATAGTCGGAGAGAACCATTTAAAACTCACGCTAGAAAAAGCAGGTTGCCCAACACCTATCTCAGCAATTGCATTTAGAGTCGATCCTGCTCAATGGTCACAGCCAGTATCAAATATACGAGCTGTGTTTCGACCAGACATTAATGACTATTACCAAAAAGAACTACAACTGATTATCACGCACCTAGAGCCTGTGTAATTCAGGCTTTAAGAGTCTGCTCTTTCTGGGATTGCAGAGTCACAGGCATCAGGATCACCGGTCCAGTTACTTTGAGTGACAGTGCCTTGATCGTTATAGCCAATCTGAACGGTACAATATACATCTTTTTTTCCGCCAAATAGCGTAGTACCAATACTGCCGAAGAAGTTACCACCAAAGCCACCCACGCCAATATTGAAAGACGGTCGGTTTTGGATTTCTCGGGTATTCCATTCCGCGTATTTTTTACCATTGATTTCTCGGTCAGCTGTTGGCACGCCCCATGTTTGAATCACGGTATCAATGTTGCTACCTTGCCATTGAGATAATTTTGTGTCGATTTCAGCTGGCTTGATGCTGGCGCAACCAGTACCAATTGCAGTAGAAATAGCGACGATAGTGAAAAGCTTCAGCGATTTCATAATGACTCCTTTAAAACCTAGGTGGGCGAAATTTGGTCAATATCAATAACAAATTAACAGATTAGAAATAATTTGTCGTTAAAATTTGTAAAAGTAAGTCCTTGATTTTAGTAATGGACTTGTTACTGTGAGACACAGTTAATAGAATACCTTAGTGATTAATTTATCAGATACGGGGAACCAATATGTCAACGAACAAAGCGGCTGAAGCAGCTAAAGACACAGCTTCAGAGACAGCAAACGGCTTAGGAATAAGCACGGACCAAATATCAGGTTGGGCCGACTTAGCCGTTGAATATGCCATGATTTACTTACCAAAGTTAGCCGTTGCTCTTGTGATTCTGATCATCGGTCTGATTTTAATTAAGATCTTGCTTGGTGGTATGAAGAAGCTATTCAAAGTTAAAAACTTTGACACAACGTTAGAAAACTTCCTGCTGAGCTTTACTGGGATCTTATTGAAGGTGATATTAGGTATTACCGTTATTAGCACTATGGGCGTACAAATGACGACGTTTGTCGCTTTATTGGGTGCTGCGGGTTTAGCCATTGGTATGGCTCTATCTGGTACGCTTCAAAACTTTGCTGGCGGTGTGATGCTATTGATATTCCGTCATTACAAAGTCGGCGACTGGGTCGAAATGCAGGGTTACTCAGGTACAGTGAAGGAAATTCAAATTTTCAACACGATTTTAAAAACACCTGATAACAAAACAATCATTATCCCTAACTCACCAATCTCAACGGACTCTTTGGTCAATTACAGCACTGAGCCGACGCGCCGGGTGGATTTCACTGTGGGCATTGGTTATGAAGATGATATTGATCAGGCTAAGAAAGTGATTTTAGACGTGATCTCAGCAGACGAGCGTGTCTTTAAAGATCCTGAGCCGTTTATTGCGGTTGCTGAGTTAGCCGACAGTTCAGTGAATTTCACGCTACGGGTATGGGTCAATAGTGGCGATTACTGGGGCGTTTACTGGGATAACCTAGAAGCCTTCAAGAAAGCACTGGATGCCAATGGTATTTCTATCCCGTTCCCACAAACAGATGTTCACCTTCATCAGGTTGAGCAATCTTCGTAAGGGATTGATGTTAAATAAAAAGGCGCTTCTAGCGCCTTTTTTTATGTTTGTTTGTCGGAATTTGGTTAAAACAGATGATTCCGATGATTATAATCTGTACAATTAGCGCCCGTTTTGCTGAGACCTAAATGGCCAGTAATACATTTGATTTAAAGCCGTAAAACGTTAGAGAAAGAGAGTTATGCAAGTACATTTAAGTGCCTTAGGTTGTCGATTAAACGAAGCTGAACTACAAAATTGGGCGACCTCGTTTCAAAAGGTTGGCTATTCGTTGGCGGCCACCCCAGAAGTGGCGGACTTAATTGTGCTTAATACTTGTGCTGTGACTTCTGAAGCGGCTCGCAAGTCGCGCCAAACGGTGCGTCGTTTCCATCGCTCCAACCCTGAAGCTCGTATGGTGGTGACAGGCTGCTATGCATCGCTAGAGCCTCAGAAGCTAGAGCAAATCATGGGTGTTGATCTCGTAGTCGATAATTCTGATAAAGACGTTTTAGTTGATAAAGTTAAAGAGGTTTTGGACATCCCTGTGATGCCAGAGTTTGCAACCGAGCCGGGTGAAAGTGCTTTATTTGCTCGAAACCGCGAACGTGCCTTTATCAAGATTCAAGATGGCTGCCGGTACCGCTGTACTTATTGCATTGTGACGGTGGCGCGTGGTGAAGAAAAAAGCCGAACGATTGACGATTTAATCGATGAAATCAATAAGCTACACGCAGAAGGTATCCAAGAAATCGTGTTGGCTGGAGTTCACGTCGGTGGCTACGGTTCCGATATTGACTCGAGCTTGTATCAGTTAGTGGAAAATGTTCTTGAACGAACTGAAATGCCAAGAATTCGATTTGCGTCGGTTGAGCCTTGGGATTTAGGTGAGAACTTCTTTGAGTTATTTGCTAACCCAAGGTTAATGGCGCATATGCACTTGCCTATCCAAAGTGGAGCGGACAGTGTGTTGCGTCGTATGTCGCGTCGTTGTCGCACAGAGGACTTCGCAGAGCTAGTGAATCAGGCGAGAACTCAGGTTGCTGGTTTTAATGTCACTACGGATGTGATTGTTGGTTTCCCTGGTGAAACTGACGAAGAATTCGAACAAACGATGCAGTACATTGAGCAAGTCGGTTTCGGCCATATTCATATTTTTACTTACTCAGATCGGGAAGGAACTAAGGCGGCACGCTTACCGAATAAGATCAGCAAAGAGGTGAAGAAAGAGCGGAGCAGACGTTTGCATGAGCTTGCGGCAAGGTTAAAGGCTCAAGAGTTAGAAGCTCAGTTGGGACAGAATGTTCCTATCCTTTGGGAGAGCTCAAACCAAACTAATGAGGACGGTAGTTACCGTTATCATGGTTACACGCCTAACTATCATAAAGTTGCGGTAGACGTTCCTGCGGATAAAAGCCCAGAGCGTCTGATATTAAGTACTCAACTGCTGTCTGTTGATGAAGAGCAGGGGTGCCTA
Organism: uncultured Kangiella sp.; assembly: GCA_950096615.1. Taxonomy (GTDB): domain Bacteria; phylum Pseudomonadota; class Gammaproteobacteria; order Enterobacterales; family Kangiellaceae; genus Kangiella. Next base: position 6,491 of record CATNCP010000016.1, on the reverse strand, counting down.
ATTGGTGAAATTACGGATGAAATTCCTGCGGCGACTGTCGACGCATCAGCGTCAATTAAAATAACACAGTTGTAGTTAGCAACAAATAGCAACGACGGGCTGCGTTAGCTCGTCGTTTCGCTTTCGATGTAAGGTTGCGCTGCTTGGTCAATGGCTTTTAGCTCTGCAATTAAGTCGGTATGCAAGTCTTCCAGTAAGTTGTATTGTTGCTTTTTCAGCTTGGTTTCGTACTGATTACTAAGACTTTTTAAACGAGGCGTTCCAACATAACAGCTGGCGCCATGCAGTTTATGAATATGCTGTAATAGCTCATCAAAGTCCTGAGCCTGATAAGCCGCATGAATAACCCGACCGGTTTCGTGATTCGAATCAACCATCATCTTCAACATATCTTGTGCTAAATCAACTTTGCCGTTGGCCAGTTTAAGACTTAGCTCCCAATCCAATGTTTTCTCTTTATCCGTGTCACTGGATTCAGCAGGCTGAACCACGGTGTTAAGAGCAGCGTCAGCTTGTGTCCACTTCAGGAGCACATTGATTAAGTCTTGTTCTGAGACGGGCTTAGTCATGTAATCATCCATGCCTGAATCGAGTAATATTTCTCGTTCATTAGCCATCGCATGAGCGGTTAAAGCGATAACGGGTGTACTCTGGTTGGTCGCATTCGCTCGGATCGTCCGTGTCGCTTCTAAGCCATTCATTTCCGGCATCTGAATATCCATTAAAATAGCGTCGTAGACTTTATCTTTGCTTAAGGCTACCGCCTGCATACCGTTGTCTGCGGTATCAACTTTAATCTTGAGATCTTTCAGCAATGTCGTAACCAAGCGCAAGTTAGCCGGATTATCATCCACGGCTAATACGTAACTACCTTTGAGTTCACTGGCATCGAGGTGAGTGGTGCTAGCTTGTACTTTCTTGCCTGATGTTTCAGAGCGATTTGAGCGTAATAACTCAATTAACGAGTTGTACAAAGCGCGGTATGTGATTGGTTTCTCCATCGCACGTGACACGCCTAGAGTGGCCAAGTGCTCAAGGAAGTCGACATCACTCGACGTACTAAAGGTAATCACAGGGCAACCAAGCTGGTTATTCACTTTGTCACAGATGTGCTCGATCCGTTGCATACGACGGCGGAAGCGCTGACCACCAATAATGATTAAATCGACGTTTTTACCACTTTGAGCGTATAGGTCGACTTCGGTCATCAAGTCATCAATTTTCTCAAAGCTACGAACCTGCATTTGCCAGTCTTCTAGCATTTGAGTTAAAGACAAGCGAGTAGCGGGGTGTGGATCAAACACGAGTACCGATTTTGCAGCCAAGAACTCTCCAGTTAGGCCATCTTCTGGTAAGGACTCAGCACGCTCACATTGAAGGGTGAACCAGAACGTTGAACCATCGCCCTCAACACTTTCGACGCCAATATTACCGCCCATTTTCTCAACCAGCGATTTGGATATAACCAAACCCAGCCCAGTCCCGCCAAACTCACGAGTAGTGCTGCTATCGGCTTGGCTGAAGGCTTTAAATAGATTGTTCTGCTGCTCTTTCGTTAGGCCGATACCGGAGTCTTTGACTTGAATTTTAAGTTTTAGCCCTTTCTTGCCTTCGGACTCGACTTCTGCGTAAAGTTCGACACTGCCAGACTTAGTAAATTTGACCGCGTTGTTGAGCAGATTCGTAATGATCTGTTTAATTCGAATTGGATCGCCCAATAGCGCTTTAGGGACATCTGAATAGATCAGCGATACCAGCTCGATACCTTTTTGCGAAGCATTAGGCCCCAAAATTTTGAAGACATCATCGACGCATTCGCGTAAATCGAACGGATAGCGTTCGAAAGACATTTTGCCCGCTTCAATTTTGGAGTAATCCAAAATATCGTCGATAATTGACAAAAGGCCGGATGCTGAACGCTTAATATCAAACAGAAAGTCTTTTTGTTTATTGTTTAATTCTGTTTTAAGGAGAAGGTCGGTAAAGCCAATAACGCCGTTCATTGGAGTTCGGATTTCATGGCTCATGTTGGCTAGGAATTCAGTTTTTATACGGCTCGCTTCGACGGCCTGACGTCGTGCGATATCCAGCTCCAAGTTGTTAACCTCAAGCGTCTCCAAGGTTTCGCGTAAATCTTCTGTGGCTTGGTCCACGGCTTGCTGCATTTCTTCCTGATTGTGCTCCATGCTTTCAGCCATCAAGTTAATACCGTCTTGTAACGTCTTTAGTTCTGCGCTGGCGTCGGAGCTGATTCGTGTATCAAGCTTACCGTCTTTAATCTTATCGACACCTTTAGCCATGCTGACGATAGGCTCAGTAACACTCGTCGACATTCTGCGCGCCAAGAAACCGCCAATTAACAGACCGATTAAACTGATAAGCATGGTAGTAATGATGGTGCTGTAACGGCTGAGTAATGAAAAGTCTTGTGACATCAATACCGCAACATAGCCCAACACTTCGGTATTACTTTTGACATTGGTTCGCCAGGCTTCGTGATCTTCAGGAAATTTGGATAAGATCGGAGCATGGAAAACGACTCCATCGCTAATCTCTTCAACGTGGGCATAACGCATCAGACTACTCTGAGCGCCAATTTGAGTCAGGTCATGAGGGTTTTGAATGCCCATCTTAGACAAATACTCTGCGGCACCCACAGAGGTTAAAATTCGGTTATTTTGATCATAAATAGCAACCGCCAATAACTCTTTATCATTGTCCCTTGCGGCTTGAGCCATTTCTTGGAGTGTTGAGTTATCCAGCGTGATAATGCCGTATTCGCTAGCCAGAGCCAGGTGAGTCGCGATAGTTTTACCGCGTGATAGTAGTGAGTCTTCGCTATCTTGGATGTGGTTATTGATAAAAAAGAAGCCTAACAGTAGGCAAACCAAGAGCGTTGGCGTTAATGCCAAGGTTAGAATTCGTCGACTAATTCCCCAGTTTTTCATGGTGTTGTAGTTTTCCCATTACCCATTGCGCTTTGTATGAAGTCCAAAGTTTCCACTTTCTGCATCAAGCCACCCACCGTAAGGTCATCATAACCCAATAACCGTGCAATTTTTCGGTTGATACCAATCGCAAATTTGTCAGGGTATTGATAAGGCTGCGTTAATGAACCTTCAACTAAGGCGTGATAAAGATCTGCCGCTTGAGCCCCTATGTCATACGTCTGGGTAAACAATGTTAGCATTGCTCCTTCTTTTAGTACACTTTCAGCATGCGCAATGACAATGATTCTCTCGCGGTAAGCGTTAACCATAATCGACTTCCTGACCTTGCCAGGACGGAAAACGCAGTCACTTTCGAGAATAATAACTGAGCAGCACAAAGATAATTGGCGAAGCGCATCCCGACCATGTAACTTAGGTTCGACCATCACGGGGCTATAGGCTAGGTTATAAAAATTAGCCAGTCGTTCAAAGGTCTGTATGTTGTACTTCGTCTGTGGCGAGATAAAGCTACCAATTTGTGCCTGATAAACGTTAAGGCTTTTTGCGAGTTGCACGAAACGTTCGGTCGGCTGAGAGTGCGTAATCGCGTAGATATTGTCTCGCGGGGATGCTTTGAGCGATTCAAATTTACTTTTACCTAACATGACTGCCAAAACTGGTGTGTTCAACTCGACCTGTTGCAGCTTTTTAAAGGACTTGTTACCAATAACAATAATTAAGTCTGGCTGGTTTTTTTCTAAGAGTGACTCCCAGTTACCTTGCCTTTGCCAAAAAATGAGCTGCTCATCAGCTTTCATGTTGTATTGTTCGAGCAGCGTCTGGCGCAGGGAGTGTAATAGCTCTCGTTCTTGAGTTGTGGAGAAGGCGCTCAATACATTGACTTTAACAACTTCTGGCTCGGGAGCATGCTCAGCCTGTGCTTGCGAAGACAGCCCGAGCAAATAAATGAGCAGGAAAATAATACTCGTTATCTTGGCGGGTAAGAAAATTTTTCGCATCGCACTCAAGTGTGAATTCTCCAAGCTTTTTGGTGACAAAATCGTTATACTACGGGGTCTTTTGTAGCCTAATCTACCCTGCCTTAGTAGCTGTGGCAAGGATGAGTTTTGCAGGATTAGGGGAAGACAATAACAAACCCAATGTTCGGCTTCAGGCATTGCAGAAGTGGCAATGTGATAGTGGTGAGGCCGAGGTGATAAAAGTAATGGGGAAATGGTGGGAAAAGTGACGAGAGAGTGTTCATATGAACTTATTTGTATTTGATATCGAAACAATTCCAGACGTCGAAGCGGGGCGCTTACTCAATGATTTCGAAGGCCTGAGCGATGAGGACGTCGTTTCGGCGATGGAGCACCTGCGAGTACAACAGTCTGGCACCACGTTTCAGCCGCTGTATTTGCACAAGGTTGTAGCGATTTCTGCGGTATTTCGCCATGGCGATAAGGTTAAAGTTTGGTCGCTAGGCGAAGAAGATGCGGACGAAAAAGAGATCGTCCAGCGCTTTTTTGACGGTATCGAACGTTTCGCTCCAACCATTGTTTCTTGGAACGGTTCAGGTTTTGACTTGCCTGTGTTGCACTATCGCGCCATGAAGAATAACGTGATTGCCCAGAAGTACTGGGACACTGGTGAAATTGACAATCAATTTAAGTGGAACAACTACATTAGCCGCTACCACAATCGTCATATTGATTTAATGGATCTGTTGGCCTTATATAACCCTAGAGCCAATGCACCTTTAGACAAAATTGCTTCGATGTTAGGCTACCCAGGGAAAATGGGCATGAGCGGCGCCAAAGTCTGGGAAACCTATAATGAAGGTAACCTCAAGGCCATTCGAGACTACTGTGAAACGGATGTTTTGAATACTTATCTCGTGTATTTACGCTTTGAAGTGATGCGAGGCAACATTACTGAAGGAGAACTGGAAGCGGAAGAAAGCTTCTTGAAACAGTATCTTAAAGAAGAAAACCAGCCACACTTTAATGAATTTTTAACTGCTTGGGCTGGTGAGTAGGCATAAGCAGTTTTAGTAGCAATAATTATATTTTAGCGACAATTTAGCAATAGAGACCGAATTTAATGGCAAGAAGACGACGTAGAAAACCGCTACCGAAAGATCCCGTTCGCGCTGAAATCCATGCTTTTTCGCATGAAGGTCGCGGCATCACCTCAGTTGATGGCAAAACAGTATTTGTCGATAACGCACTGCTTGGTGAAGAAGTATCGTTTATTTATACCGAAAAACGCGGCAAGTTTGATGAAGGCGTAGCGGAAGAAGTGCATCGTGCTTCAGATGACCGTGTGACACCGCCGTGTATTCATGCGGATATTTGTGGTGGCTGTAGTTTGCAGCATATGAGTAATCCAGCGCAGATTGCCCACAAACAATCGGTGCTGGTCGAGCAGCTGAAACATTTCGGGCAGTACGACTTAGATAATGATGATTATGAACTCGTTGAGCCAATGCAGGCGGACGTTCTTGGCTATCGTCGTAAAGCACGTCTGGGCGTCAAGTTCGTGCCGAAAAAGGGTGGGGCGCTGGTTGGCTTTCGTGAGAAGCGCAGCAGCTTCTTAGCGACTATCGACTCGTGTGAAGTGCTCGATCCTCGCGTGGGCCAATTGATTACACCGCTCAAAACCATGATTTCAGAGCTGGATACCAATAACAAAACCGCACAGCTTGAAGTCGCCATGGGCGATGACCAAGTGGCCTTAGTGGTAAGACATTTAGAACCGCTTACCGAGAAAGATCATGATATGTGGGTCGAATTTGGTAAAGAGCATGGTTTGTATATTTATTTGCAGCCCAAAGGCCCTAAAACCGTTCATAAGATTTATGGGCCGGAAGAGAAGGACTGGTTGAGCTATAAACTTGATGACTATAGCGTTGAGCTACTGTTCCACCCAATGGACTTCACGCAAGTTAACGCCAGTATTAACCAGCAAATGGTGAAGCGTGCTATCGACTGGCTAGAGCCGAGCAAGGACGACCGTATTCTCGACCTGTTTTGTGGCCTCGGAAACTTCACGATTCCTCTCGCCACTCAAGTGCAAAACGTCGTCGGCGTCGAAGGCAGTGAAGAGATGGTCGAGCGCGGTGGCATGAACGCCAAACACAACAACCTCGACAACGTAAAATTCTACGCCACAGATCTACAAGCCGACTTCACGCAAGAAGACTGGGCGCAAGAAGGCTTCAACAAAGTCTTAATCGATCCGCCCCGAAGTGGTGCGCTAGATGTCGTGCAAAACATCGCACGCTTTAATCCTGAGCGCATCGTCTACGTCTCGTGCAACCCAGCAACACTGGCACGCGACAGTGGCGAATTAAAGGAAAGAGGGTATAAGTTGGTGAAAGCGGGAGTGATGGATATGTTTCCTCATACGGCGCATACGGAATCTATCGCCTTATTTGAAAGGGCCTAAAATCACTTTATGCTTTGTTAAAATTCAAAATTGGCTTGGTCATTTACCTAGCGTAAACTCCCGCTCCAATTTTGAATTTTGCCTCGCCTAAAGCAATTTTATATCCCTTTC